>JAIRNF010000010.1 GCA_031258195.1 Prevotellaceae bacterium
AGCTCAGGTATTGATTTGAAATCTTTATTTATCATTGTGCTATCATTTTCAATAGTACAAATATAAGAAGATTATTACACAAAACAAATTTTATTTGTGTAAATTTATATATAGTCGCCATAAATTAAATCGGACGATATATTTTTATGGCGTTATAGGGTATTCTATTCTGGTTTTTTCAACTATTTTTTAGATAATTTGGTAATTAAACCTATTTCTATCGCTTCTTTTTAATCGTTTTTTGTAACCCCTATAGCGAAAAAGTCCCGTTTCGGGGGCCGTATTTCTTGGCTTATAATGGAAAAATTGTTGTTTTATCGCCGTTTTTAGGCTATTTTAGGGGCGTAATTAAAGCTATTCTATCGTTCTTAACGTTTCGCCGGGCGATTATCAAGCTCGAAATAGAGTATAACAACGTTATTAGAATTGAGAAAGGCGGAACGAATTTTACAATCGGCGCGCTTGTGAAAAGCGCGAACGCTCTTAAAGCGAGCTTGAACGTTATTATATAGAAGCTTAAAATGGCGAAAGAAAAAGATTTAAACGTACTCTCGCTATTCTCCGGATGCGGGGGAATGGATTTAGGATTCGAAGGAGGGTTTACGATTTACGATAAGTGTGTTAACCCCGGCGGTAATTTCATCGAGGAAATAGTAGCTAAAAATGTCGTTCGCCTAAAATCGACTCGTTTTAAAATCGTTTTCGCTAACGATATTTTAAAACCGGCTTTCGCGGCTTGGAGGTCTTACTTTCGTAAATACGGCTATAGCTCGGATATCTATCGTCGGGATAGCATCGTCGATTTGGTGAGAAAGCATAAATCGGGGATAAACGTTTTCCCGGACGGGATCGACGTCGTGACGGGAGGATTTCCTTGTCAAGATTTTAGCGTCGCGGGAAAGAGAAAAGGTTTTAACTCGTCGAAAGATCATAACGGAAATAGTATTAACGGAGAAGGAGCGACGGAAGAGACCAGAGGCAAGCTGTACTACTGGATGAAAGAAGCTATCGATATTACGAAACCTAAGCTATTTATCGCCGAAAACGTTAAGGGCTTGGTTAATTTGGAGAATATAAAAGATATTATACAAAAAGACTTCGCCTCCGCGGACGGGGACGGCTATATCGTGCTTAACCCCCGAACGCTTAACGCGGCTGACTACGGCGTACCTCAATCAAGAGAACGAGTAATCTTTATCGGTATTAAAAAATCGGCGTTAAGACCGGAGGCGTTGAAAGCGCTGACTAAGAAAAGTGTTCCGAAGAAGTACGACCCGTATCCGGAACCGACGCACGCTTTCGTAGCTAAAGGAAAAGGTTTAGCCGGCGCCGTACGCTTGAAAGATATTTTCTCATCGCTGGAAGAGCCCGAGGTTTCATCGGATTTATCCCAAAAATACTATTCGCGGGCGAAATATATGGGGGCGCGCTGTCAAGGTCAGAAGGAAGTTAACCTAAGTAGCGTCGGGCCGACTATACGATCCGAACATCATGGTAATATCGAATATAGAAGGCTGGCTAAAAAGCACGGAGGCGCTATCGCTTTCGAACTCGCTAAGGGATACGCGGAAAGACGATTGACGCCTAGAGAATGCGCGCTAATACAGACCTTTCCGTCGGACTATGAATTCGTAATACCGAACGAGCGAAGGAAAAATAGCTTCGAGCTTAGCCCTTCGGCGGCGTATAAGGTTATCGGTAACGCGGTACCTCCGTTATTGGCTTATCATATAGCGAAAAGAATCGAATCGATTTGGGAATTATATTTCGAATAAATCATGGTAGTAGCCGTAAATTCCGAACCAAACGAGGTCGAATTCGAAACCTTATTAAATCAAGTTCTTATTTCATTAAAATCCGAGTCTAAGAAGAATAAAAACCTATACTTGAGTTTACTGGGGAGTAAATTAGAAAAGAACGTATTTGATATATTAACTTCTGAAGCGAAAGGAACTGTATTTGAGAATTCAATAGAATTAATATCAGGACAACGCTTTCCTGATATTGTCGCTAAAAAATATTATGGCGTAGAAGTCAAAACTACAAAATCTAATCAATGGAAATCCGTCGGTAGCAGTGTCGCTGAGGGAACAAGAGTTGAAGGAGTCGAAAGGATATTTATGTTGTTTGGTAAGATGCGCGACCCGATAGACTTTTTATGTAAACCTTATGAAGAATGTTTATCGGAAGTTGTAGTTACTCATTCTCCTCGTTATTTAATTGATATGAATTTGAGTAAAGGAGCAACAATTTTTGATAAGATAAGAGTTCCATATGATATACTAAGAAAACAAGAGAATCCTATAAAGACTGTTCTTGACTATTATAAAAGCCTGTTGAAGGATGGTGAAACTACTTGGTGGTCTGGTGATACAGAATCTTCAAGTAAAATGATAATAAGACTTTGGAATCACTTAGATGAAGATGAAAGGAAATTATATATAGTAAAAGGCTTTTGCTTATTCCCAGAACTATTGGGGAAAAGTAATGATAAATTTAACCGTTTCGCATTATGGCTCGCAACAAAAGAAAGTGTTGTTTGTCCCAACGTACGAGACTTATTTTCCGCAGGAGGCCGAGGTTCGATTAATTATAATGGAAAGATATATTCAAACATACCTGGAATAATAATGAATTTATCTGATAATGCCGCTAAAATAAAATCGGAATTGTTATTATTTGATGGTGACATCTTATCTGAATATTGGGGCTGTGAAATTGATAATACAAAATTATATGAACAATGGTGTGATTTAGTAATTTTTCATGCTAATGTTACTGTTCCGTTAGAATTCCCTTTTAAGTCTTATATAAAGAGTCTTTGATAATGGATATTTGGGATAAAAAGAAAAGATCGGAAGTAATGGCTTTAGTTAAAGGAAAAGACACTAAACCAGAAATTATTGTACGAAAATTTCTTTTTTCTTGCGGATTTAGATATAGGAAAAATGTAAAAGAATTACCAGGTAAACCTGATATAGTTTTAAAAAAATATAAGACAGTTATTTTTATTCACGGCTGTTTTTGGCATGGACATTCATTAGATGGTATAACTTTTCATAGACGTATACCGGATAGTAATTCGGAATTCTGGGAGAAAAAAATTAATAATAATCTACTTCGTGATAGTAGAAATCAGGAAGAACTAAAACAAATAGGATGGCGAGTTATTATCATTTGGGAATGTGAATTATCATCTGGGAGTAAAAGAGAAATTACTCTTAATAATTTAATCAAGATTTTAAAAGAAAAATAAAGACAGATATATTTCATGGGTGTAAAAACGGGTGTGAAAAATAAAAACACATTGATTATTAATGTGTTTTGTAGTCCCAGCAGGATTCGAACCTGCATTTAAAGTTTAGGAAACTTCCGTTCTATCCCTTGAACTATGGGACCCTTTGGTAGCTGAAAGGTACCTGATTTCTTACTTTTTGGTAACGTCTTTAACTCCGTCGTAAGCCCACTTAAGGTAGATTGCGCCCCAAGTGAAACCAGCTCCAAATGTGGCAAGTATCAGGTTATCGCCCTTCTTTAGCTGCGGCTCCCAATCCCAAAGGCAGAGGGGTAGAGTACCTGCCGATGTATTTCCGTAGCGTGTAATGTTTACCATTACCTTTTCCGGTGGCAGTCCCATGCGCTTACCTGTTGCATCGATAATACGGAGGTTTGCTTGGTGAGGTACAAGCCAGTCAATTGTTTCATTAGTTAAACCATGTTTTTCCATCATAGCGACAGCGGTGTCTGCCATACGAGATACGGCGGCTTTAAACACAGGTTGTCCCTCTTGGTAAATAAAGTGTTGACGTTTAAGCACCGTTTCCATGGATGCAGGATTAAGAGAACCTCCTGCCGCTTGGAATAAATGCTTACGTCCCGATCCATCTACATGCAGCATGGCATCCATTAAGCCGTAACCATCGGTACAGGGCTCAATTAGCACGGCGCCTGCGCCATCACCGAATAGGGGACAGGTAGTGCGGTCGGTATAGTCGGTAATACTCGACATCTTATCGCCACCTACCAGCACGATCTTCTTGCGGTAACCCGTTTCGATATATTGTGCGGCTGTGTGTAGCGAGAATAAGAAGCTGGAGCATCCAGCATTAATATCGTAGCCAAAAGCGTTTAAAATACCTACCTTATCGCTTATAATGTTAGCGGTTGAGGGAAAAGGCATATCGGGGGTAACGCCGCAGTAAATAAGCATATCTACCTCATCAGGACTAGCACCTGTTTTGCGGAGCAGCTCTTTTACAGCCATTTCCGCCATATCAGAGGTTCCCTTGCCTTCTTCTTTCAGTATTCTGCGCTCTTTGATACCGATACGAGTCATTATCCACTCGTCGGTGGTATCAACCATTTTACTTAGCTCTTCGTTTGTTAAGACGTAGTCGGGAATATATCCTGCAACGCCGGTTATAGCAGCCGTAACTTTAGCCATTATAAAGCCTCCTTAAATTTCGACACGAGATCTACCCCGATGGCATGTTCTGTTTGCAGAATCATATTTTTAATTGCCAACGGACTTGATGCTCCGTGCCCGATAATAACAGGGGCATTTACGCCTAATACAGGCGTACCGCCCTGTAGCTCGTAGTTAAACCTGTTAAAATAATCATGCTTTATTTGCAACTTTTGTGCCATACCATATAAGGCTTCCGATTGCTTTAAAAGCACATTACCAACAAAGCCGTCGCAAACGATTACGTCGGCTTTTTCACCGCTAAGAATATCGCGCCCCTCTATGTTGCCGATAAAGTTGTAGCTTTCTTCTTTCATCAGCTCGTAGGCGGCTTTGGTTAGCAGATTTCCTTTCTCCTCTTCTTCACCAATATTCAGTAATCCTATACGTGGATTATCGATGTTAAGCATATGCGTGGCATAAATAGAGCCAAGAATTCCGTATTGCGCCAGAATATCAGGACGGCAGTCGGGGTTAAGACCAACATCAAGCAAGATACCTTCGGCACCTGTAATTACAGGGAATGTAGCCGAAATACAAGGGCGAATTATACCAATGATAGACTTAATGGTGTATGATGTACCCACCAGCATGGCTCCGGTATTCCCGGCGCTTGCAAAGCCATCGATATCGCCGCTATACAAGGCTTTGAACCCAACTGTGATGCTTGAATCTTTTTTTTGTTGAAAGGCTCTTGCGGGGTGATCGGACATTTCGATGACCTCGGTGGTATGCGCTATGGCGAGCTTATTATGGTCGAACCCTGCTTCATCACAAATTTTAACGATTTGTTCTTTGTCTCCAAAAAGGACAATACGCGATCCGGGCGACATCTGAGTATATGCCTCAATAGCCCCTAGAACAATGTTCTTAGGAGCTTTATCGCCACCCATTGCGTCAATCCCAATTCTCATGCAGATTGTTTTTGGGGGTTATATGTTGGTTGCCGGAGCATGGGCTTGCTCTCTCTTATACAGCGGCTTGCTTCTCAATAACTAAGCGACCTCTGTAGTATCCGCACTCTGGGCATACGCGGTGGTAAAGTACTGCCGATCCACAGTTAGAGCAGCTAGAAAGCGTAGGCGCTTCTGCTTTGTAGTGAGTTCTACGTTTGTTTCTTCTTTGTTTCGATACTCTATGTTTCGGATGTGCCATGTTGTATTCGTATTTTATAGTTAGTTATTTTCTTATTTGTACAAAAAAGAGCAGAGACTTTTAAATCATCTATATTTCTTTGGTCTTTATTATTGTTCCTTATTCCTGAACCATTAGCTCTCTCAGCTTATCAAGCATTTCTTTATTACAGGCGCTGTTGCCGTTAGCGTCGTTAGGATGCGCTTTTTGTAGCGGCAAACTTAGCCCTATGCTTTCGTAACAGTACTGCGATAAATCCAGCTCGTCGTCTGCCGGACTAAGAAAAATAACATCAACGTCATCTTCGCTTTGTCCGTAATCGTCACCTATTTGTCCTTTGAGACTTACAATTACCTTGCCCTCAAAGCTAACAGGTGTATAGAATTCGTCGAGGCATCGGTCGCACTCAACGGCTACTTCGCCGTTAATGATTACGTCGCATTCCATCAGGTTGTTCAGCTTGTTGAGCTCTACCTGAATAAACGCTTTGCCTTTTTGCGCTACTGCATTTTCAAACCGCGAAAAGAACCTGTCGTCTATTTCAAATTCAAACGAATGTTGACCCAGACTCAACCCTTTAAAAGGAATTATAAGGTGTGTCGAACTATTCACAATATTCCTTATGCTTAAATTAGCCTGCAAATGTAAGAAAAAAAAACGAATTGAAGTCAGGCTCTAACTGGCTGATCGTATGGGATGTAGCGGATTATAAAATAAAATAGCTGATTATTAATGCTATTGGTGGCTGTAGGTGGTTTATAATATTTGCGATAGCGTGCTTATAAGGTGGGTAAAAATACCGGGTTAAGGTGTTTTTAGCTTTTGGTGTGTTGCCTGCCGCCATGTTGAGCAGAGTGAGAACCGTTGGTTCGGCGAAGCCGCCTCTACCCATGCTTAATAGATTAGTTTTGCCGAACTTACGCTTCTTCGTTACACTCGGACTTACGGAAAGTGAGCCGCGGGGCAAACAATCTTAATGCGCGAGAGTAATTTATTTAACGAAATACCGATAAAATTATTTCGCGTAATTCAATATCTTTATAAGATAAACTTTTATCCGAAACATAAAACCTGTAGCTATGAGAAAAATTATATTCTGGTCGGTATTGTCGCCGATATTATTAACCATCACCAAACTTTCCGCACAAGATATGAAATACCAGCAGCCTCCTAAAGACATTGCCGATCTGGTAGCGGCAAAGCCAACCCCATCTGTAAGCATTAACAACGATGCGACTTGGATGCTAATTATGGAGCGCGCCGTATTTGTTCCGCTTGAAGATTTAGCCGCGGAAGAGCTGGGTTTGGGCGGCGCCCAGATTAATCCGGCAACTTTTGGTCCTAGCCGTAGCCGTTATGTTACAGGACTAAAGCTGAAGAATCTTTCTACACTTCAAGAGCAGACCGTTACAGGCTTACCGTCTAGCCCTAAGCTAACCGACGTACGGTGGTCGCCCAACGGTAAGTATGTGTATTTTAACCATACCACGGCAAACGACATAGAGCTATGGCGAATTTCTCCTGCCGATGCAAAGGCTGTTAAGCTAAGCAACCGTAGGCTTAACGGCGCGTTTGGTTATACCTATACATTTATAAATGACGAAGAGCTGATTATTTTTGCTGTTCCTGCGAATATTGGAAGCAAGCCCCGAAAGCCCTTAGTACCAACCGGTGTGGTTGCGCAAGAAAACGTGGGTAAATCTCGCCCTGCGCCAACATATCAAAACTTGCTGGAAAGTCCTTATGACGAAGAGCTGTTCGATTACTACTTTACCTCGCAACCTGTGGTTTGGACTTCGAATGGCGAGCGGGAGTTGGGCTCTCCTGCTATTTATATGTATGCGCAAGTCTCTCCTGATAATCAATATCTGTTGGTTTCGACCATTCATCGTCCTTATTCGTATCAAGTACCCATGTATCGGTTCCCCCAAAAATACGAGGTTTGGGATATGAGTGGTAAAGTAATGAAAGTATTGACAGATAACCCTCTGGAAGAAAGCATACCTATTGGGTACGATGTCGCGTCGGCTTATCCGCGTAGCTTCGGCTGGCGGAGCGATGTCCCTTCGACCGTTGTATGGGCGGAGGCTCTAGACGGTGGCGTTGGACGAACAAAGCTACCTTATTTTGATGCTGTATTTACGCTTTCGGCTCCTTTTGACGGAGAAAAACAGCTGCTAATTAAAACGCGATTCCGTTACCGCGGAATATATTGGGGTAACGATAAGCTGGCATTATACTTTGATGGCATGCGGGTAACGCGGCGTAGCAGAACCTATCGCTTCGACCCGTCCGATTTAAGCAAAGAACCCGAACTGCTATTCGATCTTTCTACTAACGACCGCTATAACGATCCGGGCAACCCTGTTCGCGTACGAAATGCCTACGGCTATTCGGTGCTATATACGGGCAAAGCTAACAACGAGCTGCTGTTTACAGGTAACGGCGCCTCGCCCGAGGGCGATATGCCTTTCCTTAACCGCTTCGATCTTAAAACAAAGAGAACGACAACACTTTGGCGTTGCGTTGCTCCATACAACGAGAGGGTGGCTGATGTTATAGACCCGGCAAAGCGTATTTTTATTACATCAAAACAATCGGTGGAAGAGCCCGCGAACTACTACTTACATAATATACCTAAGAAAAAAGTAGCGCGGCTTACAGCCTTCGAGCATCCTTATCCGCAGATGTTAGGCGTAAAGAAAGAGCTGGTAAGATATAAGCGCGCCGATGGAATAGACCTTACGGCTACGGTATATACGCCAAAGGGCTACGATCCCGAACGCGACGGACGCTTACCTGTGCTAATGTGGGCTTATCCGCATGAGTACAAATCGGCATCTGATGCGGCGCAAGTTCGCGGATCGAAATATTCGTTTACTCGTCTGTCTTATGGATCGCCTGTGCTATGGGTTACGCGGGGCTTTGTGGTAATGGACGAAACCGAGATGCCCATAGTGGGTGTGGATGGTAAAGAGCCTAACGATGGTTTTGTTGAACAGCTGGTAATGAATGCCGAAGCGGCAATTAAAAAGATTGACGAAATGGGCATTGGCGATCCCGACCGTGTTGCTGTTGGCGGTCACTCGTACGGAGCGTTTATGACGGCGAATCTTCTGGCGCATACCAACCTGTTTAAAGCGGGTATTGCACGTAGCGGTGCGTATAATAGAACGCTTACTCCGTTCGGCTTTCAAGACGAACGCCGTACTTACTGGCAAGCCCCGGAGATATATAATACGATGTCTCCCTTCATGTATGCCGATAAGATAAAGACGCCCATTTTACTCGTGCACGGGGACGCCGATAATAACACAGGTACATTTACCGTACAAAGCGAGCGTTTTTATGCCGCGCTAAAAGGCAATGGCGGAACGGCGCGCTTAGTGTCGCTTCCGTACGAAAGCCACGATTACTCAGCAAGAGAAAATATAATGCACATGCTGTACGAAACGGATATGTGGCTTAAGAAGTATGTAAAAGATTATGAGGAATAATAGCCAAATGGTTATTATATTTTATAATGGCTAACTAAACAAAACCAATACAAATAGAACAATGAAAAAGTTATCACTCATGATTTTGGCAGTAGGTTTGCTGGCGGCTTCTTGTGGTGGAGATAAAGCCGCGACAGAGAACCCCTTACTTCAGACTTGGAATACACCTCATGGTGCTCCGCCTTTTGATCAGATTAAAGTCGAGCATTTCTTGCCCGCGTATGAAGAAGCGATAAAAGCACACAACAGCGAGATCGAAGCTATTGTTAGTAATGCGGAGGAGCCTACATTCGAGAATACGGCGGCTGCCTACGACCGTTCGGGTAAGTTGTTGGCTCAGGTATCACTTGTATTTGGCGCTGTAAGCCGTACAAATTCTAACGACGAATTACAAGCGTTGGAAATAACAACAACTCCAATGCTGACTAAGCACTACGACAATATTGGCTTAAATGCCGATTTATTCGCGCGGATTAAATCGGTGTACGAAAAGCGTGACGCGTTAAGCTTACAACCCGATCAGCTAAGGCTCGTCGAAGAAATGTATAAAGGCTTTGTACGTGGAGGTATTAACCTTCCTGCTGAGGCGCGAGAAAAGCTTCGCGGATTAAATGGTAAGATAGCCGACTTGCAGCTTAAGTTTGAGCAAAATGTTATGGCGGAGACTAAAGCTTTTAAGCTGGTTATCGAGAATGAGGCTGACCTGTCGGGTTTACCGGAAGGAACTATTGCCGCGGCTGCCGTCCTCGCCGCAAAAGACGGCTTGGAAGGGAAGTGGGTATTTACTCTTGATAATCCAAGCGTGATGCCGTTCCTGCAATATGCCGATAATCGCGAGCTTCGTAAACGGCTATTTGAGGCGTATATCAATCGTTGCAACAACAATAACAACGAAGATAATAAGGCTGTTATCGCGGAGTTAGTCGCCCTTCGTGCGGAAAAGGCGCGGCTTTTGGGATATAAGAATTTTGCGGAGTATGTGCTGGAGGACAGAATGGCAAAGACTTCGGAAAATGTGTACGATTTGCTAAATAATGTTTGGAGTCCCGCTCTAAAAGTAGCAAAGCAAGAGCTGGCGGAAATGCGGATGTTGGCTAAGAAAGAGGGGATGGACGAAGAGCTACAAGGTTGGGACTGGCGTTACTATAGCGAAAAAGTAATGAAGGCAAAATACGATCTTAACGACGAGATGCTTCGCCCGTACTTCAAAATAGATAACGTATTAGAAGGTATTTTCTATGTTGCCAACCGGCTTTATGGTATTACATTTAAAGAGGTAAACAATCTGCCGAAATATCATGATGATGTTAGAACGTTTGAGGTATATGATAAAGATGGCTCAACTTTGTTAGCGTTGTTCTATGCCGATTTTTATGCTCGTCCCGGCGCTAAGCGCGGTGGCGCGTGGTGCGGTAGAATACGTACACAAGGGTATGACGATAACGGAAATTACATTCCGCCTATCGTTACTAACGTTTGTAACTTTCCTTCGCCCTCGGGAGATAAGCCTTCGCTGCTAAATGCCGACGAGGTTGAAACAATGTTCCATGAGTTCGGACATGCGCTGCACGGTTTCTTTACCAATACAAGATACGCCGGTATTAGAGGGGTCTCTCGCGACTTTGTTGAGCTACCTTCGCAGGTTAATGAGCGCTGGGCATTCCAGCCCGAAGTGCTGGAGGTGTATGCGAAGCATTACGAAACAGGCGAGGTAATTCCTGCCGAATTAGTTAAGAAAATAGAAGCGAGCGGTAAATACGGGCAAGGTTTTAAAACTGTAGAATATACTGCTGCGTCTATTCTCGATATGGATTATCACATACAGACAGAAGTACCCCGGAATTTGGATGTGCTGAAGTTTGAGGATGAGTCGACGAAGAAGATAGGCTCGCTTAAGCAAATACCTCCACGTTATCGCGGTACATATTTTAGACATACAATGGGCGGTGGCTATACTGCCGGATACTACAGCTATTTATGGTCTGAAGTGCTTGATGCTGACGCGTTCGATGCGTTCCTGGAAGCAGGTGATATTTTCGATCAAACAACTGCCAAAAAGTTTCGGGATGAAGTTCTTTCACGCGGCGGCTCGGAAGACGAAATGGTAATGTATGTTAAGTTCCGCGGTTCAGAGCCTAGCATTGATCCGCTTCTTAAGAATAGGGGGCTGAAATAGGCTTGCGTTTCGCGTAAAATAAAAGAGGCTGTCTAAAAAGCTTTATTACTTCGTCATGTCGAACGAACGTGAGCTATCTGTTCGCTTATAGCGTCTTACCGCTTACAGACAGGTTCCTCCTTTCGGTCGGAATGACATGTTTGTTTACTTTTTAGACAGCCTCTTTGCTATTATAGTTGGTGCTTACAATGTTTCTACGCTGGTAATCTTAATCTCTACGGTTCTATCGTTACCTTCGACTTTATAGTTATTATAAGGTGTGGCTATTTCAAATTCTTTACCGTTCGTATATTGAGGTATAGTTACCGTACCGGTTATAACATCGGGTATAATCCGTGCTATGGATAGCCGATCCCCCCGATATTTCGTAGGTAACTACAATTGGTCTGTGGTAGCTTGCTCCTGCTTCAACAAAGCCGACTTTGCATTTGCCTTTCTTGTTTGGCTCGGAGGCGTCATCAACTCGTTCAATTTTTAGCAATGCTTGTATTACGATATATAGCTCGGCGGTAGCCTTGTCGTCGCCGCAGATAATCTCATACTGTAACGAGTCCGTTCCTACATACGAAGGTGTTGGTACGAAGTCGATTTCTTTACCGCTAGCGATAGAGGCGGTATCTCTTGCGGGTGGCTTTCCTACGACAAAATCAATGTTAATGTTGGCAACGGTACATTCGGCTAATCGATCGTTCGTTAATACATCGGCCGATTTTCCAAGGCTATTAGTCGGAATCGCCAACGTATCGTTAACGGCGATAAGCATTTGGTTGCGGGGCTTAAATCCGTCGTTGTTATCGTAATCACATTCTTGTTGAACGGGGGTTCCACTGCCATCGTCGTTAAAGCGTACTACCAGCTTCTCATACGGTGCGAACGAGGAAATATTTTCTACCTTAATCGTACACTCTCCTGTTTGCCCGGGGAGTACCGCTATATTTTTACCGGCAGCCGCAATAAAGTTAGCCGGCAGAATATCATCTTTATACACGCTAACATACACAGGAGGACCAATAGCCGCATCTCCTTCGTTTTTAAGCTTAACGTTAATATAATAATTAAAGAATCGCCTTTTGCGTGGTGGCTGTATGACGGGTTTCCGTCGAAATTAAGATTTGGCAGTAAAAATAACGGACACCCAAACTTATTCAGCGTTGTTTGCTGCGGTAAATAACCATTGTATGGACGAACATCTCCGCAGCCGCCTCCGGTTAACGTTGTGGCCGGATTAAACCGTACTTTAGGTACGGTAAGGTCTTCGTTAATATTAACCGAGTTGTAGGCGAACTGATTCCACGCCTTGCGCGCCAGAGCACACGTACCTGCCGGGCTGCTGGCGTATACATGCAGCCGGGTGTCTCCGGTAACTATAATTTCGGCAGCGCCATCGCCGTTAATATCGGCAACAACGGGGTATTCGATAGCTGTTCCGGACGTACACGCCGTTACCGGAATTTTATTCGCGCCTGTTTTCCCGTCTAAAATTCGAAGAGATTGGGTATCTCTGTAAACTAATTCGTTATCGCCATCCTGATCGAAATCGAACATTACCATCGTGGTTGCTCCCGAATCATCGTTTGTATTTATTACCCATTTTTGCGTTAGCCTTTTTGTCTGAGGATCGTACCGAAAGGCGTACGATTTCATATAACCTGTAAAACATATTTCAGGTTGGTTTTTCCCGTCGGCATTATCAATATCTCCAATAAATGCCACAGATACGCCGTACGCCCACTGATTATCCGAGTATATAGGTAGATCGTTGATAATATCGGTATGCATAACCTTACCTGTTCGCGGGTTCCATATATATAAACCTCCTTTACCCGACGGGTTGCGAAATCTACCATTTGTCTCAATAACATCTGGCAATCCGTCGCCATCCATATCGGCAATGGCGGTTGCTCCGTCGACAGCTTCGTTATGAGTTTCGTTATTAGGTCCCTGCTTGCCGCACTTGCTCCACAAAGTAAAAGAGTTGCCCGACGCGCCGGTCGGGTTTGTAATGTTTACCTTATACGCGCGGTTACCGCCAATTACTTCGGGTACGCCGTCGCCATCCATATCGCCTATCGCCATAATAGATGCCCCTTGCGAAGTTTGGTTGTTATTCGTATGCCCTCCAAAGCCGAATCCGGTAGCCGTATCATCGGTTTTATCGGCGTTTTTTAAGTAGTCTCCATCGACCAGCGGCTCCACCATCGTACGCGCGTTGAAGACTTTATCGTAGGTAACTACTTCCGGAATACCATCGCCGTTAAAATCTACAATCATCGGTTGCGCCATTTCTTTGGTAGATAGAGCCGAGTAGGCGCCGCGTTTTTCAACTCCGCTTACCTTAAACTCTTCGTATAGCATGGTGTTGGGGTTATATACATACTTAATCAGCTTGAGCTGGTTGGCCGCTGTGTTTTTTATATGGTCGGTACATATGAAAATGGCGGCATAGTCGTTATTATCGACTTTAGCGATAGAGTAGGGGGCGGCTACGTTGTTAAAGTAAGGGGTGGCGAGCGTTTGTTGATGTTCCGGCTTATTATCTTTAAGCTTAAAGATATATAGCTGCTTGGTAGAAACGCCCGAGGTAGATGTTCTACCGACAATAATTTCGGTATAGCCGTCGTTATCAATATCGCCCACGATAGGTATGTTGTGGCTATTTACCGAATAGGCCGTAGAGGTGCTCGATAGCGGCTTAAAGGTAAAGTCGATACCAAGAGGATCGTCAAAATATTCTGCGTCGCTAATATTATCCGGCTCTTCCGCTACGGATAGACGTAACCACGCGTTAGCAGTATGTGCGCCGTAGGTTACTTCGTACCGCAAGCTGTCGTACCCGATAAAGCCGTTACTTGGCGTATAGATTATCTTGTTATTACTGACTACCGCATTACCGTTTTGTGGATTTATTGCTATACTACTTACCGTAGCCGTTAATGTGGGAAAATCGTCGTTTGCCAGTACGTCGGCTTCAACCGCTTTGTTTTTGGTAGTGCCGGCATAGTCGTCTTGTATATCATATACATAAACGGTTTTACTTACCGCTTCATCAGGGCATCCCAGCTCCGGATTCTTAACGGTAAGCGTTACGGTTTTGCCGCCTGTGTCGGACCATTTGACGCCACTAACGGTCGCGCCCGATCCCGATGCCGGGGTAGCGTCCGCAAATGCCCAATCAAACGTTTTACCCTCAGGACGAGTGACTGTCGCTGAGAAAGAAGCCTCGTTGTTAACCTTTACGAATTGGGGTATGCCGATAACAAGGTCGAGCGCGTCGTTTTGTACAAATGTTTCGACAACTATTTTCTTAGGATCCGTATCAATCTCAACAGAGTAGTAGCCCTCTTCGTTTGCCGGTCGGTATATGAGCTACTCGTTCCTATTATGGTAGGATTGTTATTTACATCGGCCGCGGGTCCTTTCCACCAGCGGTAGTTTTTAGCATATCCGGCGTATAGGGTTAACGACTGTCCTTCGCACTTATAGGATATTTCGGGGAAAGAAAAATCGCCAAACCCGCTTAGATACCCATAGCTGCCACACGTATTATCGCTAAACATATAGCCTAAAGAAAAGGCGCCTTTTGTGTTTTTTACAGTGTTAACCCCAGCCGTCCATGCGTTTATATGTAAACGCGTATATCGCCAGTCCGAAAGCCCTGTATTTGCGTGGAATGGGGAGAAACTACTCGGCACAATAACGGTTGAAGAGCCGTTAACCGAAAAACCGTCAATATTATCTTTGTGGGTTATTACGAAAATATAATGGTTAAGCGCATTTGCCGCGGAAGAGTTAGACTTATAGAAAGCCATATCTCTGCTTTGTATGAAGTACATGCTCGGCGGGAGCGATGCTCCAGATTCTTGGACTGGATTTTTTAGCATTGCGGATAGATGGTAAACATATAGGGGCTCGCTAGCTTCTACCATATAATATTCGCTTGTAACGGGCAGCTCATACATATCTCCCGCGTTGATTAAGGTTTCGAGTGTTGACGAACCGCTTGCGTCTACCATGTTGAATGTCGTGTTTGGTTTAGTAGCCATAATGAAAGCGTACTCGGTCGCGTCAACTTGCCTATTTATCGGATATGTTCGAAGTACAATATAGCTTTTGGCAAGTTGATCTACAGGAACAATCTGGTCTCCTATCATATCTCCGTTAAATGTACTTTCGTAAACGGCTACAGCGATATTTTCGTCGGATGTTATTTTTGTTCCAAATAGAGGTTGAGTAGCATTGCTACCTACTTCCGCCCGTGTTTCTCCCGCATTTAATGATATGTTTAAGGTAGTATTGTAGTGTACTATTCTTTAAATTAATCGCGATATTGGTGTTGTCTTCGGTCGCGACGATATGAAAGCTACGCCTTGAGTTTGGATAGGATGTCGTGGTAAAAGGATATTTATTCTGAAAAGATAAAAAGAATTCTTTTCCTAAGGCGCCGCCCCCTTTTAGAGTAAATAAATCTTTTAAACAAGGTCCGTCTGCCATGTAGCTGGCGTATATCGGATTATCCGAAGTAACCTGTATTCCGAATTTGTTTTTTGTAGTGGTAGAGTTTGCCGGTCGATTCTCTATGTCGGCTAGAGCATATTGTCCGGCGGCGGGAGTTCTTGCGAACGTTACCAATTTAGTTTCTCCGGCTGTAAGGGTTAGGAGAATTTGCTTATCGCCGCCTTTATACTTTATTAGAACAACGGCGGGTTTATCTCCTGCTGTTAGTATTACGCGAGCCGGATCATCGCATTTTCCTGTAGCGTATATTTCGTCAACATCAGGCGCGACGAACCAGAATTCGGTATCCTGCGCTAAAAGCGTATTGTTGTAAGCAAGTAATAACGCTAAAAGTATCGTCCCTTTTCCGAGGAGAATCTTTTTAATGCTCATGGTGTGGTTTTTGGTAGCTAAAACAGAGTTCTTTTTAGAGTTTATGAAAAAAGAATTTTCTCTATAGTTAACGTATATCGGTCAAAGTTAGGAAATATACGATAAGTTATTGGTAATTAAGGTATTCTGGCGCTTAAATGGGCGATGTCGCTTAACGAACGGACCTTAAGTGTTAATTTTATCCGCTTGGTTGTGAGAGGGTTGGAATTTAAGGCTCGGTCGTTTTTTTGATCTTGAAAATGAGGTGTTGTAATTTTTCACCTTGCTTAGCTTTATTTAGCTGGTTTATGCTTAAGCTTAATTATAAAAAGGCGCTATATGGTAGTAATATAGCGCCTTTTGTCAGGTTAGCTTATCATAGAAGTTAAGGCGTAAAGTTATCGGTTACATCCGTAATGGTGATTTTTACCTCCCTGCCGCCTTGTACGATATGATTCTGAACAGGGGTAAGCTTTAGGAGCGCTTCTCTTTGTCCTGCTTGTATTGTTATTTTAGATGGAGCGGGATTCAGAGTATAGTCGGTAGCCGGAGCTGTGCTGGTAGGCTCTATAAGATAAGTTATTTCTACATCTTTATGGTGAGTAACATCGTCGGTAAACATAAACTTTAGATAAGCGGGAACAAGCCCGTTTTCGTCTGCTTTACCGGGAGGTACTACCTCTACCATTATCGGTTTCTGAATAACCATGTAAGCGATAGCGACAGACGCGTCGTCGCTACCGTCGCATCGGATTTTGTAGTATATAAGATCGGTATCGCTAAACAGGTTGTTAGATCGATAGCTTAATGTCTTATCGGGATTAATCGAAGCCGTTCCGTTGGTAGTCGCGGGCGGAACAATTGTTACGTTAAGGTCGCTAATGTTACAATCGTGGCTATCGTTGGCTAAAATATCGTTTGTACTGGGCGTGTCGCTGCGTACATAAAAGATATCATCCGCCGCTTTAGGTATCTGGGCGATAGGTTTATCCAACTCGTTGTCGTTATACTTACATTGTCGCTGAACGGGGTAAGTACCGTCGTTATCGTTTAAGCGTACGTGTATGTCGGTAATGGGTAGCTTATCGCTAATGTTCGGGACGACTATAGTTAACTCTTCGGTTGTATTTGGCGCGATGTTTGTCGTACAGCCGCCGGTTGCCAGCTTGTTGGCGTCGGCGATAGAATTTTTATATGCTGTAGCATAAACGGGCGCGATTAGATCGGCGTCCCCAATGTTCTTAACTTTAACCTTTATTTCTAGCGTATTGTCGTAAGTATTCCATGTATAAGCAAGGCTACCGTCGAAGCTGGCTTCGGGAGCGAGCCACAGCGGCATACCGTTTTTGTTTAGCGTAGTTTGCTGCTGTAGGTATGCGTTATATGGGCGGACATCATCGTTTGTACCTGGTATGCCGTCTTCGCCGGGGAATACAACCGCCAGACTTAACGGAAGCCGAGGGATGGTTAAATCTTCGTTTACATTTACGGCATTGTACGCGTACTGGTTCCAAACCTTACGAGCCGGAGCCCATGGAGCCGTGGTTGGATCGGCTGATTTAAATACCCGTAAAAGATTTGTTTGGCTATCTCCGCTTTCCGCGCCGCCTACGATAATTTCCGCTTGTCCGTCATTATTAATATCGGCGACTACAGGATACTCATAGCCCGTTCCGGATATAGATTTCACCTTATATCTGGTAGCCGCTTCTATGTCTAGCGTTCCGGCGACGATCATATCGTTATCGTTGTCATCAACACCGCTACCGTTTAAGATACGCAGGTATTGCTCGTCCCTATAAACCAGCTCCGCCTTACCGTCTTGATTAAAGTCGAACAGAGTGATACCGGTTTGTCCGGAGTTATCCGCGTGCTTCATTTTCCAGAAAGGCTGCAGCGTTTGGGTTCCGTCATATTTTAAAGCGTGTATAAAACAATGGTCTGTTCCACTTTGCGGGTAGTTAGACGTGATAACTACAATTTCGGGTTTTCCATCTTTGTCGATATCTCCCATAAATGGAACCCCTATAACGTTTGCCGTGGTTAAAATAGTAGAGGTTAACACCTTCTCTTTATCGGGACTCCATATGTAAAGTAAATGGGCGTTCGCAAGAGTTGTCGGATTACGTTTCTGAACAACTACATCTAGCGTACCGTCGTTATCGATATCGATAACTTGAGTTAAACCGTCGTCGGAGAATGACGATGGAGGCGTAACCCGCCTTACCGCGTTCATAGAGTTTAACGCGGGGTTAGCGCGGCTTACGATATTTACTTCGTAAACCTGATTACCCGCTATCAGCTCCGGCTTCTCGTCGCCATAGACATTCGCCGCGATAGTCATGGTAAGATCTGTGATAACGGCGTTTGCCGAAAATCCTCTATTATTGGCACTACCGCCATAGCATAGCAGCTTTCCCGTAGCGGCGTCGAATATCTTGTTGCCCGCGTAAACCTCCGCGTAGCCGTCGCCGTTAAAGTCCGCAAACGCGACGGATGTACCATAGTTAATGTTATCTACCTCTCTCCATTTCGCGCTTACGCCGGGAATGTCCGAAGTCGAAGTCCAGATATTAGTACCGTCTATATTATATGCTCTTAGGTATCCGTCGCTTTCGGCGACGACAATCATAGAAATATCTTGCGTGTTGGATACCTTTACTCGGGCTAGCGCCATTACGCCGGGCGTAAACCCTTGGTATTGAGCTATGAGCGGGAAATCGACTCTTGTTCCGGCGCCGCCGTCTTTAAAGATGCTGATATGGGTACCGCCGTGAGAGGTGCTTCCCGCTCTCGCCATTCCGGCGACGATTTCGGGGAGATCGTTCCCGTCCATATCTCCTGTAAGCGGAGGAGTGTAAACATGTATCGAGCCTAAGCTTTGCGCCTCTTGTATGCCCCAATCCATAGCTTTCGCGGGAATAAAGCATTCCGCGTCGCTGACATTATCGGGCGTTTCGTGAATGATGATATACACCATCGCCGAATCTTTGTATGTTCCGTTACAGTCTTGCAGTATGTATCGTAAGCTATCTACTCCGTGGCCGTCGGGCGTATATACCAGCTTGTTACCTGTAATATTCGCTATTCCGTTTTGGGCTGTTTTTATGGTAGATAAAGTTACCGTTACGTTGTCCGAAGTACAGCCGGTTAATATATCGTTTGCGAGAATATCGGCGGTTAATGCGGATGCGCTTATGGTAGATATAATATCCGGGTTCGCCGCGAGGCAGTTATCTTTGACAGCCACCGGGGCCGACATCTGCGAGACACAAGTGCCGTCGAAGTAGGTTACGGTATAGCTACCGATATCCGAAGTGATGAGAGTACTTTGGGTAGCGCCCGGTATTTCGATATTGTCTTTAAACCATTGGTAGGAAGTCGCTGTTCCCGGAGGCGTGGCTGTAAGCGTAATATCGGAAGAACAAAGTTTGGGGTCCGCCGGAGATATTATGGGCGGAAGCGGCGCGTGTGTAACATCAACCTGAACATATGCTTCGATCGCTTCTTTTCCGAGAACGGTACCATTAATGCTTTGCACCCAAACGTTGTTACGTATAGACCCCGCTTCTGTTGCTTTGGCTACGATAACGAGCTGCGCGGATTCTCCGGCGTCGAGGGACGGAACTGTCCATTCCATTTTTCGAGTGCCGGGATTGTAGCTACCCGGCGTTCCGTATGACGCGTTAGCCGAAATAAGCTGCCATCCTGTTCCTAAGCTGTCTATAAGCGAAATATTTGTAAATAAAGTAGGATTTCCGAGCTGATCCGTATTATTTTTTAAATCCACGTAGAAAACGCTTGTGCCGTTGACGCACGCGTTTATCGCGTTGGCTGTTTTTTCTAGCTCTAACGTGCCAAACGCTTTTTTATTGTTTGTTAAGTTACAGTCGCTATATGGTCCTGCCGCGGGGAAGTGAGTACCGTCGTCCATAATCTGCACGTAAAATCGCGATGTACCCGCGGGTATGCCGTCAAGCTGCTTAGTGATCGTTTTTACCTGTCCGGGATATAAATCTGTACCTAAGATTTCGCTGCCGATAATATTAGCCGCGGCTATATCGTTTTTGTAGTACCGGATAGGAATTGACGCCGTTGCTACGGCTAACCCCTGGTTGCCAAAAGTTACGGTAAGCGTTACGGATGTGGCGCTATTTACGGTAATGCCACCTTCTACAACATAAACATCGGGAGAAAGGTTAACGGATAAAAAGGTATTAGCGCTGACGTAAGGCGCCTGCATAGGTCCCCCGTTATAGAATTGCACCGGAGTGTTATCTTGATCCTGGCGAATAAATATGGTATTAACGGGCTTGACGGTCTTAGGGATACTAAGGTCGGTGTTTACGTATAAAGGGCTATACATTTGTTGATTCCATACCGGAGGACACGACGCCCATTTAGATGCCGAACCCTCAAATACCATTACTTCTCCGGGGTGGGATTTGGTGCTTTGATGTCCCGTTACTACGATGTTTGCGCTTCCGTCGCCTGTTACGTCGAGAACAATCGGAGTTTCGTCGCAGGTAACGGATCCGCAATTCCGCGAATATAAAGCGTCGCTCAACGTTAGAGTCCCGTCCGGTCTTCCGTCGAATATTCGAATATGGGTTTCGTCGCGGTACACCAGTTCTACAACATTATCATTGTTAAAGTCGAATAGCGTTAAAGATGTCGCTCCGGATGTATCGGAATGTCCCATTTCCCATTTCTGAGCGAAAGTAGAACCATTATACTTGTACGTATATAGCTTGCTTATAGAATTGTAAACTAATTCGGGATACTTTTTCCCGTTTACAACTTCTCCGTCGATATCTCCGATAAAAACATAAGAGTGGTATCCTGATCCTGGAACGCTAATCGTTCCGATTAATGTATTTGTGTTAGGTGTCCAAACGTATATAGCATGGTTATTTGAAGAAAAGGCTAAATCTACATTTCCGTCCTGATCTATATCGGCGGCGGTACTGATACCGTTTTGTACGGCTATGGAAGCGACGGTGCTTAGGCTTCTCCAGAGCTGTAAGCCTGTACCGCGGCTATACTTATATACCTCTGTACCCGCGGTAATTTCCGGTATTCCGTCGCCGTCTAAGTCCATCGCCGTATGAAAAGCCGCGTCGAAATCATATGAAATCGACGATCCTTGAGGAAAAACGGCTAAAATAGTACCGTCTTGAGAGTCGATAATCTGCCCTCTCGCGACGAACTCGACAATACCATCGCCGTCGAAATCCGTGGCGATAGGCATAGAGCTGGGGGTTATACCTCCGGAAGCCACGCTCCATTTTTTGTCGAATGTGATAGGGCGTGCGCCCGGCTCGCTTGTTACCGCGTATAGAGTTAGAGAGCCGTCTTTACCCGCGTTAAATATCGCCCCCTTACCGTCTATTTTACAAAGTACGATATTAGGGGTAACGCCATGGGCTATGTGTCCTTTAATGCCTATAGTAGTAATGGTACTGCCGTCTCTTCCGTCAAGCACGTATAGCTTATCTTGGCTGCTTACGGCTAAGGCGAAAATTTCGACAACGCCATCTCCGTCGATATCGCCGGCTAAAGGAGTCGCGCAGGTCGATATATCGTTGCCGGTTTGGGATATCCAAGCTTCTTTAATATCGAACTGAAAAGGTTGTCCGACGCTACTACAATCGGCGGTATTAGGTATTAGGTTGTTTTGCCCTGATAGAAAGGTCGGGACTATAATAAACAGAAATAAAAGTAAGCTTTTGTTCATCACTTCGTGGTTATGGTTAGACTTTACTTTAATAGTATAATGAAGCGCGATGTTTTTTAGTTCTGTTTTCGGAGTACCATCGTAACGCGATAACCGATTTCGGATTTCGTAATATTATCGAAGACGAAATCGGTTTTTAATGTCATTACGTTACTTCCGTCCGCCGAAAGCTGATAGATTGTTTTTTTGTTGTCGATGGTAATTGTAAGCGTATTGCCGGCGTAGGTATATGTACCCGTTACCTCTTTTTGATCGATCGTTAACCCGCATCGGCTATCTTTCTTAAAGGTAATAGCGTTAAAAACGCCCGAAACGGTATTTTTTACTTTATCGTAGTCGACCGCATTATTTTCGATACTGCCCACTATTATTTCATTGACGCCGACGGAGCTTAACGCCCAAGATCCTGTGACGCTTATGTCCTGTCCGTAAATATTGTTGTTGAATGGAGAGATTACAAAATACAGCAGTAAGGTTAATAAGTGTTTTTTCATCGTAAGTAATTTTTGATATACCTTTTTTTCAAACCGGGTTAATGCTATGTATTACGAGTGGGTTGATTCGAAAAATGAAAAAAGAACGAATATTTATGATAAAAAATGCGTATCTTTTTATAATTTAAAGTAAAATAATTTCGTTTTTCGAAACAAAGGTAAAAATTATAATCGCCGATAGTTAAATCCGGAGTTAAATAATGTTAATCGCCACCGTGTATTTTCACGATTGTTTTATCGCGAATCGATAATCGCGTGGAGATTTTAGGAGAAATATTAAATATTTAGGATATGTAAACTCGCTACAGATGGCTTTAAAACAATAAAAATCGCTATTTACGCTATTATTTTTTCGCGGTGATTTATGGCGTTTTAGATTTTACGCGTCGCGAATAAAAAGTAAAACGCCATACCCGTGGCGAGGTATGGCGTTTTGTGTTGAGTGGTTTTTGTACTACGAGCTATTAAGGTGGCTTTCGGAATATGTTTTATTCTCGGCTACGCCTAAGGCGTGCCGAGAATGGCGGCTCCTGTGATTAAAAGCTGTACTTGCTTATTATTTCCTTCGACCATAAAGTTATCTATAGGTTCGATAATAACATCGACATGCGGCTTTCCGGCTTCGATGATCGCCGTACCTGCTACGGCTTGGTAATCGACGCCTTCTATAGCCGCGGTAGGGGTTATGGTATATGATACTTCGAGATCTTTGGTCAGCGTAAAAGGCGTGTCTGTAAACTTAATACGGAATATTCCATCCGCGTACGGCTCCGACGCGTCTTTATCGTTCAGCTTTTCGACCATTAACAACGAGTTTACTACGATGCTTACTGTCGCTGTGCTTTCTTGGTTTGTTGCGGCGCACCTGATTGTGTAAGTAAAGCTGTCGGAGCCGACGAAACCGGAGGTCGGTGTGTACCTTATTTTCTTACCTGCCGGCTGAGCCTCGCCGTTACTCGGGGCGCTGATGTTTGTAAATACGATGGTTGTTTCGTTGCATTGTCCTAATCCGTCGTTGGCCGGCACATCAATATCTACATGGCTATTTTTATAGGGAGACGCGAAATCGTCAATAGCTATAAATGTCGCGGCGGACCCTATATTATTTGTATGGTCGCAGTCGGAATAGCCGACGACGGGGTAGCTGCCTTGCCCGTCGTCCTGTACGCGCGCGATCAGCCTTTCCCTTAAGCCGGCGATAGGCGCGTTGTACGTTAAAGTCACCGCGGCGCCGGGTAACAGGGCGACCCCGATCGGCTGAGTTCCGATAGCGTTGGTAGGGTTATCGGTATTTGTGTGTTCGGTATAAAGCGTAACCGGCAATGATGAGCTGGCGTTCATTCGCCCCCGGTTACCGACGATAACTTTAACGTTAACGGTTGTGGCGTTATGCTGCTCGATAACAATGCCGACGACATACGCGTCCGCCGCTCTTACTACCGGTTTCATATCCTCATTCGTAACGGGTACCTGAATGAGCGCTCCGTTATATGGACGAAATTCTTCCATTACGCTATTCCTCTCCGCCTCAAATACGGCGTGCTTAGGGAACGCTGTTTTCGGAACGGTAAGATTTTCGTTAATCATAGTAGGTTCGTAGTTAACCTGGTTCCATACTTTACGGGTAGGAGCCCATGGCGTAGTGTTGCTTTCGAAAGCGTTTAACGTATGTGAAGTACCGGTTACTCCGTTAGCCGAGCAAGCGACGCAAATTTTAGCGCTTCCGCTACCGTCCAGATCGGCGATTACCGGATATTCGAAAGCGGTACCCGACGTACATGTAAAATGAGCGTCAGGACTTGCTAATACAGGGGTCGTATTCGCGACGCCATTATATATATACAGCTCCTTTTCGTCGCGATAAACAATTTCGTTTATACCATCGTTATTAAAATCGAATAGCGTGATACCGGTACCGCCGGAGGTGTCGCTGTTCAGAAGCTTCCATTTAAGTTCGTATTTTTCAGAGGAGGGATTATATTTATAAGCGCTAACTCTTCCGTATGTCGGAGACAGCTCTCTTGTGACAACGCAAATTTCGGGATATTTTTCACCGTCGAAAGCGTCCGCTCCGTCGATGTCTCCGATAAACGGATAACCTTGACATACCTCGCTCTTGTCGATAGCTATTTGGTCTATCATTCGTCCGGCGTTGGTTAATCCGTCCGTAGGGCTCCACACGTTTATTCGGGTTCGACTTCCGTCGTAATCAACTACGACTACGTCGAGCTTACCGTCTAAATCCACATCCGCGACGGCTGTAAAGCCATCGTTAAAAGCGGTGGCTTGGTATAATATGCCGCATGTGGCGGTAGCGCCATCGGGAGAGACATTTACCTTATATACCTTACCGCCGGCGACGATTTCCGGTAAATCGTCGTCGTCGAAGTCGGCCGCGGTCATAAAGTTAGATGTTTTATTTCCGCCTCTATTTATAATTCGACCGACATAGGCGATGGGCGCGGCTTCGGTTCCCAACGCTTCGGTTTCTCCTAGCTTGGCGCCTGTGCCCGCGTTAAATATTTGATTGTAAATAACGACTTCGGGCGCGCCGTCTCCGTTAAAGTCCGCGACGATAGGTTGCGGCAGATTATCGGCGGCCGTGGGATTTTGGAAATCGACGGGACCCCATTTTTTCTCTAACGAGAAAGCTCCGTCTGTCGCTTTTGCTTCGTAGGAGGTAAGCTTTAGGTCGCTGGTCGCGAGAATAATTTCTCCCCGACCGTTATTATCGCTATCGACTAAAACCGCCGTCATTACAGGATACCAACCACCTGTACCCGCGGCATAGGGAATAGCGATACTTGTCTTTACCGATCCGTCGCTTCCGTTTAGCACATACAGGGTTGTCATCGCGGAGCTAAAAGTGATGATTTCGGGAATTCCGTCGTCGTCTAAATCTCCTACTAACGGACCGGTATTACCGTGCGCTGTTCCGTTAGGGCTATACCATTTACGCTTAACGTCGAACACTATTTCCTCGAATGGTACGACGCAATCGCCCTCGTCCGTAATAATGTTATCGGGTAGCTGCTTCATTAAAGTTATACGTACCGACCCGATAGAGTATTGCGTATCGCCGCAAGAGATTTTGTAGGTGAAAATCGCGTTACCGTTAAAGTTCGCTCCGGGAGTAAACTTAATCTTTCCGTTTTCTACGACGGCGGTACCGTCGACGGGCTGGGCTTCTACTGTCGAAATAATATTCGCTATAGTGCAGCCGCCTAATATATCGTTCGCTAAGACGTCAACTGTAACGGGTACTCCCGGTTTTGTGGCCGCCTGATCGTTAATCGCCAGCAGCGTTGCGACCGATAGCGTATTGTTATCCATATTACAGTCGCTAAACGAACCCGGAGCGGGATAGGTGTTGCCGTCGTCTTGTAAGCGGGCGATAAGCGTTGATGTGATACTCGCCGTCGGTACGTCGTAGGTTATAGCGACCGTATTACCGGGCTGTAGCGTCGCGTCGATCGTTTTAATTCCTAAAATGTCGGCTGTACTTTCGCTATCCTTATACAGGGTAACGGGTAGATTGGCGTTTACGTTCTTTACGCCTTGGTTGCCAATCGTTACTTTAACGTATGTTGTTGTGGCGTCGGCTTGCTCGGCTATGATACTGATAACGTATGGATCTGGAGCCTCTAAAATCGGTTTCATATTTATATCCGTAATCGGTACTTGCGTAAGCGTGCCGTTATATGGATAATGATTGCGACCGTCGGCGATAAACGATGTTTGCTTCGCGAGAGGGTATGCGGGTACCGTAAGATCTTCGTTTATCTGGCTGGGGTCGTAAGCCGCCTGATGCCAAACCCCGCGTGCGGGTGTCCAGGGCTGCGTACCGCTTTCGTATGCCATGAGCGTATTAGCGCCGCCTTCGCTACTTCCTTTATAGCACGTAACCAGTATGCTCGCGCTACCGCTGCCATCGATATCCGCGATAATAGGGTACTCCGACGCCGTACCCGATTTACATGGAGTAGAGGCCAGGTTATCGCTAACGGTAAGATCTCTGTCCGGTCTTCCGTCGATGATGCGTAAATCCGTCATGTCTCGATAAACGAGCTCGCTCGCTCCGTCGTTATCGAAATCGAATAGCGTAATACCTGTTCCGCCCGAATCGTCGCTGGTTTTTAAGAACCATTTTTGCTCGTGCTTATTTAAGCCGGGATTATAGCGGAACGCGCGTACCGAGTTTATCGTAGATACGCAAATTTCGGGATAGTATTTTCCGTTTTCTTCCTTGCCGTCGATATCGCCTACGAGCGGGAAAGATATGTGACCGCTCGTACCGCCGGCTCCGTTTGGAATGTGGTATCGTTCATAAGTTCCGGCGCCGTTATTTTCAATGTCTGGACGCCATGTATATAGGTATGCTCTGGTAACGCTACTTTCATTCTTAGTATGCGCGACCACGACTTCCAGCCGCCCGTCGAGATCTAAGTCGGCCACGGCGGCGAAGCCGTCGCCGATAGCTGTGTTCTTTGATAGGATTTGGCAGAATTGATCTGTTCCGGCTTTATCTACGTTTATTTTATAAATGGCGGCCCCGAGAACCAGCTCGGGGAGTTCGTCATTGTCAAAATCGCCCAATCCGGCGAAAGTCGCTTCGCTTGTATCTGTCGCGGGATTGCGGGCGACGAAAGCGTTTGCTATTGGCTCTGTTCTTCCGAGTAAGGCTCCGGTTGTTCCGTCGAAAATACAGTTGTTAACTACTATTTCCGCTTTACCGTCTCCATTGAAATCCGCGACTAGCGGTTGAGGCAGATAAGGGAAAGTTGTTCCTGTTTTTCTATCGTAGCTAACGGGTCCCCACTTTAAGTTGAATTGAAGCTTGTTGTCGTTATCTCGCGCGGCTTCGTAGCTATACGCCTTATCTTCCAGTACATATACAATCTCGCCCCATCCGTTGGCGTCGGCATCTACCAGCGCGAACGGGACGGGAGAAGCCCAATCGCCGTTTGTTACTTCGAAGGTTAAAGACGCTTTCAGCTCGCGTGACGCTCCATCGAATACGTTGATATTTTTAAAGTTGCTATAAGCTCCGGTTTTACCCGCTACGACAATTTCCGGTATGCCGTCGCCATCGAGATCTCCCGCCATAGGCGAAGATTTTTGATGGGCGCTTTTGCCGTCGTTCGCGTCCGTTATTTCCCATTTTTGCGCTATTCCGAATGTAATTTGAGGCGTTATAACAACGCACGCGTCGGGATTGGTAATAATATTATCGGGCAAATCGCTCTTTGTAAAGTAAACCCAGGCGGTATCAATGGTAGCTAGAATATTGCCTTCGTATTCGCATCGTAGCGTATAGCGTAAGCTGTCTTTTCTTTCGGTATTTTGGGTAAAAGTATACGACAGCTTACCCTCTGGAGTTATATTAGCCGTACCGTTTTTAGGATTTTCGCCTATCGTAAGTATAGCATTGCCGATGGTAATGTCGTTAGCGACGATGTCGTATAAATTTTGATCTCCGTTAAATACGGTATAGCTATCATCGACGGCTGTTATCACGGCCGTATATCCGTAGTTGTTATTGATGTTGCAGTCTGTGTAGTTTGTAGCGGGGAAATTTGTTCCGTCGTCAACCAGCCGGCAATGAGTGAACTTACCGGCCGGGTCGTAGTTGATAGTAAAGCTAAGCGTAACTTTTTCGTTAGAAAAGACATCCGTTCCTATAGCCTCATTTTGCGAGTATAGCTTTGCGCCGGGCGTGTCGGGGTTTGTAATATAAAAATCTACGGGAGTTGTAGCGCTTATCGATGCTAATCCGTCGTTACGTATCGTAAGTGTTACCGAGGCTTTTCCATCCGAAGTTCTTTCCACCTTCATATTAGCCAGCGCCGCGTCCGGGTGGCGATATATAGGAATATGATCTTCGCCGTCTTTAACGATAGGCTGCTGTATCCATGCTCCGTTATAAGGTTGAATAGTTTCCGATCCTTTACTAAAAGTGGTGAGCATAGATATTGGTCTTGCGGGAACCGTTAAATCTTCGTTGATATGTAAAGGATTGTATAACGCTTGGTTCCATACGGGGGGACACGGAGCCCATTTCGGATTACCGGGCGCGTGCTCGAACACGTACACATTTCCTCTGAATAATAGCCCATTTGACTCGCTCCATCCTACGACGACAATATCGGCGCTACCGTCCATATTCACGTCGGCAATCGCGGGAGTTTCGAAACCGGTATTAGACTGTATCGAAGATTTAAAAAGAATAGCGGGTTCGCTTGCGGGGGCGTCATTTCGAATATAGTCGTACGTACCCAGCTTAGGCGAGATTACCCGTATCGTTTCTTCATCGCGATAGCATAGGTCGAATGCTCCGTCGTTATTAAAATCGAACATGGAAATACCGGTATTGTCAGAGTAATCGTAATGCTCTAAAGCCCAGCTAATCTTAAGGCGTTTTTGAATATTCGATTCTCCTCCGTCGTAAGTTAGCGCTATGATATGTCCGGCTTTATCGGTCCGATTATTGAACCTTGTTTTGGGGTAGCTACTTCCCGCTTCGGGCATATTAGCCGCCGGATGGAGAGGGATGCCGGTTGTCTCGCTGCTACCGTCTATGTCTACACCTCCCGCGGTAACGCAAATCTCGGGCAGCTTCTTCGTAAAGCCGCCTTCCGCGATGTCTCGCCCGTCAAGTCGATTGTTGATATCTCCGACAAAAGGAATACCGAATGTACCGTGAGTTCCGTCCGAGCGAAAAGAGGCGGCCGCTTTAAGTGTTCTCGTTTCGATATCCCAGATATAAACCAGAACGTCTAGATCTAATGCTTCGCCCGAGCCGTTCTGAAAAACAATAGCCTCAAGCTTACCGTCGCCATCAAGATCGGCTACGCGGGTAAAGCCGTCGTTAAAGTAGTAGGTAGTGTTTGTTGTTCCGGCAGTACCTGTTTTTACCGTTACCGACGTAGGACCTTCTATTGTAGTATATGTATTCTGAGTGTGATTTCCCGGTTCTCCGTCTTTACCTAAATAGCTTAGGTTGAATTTATGAATACGATTTCCAGTAATAACTTCCATTTCCCCGTCGTCATCCGTATCGACAATGGCCGGCACCGCTATATGAAGATCGTTATAAAGACTTGAGCCGGACGGGCGACGACCTACCATAGCGTGAGTCTTTACGTTATTTGAGTAAGTGTTATTGGTTGACGTACTACCCGGATTATAGTTGGCGAGACCGGTTCCTGTAGCGAGGCTGCTAGCCTTGGCGGCGGCGGCGTCTTTATCCCAAGCCATAAGCAGCTTACCGGTTCGGGCGTTATATATTTTATTATAAACAACAAGTTCGGGTATGCCGTCTCCGTTTATATCTACAATGTTAGGAATAGGTTGTCCGTATACGGTGTAATTGTCGCTAAGCGGGGCTTTATGCCCGTATTCGCCGTCCCACATTTTGGCTAATCCCGTTATCTTCTTATTAGCGTCTAGCGTTGGTTTAAGCGCGTATACCTTTCCGTTGTCGGTTGATTGGCAAACTATAATTTCTCCTATGCCATCATTATCAACATCGGCTATAGCCATGTATGAAGGGGATTGATGGTAGGGTAAAGAGCCTAGTCTGAAATGTCCGTAGCCGCTTCCGATAGTACTTAGATCAAACTTGAATAGCTTGTTACCTGTCTGTCCGTCGAAAATATAGATGTAGTCGATATAGGTGTCGAGAGTACTTGTGGTTTTACCGCCCGCGGCGATAATTTCCGGCTTCCCGTCTCCGTTAAGGTCGCCCGCTAAGGGTATCTGAAACACTTGTATATACCCGCCCTTATGGCTGCTGCTATAATTATCGTCAGAATACGCTATAAATTTTCGATGTATGCCAAACTTTACGTTTTCGGGCATTGCGTCAACGCAATATTCGTCAGTTTGTATGATATTTATGGGTAGGTTTTCTTGGGTTACGGCTATCGCGACCGCTGCTTGGGCATTAGTACCTAACCCGTCGCATTCTATGTTATAGGTTATGGTTATTGTTTGCCCTATAGCGCCAACTCCTGGTATAAAAACCAGAAAGTCGCCGTCGAAGCCCGCTATTCCTTGAGTAGGAGAGGGACCGTTAACAATGCTAAGCGTATAGTGGCCGCATGGGATAACATCATTTTTGGTAACATCGATCCTGACTTTTTGAAACGGGCCGGTTTGAGCGTTATCATTATTCGCTGTTAATGTTTGACTTCTTGCCTGAATAGAAAAGCCGGCTAAAAGCGAAAACAAAAGAACGGTTGTTTGGTATATTTTTTTCATATCTGTAACATTGCTATGACTGGAATACCAGTATAGGTTATCGGTTGTTTTATGAGCGTTTTACTTACCCCTTAATGATAAATGATGCGGAGTAAAAGTTACATCATTCAGCTATTTACTTTATGCTGTTTATCAGCATAATGATCTTATCGGAATCTTTAGAAACGGGTCAAAAATAGAGAAACAAGTATTCTCGTGCAACTTTATCGATTTTTCGATTATGTGAAAATTATATAAATTATGAGTCCCCGTATTCCCTGAGCCATATAATATTCTTGTTTCTAGGGTGTTATGTTTTTTTTCGCAAGTTGAAAAAATACACTTATGTTTTTTTTTGCGTTAGTTAGCTTAAATTAGCTGATAAAGGCGGGGTTTCGTGTCAACTTCCGACGATTTTTCGAGGCTTTTCGCGTAATGACCTAATATGGCGAAGAGTCGTGTCGGAATTCGTATAGTCCATGTATTTTGCGCTATATTCGCGGCTTGTTAACCGCTAATTACCGTTTACTACCGTACTGGTAGAACCGATATTACGGGTCGGTTTTTTACTATGGGATACTTTTCCTTGCCGTTAGTTTCCGTCGGGTTCTGTTTTGATACGTTTGCCGTATCAATCTCACGCGGATTGCTTAAAAAAGAATACGATTTTCGCGGTCATTTCGTATGGCGTGTATCTTTGCCGTAGCGCGGGGAGCGACGCCCGCTATAGGGTGGTTGCCGGGTAGATCTGTAGAGCCTTTCATTGCCGGTTACGATCACCGGGATCGCCTTTGGTTTACTTACCGTAATTGGCGGTAAGACGGTAGCCGAAAGCTTTAATGTACGTGAAGATCCCGATAAACCATGCGATTGTGTCGGTTTGAAAGCCGCATTCGGAATGGCTGTCGCGACCGGCATCGACGCGTTAATTGTCGGCGTGACTTTAGCGTTTATTCGGGCGGATAAGGTAAAGACGATTGCGCTAATTGTAATGGTTATGCCGGTTACCGATATGGCGGTCCCGCTTGGTGTACGGATAAGTAAGCGTTTCGGTCGTAAATTCGAGAGACAGGCGGAATTTATAGGGGCTTGCCGCTCGTACTTATAGGTGTTAAAGTATTGTTAGAGCGCGCGGTGTTTATAAGTTGAGCGGGATGAATTTTTTTTACGAGAATAATTCTCCCGGCTTTATGCCGACACCAACAAGAGAAGGTTTGTTCAAAATCCGGAAGATGTATATATAATTTCGGCTGGCGGTAAAATTTAATTTCTCAGAATAGAAAAAAAGCTTACTTTTGCGTTTCGTAAAAAACTATTATTCCAATGGCAAAAAATCGGAAGCCTACCAAAAATCAGGAAAAACATATTTCCGTGGGCGAAGTGGTTGAGAAAACAGAAATCTTTGTAACCAAATATCAGAAGCCTATTATCATAGGCATAAGCGTTATCGTGCTGCTTGTATTAGTGTTCTTTGGCTATAAGAAGCTATACAGCGAGCCGCGTAACGACGAGGCGTTGGCGCGGATGTATTTGGCGGAACAGCAGTTCCGGATAGACTCGTTTCGTCTTGCTTTTGAAGGAGAACCGGGTAGCTACTACGGTTTTCGCCGGATAATCGAAGATTTCGGTTCTACCGACGCCGGAAATTTGGCGCGATATTATGCCGGAATTTGTCAGCTTCGGCTGGGTAACTTCGACGAGGCGGTTAAGCACCTGAAAAAGTATAGCAGCGAAGACGAGCTTATACAGGCTAAAGCGTATGCCGCCATTGGCGACGCGTATGTGGAGCTTAATAGCTATAACGAAGCCGCCGGCTATTTTATGAAAGCGGCCGACTTTAGAGATAACGTATATGCCGCGGGATATCTGTTAAAGGCGGCTATGGTCTACGAAGAGCTTAACCGCTATGCCGATGCCATTAAAGCGTATGAACGTATAAGAGAAAATTATCCTAATACGATGGAAGCTCAGCAGGCTGAAAAAGAAATCGTAAGAGTAAATATCTTATCTCAAAGAAATTAGTAATCCGGATAAAGATTAAAACCAAGAACCGTTTACGTTCTTGGTTTCTTTTATTATAGCAAACAAGACATTTATTATATAATGGCTACGTCTTTAAAAAATCTATCTGTCGTGGAGGGCAAGGCGCCTTCGGCGAAAGGTATGAAATTCGCTATTGTTGTTTCGGTGTGGAACAATGCGGTAACGGAGGCATTAGCTAAAGGGGCGGCGGAAGCGCTGGTTGAGTACGGGGCGAATGAAGAGGATATTATCGTTAAGTCTGTACCCGGAGCATTCGAGTTAACTTTAGGCGCGCAAATTATGGCGGAAAATACTAACGTGGACGCGGTAATTTGCCTGGGTTGCGTTATCAGGGGCGAAACCCCGCATTTCGACTATATTTGCCAAAGCGCGACGCAAGGAATTACCCGGCTGAATATGGCGTACAACATGCCTTTTATATTTGGTTTGTTAACTACCGAAACTATGGAGCAGGCGGAAGAACGCGCGGGCGGACGGTATGGTAATAAGGGAACAGAAGCCGCCGTTACGGCTATTCGTATGGTGGCGCTTCGGCGAGAGATGGAAACGGAACAGAAGTAATATATAACGGATATAAGCTACGTAAAATGGGAAGAGCATTTGAGTTTCGTAAAGAGCGTAAGTTTAAACGCTGGGGTAATATGTCTAAAATATTTACCAAGCTGGGGAAAGAAATCGCTATTGCGGCGAAGGCTGGCGGTCCCGACCCCGACGCTAACCCTCGTTTACGCGCGTTAATTCAGAACGCGAAGGCGGAAAACATGCCTAAAGATAATATCGAGCGCGCCATTAAACGCGCGGTAGAAAAAGACCAGAGCGACTATAAAGAAATGGTGTACGAGGGATATGGTCCCTATGGCGTAGCATTTCTTATTGAAACGGCGACCGATAACCCTACGCGTACGGTGGCTAACGTTCGCAGCTATTTTAATAAGTATAACGGATCGTTAGGAACATCGGGCAGCGTTGAATTTATGTTCGAGCGCAAATGCCACTTCAGCGTAACCATGAAAGAGGGCATAGACCTCGAAGAGCTGGAGCTGGAGCTGATAGATGTCGGGGGAGAAGAAGTTTTCGAACAAGACGGTAAAATCGTGATATATGGCGCGTTCGAATCATTCGGTTCTATACAGAAATTTTTAGAAGATAACGGATATGAAGTTGAAAGTAGCGGTTTCGAGCGGATTCCGACGGGAGAGCTTAAAGAGCTGAGCCCCGAAGAGCAGGTTCAGATAGAAAAGCTGATAGAAAAGTTTGATGACGATGACGATGTTCAGAACGTTTATCATACAATGAAGTAGTATAAAAAGTGGTAAGAGTGGTTTTAGTGAACGCGCCTAACCCGACCGCTTGGATTCGGTCGGGTTTCTTTTTTTGATACAAAACGGGTGCCATTTTTCTTTTCTCGGACGATTTTAGCGAGCGTTTTAACATCCCTACAGCACTGCTCAAAAACATATCTGTTTGCGGGTTTTAATCGCTTTATATCATAGGTACATTTCTTTAATAAGCTGTACATTTGTACCCTATCGACGGGAAGTTCGCTTTAAAAGACGTATTTTCCTGAAAAACGGTAACTTAATTTGAAATCGCAAATAATAAATAAAACCTATAAACAATGAAAATTTCGCATATCGAGCATTTAGGCATTGCCGTTAAATCGCTAGAACAAGCTATCCCTTACTACGAAAATATTTTGGGGATGAAGTGCTACAGCGTAGAAGAAGTAGCCGACCAAAAAGTAAAGACCGCTTTCTTTATGGTCGGACAAACTAAAATAGAGCTTTTAGAAGCGACCGGTCCGGAAAGTACCGTTGCGAAATTTATTGAGAAAAAAGGCGAAGGAATCCATCACCTCGCGTTTGCCGTTGAAGATGGCGTAGAAAACGCATTGAAGGAAGTAGAAGAAAAAGGCGTTCGGCTTATCGATAAGGCGCCTCGTAAAGGAGCGGAGGGTTTGAACATCGCATTTCTTCATCCGAAGTCAACTTTAGGCGTTCTTACCGAACTTTGCGAAGATCCTGAGAAGAAATAGTAAATAATAAATCTAAACAATAACACCCGTAAAATAATGAGCAACCAATTAGAAAAAGTAAAAGAGTTGATTCAGCTGCGCGAAAAAGCCAGACTTGGCGGCGGCGAAAAGAGAATTGATTCGCAGCACAAGAAAGGAAAGTACACCGCTCGCGAGCGCGTTGCTATGCTGCTTGACGAAGGTAGCTTCGAAGAGTTCGATATGTTCGTTCAGCATCGTTGCGCGAACTTCGGATTAGAGAAAGAAACATACCTGGGCGATGGCGTTGTTACCGGTTATGGTACTATCGACGGACGTATGGTGTACGTATATGCTCAAGATTTCACCGTATTCGGCGGTTCGTTGTCTGAAACTATGGCTCAGAAGATTTGTAAGATCATGGATCAAGCAATGAAAATGGGCGCGCCTGTTATCGGAATTAACGACTCGGGTGGAGCGCGTATTCAGGAAGGCGTAAACGCGCTTGCCGGTTATGCGGAAATTTTCCAACGTAATATTCTTGCGTCTGGTGTTGTTCCTCAGATATCCGCTATCTTTGGTCCTTGTGCCGGAGGCGCCGTTTACTCGCCCGCGCTTACCGACTTTACCATTATGACTAAGGGCACAAGCTATATGTTCCTCACGGGTCCTAAGGTAGTAAAGACCGTAACAGGCGAAGATGTAACTCAAGAACAGCTCGGAGGCGCTGGCGTACACACCTCAAAATCCGGAGTTGCCCACTTTGCGGTTGATACTGAAGAAGACGGGCTCAACCTGATTAAGCGGCTTCTCGGCTTCCTTCCTCAAAACAACTTGGAAGAACCTCCTATCATGGAAACTAATGATCCTATTGATAGATTGGAGGATTCGCTTAACGAAATTATACCTGATAGCCCTAATAAACCATACGATATGTACGAAGTTATTGGCGCTATTGTTGACGATGGTATTTTCCTTGATGTACAGCGCGATTTTGCGGCTAACATCATTACCGGTTTCGCGCGTTTCAACGGTATTTCTGTCGGTATTGTGGCTAACCAACCGAAAGTTCTCGCGGGTGTATTAGACATTAATGCGTCACGTAAGGCCGCGCGTTTCGTTCGTTTCTGCGACGCGTTCAACATTCCTTTGGTTACTTTAGTTGACGTACCCGGATTCTTACCGGGCACAGGCCAGGAGTATGGAGCGGTTATTCTTCACGGAGCTAAGCTGCTTTACGCTTATGGCGAAGCAACCGTTCCAAAGATTGCCGTTACCTTACGTAAATCGTATGGCGGCGCGTACTGTGTAATGAGCTCTAAGCACCTGCGCGGCGATATTAACTACGCTTGGCCAACGGCGGAGATTGCGGTTATGGGACCATCTGGCGCTATCGAGGTGCTATTCAACAAAGAAGTTGCCGCTGCCGAAGATCCTAAGGCTGTTGCTGCCGAAAAAGAAAAAGAGTATCGCGACGCATTTGCGAATCCATACAATGCCGCTAAATACGGTTACATTGACGATGTGATCGAACCGCGTAATACTCGTTTCCGTGTTATCAGAGCGTTACAGTCGTTAGCTACGAAGAAGCTGATGAATCCTGCAAAGAAACACGATAATTTACCATTATAAAAGTATCGCTATGGAAAAAAAAGTTTCGGGAGAGGTTTATGTCGCAATCGCAATGGCGCTGGCTCTATGTCGGAGAGGAGATGGAGGTCCGCATGATGTGGAAAATACAGCGCTAACTATTAATAGGCAAGCATACGCGAACACGCCATGGAGTTCGAAAATACTCACCCTACGTCAAATTCCGGTAGTGAAAAAGTAAGAGAATAATGAATCAGTTTAAAATAACAGTAAACGGAAACGAGTACTTCGTAAACGTTGAAGATATTCAAGAAAATTCGGCTCGGATAGAAGTTAACGGCTTATCATTTGAAGTTGGATTCGAAGATGCTGCAGGTATGTCGTATGCGGCGTCGGTTAGCCGGCCAAAGCAAGAAGCTGTGGCTGCCCCTGTTGCGGCGGCAAAACCAACGGCGCCGACTTCTAAGCCGGTAGCGGCTAAACCTGCCGCTGTTGCTAAACCCGCCGCGGCTGTTCCTACAAGTGGCGGATCGGCTATTGTATCTCCGCTACCCGGTGTAATTATCGACATAAACGTTAGTGTTGGCGACGAAGTAAAATCCGGGCAAAAGGTCGTAGTTCTCGAAGCGATGAAAATGGAAAACAACATTAACGCTGATAAAGACGGAAAGGTTGTTGCGATTAAAGTAAACAAGGGCGACTCCGTTCTTGAAGGAGACGATCTTATTATTATAGGATAACGAAAATATGATAAGAGAGAACCTAACGTCTTAGGCTCTCTCTTATTTGTTGTGGCTACAAACGATTACGATTATATCAATATTTTATATACTTTGCAACAATAATTATCTGTTTGGTGAAAATTTATTCTGACTTTTTTAAAAATTTGTAGGCTACAAAGATTTTAGCGATAAAGAGAGGTTCTCTAATTCGAGATTATCGCTATTGTATTATTTAATAATAAGTATTCTTTGTATTTGAAAGCCGGCATTGTGATCGAATTTTAATCGTCGAGAGTTTTACATATAAATGTAAAACGTAGTGATAATCGATATACTTAATTTATAAAATGAAAAAAATACTAATATTTATTTTTTCAGCGGGATTTTTGTTGTTATCGAATATCGGTTTCGCGCAAAATGCGTCCGATCTTCGTATTAATGAGGTCTTGGTGACGAATATCAACGATTTTCAGGATGATTTCGGACAACAAGAGGCTTGGGTCGAAATTTTCAATACTTCGTATGGGACGGTCAATATAGGAGGATGTTATCTTACTGATGACATAAGTAATCCGACTAAATATTTCATCCCCAAAGGAGACGTGCTTACACAAATAAAACCTCGTCAGCATATCCTTTTTTGGGTTGATGATTTAGGCTTTAGAGGAACATTTCATGTAAACTTTAAGTTTGATCCTACTAAAGAAAATTTTATCGCGCTATTTGATTCTAACGGTCGTACTCTAATCGATAGTCTAACTATTCCCGTACTTGCTCCAAATGTTTCTTTTGGTCTTCCGGAAGATGGAATACGTTTTATTAGAGAGAAAGATGCAAATGGGCAAAAGGTAACCGTTGATTTAGCGACTGCGTTACCAAATACAACTCCTAGCACAAACAACCATCTAAAAGATCAGGATTCGGCAAATCAACGACTTATAAGTAACGACCCTACCGGATTAGGCATGGCCGCCACCGCTATGATGGTAGTGTTTACCGTGCTTATTTTACTATATGGTGTATTTAGATATACAGGGCATTATAATGTGAAGAAGAGTAAGAAGAACGCGTTAAAAGCGCAAGGTCTTCCTACAAATAATGTTAAGGAAAGTACGGTTGTTCCGGGAGAAGGATCCGGAGAGCTATATGCGGCGATTGCTTATGCTCTTTATCTTTACCAAAATGAGATCCATGATGAAGAAAGCGCTATTCTTACTATTGATAAGGTAACTCGCGACTACTCGCCATGGAGTTCTAAGATTTATACATTACGTCAAACCCCCACAGTCAATAAAAAATAAGTAAGCGATATGAATAACGAGTTTAAAATAAAGATAAACGGCAACGAGTACAGTATCACTGTCGGCGATATTGATGGCGATATTGCTAAAGTAGAAGTTAACGGTATGCCTTACAGCGTGGAGGTTGAGGGCGAGCTTAACAAGCCTGCCGCCCGTCCGAAAAAACCGACTATAAGCTCGACGGCGGCGGTAAATTCAACGGTTTCTAAGCCTTCTGTCCCTGTCGCGTCAGGAGTAAGCAGTCCCGCGGCATCATCCGCCGGATCTGGCGCGGTCAAATCGCCGCTTCCCGGCGTTATCCTTGAAGTTAGCGTAAAAGTTGGTGATGAGATAAAAGCGGGGCAAAAAGTTGTGGTGCTGGAAGCCATGAAGATGGAGAACAACATTAACTCCGATAGAGATGGTAAAGTAATTGAAATAAAGGTAGGTAAGGGAGACTCGGTTCTCGAAGGCGCGGACCTTATCGTAATAGGATGAGCTTATGAGATTTTTATCAGTTCAAGGAGAAAGTTTTTTTGAATTTTTAGGTGATAACCTAAATACGTTCCTATCGTACACGGCTTTTGCGCATTTTACGGTAGGTCATGTTGTTATGCTCCTCGTCGGTTTATTCTTTCTTTACCTTGGTATTAAGAAAGAGTTTGAACCGATGCTGCTTGTTCCGATAGGATTTGGTATTCTTATTGGAAATATTCCCTTTGATACGGCTGTCGGATTTCAGGTTGGTATTTACGAAGAGGGTTCGGTGCTTAATATTCTTTATCAGGGAGTTCGGCAAGGTTGGTACCCTCCGCTTATTTTCTTGGGTATTGGTGCCATGACCGATTTCTCCGCTCTTATTTCCAATCCTAAGCTTATGCTGATTGGTGCCGCGGCGCAATTTGGTATTTTTGGGGCGTATGTTTTAGCGTTACTATTAGGCTTCTCTCCAAACGAGGCGGGCGCTATCGGTATTATTGGAGGAGCGGACGGTCCTACGGCAATCTTCTTATCTTCTAAGCTAGCGCCTGACTTGATGGGAGCAATTGCTGTTTCGGCATATTCTTACATGGCGTTGGTTCCTGTGATTCAGCCGCCAATTATGAGGTTGCTCACGACTAAGAAAGAGCGTGTGATAAGAATGAAACCTCCTCGCGTCGTTTCTAAAAACGAAAAGATACTATTCCCTATACTTGGTCTATTGATGACAACACTTATTGTGCCGTCGGGTCTTCCATTATTAGGTATGCTATTCTTTGGTAATCTGCTTAAAGAGAGTGGAGTTACCCGTCGTTTGGCAGATACGGCTAGCGGACCGCTGATTGATGTTATTACTATTTTATTAGGTTTAACGGTAGGCGCTTCTACCCAGGCTACCAAGTTCTTAACCATGAAATCAATTGGTATATTCGGTCTTGGCGCGTTGTCGTTTATTATTGCAACGGCGGCGGGAGTTCTATTCGTTAAGTTCTTTAATATTTTTCTTAAGAAAGGTAGTAAGATCAACCCTCTTATCGGAAACTCGGGAGTATCGGCGGTGCCCGACTCCGCGCGCATATCTAACCACGTAGGTTTAGAGTACGATAAAACAAACTATCTGCTTATGCACGCCATGGGACCCAACGTCGCGGGGGTTATCGGTAGTGCGGTCGCGGCAGGTATTTTATTAGGATTCTTATCATAGTTGTGTAAAAGCGACTTTTTCATGGTTTTCGGTTGAGGGAGGAGCGGTGCCGCTCCTCCCTCTTTTTTGTATCATAGGAACGAGGAATGGTCAGTATATAAGGCAATATCATATAGCTATAAATTTAGTGGTTTTCGTTACTTTTGTAATCCGAAAGATTATTTATAGCAAACGGTATGACATTTTTAAGCCTAGTCTTTGGGGTATTGGCGGGAGCTATGACGGGAGGGGTATTCGGTTTTTTAATAGGCTATATAGTAACAACGCATTGTCCCGGATTGGTTCGTAAGCTCGCCGGAAGAGGTGGCGGAGGGTGGATAAGCCTCCGCGTACCGCTTACAAAGGCTTTAATATGTTTAGCGCTTATTTTTGTCGGCGCTGTTGCTGGTGGAATATTCGGAGCTATTGGAGTTAAATATTGATAATTTGACAGCGAGCAAACAAAATAATGTTCGGTTCGACCTGATGGAAAACCCAAAATTAGGGGAACTTTTTAACCGCCTTTCCGATGTTGTGGAAGAGTCGGGTGTACAAGCCTACCTTATCGGTGGTTACGTGCGCGATTATTTTTTGCGGCGTCCCTCAAAAGATATTGATGTAGTCGTTTTAGGCAGCGGAATTCGGCTGGCAGAGAAGTTTGGGAGTACTATAGGTGGTAAAGTTTCTGTATTTGCAAACTTTGGGACGGCTATGCTGCGCTATGGCGATATCGAAGTGGAGTTTGTAGGCGCGCGTAGAGAGTCGTATAGCCGGGGTTCTCGTAAGCCCGTAGTTGAAGATGGCACCTTGGAAGACGATCAGAATCGCCGTGATTTTACTATAAACGCTTTGGCGTTTAGCCTGAATAAAGATACGTTTGGAGAGCTCGTCGATCCCTTTGGTGGTTTGCAAGACCTAAAGCACGGACTTATCCGTACACCGTTGAATCCTGATATCACCTTTTCCGACGATCCGTTACGTATGTTTCGAGCCATACGCTTTGCATCGCAGCTAAAGTTTAAAATTACCGACGATACGTTCGAAGCCATAGGTCGAAACAAAGGTAGAATGGAGATTCTGTCTATGGAGCGAGTTAGCGAAGAGCTGCATAAAATGCTGCTGTCGCCTCAACCGTCGTTAGGATTTAAGCTGCTCGAAGAGTCGGGCTTGTTGGCTATAATATTCCCGCAGCTACAAGCCCTTAAAGGCGTTGATTCTATTGATGGTAAGCGGCATAAAGATAACTTCTACCATACGCTGGAGGTTGTGGATAACGTACGTAAGCAAAGCGACGACCTTTGGTTGCTGTGGGCTGCGTTGCTACACGATATTGCAAAACCTGCCTGTAAGCGTTACGATACACGGCTGGGGTGGACGTTTCATGGGCATGAATTTCTAGGTTCTAAAATGGTACCTGAGCTATTTAAACAGCTGAAGATGCCGTTAAACGAAAAGATGAAGTATGTACAAAAATTGGTGTTGCTGCATTTAAGACCAATTGTCCTCTCGCAGGAAGAAGTTACCGATTCGGCAATTCGTCGTTTATTGTTTGATGCCGGCGATGAGCTAGAAGATCTTATGTTGTTGTGTGAAGCTGATATTACATCTAAGAACGAAAAGACGGTAAAGCGGCATTTAGCAAACTTCCGGCTAGCGCGTCAGAAGCTGAAAGAGATAGAAGAGAAAGATGCTATCCGTAACTTTCAGCCTCCTATATCCGGCGAGCTGATTATGGAAACATACGGGCTACAACCTAGTAGAGAAGTCGGCTTAATAAAAGATGCCATAAAAGACGCTATACTCGATGGTGTTATCCGCATCGACTACGACGAGGCTTACCGTTTTATGGAACAGAAAGCGGAGGAGTTGGGGTTGAGTAAACGGCAATAATTTGCGTCATTTCGAACGAAGTGAGAAATCCGTTGAAAATATAAGCGGATTTCTCACTTCGTTCGAAATGACGCGCCGGAGATATAGATAGTAAGCTACCACACTACTGCTTCTTCTCTTTTCCCATACGTGGGTAACGCTTAAACTCGTGCTCTTGTTTATACTCATCAAATAGCAAGCGGTATGTGACATGAGTTTTGTGGATAGTGCCGCCTATTTGTTGCTGAAAACGCATCATAGCGGGGTTAAAGTCTCCTACCCAGGTTAGGTCGATATCTTTATATGGAAAGCCTTTAGTGAAGGCCAAATCGGTAAACTTTGTAACCATAGCCCCTTCAACGCCGCGTCCACGGAATTCAGGGATAACGCCGAAAACAAGCCCGAGAATACGGTTGCATACTTTCTTGCGCTTTATTAAATACAGCATTTTTAGCAGGTGGAAAATATCCGACTTCCCGTTGAGGTAACGAATAGCTTGGTTAATTTCGGGTATCTGGATAAAAAAGCTGATGGGCTCTTCTTTATGGTACATAAAGAAGATAAGCCTCTCGTCCATAATGGGCTTTATCTTCTTAACCATTTCCATAGCATGCTTTGGTGTCATCGGCGGAACGCTACTATGCTGCACCCATGCTTTATTGTAGATGTAGCAAAAATTTTCCGCCGCTTTTTTCAGATTCTTTTTAGAGATATATTCATATCTGTAATCGGGATTTCTAGAGATACGCTCTGCTTTCGATTTCAACGATTCTGACGAGTTATCCCAAGTAATAGGGCGAAGATACGAGTATTGATTAAAGTAGTTCTTAAATCCGTACGCCTCAAAAAAATCTTTATAGTAAGGCGCGTTGTAGTTCATACCATACGATGGCGGAACAAAACCGTCCACCAGCAAACCCCACCAGTTGTCGCGCTCGCCTAAGTTTATGGGACCGTCCATTGCTTCCATTCCGTTTTGTTTTAACCAATTCTTGCAGGCGTCAAACAGTATAAAAGCGGCTTCTATATCATAAATACAGTCAAAAAAACCCATTCCGCCCGTCGGTTGGTCGTTATCATGTGAAGTTTGCGTGTTAATAAATGCGGCAACCCTTCCTACAATTTCGCTCTTATCATTACGTAGCAACCAGCGTATGGCTTTTCCGCTTGCTAGAAATTTATTTTTTCTGGGATTAAATATCTTTTTAATATCAGAATCTAACGGTCTGATAAAGTTGGGGTCATTTTTATAGAGTTTAGTCGGAAAGCTTAAAAAATCTTTCTCCGCTTTTTTTGAATCAACAATCTGAAGAGAGTATGGCATATGGTGTACTTTATGGTTGTAAAGTTACAAATTTTGAACGATGCCAGCCCGTTTTTAATGAAAAGAATAGCCGCATTTAAAAACGGGTTAAAGTGATGTGAATGCAGACATTACATTATTTACTATCTTTGAACGCGCATAGTGTGAAATAATGGTTAAGAAAATTATAGTAGGAATAGCGGTAGCCGCTTTTATAGCGGCGGTCGGCTTAGGATATTACACGCTGAAGAGTAAAAGCAGACCTCGGCAGATAGATGTATTCAAAGCGGTACCCCGAGATGCGCTATTTATTATGCGGGTAAACGATTCGGAGCAGGTAATGCGCGCGTTGTCTTGCTTAGAGGCTGGCGAGTCGGAGGATGTATTTATGCTGCTGAATCAGCATTGGTTGAGTAAAGATTCCACACTTAACGCAAAAATACCGTCATATTTGGTCGTGTCTTCTCATCCCGCCGATAGTATAGGACGTTCGGGGATGATATACTATATTGTATTTCCGAAAGAAGACGCGCGTGAAAAATTCTATCAACGTATGATAAGTGGTAAAAGTCCCGCTTATGTTAGATCGCATACCGCCAATTCGGGCGAATTGGTTTTTGATAATGGAACGCTACTACATTTTCGTCAGCTACGCCATATCGTAATGCTATCTACATCCGATAGACTTGCGGTTGCGGCGGCGGCACAATGGGATAAGGAGGAATCGTTAGTTACCAACCCTCAATTTACCTCCGCGCTTCATACCTCTGGACGTAATGCGACGCTGAATCTTTTTATAAATAGCGATTTATTATCGGATGTTTCGTCCAGCCCGTTCGAAAATAAAGCAGGCGGAGGTTTGCTGGATATTTTCTCCTTCTCTTCGTCAACAGGATGGATGTCGTTAGATGTAAACGTACGTGGTAAGCTAAGTAATCTTACCGGCTTTTGGTCGGGTAGCGGACTTGCTGCCGTGGGTAATCCGTTGTTTAAAATCCCCGAATCGCAAGCAGGTTACTTTCGATATCTACCATACGGCTCAGCCTACGTTCAAGGCGCAACATTCTCTAATCTCGATTCGGTGTTTTCATACTATGAATCTTATCTGGAATCGAGAAATAAGCATATGCCGTATTTACAAACCTTAGCGGCTATGAGCGATTCGTTAGGCGTGAACATACGAACGTTCATTTCGGAAATGTTACCGCAGGAGCTTGCTATTGCATATATTCCGACCACTAAGAATACCGGCGAGTGGCTAACAGTAATGAAAGTCGCAAGTGTTGATATTGCATTAGCCAACCTACGAACCCTTGTCCGTGAGGGAGATTTAAACCCTGTAAAAGGGGCGATAGGAAATCTCTTTGGCGGAGTGTTCAGACAGAATAACGAAGCATACTTTGCATATGTAGATAGCTATATAATGTTTTCGAGCTCGCGACGAATTTTGGAAGAAGCTAAAGCAAAGAAAAATAATTTTAAGCAAGCCCTTGATGATCTTAAAGTTGATCGGTATTTGCTGAGTAACGCATCAACTTTCGCCTACCGAAACTTGCAAAACTTCGGTAATAAGATACTTACTATTGGTAAGTTTAACATGCAGAGTAGGCTTACGTTTCAGCTAGGTTTAGTAAATAATGTTTTATATTGTAATATCGTTACGCCTGTACGTCCTAATCCCGATTGGAGTACTACTATTGTTGACGAAGAGCCGGAGCTAACGAATACTAATAAGAAAGAAAAAGAATCGGAACAGAAGTTAAACCTATTCCGTAAAACAGCCGCGGAAGGTAAGAAGCGTTTCCTTTTAGAACAGGATAAGGATTTTTCACTTACAATAACACAGCTGGATGGAGGAACGATTATTGTACCTGCCGATGGGGTTATTCGTAACGCTGAAATCTGTGATATGACAGGTAAAGGAGCCTATCGCTGGGTATTTAATACCGACTCGTTAATCTATATGATTACAGCCGAAGGAGTTGCTTCAAAAGGTTTTCCGATAACCTTGCCTGCGTCGGCAACTAACGGCATATCGGTATTCGACTATGGGAATACAAGGGATTATCGTATATTTGTCGCTTGCGCTGACAGGAAGGTCTATCTATACGATAAGTATGGAAAACCTGTAGAGGGTTGGAAGGCAAAGCAAACAGAATCGGTAGTTATCGAGCCTATTAACTTCTTTAGGATAGAAAACAAAGACTACATTGTATTTGCGGATGAGGAGAACGTTTATATTTTGCATAGGAGAGGAGATGACAGGGTTGTTCCCAAAGAAAAGATAGTAAAAACAAAGGGTAGCGAGTTTAAAGGATTGGTAAATCCGCCGCGTATAACATGCGAAGATACAGAGGGTAGAATAGTAGTTATCCATCTATCCGACGGAAAAGTAGAAAGAAAATAAACATTAATTAAATGCTACAAAAATTGAAATGAAATTAGGTGTAGCGATGTTGAAATAGAAGTATGGAAGTTTTATTAATAATAATATTATCGTTTTTTGCATTAGGTTATTTGCTACGCTTATTTGCTCCATTTATATTGAAATGGTACGGTAAGCGTATGATGAAACGATTCGGTTTTACAGATCAAGGTCAACAAAATAATAAAAGAGAAGGAGAGGTAACGATTAATAAAACGACCTCTACCGGCGGAAAGAAGAAAAAAACAGTCGCAAAAGATGTGGGCGACTACGTGGACTTTGAAGAAGTAAAATAGCCTAGCTCACCTCTATTAACCATTAAATGAATAAGAATTTTTCGCGTTTGCTGGCATTTGCAAAGCCATACGCAAAGTTTTGGCCTCGCTATTTACTATTTGTTATTCCGGGAACAATATTTAGCGTAATCAACTATGTGTTGCTTATACCTTTGCTAAATGTCATATTCGATCCCGATCAAATAGATACCGTATCTCACTTACCTGAATTTTCATTATCAGTAAGCTATTTTGTTAGCGTATTTAACTACTACGTAGGAGGCATACTTGTAAGCCAAGGACCAATGGGCGCGCTTATTTTTGTAAGCATAGCAATTGTTCTTGCTTCCTTTATCGCTAATTTCTGTAACTACATGGGGCAACGCATTATGTCTAGTATGGGTACTTATGTAGTAAAAAATATACGCGAATCGGTTTATGATAAGGTTAGCCGGTTAAGTGTGGGATATTTCAATGATCAGCGTAAGGGTAACCTGCTTTCTAGCATGTCTAATGATGTTACCGAGGTGCAAAATTCAGTAATAATATCGTTTAAGGTATTGTTTAAAGATCCGTTCGTTATTATCGCGACACTTTTCGGGTTATTTTACATATCTTACCAGCTAATGCTTATCACGCTTATAGCGCTTCCGATATCCGGTCTTCTTATCGGAAGAATATCCAGACGTTTAAAGAGAAGCGCTAAAGATGCGCAAGATTTGCAAGGGGATATTCTAAGTATGACAGAAGAAACTATTTCGGGCGTAAGAATAGTAAAGGCTTTTAACGCGCAGAAGTATGTTAGAGGTAAGTTTAACGATCTAAATAATAAACATCGAGGTGTAATGAAGAAGATGCTTTTCCGTCAGGATATGGCATCCCCGTTATCTGAGTTTTTAGGAGTTACAGTTGCTGCCGGTGTGTTGCTTTGTGGAGGATGGTTTATACTTAACGGACAGTCGGATATGAGGGTCGCTTCTTTAGTCGCTTTTCTTGGGCTGTACTATCAAATACTAAACCCGGTAAAAGAAATTACCCGAGCATATACCAACGTACAACGAGGTATGGCTTCGGCTAATCGTATATTCGCTATACTTGACGCTCCTCTTGATGTTAAGAAAGCTGCGAACCCTATTAGCATAAAGGAGTTTAAAAATGAGATAGAGTTTAAAGATGTTAGCTTTCATTACAACACCGACGCTCAAGTTCTTAAGCATATCAATTTTACTATCGAAAAAGGAAAAATGGCGGCGCTTGTAGGGCATTCGGGTTCGGGTAAATCTACCATAGCCGATCTTATTCCGCGTTATTATGATGTTACCGGCGGCGAAATTTTGCTTGACGGAATCAATATAAAAGACTACCGGCCGAAAGATCTTATAGGTCTTATGGGTATTGTAACGCAAGAGGCAATTCTGTTTAATGATACCGTATTAAATAATATTGCTTTCGGGTCGGAAGGCGTAAAAGAAGAGGATGTTATACAGGCTGCAAAGATCGCTAATGCTCACGAGTTCATTGTTCATATGGATAACGGTTACTATACCAACATTGGCGATAGGGGCGGGAAGTTGTCGGGAGGTCAGCGTCAGCGATTAGCTATAGCTCGCGCGGTACTTCGCAACCCGCCAATTCTTATTCTAGATGAAGCCACTTCGGCGCTGGATACAGAGTCTGAACGTATGGTGCAAGACGCGCTTACTAAGCTTATGGAGAATCGTACGTCTATAGTGGTTGCGCATCGTTTATCTACTATTCAGCATGCCGACCAGATCATTGTGTTACAAGCCGGAGAAATCATTGAACGTGGTACTCATGCGGAGCTAATGGCATTAAATGGCGCATATAAGCGTTTATGCGGTATGCAGGGATTTAGCTAGCGCATATAGCCTATTTGTCATTTCGAACGAAGTGAGAAATCCGCTTTATTCGTAGCGCAAAATAAGCATCAAGTATCTCGAAAAAGAAATTTTGCGCCGCGATTCTAATAAGCGGGTTTAGCTTCATTGAACTTTTCATTCGAAATAGTACTATTTTGCAACTCCGCCGCCAAGTACTTTGTAAAGGATAACAGTGGCAGTTAGCTTGTTAAGAAGGGCGTCGTTCAGCGATATTTCTGCGTCAAATAGCTGTCGCTGAGCGTCTAGTACATCAATGTAGTTTATAACCCCATTCACATATTGTAAGCGAGCTAACTTGTGGTACGAGAGTACCGATTCGTAAAGCGTTTCGGCTGATTTGTACATTTCTTTTGTCTTTACAAAAGTTATAATAGCATTATTTACTTCCCTAAAAACATCTAAAATCTTTTTTTCGTAGCTATAAACTTCTTGCTCATATACCGCTTGCGCAGCCTTATGCGCGGCCCTATTACGGGCCATGTTGAAAATAGGTCCTGTAATGGCGCCCGATATTAACCAAGCGGGACTTTTCAAGAAATCCGTTAGCTCTGTATTCTCAAAGCCGGCATTTCCCGTTAGCTTAATTGATGGAAACATGCCGGTAAGTGCAACGCCTACTTTTGCATTGGCTTCTCGGAGTTGCTGTTCTGCGAATCTAACATCCGGGCGACGCTGTAATAACGACGACGGTAAATCTATCGGTAGGTCGTTAGGAATTGTTAAAAGGGGAGAATCTTTCCCTCTTGGTATTTCTGATGGGAATTCGCCCAGTAGTAGGGATAAATCGTTTTCTTTCAGCTTAATTTCCTTTTTCAAAGCGGGTACTAAAGTTTCGGTACGAGCGAGCTCTACTAAGCTTTGTCTATATGGAATCTCGGAAGTGAGTCCACCTTCGTATCGTAGCTTTGCAAAGCGTACACCTTCGCGACGCGCGTCCAGCGTCTGTTTTACGATGGTCAGCTCGTGATCTAATGCTTTTAGCTCAAAGTATGTTTGTGCTACTTGAGCGATAATAGTTAGCTGTAAAGCTCGCTGCGCTTCAACGGACTGTGAGTATGCGGCAATACCTGCCTCGTTATGCCAGCGTAGCTTACCCCATATATCTAGCTCCCATGCTATTGCCACTCCCGCTGTCAGTCCCGAATCATAAGTTTTATTATCGCCGGCATGGTTGGTAAACTCACGCTCTGCGCCAATATTAACGCCAAAGTCAGGTAGTAATTGAGAAAAGTTTATACGCTTATTGGCAATCATTTCTTTTATGTGTGCCGATGCTGATAAAAGATCTTTGTTGTTATCAAGAGCTTTTGTTATCAGGCTTTGTAGAACGGTATCAGCGTACATAGTGCTCCATCCTATATCGGCGGTAGCTCCCTCTCCTAGACCTTCAGATTCAAATCCTACCGGTATGTTCATCTCAGATAGTTTATGCACTCGCCCTATCCTACATGAATTACAAAGTAGGGTTAATGATACTATTATAATGAAATATGTTACGCGATTCATAGCTCAATTAGTTATTGCATTTACTTTTCCTTTTTATACGAAAATGTAATTCGGGGATTTTAAATCGTTTTTTGACTCTGTACACCATAACAAAGAAGAATGGCACTAAAACAATACCAATAGTCATAGCGACAATCATTCCAAAGAATACGCCTGTACCTATCGAGTGGCGGCTTGCGGAGCCAGGACCTGAGGCGAGAACCATGGGCAGCATACCAAGAACAAATGCAAGTGATGTCATTAATATAGGGCGGAAACGAAGTTTTGCGGCTTGAATTGCAGCTTGAACCGGGTCTGCGCATTGATCTACCTGAACTTTTGCAAACTCAATAATAAGAATTGCATTTTTGGCTGCAAGACCGATAAGCGTGACAAGTCCTATTTTGAAGTAGATATCATTATCTAATCCAAGAACGAGTATGCCTAGATATGCGCCAAGCGCAGCAACCGGTAAAGAGAGTATGGCGGAAATAGGTACCGTCCAGCTTTCGTACTGTGCGGCGAGAAATAAAAATACAAAGAGGAAAACCAAAACCATAACTATGCCTGTTTGTCCGCTTGCCTTTTTCTCTTGGAACGACAACCCGCTCCACGCTATACCTATATTGTCAGGCAGTTTTTCTCTAGCAACTTTTTCGATAATATTCATTACCTGACCGGAGCTGCTTCCTGCGGTCGGAGTAACTTGCATAGACGCAGAGGTGTACATGTTAAATCTTGTAATGCTTCCGGGTCCGGTAGTGTAGCTGGTTTTCCCGAGTACGGTAAGCGGAACCATTGTTCCGTTTGCCGTTCTGACAAAGAAAAGGTTTAAGTCGTTTTGTGTGCCTCTGAATGATTGGTCTGCCTGAATATATACCTTGTAAATACGGTTGAACATGTTGAAGTCATTAACATATACGGAGCCAAGGTATGCTTTTAGCGTAGAAAAAATATCTGACATCGGTACGCCCAATAGCAGAGCCTGATCTTTATCCACATCAAAGTATAGCTGTGGTATTTCAGACTGTAGCGATGTTGAAACATTTTCTACTTGCCGTTCCTGAGAGGCGTAGTAAATAAATGTGTCGGCAGCATTTACCAAATCATTCCATTGAGCATCTGATCTTGCTTGCAGCTTAACTTCAATGCCACCTGCGGATCCAAGTCCCGGTACAATAGGAGGACGACTGGTATATACGCTTACTTCGGGATAGCTATAGAATTCATTTTCAATATCTCGCGTAACATCGGCAACGCTTACATCCCTTTTCTTCCATGGTTTTAAAATAACTGTAAGCGTAGAACGCCCTTGGTTAGTACCGACGCGGGGGCTTGAGCCTGTAACGTTTTGTACATATGCGACCGCTTCGTGTTTTTCGATATAATCAATAGCGCGATCGGTGACTTTGCGTATGCGTTCTATTGTCGCACCTTCGGGCATTGCCAGCTCAACGGTAAAGAACCCTTGATCTTCCTGTGGTATAAAGCCTGTTGCAATATATTTATTCAGTATGAAAATTAAAACAAGCACCATTCCAAATCCGGCTAATACACGTTTAGGGCGATATAGAGCCTTTCGAATCAAACCAGTATATTTCTTATTTCCCTTTTCAAGCCAAATATTTATTTTACGGAAAATAATGTTCTTTTTCTTTTTTGGAGGACGTAGTATTTGCGCACACATTGCCGGACTCAAGGTTAGCGCGACTATTGTAGATATTAAAACAGAAACCACAATGGTTATAGAGAATTGACGGAACAGTGACCCTGTTATTCCTTCCAGAAAGCTAACAGGTATAAATACGGCACATAGAACAAGCGATGTTGCAATAAGAGCGCCGGCTAGCTCTTTCATAGCGATATGCGTTGCTTGCCGAGCGCTAATATGTTGTGTTTCCATAATGCGCTCAACGTTTTCAACAACAACAATGGCGTCATCTACAACAATCCCGATTGCCAGTACAAGCCCCAGCAGCGTAAGCATATTGAGAGAGAATCCCATTATTAGCATAAAACCAAACGTACCAATAAGCGAGATGGGAACTGCCACAATGGGGATTACCGCCGCTCTCCAGTTCTGGAGCGAAAAGAAAACAACAAGAATTACCAGAATTAATGCCTCTGCCAGTGTTTTATATACCTCTTTAATAGAATCGGATATATATTCTGTCGTATCAAACGGAATGAGATAGTCGAGCCCTTCTGGAAAGTCTTTCTTTATCTCTTTCATTGCGTTTTTTACATCTTCGGCAACTCGCATAGCGTTAGCGCCCGGTAACATATATATGCTAAGTATTGCGGCATTCTTGCCGTTTAATCCGCTTTCGGTATTGTACGAAGAGGCTTCGAGCGATACATGTGCCACATCTCTGATTCTGATGAAAGAGCCGTCGTTATCTGCTCTTACGATGATATCTTCAAAATCGCTAACAGTTGATAACCTGCCTCGTGCAGTAATAGGAATAGTAACATCTACGCCTGATAAGGGCGGTCTGCCAATCTCTCCGGCGGCAGACTCTCTATTCTGATCCTTAAGTGCATCTTGGAGGTCTTTAACGGTAACACTATAGTTAGCCATTTTATCGGGATATACCCAAATTTGCATCCCGTAGTAGCGACTACCCACATTGGAAACACGACCAACACCGGGAATACGGCGTAGTACATCGAGTACATTTATAGTGGCATAGTTGCTAAGGTATATTTCGTCGAATTTTGGATCGTCGGATACTAGCGAAATGGTTAGTAGCTGACTAGGAGCTTGCTTTTCCACAGAAATACCGTTTTGAACAACCTCGGCGGGTAAGCGAGATTCCGCCAGCTTAACGCGATTTTGTATTTCTACAGCAGCAATATCGGTATTTGTACCCACGTCAAATGTAATGGTAATAGATAGTCCGCCGGAATTTGAACAGCTCGATTCCATGTAAATCATGCCCGGTGTGCCATTCAATTCTTGCTCTATGGGTGTTGCTACTGCCTGCGAAACGGTTGTTGCGTTAGCGCCGGGATACGACGCGCTGATTTTTACGACAGAGGGCGTAATCTGCGGATACTGTTCGATAGGAAGCGCTATCAATCCGATTATACCAACTAATACAATCAGAATGGATAGAACCGTTGAAAAGACAGGTCGTTCAATAAAAAATCCTGAGTTCATATGCTGCCCTCCCTAGCTATTTGGATTTACTTCTTCCTCATCGGCTGGGCTATCTTCATTTTCAGGATAACGCCATATCGCTTTCTGACCATGAGTGAGTTTTTGGTAGCCTTCGACCACAATCTTTTCGTTTGAAGAAAGACCTCTTACAACTACTATTTTATTATTCTGCTCAGGACCTGTTTCAACAAATCGTTTTTCAACTATGCTATCTGGACGAACGACGTAAAGAAACGCTCCGCCTTTTTCAATAGAAACGGCTTTTTGCGGAACAACCATAACATTTTCCATAACATCAAGAAGAAGCCGCACGCGGGTAAACTGCCCCGGAAGCAGTACTTGGTGTGGGTTAGGTAGTTCTGCGCGTACCCCAAAAGTTCCGGTCTTTGGGTCGATGAGCGGGGATGCAAAATCTACAATTCCTTTTTCGCTGTATATCGTGTTGTCCGCAAGTGTAACGGTAACTGTTGGTTGCCACGAGCGAGTTGTATCCGGCTGACCAAGGTGTACATTGCGGCGTTGACTTCTCAGGTAATCAAGAGAGCTGAGCTTGAAATCAACTAAAACCGTATCGCGCTTAACTACAGTGGCAAGTAGAGAAGATCCGGCTTTGCCGACAAGTGTTCCTACGTCAACGTATCGTTCGCTGATGTAACCCGATAAGGGAGAACGCACCACGGTATAGCTAAGCTGGAGTTCGGCTTGTGCTAAATCGGCTTTACTCATTGCTACGCTGGCATTAGCCATATCCAATGCGGCGATAGCGTTATCCAAATCCAGCTGGCTAGCAGCGTTTTGCTCGTATAGAGGACGCAAGCGTTGTACATCCCTTTCTCCTTTAGCGGCTTGCGCCTCATCTTTTTTTAGCTGAGCTTTGGCTTTTTCAACCCGGGCTTTATATAACGAGGCGTCGATATAAAAAAGAGGTTCGCTTGCTTTTACTTCCTTCCCTTCCTCAAATGTCATTCTTTCGAGAAAACCCTCAACTCGGGCATGTATTTCTACGCTACGCGATGCTCTAATCTGACCGGCGTATTCGCCATATATTTCAATGTTATCTATGGCAACATTTTCTACTTCAACAATCGGTGGCTTAATCTCCGGTTCTTTACATGCGCCCAGAAAAACAATTCCGAAGAGTATTACCAGGTAAGAGGTTTTTGAATTACTCATTGTTGTGTTATTTGTGTCTTTGCGGGATTTGAGCTTAAATATAAAAGACTGTGATAAATTGGACTTATCGCAAGTAGTATAGCTGTACCTATACTATAACAAATAACTTTGCATTTGGATTACTGACTTATAAAAAATAAAGAGCAAGTAAACTAATTCCGCATGCCCTTTTTAGTAAATTTAGATAATCAATTACTTATAATCGTCTAAATCAAAGCTTAAAGGTAGAAGATCTTTGATACTATTAACTGCCTGAATATGATCTGTGCTTCCCATAATTACTTTGATTGATTTACCGAAGCGTTGTTCGTTTTCCAGCAGCGATTGACGGCAGCTACCGCAAGGATAGATAGGCTTACTATTTAATATTCCGTTAATAGACGAGCTAACAGCTAAGGCAATAATAGCAACATTGGGATATTGAGCGTTGGCGTAGAACATGGCAACGCGTTCGGCGCATAAGCCTGACGGTGATGCCGAATTTTCTTGATTGCTTCCGCGGATAATTTCACCGTTTTCTAAAAGAATCGCAACACCTACATTGAAGTTAGAATAAGGTGCGTACGATGTGCGGGTGGCTTCTTCTGATTTTTGCAACAGCTGTTGTTCATCAGCCGGTAGCTCCGACTTATTAGCGTATTCTTTTACCTTAACTCTTATCTCGTATTCTTTCATTGCTTTTTTGTTAGCTCAGTATTAGCGCGGTATAAATCGCATAGCCTAATGGTATTACAAATTTACCGTTTATTACTATAAACACCAAATTGTGCTTAAAGCTCAGCCATTAGCGATATTTTACAACAAATAAAAATGTTACTTTTGCAACAAACTGTATGATACATGAAAATTCGTATTTCGTTTTTTATACTGAGCCTTTTTGCTGTACTTCCCTTTACAGTGAATGCGCAGCGATATGCAGCAAGAACAGAATATATAGAGAAGTATAAAGATATAGCCATAAGAGAAATGAAAGATTATGGCATACCGGCCAGCATTACGCTGGCGCAAGCATGCCTTGAATCGGGTGATGGAAAGAGCCGCTTAGCAAAGGAGGCGAATAACCATTTTGGTATAAAGTGCCATAATGATTGGACAGGAAAAAAAATATATCACGATGATGATGCAAAAGGAGAGTGTTTTCGTGTATATTCACATGCCGAAGAGTCGTTTAAAGATCACTCTGTTTTCTTAAAATATAGACAGCGTTATGCTTCTCTTTTCGACTTAAATCCGAAGGATTATAAGGCGTGGGCGCATGGTTTAAAGAAAGCGGGCTATGCAACTAACCCGCAGTACGCGCAAATACTTATAAAAATCATAGAGGAATACGAGCTATATAAGTATGATGGCGAAGTGCCCAGATCGGAAATAAAGCTTGATACACCTCGTCAAACTGTTGAGACAAAAACCGGAGTAGTAGATATTGATAACTTTGTAGTAAAGTTCGGGCGCGAGGTATATACCAACAATGGTATTAAGTTTATTCTTGCAAAACGCCAGGATACCTATTCACGCATAGCCGACGAGTTTGGGCTAACACGTCAGAAGCTTATGGCGTACAACGATCTTGATGATAATGCTACTATTAAAGAAGGCGACGTAATATTTGTACAACGCAAGAAAGGTAAGGCGTCTAGGCGTTATCCCGTTCATATTGTTGAAGCGGGAGAAACAATGCATAGCATCTCTCAGCTATATGGTATTAAGCTAAGTACTTTGTATAAAAAGAACCGTATGGACATGAGCAGAGGCGAGCAACCGGTATCGGGGCAAGAGCTATACTTACGTAAGACAATGAAAAGGTAATATTACCAATGCTAATATAGTGGATAAGCATGTCGTGGGATGATAGCGTAGCCGATTTTATCGTTCACCTCAGGGTGGAGAAATCGCTATCTAGCAATAGTATTGAGGCATACGGCGAAGATGTAAGGAAGCTACGAACATATATGGAACAGCTAGGGTTCTACTCTCCTAAAGAGGTAGAGCCTTCTCATATAGAAAATTTCTTGGCTCACTTATATGATTTGGGACTTGGAAAAACTTCTCAAGCTCGTATTTTAAGTGGCATTACAACTTTTTTCAGGTACCTTATGCTCGAAGATGAGATAGAGAAAAACCCTACGGAGCTAGTTGAAGGACCTAAGATAAGCCGTAAGCTGCCAGAAGTGCTTACGCCCGAAGAAATAGATCGGCTAATTGGCGCGATAGACTTAAGCAAACCCGATGGACATCGTAATAAAGCTATCCTCGAAACCTTGTACAGCTGTGGTCTTCGGGTTTCGGAGCTGGTTAACCTTGAGCTGTCTAATCTTTATTTTAACGATGAATTTATTCGGGTAATAGGTAAAGGAAATAAAGAGCGTCTTATACCTATTGGTAGTAAAGCCATAAAAGCAATACGGCTATACCTTTCAGTAAGAACAACACAACGTGTAAATCGAGAATTTGAGAATATTGTATTCCTTAATAGAAGAGGTGATCAGCTTACACGAGCGATGGTATTTACTATCATTAAGCGGTTGGCAAAAGCTACTGGACTAGAGAAAAATATCAGTCCGCACAGCTTTCGTCATTCGTTTGCAACACACCTCATTTCTAATGGCGCAGATCTTCGGGCAGTGCAACAAATGTTGGGTCACGAATCAATACTTACAACCGAAATATACACACATTTAGATAGAAAACATTTATCAGAAGCTATTATTCGGTATCACCCCCGTGCTAAATAGCTGTAATTTATAGCTAAAATATGTTTGGCGTAAGGCTGATTTAAGTTCTTCTTTAGGCAATTTATAAGACTTTCATTGTCAACAGGCTTGTATTTACTTCGCTGTTTTTAGAAAATTAGTTCTAATCTTTTTGTATTTTTGTTTGTTACTACATATGGTTGTTTTTGTTGTTATGAAAAGGAATTTTTGCGGATTATTCTTAACAAACAAAAAATGAAAAATAAACAGAGTAAGGCTTATAGTTGTTATATGGTTTGTTTAGGAGGGAGAAAGATGAAAGTGCTAACAAATCGAAGCTAGTTTAATTTTTAATATTAATATATTATGATTACCAATGTTCAGGAACAAGGAACTCCCGAATTTTACAAACGGTTTGAGAAAATTCCTGTAAATATTTTTTCAGATGCAAGCGACGCATCTAGGCTCGTCGCTAAAGAAATCGCTCTAATTATTAGAGAAAAGCAAGCTCAAGGCGAACCGTGCGTATTAGGTTTACCTGCAGGTTCGACACCTATTGAGGTATATAACGAGTTAGTTCGATTACATAGAGAAGAAGGCTTGAGCTTTCAGAATGTTATAACATTTAATACGGATGAGTTTTACCCAATTCATCCTAATGCTTTGCAGAGCCACTATCGCTATATGCACGAGTATCTCTTCGATTTAGTTGATATTAAGCCGGAGAATATACATTTATTAGAGGGTTCTTTACCCAAAGATCAAATTCCGGAATTTTGCCGTAAGTACGAGGAAGCAATAAGCTCATACGGTGGTGTGGATTTTGGTTTATTAGGCGTTGATGGGGCAGGGCAGATCGGCGCAAACGAGCCGGGTTCGTCTATTAACTCTACTACTCGTCTTATCTCGCTTGATTATTCTACACGTGTTGGAAGTGCCAGTGAGTTTTACGGAGAAAGTAACGTGCCATTCTACTCGCTAACGGTAGGTATTGGTACTATTATGAAAGCCCGCCGACTCGTGCTGATGGCGTGGGGTGAATCGAAGGCAAAAATTATTCGTAAGCTGGTAGAAGATAATGCAACCGAAATGGTTCCGGCATCTTGCCTGCAAAAACATCCGAATGCGGATATAGTTGTTGACGATGCTGCTTCAGCAGAGCTTACCCGTATAAAAACGCCTTGGCTTATTGTTGATTGCGAATGGGACGATAAGCTAATTCGTCGTGGTGTATTCTGGTTATGTAATAAGCTGAACAAGCCAATACTTAAGCTTACAGACCGAGACTACAACGACAATGGTATGAACGACCTTATTACAGAAAAAGGTCCTGCAAGTGCTATAAATATTAAGGTATTTAACGATTTGCAGCATACTATTACTGGATGGCCCGGCGGTAAACCAAATGCGGATGATAGCACTCGTCCCGAAAGAGCGAAACCTTTCCCTAAACGGGTGGTAGTATTTAGCCCGCACCCTGATGATGATGTAATTTCTATGGGTGGTACGCTTGCCCGTCTATCACAGCATGGACATGAGGTGCATGTCGTTTATCAGGTGTCTGGAAATATTGCTGTATTTGATGACGACGCGCTTCGTTTTCTCGATTTTGTTCGCGGATATAGTCGTATATATAATACTATTATAGAGAAGAGCGATGAAATTTACCAGCAGGCAAAAAAGGCTATGGACGAAAAGAAGCCGGGAGAAATAGATCCTTACGAAATACAACAAGTAAAAGGCGCGGTTCGTCGTGGAGAAGCCTTGGCGGCTTGTCGCTTTATCAATATTCCGGAAGAACGTACACATTTTCTTGATATGCCTTTCTACGAAACAGGCGCGGTTAAGAAAAAACCTATCGGTACTGAAGATGTTAAAATCATTAAAGATTTGCTTCAAAAAATTGAGCCTCATCAGATATATGCGGCGGGCGATTTGTCGGATCCTCATGGTACACACCGAGTATGTTTCCAAGCAATTATTGCCGCTTTAAAAGAGCTGAAAGACGAGTCTTGGATAAAAGATTGCCGTGTATGGATGTATCGTGGTGCTTGGCAAGAGTGGGATGTAGCAGATGCGGAAATGGCTGTTCCGTTAAGTCCGGAAGAAGCAATGATTAAGCGCGCGGCTATCTTTAAGCATCAATCGCAAAAGGATAGACCGTTGTTCCCCGGTACCGATCCTCGTGAGTTCTGGCAACGTGCCGAAGATCGAAATAAAGCTACAGCTGCTATGTACGATAAGTTGGGAATGGCAGAGTACCAAGCAATGGAGCTGTTTGTTCAATATAAGTTTTAAGTAAAATGCAATACACAATATGGAAGAATGCCTGTTGTGTATTGCTTTATTATACCGAATGAGTTTAAATTAGTCTAAACTAAAATTACAAACCATGAACACTAAACCACAAAAGAACTACACAGTGCCAATAATAATGATGATATTATTATTTGGTATGATTTCGTTTGTTACTAACCTGGCGGCTCCTATGGGGGTTGTGGTCAAGGGGCAGTTCCAAGCTTCTAACTTCTTAGGCATGCTTGGTAATTTTGCCAATTTTATTGCCTATGCCGTTATGGGAATTCCGGCAGGTAAGCTATTGGAGAAAATAGGTTATAAAAAAACATCCTTGCTTGCAATTGTAGTCGGTTTTGTGGGAGTAGGTATTCAGTTCCTATCCGGTGTAGCCGCTAGCTTCTTTGTTTATTTAATGGGTGCATTTGTTGCAGGTTTCTCTATGTGTATGCTGAATACCGTAGTTAACCCTATGCTTAACACCTTAGGCGGTGGTGGAAAGAAGGGTAATCAACTTATTCAGATCGGAGGTTCTTTCAACTCATTAATGGGTACATCTGTTCCTATTCTAGTGGGTATGCTCGTCGGAGAAGTAACAAAAGATACTGCTATTTCTGACGTAAACCCTGTAATGTTTATTGCTATGGGAATCTTTGCATTGGTGGGCATTGTACTATATTTTGTAAATATTCCAGAACCTCATATCGTAAAGAAAGAAAAAGAAGTAGTAAAAGAAAAATCGAAGTACAGCGCATGGTCGTTCCGCCATTTTGTATTGGGCGCTATTGGTATCTTTATTTATGTGGGTGTTGAAGTTGGTATCCCCGGAACGGCAAACTTTTATATGACAGCTTATACAGTTAAGCAAGCAGACGGAATAGCCGCTGAATATGAGAGGCAGCAAGTTGATGCCTCATACTTAAACGCATTAAAAGTTATGGACGAGCAAAATAGCGGAGTAGAAGGTTACGAATCTAAAGTCTTGGAAGAAGATTCGTATAAGTTAGCCAAAAAAATAATAGCCGGAGACACTAGGCCCGGATTAGGTATGAAGGCTTCTATTGCCGGTGTAATAGTTGGTCTATACTGGATATTAATGCTTGTGGGGCGTTTAGTAGGAGCAGGTCTTGCTGCGAAATTCTCAAGTAAGGGTATGCTAGCCTTTGCCTCTTCTTTGGGATGTATCTTTATTTTATTAGGAATCTTTCTACCGTTATCTACCGAAGGTGTTAATATTACCGGATTAATAGGAGCGGATGAAACCGTTGTCATACCACTTAACATTATGTTCTTTATACTATGTGGTCTTTGTACCTCTGTTATGTGGGGTGGTATATTCAATCTTGCGGTTGAAGGACTTGGAAAATATGTTGCTGCGGCATCCGGTATCTTTATGATGATGGTTTGCGGCGGAGGAATTCTTCCGTTAATCCAGAGCGCTGTTGCTGATGTTGCGGGTTATCTTACCTCTTATTGGATTCCATTCTTAGGATTAGTTTACCTGTTATTCTATGCATTCGTTGGCAGTAAGAATGTAAGCAAACATATTTCTGTAGCATAGCTTATTTAAAAAATAGAATTGAAACCCCGAATAATTTCGGGGTTTTTATTTATCATAATATCACGCATATATGTTGCGATTAACACTCTTTATATCAGTATAATATATATACTGATGGGAGTTTTGTATCTTTGTGAAAAAGAGAGAAAAAATAAAGTTTTCTCGATGTTTTAATAGAATGGATTTCCGGCTTACAGCAGAATATAAACCCACAGGAGATCAACCGGAGGCAATTAACCAGCTGGTTGAAATGATTGGCGATGGAGAGCAGTACACAACCCTCTTAGGTGTAACCGGATCGGGTAAGACATTTACCATGGCAAATGTTATTGCGCGATTAAATCGTCCGGCGTTAATTTTGAGCCACAATAAAACGCTTGCGGCCCAATTATATGCAGAGTTTAAGGGCTTTTTTCCTCATAATGCCGTTGAGTACTTTGTGTCGTACTACGATTACTATCAGCCGGAGGCATACTTACCTGTAACCGATACATACATAGAAAAAGACTTGCAGATTAATGATGAAATTGATAAGCTGCGACTCAGTACAACCTCCGCTTTGCTTTCTGGTAGAAGAGATGTTGTTGTTGTATCGTCGGTTTCGTGTTTGTACGGTATCGGTAATCCGGAAGATTTTCATGCTAATACCATTACTGTAAAAGTAGGACAGAAGCTAAGTCGTAATAAACTGCTATACGGTTTGGTTGATGCTTTATACTCTCGTAATGACATAGATTTTACTAAAGGTAAGTTTCGTGTGAAGGGCGATACCGTTGATGTATATGTCGCATATGGCGATTTTGCCTACCGCATAACCTTTTGGGGAAACGAGGTTGAGCGTATTGATATGTTCGACCCCGTTAGCAATAAGATGATGGATGCGCCGTTGGCAGTTACTATTTTCCCCGCAAGTATCTTTGTAACGCCAAAAGAAAGACAGCAGCAGGCAATGTTCCAGATACAGCAGGATATGGAAGCGCAATGCGAGTTCTTTAAGAAATCGGGAAAACATCTTGAAGCAAAACGCTTGCGCCAGCGTGTGGAATACGATCTTGAGATGATTAAGGAACTAGGCTACTGTTCGGGCATAGAGAATTACTCTCGCTATTTCGATGGACGCCCTGCAGGTTCTCGACCATTCTGTTTGCTGGATTATTTCCCAAACGATTTTCTTACAATTATTGACGAGAGTCACGTTACCATACCTCAGGTACGAGCTATGTATGGAGGTGACCGTTCGCGAAAGTTGAATTTGGTAGAGTATGGCTTCCGTCTTCCTGCGGCAATAGATAACAGACCGCTGAAGTTTGAAGAGTTCGAATCTATTATCGGGCAAGAAATGTTTGTTAGCGCAACACCTGCCGATTACGAGTTGGAAAAGACCGGCGGTGTTGTAGTTGAGCAACTTATTCGTCCAACCGGATTGCTAGATCCGGTTATAGATGTTCGTCCAACCGAAAACCAGATTGATAATCTAATTGAAGAGATAGATATACGAGTAGAAAAAGATGAGCGCGTATTGGTTACAACTCTTACCAAACGCATGGCAGAAGAGCTAGCTAAGTATCTTGAAAAGATTGAAATACGTTGTCGCTACATTCACTCTGATGTTGAAACTTTAGAGCGTGTGGAGATAATGGAAGGGTTGCGTAAAGGATCGTTTGACGTGCTAATAGGCGTAAATCTATTGCGTGAAGGACTCGACTTGCCCGAAGTATCCTTAGTCGCTATAATGGATGCTGATAAAGAGGGATTCTTGCGCTCAACACGTTCGCTTACACAAACGGCAGGACGTGCGGCGCGCCATCTGGAAGGACGCGTAATAATGTATGCTGATAAGATTACGCATTCGATGCGGGTGACAATTGATGAAACAAACCGTCGTCGCGAAAAGCAGCTGGCATATAATATTGAGCATAATATTACACCTCAGCAGATAGTTAAGAATACCCGTTCAATCCTTACAGGCGAGAAGGTAAAACCGACAAAAGAGTATGGTTATATAGAGCCTGAGGGTATAGATATTGCGGCAGACCCAGTGGTTAAATACATGACTATAGGCGATCTGGACGAAGCGATAGAAAACGCTAAGCAGCAAATGGAAGAAGCCGCTAAAGCCCTTAGCTTTATTGATGCTGCGCGGTATAGAGACGAAATGTATGCTTTACAAAAACAGCGAGATAAAAAATTAAAAAAATAAACTACCGTCATTTCGACCGAAGGGAGAAATCTACTGAATTATAGCAGATTTCTCCCTTCGGTCGAAATGTGATGTTTTACTTTTCTATCCTACTCAATGATCAGCGCTTCTTTTACAACCTGTGCAATATCTTTAACATCGGTAGCAGTAGTATTATCAAATGTTTTCTTGCATAACGGACACGATGTAACCAAGCAATCAGGTTGTTTTTCGGTTAGCTTATTAGCGGCATCAATTGCTATTTTTCTACGTTGTGTAGAAGTTAGCAAAGTGCTACCAATACTGCCCCCGCAGCATATTCCGTCTTTTCCATCGTATGGGGTTGGTTGCAGATAAGCAATACTTCTTAGTACGTTGCGAGGTTGTTTATAGATGTTAGAGTACCTACTCAGTTCGCACGAATCATGATACACGAAGTTCTTTAAGCTTTTTTGCGGCTTTATTCTTCCTTCGTCTATCAATCGTTCCAGATACTCGGTGTGGTGTAGAACTTTTATAGGAAGGTTATATGTTTCGTTAAATGCCCGATAGCAAATAGGACAAGAAGTTACCAGTATTTTTGCTCCCGATTCCGCAATAATCTTTTTATTCGTCTCTATCAATCGTTCGCCTGCAGCCGTTTGTCCGGCTAGTAATAGAGGACGCCCACAGCAAATGCTTCCCTTTTCGTCCATGAATTGATAGTTCACATTTGCATGTTTAAATATCGCTTCCATCGATTGTTTGATACCGGGTGTAAGGTGTGTCATACATCCGGCGAAATAGAGAATTTCCGGCTTAATTTCAGATGCTATAGGTTGAGGAAGATAGCTATATTGCTGCTCCGTTCCCGTAGGCAACGATCTTTGGTCTCTCACGTTCTGTTTTATTGCACAAGAATCTATACCAACAGGACAAGCCTGAACGCAACGCCCGCACATAAGACAGGCATTGGCTGTATTTTCTGTCTCTTTTTCTTTATGCCGTACTTGTCGTAAAAAGTAAACCGACGCACGATTATTTAATCGTGCGGCAGACACCATCTGGCAAGGGTCTAAACACATGCCGCAACGTGAGCAGGAATAAATACTGATGGTAGCAATTCCCTTATTTTTCTTTTCTACCTTAATGCCCGAATTCCGCAGAACTATTAGTAGCATTTCAGTGGGAATATGCATAAAACGGGAGTGGGGGAGTGCCACCATGAAGATTCCCAATGCTATGGAATAAGCCCACCATATGGGTAGTGTATGATCGGGATTTGATACAAAATTTTCAAAAACTAACCCAAAACCCCGCGTTAAAAAGCTGCCACCGCTTACGTTTGAGGTAAAGCTCTCTGCCAATAACCGAAGTGGAAATATTGCCCACAGCGTGTACATAGCAATGGTATCGCCTAAACGTAATCTTGTAGTACGGCGCATGCCAAACCTACGTTTGTTGATACGCTTATACATAGCCATACCTACACCTGTTAAGGTAAGCAGCAAGAAGAAATCCATTAAAAAGAAAAGAAGACCTCCCCTCAACGTTGTTTCTGTTTCCATCATAAAATAACGGAAGAAGATAGGATAATATGGCAAGTTGAAACGGGTTGGGGCGTAAAGTTTTACTTCGATATGTGCCAGTAATATCATCATAAACCAGCCAAAAGCAATACTCATGTGCATAAAGCCAAGCCACTTATTGTGCTTGAATATCTTGCGGTGGATAAGACATTCAAGAAAGATTTCTTTAATCGAGATAAAAATCTTTTTGCTAAAAATGCCTTTCGCTAAACGCTGTTTGTCCTCTTTTGGTAAGGCATTTATTACCCGCGCCATAGCAACAATGAGGTACACGATAATATATACCATTCCAAACGTAAATGGAAGAACAAATGGATCGTAGCTTAGTCGTTCTTGCATAGCTTAGCTCTTTGATTTTTATTCGTTTTCGGTAAATATTCTACTTATTGCGAGCAGTACATTTCGTGTATTTACTCCACGCGGACAGGCTAGCATACACTTACCACAAAGCATACATTTTTCTATATCTTTTCTTAGATTAGCTGTTTCTCCACGCGTAACAAGCAGCATTAGCTGACGAAGGTTGAACTCTGTAAAAATATTCGCAGAACAGGTTGCCGTACAAGTGCCGCAACCTATGCAAATGTTTATTGACGGTTCTAACTGTCGTACTCTTCTAACAGTCTGACCATCATTTTTATCAAGATCAATGACGCGTTGCTTGTTAATTGTATATCCGAAATCAGGCATATGTGCTACGTTTGCTGTTCTAGTTCTTTTTCTCTTTTTTGTTGCTTTCGTCGGCTTTCTTCCATAATAACTTGGTAATTGTTCACAATGGCACCTACTACTAAGTTAAGTAATAGGAATGCTGCCAGTACGAACCAAATGACATGAAAACTTGTAATTATGGTTGATGATACATTAATGAACCCATATTCGTTCGCTTTTACAAGGTTGTATCGTAAATCGGTCCAGTCTTCTCCGGTAAGGGCTCTAAATAGCGTAAACATAGATTCGCCCAAGGTACCATATGGATCGGGTGAGCATGGGGGAGTAGGCGGAGTTTCCTCCATTAACATGTTATATGCTGCTTGTTTTTCCGGTGTGAGCGAATTATAATCGGGAAGCTTAAATATTGAAACCCCAACAATGGCAAATAGATAAACGAATATAAAAAAGAATATACCGTTATAAAAAAGGGCGCTGAATGATTTCGTTAGTACGGCTATAATTAGCTTTATCTCTCCCGATGTTCGTAGTAAACGTAAAACTCTAAATACACGTAAAACTCGTATAACCATTATGGTTGATGAGCTCTCGAATAGCGATTCGGGAATATAGCTGATGAGTACAAGGCTGAGATCGAAAATATTCCAACCCGATTTGAAGAATGATTTTATGCTATCTCTTGCAATAAAACGAGCAATAATCTCGAAAGTAAATATACCCAGAATTATCTGCTGGATTAAATGAATTGTTGCGTTTGTTTTATAGGTCTCTATCCCTATAAGAACAGAGTTTGTAATTATGACGGCAATAATGGCTAGTTCGAACCATTTTGCATTTGTTAGGTTTCTACAGAATTTTGCTATTGCGGTCATGGTGTATTGCGGGTGGTTTGTTTTGCTATAGGGTTTAGGTAATTATTCGTTTATCTCAAAATCGCGCGGATTAAAGTCACTATAGTATCTTAAGGTTTTTGCGGTAAACTTCAATACACAATAATCTGGATCACAGACACCTTTCGAATAGTATATCTCGTCGCCTGTTCGCCAGATCATTTTCTTGGACACTTCATCCTCTAAGACTTCTGTAGTACCAATCAGCGTTACTCCTACATAACGGGCAGAGTCATAAAAGTAGATGCACGATTTTGCGTTGTTTCGTAGCTGTTTTACCTTTTGCGAAGAGGTGTTTGTTGTGAAATAAAAATGTTTTAGTCCATTTATTTTTCTGGGAACAAGCATTACTCTTGTGTGAGGATATCCATTTTCATCAACGGTGCTGATTATAACAGATGTAGCATTATTAATAAGCTTTTCTACTTTTTCTTTTAAGCTGCCGGAAAGGGTCATAATCTATAGCTATTTTAGATAGTTTATAATTGTTTCGGCTGCCGATCGGGCATCGGCTATTGTTTCTGCAATATTTTTAGGACCTTTACAAGTTCCTGCTAAAAACACCCCTTCCCTTCTTGATATATTGAAGTTGACGTGCTCATCTTCCGGGGTAAAAAAGCCGTCATCCCCACGATGGATATTGAATTCTGTAGCCAGCAGTTCTGCCAGACTCGTAGGTTCCATACCTGTCATTAGCACTAACATATCAACATTAAACTTTAAAGGCTTGCCCCTAAGCGTGTCTTCGGTTTTAATTTGTAACCTATCATCAAAAGATTCGGCAACTTCCGATAAACGTCCGCGGATAAACGTTACCCCATACTTTTCCTGAGCTTCCCTATAAAGGTCTTCGAAATACCGATCGTACATGCGTAAATCCATGTACAAACAAAAAACTTCCGCATCGGGATATAGCTGTTTTATTTCTATAGCTTGTTTTACAGCTGTTACACAGCATACTTTAGAGCAATATGTGTTTCCTACTTTTTCGTCGCGCGAACCAACGCAATGTACAAATGCTACTCGCTTAGGCTCCTTACCTTTTGTGGTTCTTACCTTCTGATTTACTGCCATTATCTTTTCAAGATCGGCAGAGGTAATAACATCGTGATAAATACCATAGCCATATTCTTCTTTGCGATGCGCATCAAAAACCCGAAATCCACTGCTAATAAGAACGGCATCGACATTCAATGTCTCGCCATTGCTGAGCGTTAGCCTATGTGTGTTTTTCTCGTACTTAGCCGACATTACAACAGTATCGGTAAGAATACGTAGCTTATCGTTTACGGCTTGTTGTATTAACGGTTGGTAAACTTCGCTTGCCTCTCGCTGATTTGGAAAAAGCCTGTCCCAATTACGCACATTTCCGCCTGTAGTATTTTTTTGCTCAATAAGGATAACATTATGTCCCTTTCTAGCCAGAACATGACCAGCCTCCAGCCCCGCTACACCTGCTCCTATAATTGCAATTTTTTTCATAGAGTTAGTAGTTTAACAACATCTAATGCTCATTGGCATTTCCGGTTTTCCTAAATCTTCGCCGTTAGGACCTTTATATTTTGCTTCCGGGTCGTATCCAATTCCAATTTTATCTAGTAATGGCTCAACGGCTATTTGATGTACCTGAAGCCCCAGGTCCCAAGGGTTATAGCCCAGTACAAGTCCCGCGACTTCCTCGTAGGTCAAGGCGGGAATACCTTGTCCGTCGCCACCATAAGTTTTACCCTCCATTTCAGCTATAACATACTGCCAGCGGTCGAGAAAGTATGGACAACCCGGGCAGTTGGTAATAATCATATCAGGCTTATATGGCTCCATCGAATCAAATTTTTTCTTGGTATTAGCAACAGAGTATCCGCGATTTGCTTTCACTAAGTAATGACGGAATCCATATCCACAGCAATGGCGGCGCTCGGGATAGTCAACAACCTCCCCTCCCCAAACTTCGATCATACCAACCAACACATAAGGATATTCTGCTCCGCCAACACCTTTACTCGGAAACATTTTTGAGTAGTGACAACCGATATGTTCTACAACTTTTAGCGGCTTTCCGGTATGCTTATTTACCAGCTTAAACTTTGCTTTGGCGGCAATTTCATTGCGTAGCTTAAAAACAATATCGCTGGCATGTACCAGGCTTTGGGGTATTTCAAACTCGCGTCCGGTAGCTTGCTTAAGGTGCTTACGAACCTTTGCAAGTACTTCTGGAAAGTGTTTCCACGTTTCGATAATTTCCGAATATAGACCGAACGAAGTTATACACGATGCGGCATAGTTTTCATATCCAGCTTCGGTCATAAGAGCAAATTGGCGCGCAACAACTGTCATGGTTGTTTCCATCGGAACAATATCGCTGTGATAGCCAATACCGCTACAGGTGGTATGAAACGGTGTTTCAAAGATGTCTTTCTTCAGTTCATCCCGTAATATGCGTAAAAACGTAGGTTCCGACGCCGGAAAGAAATTCTGACGAATACAGCTACGTACATAAAAATAGTTATCGTCGGGAATTTCTTTTTGGTATTCAGCCCATAGACGTTTCTTACCTTCTAGTATCATCTTTTATTTATAAAGCATTAAAAAGTATTCTGAAATCCTGTCCCTCTTCAACTAGCTGTGTTTTGAAACCCATTGCTGAAGCTGTTTCAATATTAGCTGGTCCATCATCGAAAAACATAATATGCTCTGGTGTTACATTCTCAGATTTCAAGATTTGCTCGAAAATTTCGTGTTTAGGTTTTACCATTCCCATCTGGTACGATAGATATAGCTTATCAAAATAGGTATCAAGCGGTTTACCTTCTTGGGAAAATTGTGCAGACCGAGCCCATTCCATAATAATAGGATTAGTATTGCTCAATAGGCATACACGATATTTTTTGCGTAACTCATTTATAAAGTTAAGCCTGTCTTGGTTTACCGAAGGGAAAAATCCCATCCATGCGTAGTCTATCCGTTCGCTGGGGATATCCTTTCCCGCCAACTCGCAAAGGGCATTGTAGAACTCTCCCGGTGTAAGTATGCCTTCTTCAAGCTGTAAAAAGATACCATTTTGCTTATAGGAGTTTAACAGGCTATCGGCTTGTTCTACTCCAATTTCTTCAAAGCGTTGAACGGCTCTCTCTCTATCAATATCAACTACTACTCCTCCGAAATCGAATAGTAGTACTTTTATGTTGTTTAAATCCACTTATCGCTATATAAAGTTAAACGGGAGTAACGAGATTTATTCTTCGTCTCTTCCATGCAATCCATTATTAGTTGTATAAACGAACTTGACGTATTCGTCTAAACTCAGCCCCATTTCCTCCGCCTTCTTTTTTGATGCTTCCTCAATTTGATTGTAAAAATCGCTACCTCCTGTTACATCAAAAATACGCTGTAACTCATCTAGCGATTCTTGAGGGATTCGTCGAAGCCCTCCGTTACCTTCGCCATCTAAGTTAGAGCCTAATCGTTTATGTATTAAATCTAGATTATCCTGCTCCCATTTCCAAATGGTGCCAGCTTCGGGATGATTCTCAACAGTTATTTTACGAGGATATACGCAGTAGCCATGTTCAAGAATCCATGCTCCAATAGTACGTTTAAGCGCCAGCTGCTGTCTGCCTTTTTCCGATTCTACGAAATAGCCCAACTTTTGCGAAAGCGAGCGTAGCGCAACAATAACCAAGCCTACGGCATTCTTACGGGGACAACGCGTTACGCACGACATACATTCGCCACAATACCATATCGTCTCACTTTTCAGCAGATCTTCTATGGCTTCTTCGTCTTTGGTCTGAACGGTGTCGATTACCTGTCGGGGATCATAACGGTAAAATTCGGCAGCAGGGCAAATGGCTGTGCATGTTCCGCAATTCATACAGGATTTCATTCCTTCCTGAAAACGGACATCTTCGACTAACATATCATATAGTTTCCCCATTGTGTGCTTATGATTAAGCAATAACGAAAACAAAGTTAGGCTTTTTGCGGTAGTACAGAAAAATTACGCGTTAAAAGATGTTAATTCGGAATGAATTGCTGCTGTATATAATTTGATTTATAGCTATTTGATTGAGTTGCTTTGATGCTTTACTACTGTTGTTGAAAATAGAAGCCTTTTGTAGAATAATTTGGTATGTTTTGAAGCATTCGCGTTGATTTTTGTTGGCTATGGATAGTCTTTTTCGTATGTTTGTGAACTTTTAATAACATAAGAAAATCAACTAAATACATGAAAACAACAGCATTTACGCAGTATCATATTGATTTGGGGGCTAAAATGGTTCCATTTGCAGGGTATAACATGCCTGTAGAGTATGTAGGTATTAACGAAGAACACCACACTGTTCGTGAAAAGGTTGGCGTATTTGATGTTAGCCATATGGGCGAAATTTGGGCAAAGGGTCCTAATGCTCTAAAATTTTTGCAGTATGTAACTTCTAACGATGTTGCCGTGCTTACTCCATGCAAGATTCAGTACTCATGTTTTCCTAATGGAAAGGGTGGTATCGTTGATGATTTGCTGGTTTACTGTATTGATGCGGAAACGTATCTTTTGGTTGTTAACGCCTCGAACATAGAAAAAGACTGGAACTTTCTTTGCGAACATGCCCCTAAGTTCGGACTTACTCCGGGTAAGGAACTTTACAACGCATCTGATGAGATTTGCCAGCTGGCAATACAAGGTCCGCTTGCTATTAAGGCTATGCAAAAGCTGACTTCTGAAAATCTTGAGGAGATGGAATACTATACCTTTAAAAAGATTGATATCGCAGGTATTAAGGATGCGATTTTCTCTATTACCGGATATACCGGAGCCGGAGGATGCGAAATATATGTTGCTAACGAAGACGGTGCTAAGCTTTGGAAAGCGGTATTTGAGGCAGGCGAAGAATTTGGTATTAAGCCAATTGGGCTAGGCGCTCGTGATACTCTACGCCTTGAAATGGGCTTTTGCTTATACGGAAATGATATTGACGATACAACATCGCCTATCGAAGCCGGTTTGGGTTGGATTACAAAGTTCAACGATCAGAAAGATTTTGTTGACAAGGCACTTTGCCAGAAGCAAAAAACAGAAGGCGTTACACGTAAGCTGATAGGTTTCGAAATGGTTGATAGGGGTATCCCTCGTCGGCACTATAAAGTATGCGATGAAGCAGGTGCTGAAATAGGAGAAGTAACCTCGGGTACCATGTCGCCAATGCTAAAAATAGGTATTGGTATGGCATACGTAAAGCCTGAATTTGTCAAAGCAGGTACGGAGATATTTATCAACGTTCGTGGTAAGCTGCTTAAAGCAAAAGTGGTAAAGACACCATTCTGCAAGAAATAATAGCTAAGAATACTTACATATATACAAAGAAGCCATCTGAATATTCAGATGGCTTCTTTGTATATATGTAAGTATTCTTATAATCAATATTTTAGCTGGTATCTTTGTGTTAAAGATTATTAACTGCAAAACCTTTAATAGCTTAAGGTGTTTTAGGGCTATAAAATAATTTGGGTATTAATTTAAAAACACAGCTATGAAAAAAATATTACTAATTACAGCGCTTCTACTTATAGCGGTTATAAGTGCCAACGCTCAGTACGGATTTGGGGTTAAAACCGGAGCAAGCATATTTAATATGAGTATTGATAACCTTGATAATAGATGGGGTATTAATACGGGTATATTGGGTCAGTACAAATTTGGAGAAACCGCATTTGCAATGCAAACCGAGGTTTTGTTTAATATACAAGGTGCTGCATATCAGGCTAATTTTTTAGGGCAAAATATTGCAAAGGGTAAGTATGAGCTTATGTACATTACCGTTCCGATGTTAATGCGGTTCTATATTATTCCTGGTCTTAATGTGGAGTTTGGACCACAGTTTGGTTTTTTGACATCTGCTAAGATTAAGCCAAATAGCGGCGATGATATTAAGGTTAAGGATGATATGAAAACGTTCGATGGGCGCTGCATACGAATTGCCCATGATTCCTATAGGAGTTTATGCGCGTTATTCGTTAGGCTTAACCGATATATACGATACTCGTTCCGTAGGTTTTAGCGATAATGGTAAGAACCGTCTATTTCAGTTTGGTGTATTTGTAAAATTCTAGTCGCGTTATTTTGTTTGGTAAGGCGCTCTACATTTTGTAGAGCGCCTTTATTTTTTATGCGAGGTGAAAATTTAGGGTGCATGGCGGTTGTTTTTCGCCCTATGAGTAGTTATCTATTAGTTTTTTCTTTGTATTAGCGAATTTTAGTTAGTATGTATATGGATGGCTAGCCATTAGCAGTATTCAAAATATTATAAAGAAAATGGTAGTTATATTGGTTTATATCGGGACTTTAAAAAAAACAAACTATATTTGTATTTTAAGTCAATAGAAAGTAAGTAACTATTTTATTTAAATAACTAAAAAACAAAATCTTATGAGAAAAATTCTTTTTACACTCGTATTGTTACTTTCAGTAGGTATAGTTGCTAATGCGCAGTTTAAGTTTGGTGTTAAAGCAGCCGCGAACTTTGCAACTACTAACGGAGATGGTGATGACATGAAAGTCGGTTTTTCTGGCGGTCTATTGGGGCAGTATAAATTTAACGATAGGTGGGCTATTCAACCTGAAGTGCTGTTTAATATGCAAGGACCAAAAGGCGAAACTGGCAACGGAACTCTAAAGTTGAATCTTGGCTATATTGCGGTTCCTGTAATGGCTCAGTTCTATATTATTAATGGACTTTTTGTAGAAGCAGGTCCTCAAATAGGTTTTTTAGTAACAGCAAAGGCCAAGATTGATGGTGAAAGCGAAGATGTAAAAGATGGCTTTAAAACCGTAGAAGCCGCTATTAATTATGGGGTTGGCTATGAGCTCCAAAATGTTCCTGTAGGTTTCTTCTTTCGTTCATCAATAGGAGTTACATCTATGGCTAAAAAAAGTTATGGATTTGATGAAGATCTTCGAAACATATCATTCCAGTTAGGCGCATTTGTAAAGTTCTAGTCTCTCAATTAAATTTTATATGGCAAAACGCTTTGTAGAAATACAGAGCGTTTTTTGTAGCCGCATCTTAAATCGTTAATATATTGTTAATATCGCATGTGATTGAAGTTACCTATTTTTTGTGCAGATTATTTTATTTAAGATTTAAGCCGTTGTTTATTATCGAATTTGTAATGGGCATAGAAAAGGGGCTCAGGTTAAAATGGGTTAAGGATGTTCTTTATTAAAACAAATACTCTTTTATTTGCATTAACAATAATATTAACTTAATAATTGAATTATGAAGAAAGTATTACTAGTAGTAACATTAATGCTAACGATAGGCATCGTTGCTAATGCACAGCTTAAATTTGGAGTAAAAGCTGGTGCGAATATTTCTAATATCGCCGTAGATGCAGATAATAAGGTAGGCTTTAATACCGGTGTTTTTGGCGAGTTTAAAATCAGCAAATTTGCTATTCAACCAGAAGTTCTATTTTCTATGCAGGGAGCAAAAGGAGCAGATACTAAGTTTGAAACTAGCTATATTAATATTCCTGTAATGGCAAAGTATTATATTATTAAAGGCTTAAGCGTAGAAGCAGGTCCACAGATTGGCTTTTTGACATCGGCAAAATTTAAGCCAACAGAAGGTGATTCTGAAGATGTGAAAGAAATTATGAAAAAAACAGATTTTGCTATTAATTTCGGAGCATCTTATGAGCTTCCAATTATACCTGTCGGGGTTTTTGCGCGTTACTCATTAGGTATTACAGATCTTTACGATAAGGATAAGCTAGGGATTGATGGCGGCGATTTAGGTAAAAATCGAGTATTTCAAATAGGTGCTTTTGTAAAGTTTTAATTTTAGATTCCAGATATAAAAAGAAAACGCTCTGTAATTATTCAGAGCGTTTTCTTTTTGTACATATAGATATGCAAGATGTAACATAGAAAGTTTAGATGGCTGAGCGACAACTTTATCAGCACATTTGTTTTTTTATAAATAAACAGTAAATATAGTTATGAAAGAATAATCACAATAGCCGGAATTTCCGGAAGCCTTCGTAAAGATTCACATAATACCATGCTGCTACGAATAGTGCAAGAATTGCTCCCGGGAGATTTACAAATGAATATCGTATCTTTTGCGGATTTGCCAGTTTATAACGGCGATTACGATTTGCCTATTGCGAACGAGCGTCCTGCTACAGTTACAAAATTCAGAGAAGAGTTGGCACAGGTGGATGGATTGATAATCGTTTCGCCGGAGTATAGTTATTCTATTCCCGGAGGTTTGAAAAATGCCATTGACTGGGCTTCACGAGGAGATGATGCTCCCCTGCTAAATAAGCCTGTCTCTATTATGGGTGCGACGATGGGCGTGTGGGGTACGGTGCGTATGCATATAGCGTTTAATCCCATTTTTGAAATTATGAATATGAGACCTGTATATCGCCCTGAGATTATGATTGCAAAAGCGCACGAAAAATTTGATAAGAACGGTAAGTTTATGGATGAATACGCTAAGAAGTTAATAAGACAGAATTTAGATAATTTAAAAGAGCTAATTACTCTGTATCAAAAATAAGAAAGAATAAAATAAGAAGCGGCATATCAATTGATATGCCGCTTCTTACTAATGCTGGTATAGTTCTTTATCTCTTAGCGCGCAATTCGAACAAGAAGTGCAGCTAAGATGCCCTCTCGGTCTTCCTTTCTTAAAGAAAGTACGATATGTCCAGCTGATGATATATGCAATAACGCCAACGCCTACAACATATATTGCTATTTCTTGCCACATTTCTTAATAATATTTGAACTCTTTCTACTTGCTAAACAGCTGATACTCTAAATGGTTCAAAATTTTTATAAGCCGAATAAGCTGCCTACCTGAAAGACAATAAACGAAACGACCCACGCTAAGCCTGTTGTGTACAGAATAGTAAACAGCGCCCATTTCCATGATCCCGACTCGCCCTTAATGGCTGCGATTACCGCTATGCAGGGGAAATAAATAAGAACAAATAGTAATAGACTTATTGCAACAAGCGGAGTATAAATAGGCTTACCTTCTTTGTCAGTTTGGGCAAGCAGCTTTTCTCCCAGCTTTTCTGGATCAGTTTCTTCGTCACCACTGTACAGTACACCCATTGTGCTTACAACTACTTCTTTAGCCGCCATACCCGTAAATAAGCTAACCCCGATTTTCCAATCGAAGCCTAACGGTTTTATTACAGGCTCTATTACCTTACCTATTCGTCCGATATAAGATTTCTCTTGACGCTCCATTTCTTGAAGCATGCCAAGTTCTTTTGCTGTTTCGCTTTCCCCCATACTTTCGGCATGCTCAATCATTACTTCATAGTCCTGGCTATAGCTTATATCTCTTGGAAAATAATTTAAGAACCATATTATAATAGACGCTACTAGAATTATACCTCCCATCTTTTTTAAGTACTGCTTTGCTTTACTCCACATATGCAGTAGTGTTGCTCTTATTGTTGGAGTACGGTAGGGGGGTAGCTCCATTACAAACGGAACATCTTCTCTCTTAAAAAGAAAACGCTTAAAAAGACGAGCCGAAAGTATGGCAATTACAATGCCCGCAAAATATATGGCAAACATCATCCATGCGGCATGAGAGCTGAAAAATGTACCTATTAATAGTACATATACAGGAATACGCGCGTTACACGACATAAACGGAATGATAAGCATTGTTATCATTCGGTTGCTGCGACTCTCGATAGTCCTAGTACCCATAATTGCCGGAACATTACAGCCAAAGCCCATAATAAGTGGTACAAACGACTTACCATGTAATCCCATACGATGCATCAGCTTATCCATAATGAAGGATGCGCGAGCCATATAGCCCGTATCTTCCATAAACGATATGAATAAGTAAAGTATAAGTATGTTAGGTAAAAACACAATTACGCTGCCTACACCGCCAATAATTCCGTCAACTAGTAAATCTTTGAAAGGTCCGTCACTCATGGCTCCGCTTATCCATCCTCCTAAAGCGGCAACTCCCTCTTCTATCCAATCCATAGGATACTGACCAAGCCGGAACGTACAGGTAAACATTAGCCACATGATGAAGAAGAATATAGGAAAGCCTAAATATTTATCGGTTACAACCGAATCTATGAGTTTAGTGGTTTGTAGCTTATTGCCCTTTTTCTCACTATATGTTTCGCGTAATGCACCTTCAATAAAACCGTATCTGGCATCGGCAAATGCAGCTGGGGCATCTTCTTTTAGTAGCGATTCTACCTGTTTGAGCAGCTTATCTCTCAGTTTTAACACATTTTTACCTTGGTTACATAGTCCTTCCATCAGTTTTTCAGCATCATCATCGCCTTCGAGCAGCTGTACTGCTAAATAACGCTTGGATAGATTACTTCCGAGGTTCTCGCAAAGACCTAACTCTTGGTGTAGCCTACATATTGCAGGCTCCAGTACCTCGCCATAGTTGATATGTATATGGCGAACTATAGGACTTTCATCTTCGTAAACAGCAATTACCTGATCGAACAGCTGTGGTATTCCTCTCGAACGTTTACTAACCGTAGGAACAATAGGCACGCCTATCAGCTTACCGAATGCTTCATGGTGAAACGTATTTCCGCTTTCTTCCAGCTCATCGTACATGTTGAGCGCAATAACCATGCGCGGATCCATATCAATTAGCTGGGTAGTAAGCAAAAGGTTGCGCTCCAGCGCCGAAGCAGCCACTACATTGATAACCACATCGGGGGTTTGATCCTGGACATAGTTTTTTGCATATCTTTCTTCAGGCGAGTAGGCAGAAAGAGAGTATGTTCCGGGCAAATCGACAATGTTGAAGATATATCCCTTATACTTAAAAGTTCCCTGTTTGGCATCTACTGTTACACCGCTATAGTTACCCACATGCTCGCGAGCGCCCGAAGCGATATTGAAAAGCGATGTTTTACCAACGTTAGGATTACCAACTAATGCAACATTAATGGTTTTACGCTTATTAAGCGCAATCTCTCGCAGTATTTCTTCGTACGAAGTAAGAGGTTTTTTTAGCTCGCCCTTTTCGGCTAGTGTATCTATCTCTTGCTCTGATACAACTTCAATGAGCTGCGCTTCGCTCGAACGTAACGATACCTCATAATCGAGAATTCTATACTTTATAGGGTTACCAAGCGGAGCTCGTAAAAGCACCTCAACTTGTTTGCCCTTAACGAAACCCATTTCGTTAAGACGGTTACGGAAGGCTTTACGCCCCATTACCTTTACAATTACTCCTTTTTCACCCGTTTGTAGCTCTGAAAGACGCATTGGTAGTTTTGGTTTTGATAAAGAATTGAGTAGCCTTTATTTTTTGAACAGTACGATTTTTTATTTAAGGATTTTATAATCAGCGGCTACCTTATTTAGAATCATTCTAAACAAGGAGCAAAACTACGAAAATCTTTCGATTGTTAATAAAAAAAGGGAAGCATATTACGGCTGTCTGTCAAAATAAATACCTACCTTAGATCGTTTTTGGATAAAGAATATCCCTATAACTTAGATTTAGCTGGTAGAAAAGTAAGTATCGCTTATATTTACAGGTATAAACAAATAAAACTGAGGAGAAAACGATTAATGAAGGCAGATGTTGTAATTGGGCTTCAATGGGGGGATGAAGGAAAAGGTAAAATCGTAGATGTACTAACCCCAAACTACGAAGTTGTTGCACGGTTTCAGGGTGGTCCTAACGCAGGACATTCGTTAGAGTTTAACGATAAAAAATTTGTACTGCATACCGTTCCGTCTGGGATTTTCAGAGAGGGAACGATTAACATAATAGGAAACGGAGTTGTAGTAGACCCCGTTATCCTACAAGATGAAATCGAAAAGCTTGAAGTTGTAGGCGTTAATGTAGATGCAAAGCTACAGGTTTCTAAAAAGGCTCATCTTATTCTTCCATCACATCGTATGCTGGATGCGGCTTCGGAAGCCGCTAAAGGGAAAACAAAAATCGGTTCTACGCTTAAAGGTATAGGTCCTGCTTACATGGATAAGACAGGTCGTAACGGCTTACGCGTAGGCGATATTCTGCTGGATAGCTTTAAAGAAAAATACGAGCAGCTAAGGCAAAAGCATATAGGTATTTTAAAGCAATACGAAGGCTTTAATAGTTATGAGAAAGACTTAGCTGCTTATGAAGAAAAATGGTTTAAGAGTATTGGGCGCTTAAAGCGGCTAATGCTGGTTGATAGCGAACATACTATTAATAAGCTGCTAAAGCAAAATAAGCGGTTGCTGGCGGAAGGTGCACAGGGTTCGTTGTTGGATATGGATTTTGGAACATATCCGTATGTAACGTCATCTAACACTGTTTGTGCCGGAGCCTGCACGGGATTAGGTATAGCACCTAGCAGTATTGGCGAGGTTTATGGTATTTTTAAAGCATATTGTACACGCGTTGGTAGCGGACCTTTTCCGACAGAGTTAAATGATGAGGTTGGCGAGCGGCTACGTGCTATGGGTAAGGAGTTTGGTGCTACAACCGGTCGCCCGCGCCGTACAGGATGGCTTGATATGGTTGCGCTTAAATATGCTGTAATGATAAGCGGTGTTACTAAGCTTATTATGATGAAGACGGATATACTCGACACTTTTGAAACGATAAAAATTGCAGCTGCATATAGAGTTGATGGTGTTGAAACAGAAGAGTTTCCTTATGATGTAGATGGCATGGAGGTTGAACCTATATATCGCGAGTTTAAGGGTTGGAACCAAAACCTATCGAGTATTAAAGCAGAAAAAGACTTCCCTCAAGAGCTTAAAGATTACATTGCTTATATTGAGCAAGAAACAGGCGTGCCCATCTACCTTGTATCGGTAGGATCTGACAGGGAAGAAACAATAATTCGATAACTTAACAACAAACTAAATTGAATAAATAAAAACCTAAAAAACTTACTATGACAGTTAAAACACAAACATTACTAAGAGACTCTGCTGCCATGCGGTGGATGATGCTATTACTCGTGGCATTAACAATGTTTGCCGTGTACGTGGCATCGGATGTATTCTCTCCATTAAAAACACTTTTAGAACAACAGAACCAATGGAATAGTACAGAGTATGGTTGGTTTAGTGGCTCTTACTCATTATTTAACGTCTTCTTGGGCATGCTTATATTTGGCGGGCTGCTTCTAGATAAAGCCGGAATACGCTTTACAGGGATAATATCATGTGCGCTAATGGTGGTCGGTATAGGGATTAAGTATTGGGCTGTGTCTAATCCCGATTTGCTAAACTCATCAATGACTTTTTTGGGCAATACTTATAAAATGCAGGTTGTATGGGCTGTAGTTGGTTTTGCTACTTTTGGCGTAGGTGCCGAAGTAGCAGGTATTACAGTTAGTAAGGCAATTGTAAAGTGGTTTAAAGGTAAAGAGTTGGCATTGGCTATGGGGCTACAGCTATCGTTGGCTCGTTTGGGTTCTGCCGCGGCATTATCTTTCTCTCCGATAATTGCAAAGAATTTCCATAGCGTAAGCGCACCTGTTATGGTAGGTTTAATATTGCTTGTAGCAGGAGGTTTATGCTTTATTATTTATTCTTGGTATGATAAAAGGCTTGATAAACAAATAAAGGAAGAAGCTACTGTAAAAGAAGAATCGTTCAGCCTTAAGGATGTAGGAGCTGTTATAAGCAATAAAGGGTTCTGGGGTATCGCGTTGCTTTGCCTCATGTTCTATGCTGCTGTTTTCCCCTTCTTAAAATATGCTGCAGATTTAATGGTAAATAAATTCGGAGTCGATCCGTCGTTAGCAGGATTTATTCCTAGTATGCTACCTGTGGGTGCTATTATTTTAACCCCTCTTTTCGGGACAATATATGATAGAAGAGGGCATGGAGCCGATCTTATGATATTAGGAGCTGTTATTATTACCTGTGTGCATCTTCTGTTTGCCGCTTCGTTTGTAACACATTGGCTGATTGCTGTTGTTTTAATGATCTTTTTAGGTATTGGTTTTGCAATGGTGCCTGCTGCCATGTGGCCCTCGTTGGCTAAGATTATACCGGAAAAACGTTATGGTACGGCTATTGCCCTTACCTTCTTTATTCAGAATATAGGACTTCTGTTTATGCCTACCATTATAGGTACCGTATTAGATAAATACTGTATTACAGGTACAAGAATAGATATAACAACAAAAGTAGTAGATGGTCAAGTGTTAAGCGTACTTCAAGATGTTAGCACATATGATTACAGAAGACCTATGCTTATATTTGTATCGGTATGTGTTGTTGCTGTCTTAATAGCTATCTTCCTCAAATACCTTAACAAGAAGATGGGCTACGGATTGCAAGAAGCTAACCGCCAAAAAGCGTAATTAATGATCATTATATACAAAGAAAACGCGATCTCATTAAGGTCGCGTTTTCTTTGTATATATGGGGATGAAGAATACTTTATTTATGAGTAATCTGTAAATATATATTTTTTGTCATTTCGAACGCGGCGAAAAATCTACTGAATAGTGGCAACACGTTGAAAAAGAGATTCTCGCAGCGTTCGAAATGACAGATCTTTGCTGCTTATTTTATCAGCTCTTTTATTTTTGCAATGGCTGTTCGCGGATCTTTTTGCATTACTTCAAGGTGTCCGTTTTCCGTTTCTAAAAACAGCTTCGGTTCTTTAGCATTCTCAAAAACCTCTTGTCCTTGTGTAAACGGAACAACCCTGTCGTTTTTCGCATGCATAATAAGCTTAGGCGTATTCTCTATTTGAGCGATATCTTCTTTTGATGAATATGGCGAGGTTACATCTTTACGAATTAAATCGTGCTGACTTTTAGAACGAGTAATTAAAGCCATATCGGTAAACGAGCTCATGCCATCTTCTAATACCAACGCGCTTACTTTATCTTGATTATCCTTTGCTAGCTTGGCTGCCAGCTGTGTGCCAATTGATGCCCCGTACACAATCAGCTTCGTATTTCGTACATCTGTACGGCTAATAAGATAATCGAAAACCATTTGCCCGTCTTTTGCAATGTTGAGGTGTGTTGGTGTCCCCGAAGATTTTCCATAACCCCTAAAATCTGTAATGAATACCTGAAACCTGCCATTTACCAATGCCGTGAGAATATCGTCATAAATCGTAATGTTTCCGCTGTTTCCATGGATATAGAAAATAGTTGCGATTGGCTTTCCCTTGGGTTTTACAAAAATACTATGCAGCGTATCTTGGTCGGCTTCCAGATAAATATCCTCATGCGAAGGAAGCTTATGATCTACTTTTTCTCCTTTTCGGGGATAATAGAACATGTTATCATACTGGGCCTGCAAGCTAAGTTGGAAGATGACGATAGCGGCAAATAATACGAGTAATTTTTTCATTGTAATATGGTGTTGAAGTAAATTTTAAATAATTAATCTGATTGTAAAAGAACAAAAAATATGGTTACCTAAAAAGCAAGAAGGGATTTAGCAAAACTAAATCCTTTCTTATTATATGGTGTTTTCAAAAATTATCTTCTTCGTCCGTTGTTGTTCTTTCCGTTGCTACCGTTCGATTTTCCGTTGTTCTTACTGTTCTTTTGCTGGCTTCTTCCGTTATTATTATGGTTGTGATGATAACCGTTAGAAAGCTTCATTGTATTAGGGTCAATACTGATTGCTCCGCTTGATAGAATAGCAATATCTCTGAAAATCTGTTCGTCGCTTACGGTGTCTTTGTTCCACAACAGATAGGCTTTTTTCATGTGGTTGGCTAGCGCTTGAATCTCGAGCGTTTTCAGCTCACCATCTTCTTTTTGCATGATAGCCTCTACCATAGCCTGCGTATTGCGTCCGTAGTGACGTATGCGTATCGGGTTAGTAGGGTAAGGAATTCGTTTAGGTTTTTCTTGGAAAGATTCGGGGGGAAGAACAGGGTAGGGTGAGTCGATATCAATATCAAAATTAGAAATAACTTGGATATGATCCCACAGCTTATGCCTAAAGTTGTTGATATCGCGTAAGTGCGGGTTGAGATTCCCCATTACACCGATTACTGCCAGTGCTTGCTTGTTCCGTTCGTCGCGATCTTCCAGATTTTTAACCCATTCTACCATTTTATGAATATGGCATCCATACTCAGGTAGTACGAGCTTACTTCGTTGCGTGTTATAATCCATCAAGGATGTTTTAGTTAGTATTCGTTTGCCTATATTATAGGCTGTAACTATTGTGATGAGTTTGGTGTAAAAGTAAATATTACAGGGCTACAAATATAAAAAGATTTTACAAACCTACAAAGACTACAATTATTATTAATGGTTAAATAGTTATACGAGTGCCGTTACAATATCAACAGCCACAATTTCTTTTTGTTCTCCGGTTTGCATATTTTTCAGCATAACCGTACCTTTTTCAATTTCCGATTCGCCAATAATAGCAACGTATGGAATGTTTCGCTTGCTAGCATACTCCAGCTGCTTTTTCATTTTTGCTCTATCGGGATATACTTCGGTAGCAATGCCATTATTGCGTAGTGATTTCGCTATTGGTAAAATAGCTAGCTCTTCCTTCTCTCCAAAATTTACGAATAGCACTTTGGTTGACTGTACCGAACTTTCGGGATACAGATCTAATCCACACATAACATCGTAGATGCGGTCTGCTCCGAATGATATACCTACGCCAGACATGTCTTTTAGCCCGAAAATATCTGAAAGATCGTCGTATCGACCGCCACCTGTTATACTGCCTATTTGGAAATCTTTTGCCTTTACCTCAAAGATAGCACCGGTATAGTAGTTTAATCCGCGTGCCAACGATAAGTCTAGCTCTACCTCCTGCTTTATATTCAGTGCCGCAATATAGCCGAATAGCGTTTCCATTTCTCGTACGCCTTGCGTGCCCTGTTCTGAAGGTGCAAGGAAAGTTCTTATCATATTTAGCTTATCTTTTGTAGAGCCGGTTAGCGTTAGTATAGGCTCTAGCTTATTTATAGCGTTATCTGATACGCCTTTGGCTTTAAGTTCCTCTTTTACGGAAGCCAACCCTACTTTGTCGATTTTGTCAATAGCAACGGTGATATCAATCAGCTTATCCGACTCGCCGATAACTTCTGCAATACCGCTGAGAATCTTTCGGTTATTTATTTTTATAAGTACGTTGATATTCAGTTTTTCATAAACAATATCTACTATTTGCACTATCTCGGTTTCGTTGAGTAGCGAGTTGCTGCCTATCACATCCACGTCGCATTGGTAAAACTCACGATAACGACCTTTTTGAGGTCGGTCAGCGCGCCAAACAGGCTGTATCTGATAGCGGCGGAAGGGGAAGTTAAGCTCATTTTGATGCTGTACTACGAAACGAGCAAACGGAACGGTAAGATCGTAACGCAAACCTTTTTCACAAACTGCCGAAGCTATCGCTGTAGAGTTCTCAGGGCGAAGAATGTTTGCATCTAGTTTTTCAAACGGCTCGCCCGAGTTGAGTATGCGAAAAAGCAGCTTATCGCCTTCGTCACCATATTTACCTAACAGCGTAGAGAGATTCTCCATTGCAGGAGTCTCTATGGGCAGGTACCCGAATGTTGTGAATACCGAGCGGATGGTATCGAAAATATAGTTACGCCTTGCCATCTCTATTGGCGTAAAATCTCTGGTTCCCTTAGGAATAGACGGTTTACTCATTTACTATTGCAGGATATTTATTTGGTTTTTCTACTACCTTATTAAGGCAAAGAATTTCGTAAATCTCATTAGGTAGTACAAAGATACATATCTTTGAGAAAAGTAACCCTATTCTTATGCGCTTTTTATATTATCTGCTATTTTTGTTATTTCATGCATGTTTATATAGCTATAATATGAGAAAGGTTGGAAAATATTTTTGCGAAGTATCGGTAGTGATAATAGGGGTAACGTTAACTTTAATGGCGACAAGCTGGATTAATAGCTGTAGTGAGAAGAAAGATTTACGGCTATATCTGGATGCGGTAAAGTTGGAGTTGGAAGATAACCTCAATATGCTACAAAAGGCGGAAGAGTACATTGATAAAACGTTGCAATTATCCGAATACTTGGCATTGAATGAGTCTGAGAAGCATAGTCGGGATAGCCTAAAGAAATATAAATCGATAACGCAGAGTTTTTACTTTTTTGTTTATAAAACCGAGGCTTTTGATAGGTTCAAGATTAGTTAAGTGACTAAAAAAGTTATTTAACTATCTTTGAATTAATGAATAACAAGTATTATTTTCGGTCGCGTATTTCAGAGCGTCAATTTCGGTTGATTTTGCGACTT
>JAIRNF010000004.1 GCA_031258195.1 Prevotellaceae bacterium
CTACGCGGCTTAGCGGCGATGGTTCGTACACCCTTCGACTCGCGGCGTTCGCCCCGTCCGCTGTGCCGTATAGCGCGGTATAGTAGCCTTGTTGTACCATCACGTCGCTTGTTCGGTACTGCCCATGGTTGCTACTTGCCACATAAGGTAGATAATCTTTATCCTGGCGCCCCGCGTAGTCGTAAGAAATGGGGGTAACAATGTCGTGGTAGCGCGGACTAGCGACTATACCAATTTGCTGCATAGGACGTCCTAAACCATCGTAATAAACAATGGTAGCTCCTCTTTTTTTCTTTTCTACCTGGCTGATATCGGTACTTGCTATTTGAGGTGTGTAGCTTAGAATATAGTTATGGTCGGAGCTAAATGTATAGTCGTTGGGATTGGGATTGGGATTGGGATATGGATCATTGCCTCCACCAGCCACCCGTATCGTTATTTCGTTGCTATAGGCTACTAACATTCTCTCCGGCAGTGGTACTATAGAATTTGGTAATATCAAGGTATCGGAAGGAGGCGGATTTTTAACGTTCTCACCCGGTGTCGGTTCCTCAAATCCGGGCTTTCCCGGAATATAGGGATCGCCTATACCATAGTAGATAGGTAATGTGCATGTAACCACTCTACGGTAGCTGGCTGCTTGCGTTATAGCGGGCGGCTGATAGCTAAGGATATTACTATTGTCTATTGAGTTCCATCCTCGTCCGCTATTAACCTCCCAACGATAGCTAATAGTACCGTAGCCCCCGCTGGCCGCCGCTTCGTTAGCTAGTTCTATGTTTGCTCCCGGATTAACTTCTGTGGTATCGCACGATATAGTACCCCCCTCTAGCTGGGTTACAATCGCGAGGCTTACGGTATTGCTGTAAGAACCGTTTATATCGCTGAGCGGACCATTATCATCTCCTGGATTACAACCTGTCCACCGCTTGTAGAGGATAGTAATACTCGTCGGGTTTTCTCCCGCTATCCATCCGTTATCACCTCCTCCAGCGCTGGGAGCAGGCGGGGTGTAGGTGCCATTTTTTACGCCCGACACTGACGACCAGCTAGATCCATTATCAGTCGATTTATACCATTGGAAGCGAGGAGTACGAGTGGAGAGAGGGCTTTCTTCGCATATACAAGTGGCTAGCGTGGTGGAAGGGGTACCTATTGCCTGAAATGTTTCTCCTTGTATAATAACTTGCGAGCCGATAATGGTATCTACTCTTATGCCGTCTGGAAAAGCATCGGTTGGAATTAATGGTAGCGGCAGACAATCCCCGCTTTGCCCATAGTTTGGGTTACTATTTAGCAGAAAGGTCATAGCGAAAAAACAGCAGAAGTAGCATAAATGTCTTTTCATAGCTCGTTATATTTTGGTGATGTTAGTATTCCGTTTATTTATGTATAGGCAGTAAGCATAGTTTTTTGGTATTATAGACTCTAATCTGATGTTTTATAATGATATTGGTACTGATTAATGATATTTTTTATATTATCTAATACCTGATAAAGACGCCCGAAGTTATCGTAGCTATAGTGAGTTGTTAGCCCGTCAGATCCTACTTCTGCTGTTATGCCTACTAAAGGCTTATAGATATAACCATATACTTGAGCCTGTGGTAAACCATTTCTAAGCCGCGTAAAGACCGGGTTTAGCTCACTATATACCCGACGATTTTGTATTGATGTTGTACCTATGACCGCGGCTAATTCTTCATAAGTTGCCCCTACGACCTTTGCGATAGGATATTGATTATTATATCCCCATAAATAGGAAACTGGAAGTCCGCTTCTGCCCGTGTGTTGTATAAGGTTTCCGTTAGATTGATCGTATAAATAATCCATTTCGCGCGTAAAGTTATCTTCTCCCGTTGAAGAGTAGTCAACGGATTCTGGCAAAGGTCGTCTTAAGCTGCTATTGGGGTAATTATAGCGAATACGTTTCGTTTCTTGATTGTTATACTTGGTTATCTCTTGCTGAATAGCGTTATACATGTTATGCTTGGCGATTAGCCATGAGCCGTTGGCGGGATAGCTTAACTCCTTTTCTAGGGTTGCTCCCTGGCTGGTGGTTTCGCTGGTCTTGGTCAACTGATTGCGGCTGTTATAGGTATAATTTTCCGTTCTTACTACATTACTATTACCGGTATAAAGCGTGGTGATTTTAGAGACGGGTAAGTATCTTCCGGTAGAAATATTGTAATCGTTATAGAAATAAAAACCGGAATGTGAACCAAAATCAGTATGTAGGTACGGGTATGTATCGTAGTCATTAACCGTGGGGTTTCTTGGAGTAAGACGATCGTTTTTTTCATAATTAAAATAAAGGTATCTATCAACATACATATTGTTGTAAACTTCTGTTTTCGTTAATTCATAGCTATAATCTTCTTCTTGAAGTAAAGTATCTTTTGCATCGTATATTTTTCGATTTCTAAGCAATGGTTTTCCGCCGGCTTTATGCTCTACTAAATATTCTTGATCCGCTAAATAGTTACGCTCTATATCGTATGTCGAAACAATTTTTCCATTACTGGTAATCTGGTTTTCTCCATTAAGCTGGCGCGTGGTTACTTTTGAGTATTGAACGTTGAAGGCGTCTGCCGGAATATTTCCTCTACTCATATTATTGGAAAAAATTTTAGCATGATTTTTCAACTTTAAATACAGTATTGCCAACATTCCAACTTGGTAAGGTACTATTGTAGTATGAGATTGGTCTACCATAAAGAACTCATCATACATTTTCTTGCCGTAGCCGGAGCCATACTCAAAAAGGGTTACTGTAGCTGGTAAATTCGGGTTGGCGCAAGAAATAATCTTTTTTACACGCTGCCCCGGAGCTCCCACATCTTGTTGATTGCTGTTAGGCTCATACTCATATTCCGTATATCCTCCCGTAGGGAATGTTATTCTTTTTAGCGAAAAACTTTTCTGGTTTATCTCATCCACCGAGCGATTTATAAAAAACTTATTCATACCATTAATGGAACCTATCGTCTTCCTATTGAACATACAACCATTCTGAAATACCAAGTTGACATTAACCTCTACATTTTTTAATCCAGTGGGAATAAATAGTTCCTGACCGACATTTCTTCGATTAAATGCATAGTAGTTCCAGTAGTCTGGAGATGCGCCACGTCCTTGAGGGCGATGGTAGTCAAGCGTATACTCTTTCTCAATGGCCGTACCATCTCCTATTTTTACAGACCTTAATATGTAATGCCAAGGTTCTTCACCATTTTCTTGAACAGTGCTACCTTTAGTAAACATTATATCTTGTACTAGCGTTATTTTTTTAATTAGCTGTCCGTCTTTACTTCTAATAAGTATTTCTTTAAGAAGATTGCCAGTATTTGCGGCTGAGTCTTTTTTTTCTCTAATAAACTCTATATTTTCATTAACCCCCGTAATAGACATCACATACTGAGCCCAAGTTGTGTTTTTTGAAAGCAAAGCCGAGGTGAGGTCTTTCCTACCCGTAGAAGGAGGCGGAGGAGGGATGTCTCCTGTTGGCGGATAAGGATACATACAGTATGCCTCTGTATAGGTTAATGCGTTAGTGGTAAATCCATCAAAACGAGGACTTATACAATAGTATTGTTTGTAGTCAAATTGTACACTATCACCATACGGAGATTGTATAGTTTTCAAAAGCCATCCGGTAGCGGAACCATCTCCCTCGTGATCCCAATAGCCTTCGAGAGCAAAATGACCATCTTTATTGGTATTTCCAAAATGATATCTAAAACCATTCTCGTCTATTAACTCCCCTGCCAAAGTATATGTAGGAAACGGAATATTGTCAGCAAAAAATAGAATGGTATCCAGCTTATGTTCTAAGTTTTTTGCTATATAGGTACGAGTTGTCAAGTTTCTTTCGGTAATAATAAAATGCCCGCTAGTAGAAGGCGTCATATAGGTAAATAGATCGTATTCTCCGTCGATATACTTTGAAGGCATATCCTCAAACATTGGTAGCGACAAGAGGTTGTGTCTTTTTAGTTTAATTTGCTCTAGATAGCGATCAAAGTCGTATTGGTTACCACTATAAATACTTAAAGAGTCGTTGCTATAGTAATCATGTATAAAGTCATCCTTACCATTTATGCGACGTATAATACGATAACCTCCAACACTAAGGCTCCAACCGGCACCGATTTCTCCATCGTTTTGCCAGTATTGTATGCCTGATGCGTGGTAGTTTAAGCATACGGGTATTTTTAATCCCTTTATTTCTATTTCGTATAGGGGGATTGAAATTTCTGGCAAACCGTTGTATTCTGTGATGGCATGGTTAATATACTTCTCAAAAGCCAGACTTTGAGGAGAAGGCAAAATTACGTTAGGAGGAGGAACTATTGGATTAGAAGATTCCACTCCTTCTTGTGCTATAACTTGTATGTACATGAATACACAGCAGAATACAGCCGCTAGTCTTATAATGGTTTTTTTCATAGCATATAATTATTAGAATGACAAATGTGTGTATTTCTATAAAATGCGTTATCTATGTTTTAATACAGGGTATAGTAGTACACCCCGTCGGATGATGGGCTGATACTTCGTATATCCCAAAACCAATCATCTTCAGATATGCGCAATTCTACTTCTCCCGGATGTAGGGCGACCTCGCCTCTTCCACCATCACCATCTTTAACTTGCACGGTTACAAGAGACGCCACCGGATAGGCTGCGCGTGGGTACTGCTTGCCGTTTTCGTAGTCTATGCGAATAACGTTCTTTCCAAGTGTCCCGACGGCAAATGCCGCCGTTAGCGTACGGTTACCGGAGACGGCGAAGCTTAAGCTACTGCCGCTGTAATCCGTAAGCCAGGTATCTCCTTCCTTCCATCCAGCAAAGGTGTGGCCGCTGTTGGCGGTAGCGGTTAGCGTCACATTGGTTCCACCTGTGTGCGTACCTCCGCCGGTTACAACTCCCCCTGCGCCGGGAGATACCAACGCTGTAATGGTATGCTGTGGTGTTACAATAAATCGGGCCTCCAGCGTACGGTTGCTGGCTAAGGTAAAGGTGTAGCTGGCGCTGCTGCTAACCTTAGCATACCCGCTATACCAGCCATCAAAGACATAGTGCCCTACGCTATGAGCTGCTGTTACCGCTACGGTAGTACCCTTAAGGTAGGTACCTCCTCCTGTCGCGCTTCCGCCTTCTGCCGGTGTGCCGGTTACGGCTACGGTGTAGTACGCCTTCTGCGAAAATCGGGCTGTCAGTATATAATCTCTTTGCACGTAAAATGAATGCTGCATGTCGTCGCTAACCTTTGTGCCGCTTTCATACCAACCTTCAAAAATGTGATCGTCGTTAGGAGTGGCTGTTACGGTGGCTCTTGCTCCGGGAGCGTAGGTTCCTCGTCCGGTAACAGAACCTCCGCTGAAGGGTAGGCTGGCAATAAATACGGAATAGCTGGCAGCGGTCGGCGGGGCTGTAGTACCGGCATAGTGGTAGTCGTGCTGGCTTATGATGTTGTTCTGATGGTCTAATATCTTATATAGTCTGCCGAAGCTATCGTATTGGTAGTAGGTGGTTAGCCCGTCGGAAGCAGTTTCGGAGGTAACTCCCGCCAGCGGTTGGTAGGTATAGCCGGTAAGGCGCGCGGCTGGAAGCTGGCTTCGGAGGTATGCGAGGTATACAGCAAGCTGATCAGGTGTTTGTACATACTGTATATCACCCCAGTTCGCTGTTCCTGCGACGGTCTGCATTAGCTTGTCGTAGGTGGCACCTACAGCTTGTATGATGGGATAGGTGTTACGGTGCCTCCATTGATAGCTGACTGGAATGCCGCCGCGACCTACGTACTGAAGGAGGTTACCGTTGGTGTTATCGTACAGGTACTCCGCCTCTCGGGAAAGACCTGCCGACCCCGCCTCTGAGTAGCCTGCCGAGGTTGGCAATGGCGGAATGTCGGCTGATAGCGGGGGATAGCTATAGCGCACTCGCTTGATCTCCTGTCCGCTATTTCGGGTAATCTCCTGGCTAATGAGACCGTAAAGGTTACGCTCTCGCGCTTGCTGGTTTTGGTCGGCGTGGTATTGCGATTCCTTCTCTACAGAACCACCTTTACTGTCTGTTGCCGTCATCTTGTAGGGCTGGTTGCGGCTGTTGTAGCTGTAGTTCTCGGTTTGTATAATGCTGTCGATGCCGCTATAGGATACTTCGTGCTTTTCGGTAAGCAGATCTACGCTCGAATAAATATCGTGCTGAAATGGAATATAGACTTGCGGAACATGATGGTATGTATATAGCCATTGCTTTGCTGGTGTATTATCTTGAGGTCTATCGCTAGTTCCGCTAATTGTTATATCTTGTATAGGCTGTGCGCTTATATATTTCTGGCCTAATATTCGTTGGTAGGCATAAGTCTCTTTCTGTACGGGCATATCCAAACTATTATACGCTATGCGGCTATTTAAGGTGGGCTTTAATCCCGGATAGTGATGGGTTTTCGTAATAATATTGGGAATATTATAGTGTGAGATAGTTTTCCCATTATAGAGTGAGCCGTCCTTATTATACTTATAAGTACATATCTCCGGGTAATAAACCGTAAATGATTCGTTTGAAAAATTAATAGGCGTAGTAAATAAGGTGGTTACCCATTTAATATCTCGAAAGTTTACTCTTTGTAAATGGCTTCCACCAGGGCATGGCGGATTGTCTACTCGGTAGCTTTGAATCATCCTTATAAACCACTCATTACTCATTGTGTTGTATGTTATTCCTTGCCCCGATTCGTTTTTACCATAGCTGAAAATTGTAACTATAGGATCGGTCCCCGAAGAGGGGTAGGATTTGATATTCTTAATTCGTTGTCCGTTTCCTTTAGTGTTGCCAACTGCTCTATTTAATTCATATTCTGTAAAGCCTCCTGTTGGATATGTAATTCGTTTTAATGAAAAGCTATTAAAGAATTTTTCGTCAGCCCCCCCGATTAATAAAATATTTGCCAACTTCGCCGGACAAGGTATAATGTTGTCTAAGCGTTTTATTGGTGTTTGCTCCTGAAATGCTCCATTTAAACGGAATATCTGCAAGAGGGTCAGGTAAAAATAAATCTTGCTCGGGTCCGCCTCCTCTACCAAATACATAGTAGTTCCGGTAGTCTGGAGAGCCATTCTGGTTTTTTGGAGGTGCATAATAGTCAAATCTATACTCTTTCTCAATATTTATACTATCCCCAATTTGTATTGAGGTAAGTACGGTATGCCATGGATATGCATTGGTTGTGGTATCTGCCGCAGGAAGGCTTGACATATTCTCATAGTTAAAAGCTATTTTTCGCGAAGTATCTTTTCTTGGGAATTGGTAATGCCATATATTTTAATTTCGTTGATAAGTGTGGGAGAGTTTAGTCTGCCATTTCTGGTAATCCGTAAAAACTCTATCTCTTCTTTTGAACTTTTTATTCGTGTTAAATAAGGAGATGTGGTGGAGAAACAAAAGAAATCCTCACTTACTTCAATATACCAGTTATGATTCCCATGCATGTCATATTGGCGTTGTAATGCTTCGCAACTTGGGGAAAACTCAGGACTACTTGCATCACTAACACTTATGCCGGTATATTTTGTTTTATGGTAGTGTGCGTTTGAGTCTTTTCGATCTCTTATAGTAGTATAGCTGTATAAATTATAGTCAAAACAAACAGAATCTCCATAAGGGGATTGTATTGTCCTAAGGGGCCACGCGGTATTTGCACTCCCTAAACTTTCTGAAAGATCGCTACGCTCAACTATTCCCGGAAAAATCGTACTGTTTTGGTTTCCAAAAAAATATTGAAATCCATTTTCATCGATAAGCTGGCCAGAATAACGATACATTGATAGCTTATCCATTTTTTGTACAAAAGTAGTTGCCGTACAAGTTTGGTAACTAAAGTTCCTATCGGTAAGGATAAAATGCCCATAGGTAGATGGGGTCGTGTAGTTAAACAAATCGTATTCTCCATCAACTGTTCCATAGTAGGAATTTCCAGAGCGGTTGTACATTGCCTCTAAGTACCGATCCATATTTGTTTTATCAGATTCTCCGGCAAATGATTGCAAATTATCATAATCGTAAAAGGTGCTTGAAAAGTCACACCTACCTTTAATGCTCCGGGAAATACGATATCCGGCGGCATTTATACTCCAGCCAACCCCTACCTCTCCGTCATGCTGCATGTACTGAATGTCGGAGGCGTGATAGGTTAGCGCTATCGGTATTTTGAGCCCCTTAATCTCTATTTCATATAATGGGATGGTAATATCGGGTAACCCATTGTACTCCGATATTTCGTGATTTATATACCTCTCAAAAATCTGGCTTTGGGAGGAAGAGGGAATTACTTGAGGAAGTTCAATGTTTGATGTTGCCGACATCAGCATCATTAATGTATCGGCGGGCTCGTTATCACTTAAGATTTGGGTGTTCGCTATTTTTACAAAAAATAGACAGTAGAACGTACATGCCCACTTAAGAATATTAGACTTCATGGTAGACGGCTTAGGTATATCACAAATATAAATAAATTAACCTAGTTTAACTATCCATTTTAGTATCATATTAAGTTTAAACACATTTTATATTTTAATTTAACATTATTCGATTTATATTGGAACAATTAATAGTGTAAATATTCAACAATAGTTAACTAAATCAATCTATTAATTATCTTTTTAATTCATTATTAACTTATATAAAAGATTAAATTAACGAAAATAATATTTTTAATATTCTTATAAAACATATCGAATGATACATAATTATTATTTAATATTGAATATTAAATTTATTATTTAATAAATTAATAATGATATTATTTGAGCTATTTATCATAATAAAAAATATTATGATATAGTTAATATTTGTTGTTCTATTCATTAGTTATTGCCATTCGCCACTTTTTCGTAAATTAGCATTTATTCACTCATTTTAACCGACTCTGTATTGAGCTTAACAATGAAAGCAAAAAGCCTTGCCATAAATCAAAAGCTGAAAGCATTTACACTCGAAGAGTTACTTGTGGTACTTGTCATTATTGGCATACTTATATTAATAGCTATACCTGTACTTATGCCGTTAATATCTAAGGCAAAGAGTACCGAGGCGCAGATGCAGTTGGGACACATCTATACGCTTGAGAAGAATTACTTTTATATGTACTCTCGCTATACCAGCGATCTGGATCTATTGGGCTATGAGCAGCCTGTACTCGTTCCTGACGGTGGAAATGCCAACTACCGCATTGAGATAGTTGAGGCAGACGAAAAAGGCTTTAGAGCCAGTGCGACAGCAGTGGTTGACTTTGATGGTGACGGTACCTACAATGTTTGGGAAATAGACCAAGATAAACGGTTGATCGAAGTCACAAAAGACTAGTAATACCGTATCATACGCTGATAAACTTATTCCTCATAAATGCCTATAGCACTCAACATAGTAAGCGTCGTATTACTTCTGCTCATCATAGTTCAAGATTTTAGATACAGAACTATTTACTGGTGGCTGTGTCCCTTATTAGCCGTATTATTCATCGTAAAAGACTTGCTTTTTACAGCTGATAAAAATTTCTTGCTGACAGGTTGGCTTGTAAATATTTTAGTAGCTACTATACAGCTACTAGTGGTATGGATGTATACATTGCTAAGAAGAAAAAGCACAGAACGAAATTTTCTGAAATCTTTTGGACTAGGGGATGTACTTTGCCTATATGCCCTTTGCTTTTTAACTCAACCGTACCTATTCGTTATACTCTGCTGCGTAAGCTACGTTGTAGCATTGATCGCAGTATTAATATTCCCAACAAAATTTAAAACAATTCCTTTGGCAGGTTGGATTTCAGCTGGAGGTCTACTACTTATCATATACGAGTTGCCATGGGTAGTAACTTGTGGGAGTATATACCATTTACACTAAATGCCGGCTGATGCAAAATATAAGAGAACATATTATAGACGGTAATTTACTTAGCAAAGTAACAGCATTGCAAGCGTGGCGCTATAGAGTTATACCCGTAAAATCGGGTGACGGCAGTTTGCATTTATTGTGCGATGATGATTTAGATGTAAAAAATAGTAAGGCGCAGTTGGAGTTCCTTTTTGGTATAAATATACATTTTACAGAAATCAATGCGACCGATCTACATTTTTTGCTTACCAAGTACTACCCACAAGGAGCGAATGTCGACAGTAAGGATGGCAAGGTTCTTCGAGAAATTGCCAACGAAGATTTTTTGCCAAAGATTATAAAGGAGGCGCAACATCTCGGGTCAAGCGATATCCATATCGAAGCGTATGAGCACAGCTGTCGAGTACGATTTCGTATTGATGGTAAGCTAGTTGAGCGCTATCAGCTGGAGCGTAAAGAGTATCCCGCATTAATCAATAAGATTAAGATTAAGGCAAACCTTGATATTGCAGAGAAACGTTTACCCCAAGACGGGCGAATTCTATTTAAAACACCCGAAGAGGAGTTCGATATCCGCGTATCTACCGTTCCGGTTATGGGTGGAGAGAAAGTTGTACTGCGTTTGCTTAGCAAGAATATTGCCGATATTGGTATTGAGCAACTGGGGTTTGATGGCAAGCAGTTCAAATTTTTTAGAGAAGCTATTTCCTCTACTTATGGAATAATTCTTATCAGCGGCCCAACCGGCTCAGGAAAAACGACTACACTATATGCAACGCTAAGACTACTAAATAAAGAAACTGTAAACATTCTTACCATTGAAGATCCCATAGAGTATACCATCGACGGTATTAATCAGGTTCAGGTAAAAGATAATATAGACCTAACGTATGCTCGCGCGCTACGTGGCTTTTTACGCCAAGACCCCGATATCATAATGCTGGGTGAGATTCGTGATGCTGAAACCGCTCAAATGGCAGTAAGAGCTGCCCTTACAGGGCATCTTGTTTTTTCGACTATACATACCAACTCCGCCTGGGGAACCATTTCTCGATTGGTAGATATGGGTATCCCCCCGTATCTGATTACGGCAACGCTCAGGCTGTCCGTAGCGCAACGTTTAGTTCGAATCCTTTGCCCTCACTGTAAAAAGGAAGCTAAAGTGTCAAGTTTACAAGGTATGAATGTGTCTTTACCCTCTGATGTTACTACAATAGCACAGCCCGTTGGTTGCCCACAGTGCTTCTATACAGGCTATAGAGGGCGGCGAGCGGTATACGAAGTAATACCCGTAACATCAGAAATATCACAGCTTATAAATGAGCCTGAAAGTACTATGGATACTGTTTTTAAAAAGTATCAAATTGTACTGCTAAGAGATGCCGCGCTGAACCTTTTGAGAAAAAAAGAAACCGGCTTAGATGAAGTTTTTACATACTTATAAAACTCACGCTTGATGAAAATTCTAACCACCATACTAAAAATATTGCTATTTATCGCTATCTGTTTTACGGTGTGTAATAGTAGCTATGGGCAAAATGACTCATTAAAAAACAGGCTTACAGAAATTGCGGAAAATGAGCTACCGGCATTAAATAATACCATTAGCTTAAGTGTCAGCAACCTCAATGTTGGAGAATTGGTGAGGGCTATTACGCGTGAAACGGGAGTAAACGTATACATTCCCAACCGTTTGAACCCACAGATTACAAGTAATTTCTCTGGGGTTCGGGTTAAAGATATTCTTTACTATTTGTGTGTGGAATACAACCTACAATGTGATATTGTTGGCAGTATTATCAGGCTAACTACCATACCTGAACCGCTCCAATCCCAACCTGATATATCCTATAACGAATCTACCAAAACCATTACTTATGATATAAAGAATATACTAATTGAGGATGTAGCAAAAAGAATTACAGACTTTACGGGAATTAATATTATTCCTTCTCAATCAATAAAAAGTATATCAATATCTGGGTTTGGTAAAGATGTTGATGTTGAGGATGCTTTCACCCAGCTAGGATTTGTAAATGGTTTTACTGTTAGAAAGGTTGGAAATAACCAGCTCGTTTTAGTTCCTATTGCACAACAAACAGCAAATGGAGCACAGGGAGGCTCGGGCGATAATTTTGGCTTTTCCTCAAGAGATATAAATGTTTCGGTTGATGAAAACGGACTTGTAGATATAAGCGTATCGAACGCGGATTTACAGTGGCTGTTCGTTAGCCTCATGCAAAAGGCAGGCATAACCTATAAAATATTAAATCCTATTTCGGGGACTATCAGTTTAAATTCAACGAAAATTACGCTTAAAGATTGCCTTTATCGTATGTTCAAGGGAACAGTCTTTACATACAGAATAGAAGGCGAGTTATGCTTTGCCGGTACAAGAGATAATCCGGGATTAAAATGTTGCAAGTTGATTGAGCTAGACTACCGCTCTGCGGAAGCTTTAAATAAACAGTTACCTGCTTCGTACATATCAGGTGTAGAGTGGATGGATTTTCCTGAAATGAATGCTATTATTTTGTTTGGAGACTCCGATCGTATTAGTGAAATAGAAAGTTTCATTTGTTCAATTGATAAAAGAGTACCGGTAATTCTTATTGATGTCATTATAGCCGATATATCAAAAAACCTCAGCTTCGATTGGATGTTTGATATCGGAATAGGAGAAAAACCAGCTCAAATCGGAGGCCAATACATATCTTCGAATGGCATGAACATGACATTTGGAGCTTCATCAATAAATTCGGCAATGGGTAAGCTAGGACTTAGTAGTATAGGAAAAGTATCCCCCAATTTTTACGCTAACATAAAAATGATGGAAGAAAACGGCTGGGCTAAGGTTCGTTCAACGCCTCGTCTATCTACGCTTAATGCAAAAGAAGCGACGCTAAAGATAGGTCGTACCGAATACTATGAAGAAAAAATGAACAGCTATATAGGTTCAATGGATCCACAGCTAAGTACTCAAACTATCTATAAATCGGTCGATGCAGAGCTAAGCGTAAAAATTCGCCCAATTGTTTCAGGTGATGGGAGTGTTACGATTGCGGTAGAAGTAATTCAGTCAGATTTTACTGAAAGAGTAAGTCAATATGGTCCTCCAGGTCTTAGATCCAGATCATTTAAGTCCGAAATTCAAGTTAACAATGATGAAATGATTCTTTTAGGAGGTCTTGAAGAAAGCACTAACTTAGAGACTAATAAGGGAGTTCCTTTCATATCTCGTATTCCAGTTATCAAGTGGTTCTTCGGCGGAAAATCAAAAGTTAAAAATGAAACACAACTTACCATATTTATTAAACCTACTATTATAAACTAGTAACCTTATGTTTGATAATTTGCTGCGGAAAATGTCTATAAAAGGTAACTCGATATATGGTATTGAGCTGAATCTTGGCGGAAGTAAAAGCCGCTACTGGACTCTTGTGCAGCTTAGGATGGGTAAAAATAAAGAGGTAAAAATTGTTAAGCAAGAATATTTCGAAGAGGCTTTCGATGCTAAACAGCTGGTCGGTTTAAAACTTGAAAAAAGCATTCCTATAGTTCTGTGCGTAACAGGTACAGGAGTTCTTACTAATCGGCTTGGCGAGGGTGATAGCATAAACAACCTATTCTCCGGGCTTGATGAAAGCGAGATTTACTACAAGGAGTATGAAGTCTCCGCCATTTGCTATGCCGGCGTAATTAGAAAAGATATTTTGGCTAACCATATTGAGCAGATTGCTAATCAAAGTTTTTTCGTTTGGGATGTTGCTGTAAGTTCATTAAGCGTATTAAGCATATTGCCATTGCTTCAAGTTCCGAAGCAAGAATTTCAACTAGAAAGGTATACAATACGGCTGTCTCCGATAATCGTAGAGCAAATTTCTGAAGTTGAAGAAGCGTCATTTTTATCAGAACGCTGCTTTATCGGAACAGAGCAAACTACTGTAACCATGCTACCGTCACTTGCTGCTGCAGTAAGTTTTTATGTGAATAAAGAAATACCCGATGAGAACCTCTTACGTATTCAGCAAAAAGAGCTTAAAGCATTCAGGAAAAGTAAGCTTGCGGGTTATTCTTTTCTTGGGCTGCTATTAATCGTGCTTCTTGTTAACTTTTTGCTATACTCAAAATATATTCATCGACTTGAAGATTTACAACTTGCGCTGAACGATAAGCAAAAACAGAATATGCACTTGAATACGTTAAAAAAAGATTTATCGGAAAAGCAGGCTATACTGGCTACAATGGGTATTCAGCGCGAGGTTCCTCTTAGCTATATTGCTGATAGGTTTGCCGCATGCACTCCAAAAGGTATTAAACTTGATAAATTAGACATCAATCCCCTTGCCGATAAGATAAAAGATCACAAACCGATTTTATTTTCAGAAGGCAAGCTAAGAGTGGAAGGTATATGTGATAATCCAGAGGATTTAAACCTGCTATTAGAGCGATTGAAAAAAGAAGAATGGTTGATTAAAGTTGATAAAAAAGAGTATAGAGAGAGCGACTTGAAAGGACGATTTATACTAGAGATAAGCTATGAATAACAAGTACAACAAGCGGTTTAAGAGGATGCTCTTCCTAATAGCAGCGACGAGTATTCTTATTTTTATTATAGCTATCAAGCCTACTATTAAGCTGAGACAAGAGGTGAATGAAGCCGAAGCTATGGGTACTACCGAAGAACGGTATGCTGTAGAATTCGAAAATATTTCTAGAGAGCGAATGGCTATAGACCGTTATTTTTTCGATAATAAGGTAGAAAAAACATTAGACGATGAACTTTTTGCAACCATATCAAACACAATCGACACAATGGGGATATACTTATCGTTATATCCACCCATACATAATTTTACTGATAAGGGATTTACCTTAATGACTCAAGAAGTTATTGTATATGGTGAATTTATTTCTTTGCTTAAATTTATGAACGCTCTGGAAAAAGATACACGCTTCTTCATTCATTCAGCATCTTTTGTATTAGAAACCGATCGCAGAGCCGAAGTAAATAAGCTATTGTTAAAGCTATATATACAAAATATTATAAAATAGCACACTATGAAAAAGAGACTGTTAATTAAGCTAAGTATATTACTCTTTTCCTTTACTGTTATGGCTTGCAATGAACTGATAGAGGAAGATCTGGAAGATCATAAGGTGGAAATTGTCGCACCGAAAGATAACACGGAAACTATACATCAAACTATTTTATTTGCCTGGGAAGAGGTTGAATATGGTAAAAATTACCATATTCAGGTTGCCACACCTAACTTTAACAATGCGCAAACATTACTAATAGATTCCATTATCTCATTTCCTGATACTATTCAAGTAAAAACATCGCTTAAGTATGAACTATTTCCCGGAGATTTTCAGTGGCGTGTAAGATCATTTAATGGAGGATCTACTACACCTTATGCTACAGCAACATTTAGAATAGTTGATACTACAACGACTGTAACGTCTCCTACTGGAGAAGGCAGATATGATTAATATTGAATTTTTAGGATGAAACAAGGTAAAAACAGCATAAAACGATATATCCTTATAACGGCAGTTGTGGCTATATGGGCCATTGTTGTATATAAAATTATAGATTTCATAAAATCTGATACGAATTTAACTACTGATATACCTTATGTTCAAAAGAAAATTCAGGAAAAAAGTAAAAAAGAGAAAAACTATACATTATTACTTAGCTACTCCGATCCATTTTTGAAAGAAAGTTGGAGCATGGCCATTGCTGTTAAAGCAGAGCCCCTTGTTATTTCTTCAGTAAGCGTAATGTGGCCACTGCTAAAATACAATGGTTATCTTAAGAATGGCAAGAGTATGATAGGTATACTTGAGCTGAATGGTAACCATCAATCGGTAAAAAAGGGGGATATAGTTGAGGATATAAAAGTTATTGAAATATATGAAGATTCTATTCTTTTAAAGTATAAGGATGACTTGAAAACATTTTTAAGATAGTAGATAATTAAAAATTTACCATGAAACGAATACTGTTTTTTTTAATAGCGTGTTGTTTGCTAAGTATATCATATAAGCTATTTGCTGATGGTAGAGATGAGTATTACCAAACTGCTGTAAGGTCCATTACTCATTCTACCTCAGATTCTATAGTAAAGATGTATGTTAAGATATCTTCTAAAGATATTATAGCGTGTTCTGATGCTTTATTTTATTATTGGGAAAAAAACGGGATTATACATAGGAATCAAGGTTCTTTTTCAGGAAATGTTTTGCATGGAAGATATACTGTGACGAATGTCAATGGTTTAATGATTACGGAAGGTTATTTTTTCAACGGAATAAGAGATAAGCACTGGAAAAAATGGAACAACAATGGAGTTCTTATCCGAGTTGATTTATGGATAAAAGGGCAACTGAAAAAAACAGAGTTATATAATGATAGTAATGTATCTGAAGAAATAGTATATGGCAAAAACGGAAAGCCGAAAAAAAAGTTGGATTACACTTCGGGAAAGAAGAATACGTTCATATATAAAGATAATATATGGATTGCCAAGCGCAAGTTAAAACCATTTTCAAGAAAACAGATAGAAACAGATAGTCTTACGGTAAGTTTACCTCAATGAATCGGTGCTTACTATTTAAAAAAGTTGAAGCCGGTGTTTTAAGTTACGTTATCGGTTTAAGTTTGGTTATAACTATGCTTATTCTATTAATGTTTTCAATTCATCGCTATACATATAAAGAAATCAACATCCTTCAGCATAGAAGCCAACTTACAGATGATATGCAAGCTGCAATTCTGCTATTAGAGAAAGGAGTTTATCCTATAAAATATGATGAGGTGTCAGAACTTCAGCTTGGGCATAGTGGCGCTACTATTGAAATAATACCCCAACAATGGGGGCTATTTGATATTATTCATCTTTATGGGAAAAGATCGGGATTAACAGATACGCTTTCTATACTTACAGGAGACTATTTTCCTAGTAAAGATAGCGCTTGTCTTTATGTCGCCGATCATAATAACTATCTCTCGATAACCGGAGATACACACTTGGAAGGTACGTGTTATTTGCCTGCCTATGGCATTACTAAAGCATATGTTGAAGGTATAAGCTATAGTGGCGATACGCTTGTGTTTGGCAGTATTCAGACTAGTGAAAGAAACATCCCGAAGCTGCAAAATGAACTGCTAAAACGCCACGAGAAACTTTTTAGCACATCTGCTATATCATCTAATACTATTCCAGATTCGCTATTTGTTCCATATGTAAACAAAGAAACAGCGCTGTTTTACTATCCCACTAACGCTCATTTATCTGCCAAATATATAGGAGGAAATGTTATTATCATATGCGATTCAACGCTGACTATTTTAAGTGATGCACACCTTGATGGCTGCATTGTTGCAGCTCATTCTATTGTTATAGAAAAAGGATTTACAGGTCGGTTTCAAGGATTTTCCCGGCAGTCAATTGATGTAGAAGATGGTACAAAACTACTTTTTCCATCTGTTTTGTTTATTAATGGAAGTGATAATGCAAATATGCGTATCGGTCTCGAATGTTTTTTATGTGGAATATTTATTGTTAATGGAAAGAACTACCAGACCACTCATTTACAAGTTGGACTGGATACCATACTGGAAGGAATTGTATACAATAGCGGAACGACGGAGCTGAAAGGAGATGTGTGGGGTGAATTATATACGGAACGTTTTTTATTTAGAAGTCAGTTTAACCAATATGACGATTTTTTGCTAAACGTTGAAATAAGTAAACCCAAGCTTTCAGAACATTTTGTGGGAATCAATTTATTTAATGGTTGTACTACAAAGCCAATGATACTATGCCATATAAATTAGTGAAAAACACAAAATTTATACACGCCTCAACATTAATGGAATCATTGGTGGCGCTCGCAATTGCAACGCTGATGATATGGTTTGTTTTCAAATCTATACCTCTTACTTTTACGTCAATAAATCCAGAGCGAAAACTTGAAGCGTTTTTTATTGCAGATTCATTACTGAATAGCAAATTGCTGGCAATGGATGAAGAAACTACAGCAGATACCATACAGCTAAAAGGTTATACAGTAGAAACAATGTTGAATGCTTATGATACGTTAAGCTCTGTAAGATTACTGAGTATAAAAGTGACAATAAATAAACACATACTGGCAGAACGTAACCTTTTGGTACTGTATGATGAAAAAGAAAATTGATGCATATACGATTACTGAACTGCTTGTAGTGCTGTTGATTTCAATGCTGGTAATAGCCTGTATTCTTCAGCTATTTACCTATGCCAACATCAGCACAGTTAGCATGCTAAGAAAGCAGGATCATCAGCGTGAAGTTATTCGTTGTATAAGCTATCTGCAACTAAATGCAAAGCGTTCAGAAAGTATAGCTTATTACGATGATAGAATTGTTTTTGTATTCTCTCATAATCCCTATCGCCATTTAAACCTTGCTCCCGAACTGCTTATTACGCAAGAAGAAATACAAGATACATTACAAATTTCATGCACAATTCTGGATACCGTAAGTATGGCAAACAGCAGCTTATTGCTAATGAATGTTAGCATTGAAACAAAGCAAAAAAAATATAGCACAACTATTTATAAGCAGTATAACCGAGATTATTTGATTAACCAACTAGAACGTCGTGAGTATTTCTCTGAACCAGTTACCCAATAATGGTGGCAAGAAGAATAGTAAAAATGTCTCTACCCAAAGCGCCAGCAAACTACGCGAACTATTAAGTAAAGAGATTACGTTGGGTAAAAAGCGATATTCAGAAAAGAAGAAAGAGCATTTCTTCTCAGAAATGGCTATGCTACTGGAATCCGGTGTAGATATTCGCACCACGCTGGACATTATGAAGCAAGAGCATATCAAGGAGAAAGATGTTAAATTGATTGATAGTATCTATAATGAGTTAGTTATAGGAGCATCTCTTTCTAAAGCGCTGGAATATGCTAAACTGTTTGATGCTTATGAGGTTTATTCTGTACGGATAGGTGAAGAAACCGGTCAGTTGATAATAGTTCTTAAGCAAATTGCCGAATATTATAAAACAAAAGTAGCATTTAAGCGTAAGCTGATGAGCGCACTCAGCTACCCGACGGTTGTTCTTTTTACAGCAATTCTTGTAGTACTTTTCATGCTCGACTTTGTGGTACCCATGTTTACCGATATCTTCCGTCAGTCTAATGTTGAGCTACCAGGTATTACTAAAGGCGTTATGGCAATTTCAGACTTTTTTCATCGGTACAGCTTACTGTTTATATTTATTGCTGCTTCATTAGTCTCACTATACTTCTACTTTAGAAAGAATATGTCTTATCGAAAGTTTGTATCGCTATCGCTTCTTAAGTTAAAGTATGTGGGCTGCATTATTCGCTTAACGTATTTGTACCGTTTTTGCAGAACAATGGTACTGCATACGGGTAGCGGACTACCACTCATGCGAACCGTCCAGTTGATGCAAAAAATGATTGCTTACTACCCGATGGAGCAAGATTTGGCAAAAATAGAGTGTGATTTACTTCAGGGTAAATCGCTGGCAGATAGCATGGAAGATACTATACTTTTTGATAAGAAAATTATATCGCTAACACGTATGGGCGAAGAGGTAAATAAGCAGGAGATGGTTTATACCCGTATGGCTGCTCAGTATGAACAAGAGCTGCAGCAAAAAACTGAATTGCTCAGTAATATTCTTGAGCCTACTATTCTTGTTATTGTGGGCATTTTCGTAGCTATTATTCTTATTTCGATGTATCTACCTATGTTTAAGCTTGGAGGAGCGATTGGATAGCCGTTACTTAATCTCCATCCTTAAGAATAAACACACACATATGATATAAATAACTCCTGAGTGGTGCAAATGTGGCGCGAATCACACATATATAGACAGCGACTGATTAATTATCAGTCGCTGTCTATTTTAAAAAGTACCCAGAACAAGACTCGAACTTGCACACCGTAACCGGCACCACCCCCTCAAAGTGGCGTGTCTACCAATTTCACCATCTGGGCAGGTTTAGGAGTACAAAAGTATAAGAAATTTATATATCAATCAACATTTTTTGCTAATTAGTACGAGCCTGCACCTCCAACGGCGCTTTCCGCTGTTCTAAGTATTTCGGGAATGGGTTTTTCTAGAAAATATTTATAGATAAATTCCATCCTCATTTTATTCTCAAAATCCCGCTTTGTACCTCGCCAGCCATGACGATTTGAGGGAAATATCATCATCTCAAAATCTTTACCTAAATCCTGCATTTTGCTTACTAGCTGTATCGTATTTTGTACATGAACATTTTCGTCAATCTCACCGTGGTAGATAAGTAGCTTACCCTTCATATTGGGTAGGTGGGTAAATACGGAGCTGCTTTTATAGCCTTCGGGATTTTCTTGGGGAGAATCCATAAAACGCTCAGTATATGGTGCGTCGTATAGTAGCCAATCTGTAACGCTGCCGCCTGCCATAGCGTGAGTAAATACTTCGGGTGCGTAGCCTAAAGCATAGCTGCTGATATAGCCTCCGTAGCTAAATCCCGTAATGCATACTTTATCAGGGTCGGCTTGTGCATTATCAATTAGCCATTGTACGCATTGTATATAATCTTCCATTTCCCAGTAGCCTAAGTTACGGTGCATATAGTCTGTGCCTATTTTACCAAAATGTCCGCTCCCTCTATGATCTACCGTTACTTGTATCACGCCTTCTTTTGCATACCAGCACTGACTGTTTGTTAGAGCCCAGCCTCCGCGTAGGCGAGGAGCATTTGGTCCGCCATAGGTACTGACAATAACAGGATATTTCTCTCCTTCTTTCATATTTAGAGGGTAAATTACCTTCATAGGCAGGTCGAACTTACCATCTTTAGCTTTTACTTTTACCAGCTCCACCTTTGGCAGTATGTAGCTATCAAAATCTTTTCCTTTAGTATTATCTAATCCTAGGATCAGCTTACCTGTATTGGTATATAGGTCAACTCTAGCTGGTGTGGTATGGTTAGAGTATGATGTTATGAAATATTCTCCGTTTGATGAAAGAGATACGGCATGATTGTATTCGCCAAATGTGAGACATTGTAATTTCTCTCCGTCGAACCCGACACGGTATAGATCGTTAAAGGTTATGTTGTCTTTTTGACAGGTAAAATAAATTGTTTTATTCTTTTCGTCGATATGGAGAATGCTTTTTACCGTATATTCTCCGCTGGTTATAGGATTAATAAGTTTACCATCTGTATTGTGCAAGTAAAGATGGTTCCAGCCGCTTTTATCGCTTTGCAGTATAAACCCCTTTCCCGAGTCTAAATAGTGAACACGATTATCGGTATCAAGGCTAATCCATGCTTTTTGTTTTTCGCTGTATAGCTCTTCTATCTTTCCTGTTTCCGCGTTTACATCAAACAGCTTTAGGTAATCTTGCCCGTGATTCATCCACTGCATCAGAATTCCTCTACTATCCGATCTCCATATAGGAGTACCCAGGTACCGATCATCATGTATTTTTCCGTTAACTAGAGGTTCTTCCGCCTTAATAATTTTACCTGCTTCGAGATTAAGCATTTGTAACCAAACCTTTGTGATATTGTCCCCCGCTTTCGGATAACGAAGGCTTTCTATCCTTCCATGTTGCCCATTGGCTTCGGTTATTGTAAATAAAGGTGTTTCGCTATCGTCGGAGTGAAAAAATGCTATATATTTGCTATCCGGCGACCACCAAAAGGCGCGATAAGCTGTAAAGCGTCCCAGAATTTCTTCCATATACGCCCACGATGCATATCCGTTAAGAATTACGTCGCTACCGTCGAATGTCCAGCGAGTTTCTTTTTTATCTGCGATCCGAAGAGTATATAAATCGTTGTTACGTGTAAATGCTACGTATTGTCCATTAGGAGATAGGGTAGGGTTGGTAATTTCGTCTTTTATATCAACAACTTTTGTAGTATCACTCGCCGCATTGATTAAATATAGTATGTTATCTTTTGTAATTACTCTCGGTGTTAAATTAGGAGCATATGCTGTTCCATTATAAGGTGCCATCGTTTTCTTTTTTGCGTCAACCAGCATTAGCTTAGGTTGGCTATCAGTAGCTCTATTTTCTGGAACCCCCAATACTGCTTGGCTATCATTAAGCCAGTATAATACACGTATAGGCTGGTGCACTATACCTAACGAGTTGAACTTTACTATTTGTGCGTCAGTTAGCTGCTGTTTTTGCGCATTTAAAGGATAAACACACGTAATGAGTAGTACTACTAGCCAATGTTTTAAGCAAAGAAGTTTCATGGTGATGATGTATTAAAATGGCACATCGGTATTATCAAAACCTGCATTTCCAACGTTTAGAGGAAAATCCTGTTCGTATGAAGGAGCGTCGTCATTCATTTTAGACCTATAGATAACCTGAGTGGATTCTTGGCTGTTCAGTCTATCGAATTCCTGATCGTCCAAATCATAAAACTTGGCTTGCTCTTTGGCGAAGCGTAGCTGAACATCTCCAACAGCGCCATTACGATGTTTGGCAATAATAATTTCTGCAATGCCTGTCAAAGAGTTGCCCATTTCATCTTGTGTTAGACCGTAATACTCCGGGCGGTGAATAAATAGTACAAGGTCGGCATCTTGCTCAATAGCGCCAGACTCACGAAGATCGGATAGCTGAGGACGTTTGTTTCCTGTACGTGTTTCAACCGAACGGTTGAGCTGAGATAGCGCTAGAATAGGAACGTTGAGCTCTTTAGCTATAGCCTTAAGCGAGCGTGAGATTGCCGATACTTCCTGCTCGCGAAGACCTTTTAAATCAGGTGGTCCGGTCATCAGCTGAAGGTAGTCGATAATGATGGCTTTAATTTTTTGGGTTGCGACTAAACGACGCGCTTTTGCCCGAAACTCAAAAATAGAAAGGGCAGGGGTATCATCAATATATAGAGGTGCCTCTATTAAATCTTTAATGCTTTTATCGAGCTGCGTCCAATCATCAGGCGAAAGTCTTCCGCTTCTGATTTTTTCGGAAGAAATGCCCGATTCACTTACCATTAAACGTTTTATTAGCTGTACTGACGACATTTCAAGCGAAAAAAAAGCGACAGGTATATTTTGTCCTACAGCCATATTGCGTGCCATACTAAGTACAAAGGCGGTTTTCCCCATTGATGGACGTGCGGCAACAATAATCATATCAGAAGGTTGCCAGCCTAAGGTAACCCTGTCGATAGAGGTAAATCCGCTTGGCGTTCCGCTAAAGCCGTCGCTACGAGCCGATGCTATTTCTATTTCTTCTAACGCTTCTTTTATAATGATACTTGCACGCTGAACTTCTTTACGGATATTGCCTTCCGCCAGCTGGAAAACATCTTGCTGTGCCTGATCTAGAAGATCATTAACATCCATGGCTTCATCGAATGCTTTCTTTTGTATCTCGCTCGAAATACGGATAAGCTCACGTTGAATAAATTTTTGCGCTACAATTTTTGCGTGGTACTCGGCATGTGCACCCGACCCAATACGCTGTGTTAGCTGAACAAGATAGGTTGCGCCTCCAACTTCTTCCAGCTCTCCATGCCTTGATAGATATTCGGTAACGGTAAGCAGGTCTATCGGGTCATGGTTAGCAGATAGGCGTTGAATTGCTGCGTATATCTTTTGATGCGCTTCTTTATAAAAGCTATCGGGCTTAAGAATTCCTTGCAAATCAATAAACGCATTTTGCTCAAGCATAATAGCACCTAGTACCGCCTCTTCGAGGTCTAACGCTTGGGGTGGTTTTTTACCCATTGCTAATGTTAGGTCGTTAATGCTGGATTTTGGAGAGCGATTATTGAATGATTTTGCCATAGTCTGATTTAAAATTTTAGCCACGAAAATGGAATAGTTTTTCGAGGGGAGACAAAGTTAACAAGAAAAATATTTTGTGGTAACTAAAAAAAAGAAGAAGTGAAGTTACAAAAATAATAGTTCGATAACGGTAAGATTAATAGTCATATATAATATAAATTCGAGTGTTAAATGTTTTGTGAATATGTGGTAGAGTCGGGTGTTAAAATGGCTCATAAATTAAATAACCCGAATAGCAGAAAGGTCTATTCGGGTTAAAAACCAATTAATAATCTATATGAAGTGTAGAAAGGTTATTTATTATTTTCGTTTCTTTTTTTCTGCACAATTACAGCACGCATAATAAATTCGGCAGACGTATTGGCTGATTGTACTTCGCCGTAGTTTAAGTCGGCAGCTTCCTCTTGGAGCATTGTCGCCTGCTCTTGCGATATGTTTTTTGCTTTAAAGTAGCTTGATGCCGCTGCTCTTTGGGCTGCGTCTTTTGTCTCGGTACGCTGTAGATAGAAATGAGAGATCATATGATAGACTACACCTTTACCATACTCGAACTTAATGAGAACGGCTTCTTCATCATACTTTTCTTTCAGCTCTTTAGATTTGATTAGCACTTTTACTTTGTCTTTATCTAAAATTCTGATGGGATAAGAAGAGCTTTCGAGCCACCAAACGGGGGCGGTTTCTTCATCTAAAAATCCTTTAATAACAGGATCTTCTCTATCAATAACTTCTATACGAACTACTTCATCGGCAGTCGGTTTCTTGTTGTACTCAACTACTCCGGGGAATGCCGGTTCTAATACTTTTTCCAGCGCCCAATCGGTAGTGATTAGCTGCCCGCCATGTGCTACAAATGTGGCTAGCTTACGTGCACCCTCAACAGGAAAGGAGGAAGCGCAGTTTACAAAAACCGTTTGATGGGGATTTAGCTCTGCTGTTAGCAGCTGCTGATGGTTTAAACGAACAAACGGAAGCTTAAGATAAAAAAGTACTAAATGGATATGGTCGTAAGTACCGTCAATTACCACTAAATCTGTAGATGAGATGTCTTCTATCAACCGCTTATTATCATCGTCTTCTGCATGAAGTCGGTCTTTAACTATAGCGTTAGAAATTTCATACGCTTTACTCATTGAACTACTGGGCGGATCGTCGGTTTGGTTTACTTGATTCACGTTGTTTTGTAGCTTAGAGAAGAGCTGTCCGTTGGCGGGGCTGGCTAGTAGAACAAATGGTATTAACATGATTAAGGCTCTCATAATTTTAAATTTTACATTTGGATACTCGCGAGTACTATGCCAAATAATTATAGTAGTAGCTGTTTTACCTATTAGATGCGGAACGGATTCAGATTCCATAAGCTGTAAATGTTAAATTTTGAATAGCGCCTGAATTTATAACTGTTGTAGAGCAGTGGCTTCGAAAGCCGCCTTTAGCCTATCTTTGCGCCCGATCGGTAATAGTGCCGACGAATTTTAATATCAATAATCAATGAAAGAAGTAACAAAAAGAAAAAGCTACAGCTTCTGTTTTCGCAGGTGGTCGCGTAAACCCTACGCATCATTTTTAAGTGTAACAAAGCTTAAGACATTTAAGATCGGGGTACTGAGTGTAGGTATTGCGCTAGTGTCAATGAGTAAGCAAGATGTTCTTGCTCAGGTAGATTCAATGGAGTTTGGTAAAACAATTGTGCTGGAGGAGAGCCTTGTCATCGGTCGGAGGGCAGATGCGCTGCCCAATATGGTACGAGTTGTCTCGTTATTATCCAACGGAGAAATTAAAGAAGCACCGGCTCAAAGCCTGAACGATCTATTGCGCTACCTTCAATCGGTAGATATACGGCAGCGTGGTCCCGTAGGTGTTCAGGCAGACGTTTCAATACGTGGAGGTAGCTTTGAGCAAACGCAAGTGCTGCTTAACGGCGTTAACTTTAGCGATCCTCAAACGGGACACTACAGCCTAGATCTTCCTGTTAGTCTAGGTATGGTAAGTAAAATAGAAGTGTTGCAAGGTCTTAGTGCGCCTGGAGCAATTGGTGGGGCTCTAAACATTGTAACTGAAACAGGAATTGAGAATGAAGCAGCTATTTATATTTCCGGAGGACAACATGAGTATCTGGATCTTTCGGGAAATGCTTCTCTAGGAAAAAAGAATTTCAGATCCTATCTTTCCGCATCTCGCCAGCGTAGCGATGGCTATACCAATAACACAGATTTTGACAATACTTCTGCTTTCGCTTTTCTACAATATCAAAATAAAAGCATAGGCAGCTTCGAAACGCAATTCGGATACCAGCGAAAAATGTATGGCTCAAATGGTTTCTATTCGTTTAAATATCCCGATCAATTTGAAGCCGTTCGTACATTCTTGGGTAGCCTTAAATGGCAAAAAGAAATAAACAACATACGCTTAACCGCAATAGCCTACCATAGACAGCATTTCGACAGGTTTGAACTTTTCCGTTATGAATGGGCTGATTGGTACACCGGTCATAATTACCACCAAGCCCTTACTACGGGAGGAGAGCTAAATGCTCAGTTTGCCACTAAAATCGGACTGACAACCGTTGCTGTAGAGCTACGTAACGAGCATATCTATAGCAATACGTTAGGATATGATATGGACGACCCCAGAAAAGTTCCATTTGAAAATGATATATATTACACCAAACATGCCGATAGGAATACGCTTAGAGCCTTTGCTTCGCAAAGTTTAGAACTCGGACGGTTCGGTATTACGGGGGGCGTTTCTATACACCATAGTAGCGATTTCGATGCAAAGGTCTGCTTTGCTCTCGATTCTCGTTTTCAGTTAGGTAATTCTACCATTTTATATGGGGCAGTAAATCAGTCATTACGTTTACCTACGTTCACAGACTTATTCTATACTACTGCTACACATAATGCTAATCCTAATCTTCAACCCGAGAAAGCCACTACTATAGAGCTGGGAACGCGCTATGTAAAGTCAAGTATAAAGGCTGGGGCATCTGTATTCTACCGTATGGGGCGTAAAACCATTGATTGGATGTATATTGAGGGTGAAGATAAGTCGCAAAGTGTGAACCATGCGGAAGTAAATGTTGCGGGCGTGGAGTTATCAGGTCAGTGGTTACCCTCATTTTACAATAAAAACAGCTTTATTCAAAGCATTGGCTTATCATATACCTATATAAATATAGATAAGAGTGGCGGAGTAAGCGGTTCGTCGTACACGCTTGATCAGCTACGTCATAAGGTAAGTTTAAATATAGAACATCTTTTAGGACTTAAAAATCTAAAAGCACGCTGGCGGCTAAACCTTTTAGATCGTATGGGGAATTACGTGTCGGCTTCGGGTAGCACAGAACCCTATGAGGTTGTGTTTCTTGCAAACCTGAGAGTGCAATGGCAAAAGAATATGTTTACAATTTTTGCCGAAGCCATGAATTTGTTTGGAGAGACCTATTTTGACTATGGAGGTATTACTCAACCAAAGCAATGGCTTAGCGCCGGAGTTGTAGTACGTTTTAAATAGAGTAGCTTAGCGAGGCTGTTTAAAAAGCCAGCAATAACGTCTTCCGATTATAACGAGAAATCCGTAGGAAAACAGGAGTATCGCTAAAAAGCAGATGTCTCGTATCCATTCGACATGACAGCAAGAAGTTCTTTAAACAGCCTCGTTATTCAGCTAAATTAACCTTATACTTAAAAATCTATAATAATTGATAGATAATGTCTATTTTGTTACTACCTTCGATTTCAGAACAATTAAAATCATCTTCTTATGTTTGGTGAGTTAATGCGGTCGGATACTTTTGTGTATATTGTACTTCCTATCTTAATTTTTTGTGCGCGTATTTGTGATGTAACGCTTGGCACCCTTCGTATAATCTTTCTATCAAAAGGTTATAAGTACATTGCTCCTGTGTTGGGCTTTTTCGAAATTCTAATATGGGTAATGGCAATTAGTCAGCTTCTTAGCAATATGGGTACATGGGTAGCGTATATTGCTTATGCCGGAGGTTATGCAACGGGTAATTTAGTCGGCATGATGATAGAAGAGCGAATTGCTATTGGTACGTTGTTACTCCGCATAACGACACCAAAGGGAGGACATGAGCTGATGAAGCTTCTCGGCGCTCAAGGTTTTGGTGTAACGCTTATTGATGGTGAGGGTTCGAGTGGTAAAGTGTCGATTCTACAAACCGTAACATCAAGAAAGATGATAAAAAAAGTGGAAGAAATACTTGTCTGCTATGATCCTAATCTATTTTATACTATTGAAGATGTACGAATGGTAAAGCGTGGTATATTTCCACCTAAGCTAAATACTTTACGGCTGTGGCGACCTGGTAAGTAATAGCAACATAAGGTTTCATTAGCTTATTCGTTTGGCGAATTCATATAAATCACGTAGGTTTGTGCTTATTTTTGAAGAACATTGAGGTCTACTAACTTAATATTTATATTTACAGTTTTGCTGTTATTCGTTGGTGTTGGAGTAAATGCACAAACTAGGAAGTTACGTGTACCCAATGGTAGTACAGGTACTCCTCCTATTGTTAATGTAAATGATAATAAAAAAGGTGAAAACATAGATAGTAATGAGCCGACACCACAAGATACATCTCCTAGTTCTGATACAACAGTAATATTAAAAACGTTAGATACATATCTGTTTGGAGATTGGCATAAGACTACCTATGTGTTTTCTTGGAAGCATAACCCTTATTTTAATACGGTAGATAAGCGTTTAGCGGTTGATACTTCTATAAATAACAACGTTTTTGATTATCCGTTTTTCAAGAATGACGTAGGGGCTACTTTTCTAGGAAACTCTGGCGGCGCTGCTCTTACTCACGATTATTCTAAGCGGCATTCGTCTAAAGGCTTTATTTTCTTTACACCTTACTCAGATTATATATACACGCGAGAGAACATACCCTCTTATAATACAAAGGGTCCGTTTTCTATGTTAACGTATGTAACCTCTGGTAAGAAACAGATTTCTGAGGATAATCTTAAGGTGCTGCTTACGCAAAATGTTACTCCCGAATTAAATCTTGGCTTATACTATCAACGGTATGGTACAAGGGGTGTATATCAGAATCAAGGTACAGATAATAGAGTATTTACCTTTTATACTTCGTATGCGGGAAAGCGGTATTCGGCTCATGCCGGATATATTCATAACAGAGTATCGAATGAAGAAAATGGCGGAATTAGAAAAGATGCCGATCTTGAAGATCCGGATAAAGATCTTCAAATTATTGATGTAAATCTTTCAACTGCCGGAAATCGGCTTCGCAGTAATGGATATTTTCTGACTCATTCTTACGGAGTACCTTTGCATATTTTTAAGCGCAGTGATTCGCTTAGAACCGGAGAGGGGACTATGGTGTACTTTGGTCATGCTTTTCAGTATTTGCGTCAGTATCGTATTTATACTGACGAAATTAGAGGTGAAGAAGAAAAGAAATATTATGATAATTATTTTATCAATCCTACAAAATCCAGAGATTCCAGCTTTACGTCGTCGTTAGATAACAGGCTCTTTATACGCTTGCAACCATGGTCGCCAACAGCTATTGTTTCTACCATTGATGGTGGTGTAGGGCTAGAGCATAGCAAGTATTGCGGCTTTTCTCCCAATCAGTTTTTGTACGGAACGTCAGATGATACTTATACCGATTTATACCTGTATGCACGTGCGGCGGGTGTTTTTAGCAAATATTTTGCATGGAATGCCTTTGGACAATATGTTATATCAGGCTATCGGCAAAATGATTTTTTATTGGATGCATCAGCTCGCATATCGGTATATCCTTTCTCTCGTCAGCTTAACCTCGAGGGTAGATTAATACTAGAGAATACAGAACCCGACTACTTTCAGCAGAGGTATTACAGCAACCATTTTAAGTGGAATAATACCTTTGGTAAAACGACTAATACCCGTATTGAAGTAGCTCTATCCGTTCCCGATTATATGTTTGAGCTTGGTTTGAAACAAAGTATCGTTAGCAACCTTGTATATGTGAATACAACCCCAGAACCTGCACAAGAAAGCGGCACGATTAGTATTACATCGCTATATGTGCGGAAAAACTTTAAGGCGGGTGCTTTCCATGCAGATAATCGTTTCTTTTTTCAGATTAGCGGGAATGAAGATGTGGTTCCTTTGCCCAAAATTAGCCTAAATGCCAGATGGTACGCTCAGTTTGTGCTGGTAAAATCTGTGCTCACAGGTCAGCTGGGGCTTGATACATACTTTCATACAAAATATTATGTTCCGGCATATAACCCCGCTATAGGGCTTTTCCATAATCAAAATGAAAAGAAAATTGGCAATTATCCTATGGTAGATGCTTTTGTGAACTTTAAATGGAAACGGGCTACCATTAACGTTAAGTTTACTCATGTTGACCAAGGGATGTTTAATAAAGAATATTTCTCAGCTCTTCATTATCCTCGAAATAAACGCATGCTACGTATTGGCGTTACTTGGCATTTTTATAATTAAGCGCGACAAAAATCTTTTTTAACAGTTAACAAGATAGCGATCTTATGATGTTATCTTGAGATTAAAACATTTACCTTTGCGTATAATTGTGCTTTATTCGACTAATAAATTCTTAATGCTGTGGGAATACGAAAGAAAATACTACTAGGCTTTGTTGCGATTGGTTTTATCCTTTTGCTATCCGGTGTTGTTGCGATTTTTGAGATGACCCGTTTAACGGATTTAATTTCGGGTCTGCTTACTAATAACATCAAAACTATTAGTGCGGCAAATACAATGGAACAAATAGCAATAAAGCATAACGGCAGGATATATGATATAACGCAAGATGAATCGTATATACAGCAAGCCAAGTTTAGTCAAGATATTACTCTTCTTAGGGAACGGCTGGATTTTATTACGAACAATGTCACAATAGAGGAGGAGATGACTTTTGTCGATAAATTGTATATTGAGTTTGATGTATATAAGGCACTTCTTGACAATCTGCCTGCTGTAATAGAAATGCCTAGAGAGCAACGTATTGCATGGTATCTAACCTATCAAAAAGCATTTACATCTTTGATTGAAACAACCTCTGAGATCACAAAGTTAAATCAGGACGCTTTATCGGATAATGCTATCAAGTTAGAGGGCAACTACTACCGGATGATTATGCCAGCAATAATTGCTATTATTGCTGGGGTTTTTATGATATTATTCTTTAACTACTTTATAAATTCATATCTTATAAATCCGGTGATACAGATTAAAGACAATATCAGGTCTGTGCTATCTTCGCGGGCGCCATACACCATAAAAGTTAAAACTAACGATGAGATTAACGAACTGAACGAAAATATTAAAGACTTGGTTAGCCAGCTGAAGAAGCGCGAAAAGGAATGTAGTAGTATTCAAAACGAAAATCGTGAGGCTTAGCATTATAGTTCGTTCTATAGGGTTTATCCTGTTGCTGAATGCTGCGTTTATGTTCATTTCGGCAGGGGTAGCCTTTTTTGATCCTTTAGATAATTCATCGTTTTTCCCGCTATTAGTTAGCGCTTTTATTACGGCTCTGGTCGGAGTTTTCCCCCTTATATTTGTTCCTTCAGACCTAGATTTAAGCCTAAAAGAAATTTACTGTATTGTAGTGTTTGCATGGCTTAGCGGCTGTTTCTTCGGTATGCTTCCATACATAATGTACGGTGGAGAATTTTCTGTTACTAATGCATGGTTTGAAAGTGTGTCGGGATTTACAACTACTGGTGCAAGTATCCTTAACGACATTGAAGCGCTGCCAAAGGGAATTTTACTATGGCGAGCATCCACACATTTTATTGGAGGGGTGGGAGTTATCGTGTTTGTGCTGTTAGTTTTACCAGGGGTTGGAACAAATAGGTCGAAGCTATCAAAGGTAGAGATATCGCCCCTTGCGCAAGATAATTTTAAGTTCCGCTCGCAGCAAATGATAAGGGTAATACTTGGAGTATATATAGGGATAACCATTGCCGCCGCTATTTCTCTCTTACTGGCAGGTATGCCTTTGTTTGATGCTATTTGCCATTCGTTTTCAACTGTGGCAACAGGAGGATTCAGCACAAAAAATACGAGTATTGCTGCCTTTAATAGCGGTAAAATAGAGCTGGTTCTTATTATCTTTATGGTAATATCGGGTATGCATTTTGGTATGATCTACTCAACGCTTGTTAAGCGGTCTAAGGCATTATTTCGCTCAACAGTTACACGGTTCTATCTGTTCTCAATGCTGATAGGTTCTACACTTATTGCTCTTAATCTAGTTTTTTCCGGTCAGGTTGGTAATTTTTTTGAATCAGTAAGGCAGTCGGTATTTCAAGTTGTTGCAATCACTACTACTACAGGCTTTGCAACAGTAAATACATCGATATGGCCCTCAGTTTCGATATTGATACTAATGTATTTTATGATTCAATGTGCCTGCGCAGGTTCTACCTCCGGAGGTATAAAAGCCGATAGGGTGTATATTACCTACAAGGCAATTATGGCACAAATACGAAAAAATCAGCACCCTAATGCTGTTATACCCGTTCGTGTTCAAGGTATTAAAGTAGAAAATGATGTTGTGTCTGCGGTATTACTTTATATCGTTTTTTTCTTTCTAATTATTTTTGCTACAACCATTCTTCTTAGCCTTATGGGGTTAAATTTTATGGCTAGCGTCTCCTTGTCGCTAAGTAGCATGAGTAACGTAGGACCTGCATTTGATGCGTTTCATTCTATGAGTAACTGGGATTCTATTCCCATTTTAGGTAAGCTGCTGCTTTCTTTTGTAATGTTGCTCGGACGTTTAGAAATATACGGAGTACTTGTTCTTTTTTATATACGTGGCTGGCGATAGCTATTTAGGTTGTTTTTTATTAAATAGCTTGTTCTGTAAGAATACCTCTACTATTACTATTTTAAGATCGGCATCTTTAAGCAGCACATATATTTATGTAGGCTAATGTATTCTTTGCATACATATGTGTTATAATCCTGAATTGTGCTAGGAGGTAAATGTTTAAGCAGAAAAGTCGGATTAGCTTCTGTTAGAGCGGCTTTTATTACACAACTTGGCGTAAAGCCTAACACCTTCGGTTTGGGAAGCTTTTGAGAAAGTAGGATACTTATCGTTTCTAACGACTGTTGATTGATAAGATGGCTTAAGAGCATTCTATTCTAGAATAAAGCTACTCGTTGATTTTAGCTATAGTCAGAAGTTAAGGCTATTTACTAGCTCTCTTTGCCTGTCAAAGAATGCTATTCGTTCAATATTTCCACTCATGCTTATCATAGTAGAATATTTTTTTAATGATTCTATCCATTCTTTTTGGATCCTACATAGCTGCGAATCTGAAGATGAAATGGTATTGATGAAATATAGCTCAATAAATGATCGTTCATATTTTGAACCTTGTATGTATGTATAATTTGAATCGAAGTCTATATTTGCCAAATACACTAAGATTTTTCTATTATGCTCTAAACTTTCTTGCGTAGTTAAGATTTCCAGCTTAGAAAGGAGCTGTAGTAGTTCATCTCTTAAAGTTATAACTTCTTCTCTCGTAAGAAGGCTAAGATCGAAGAAATACTGTATCATCTTAACAAGATTATCGAATATATTGCGACTGATGATATATGTACATTCTGGAAATTGTCTTATTTTTTGTAGTAATATTTGCTGTTTTGCATAAATATCGTCTGGCATATTAATAGCAGAAAATTTAGCGGGTGCTATGTTGTGATGCATTTGGTATTTCCATGCAAATGCTCTGAATTTTGAGAGATAATGATATGGAAACATAAATGCTTGGGGAACAATATTACTTGCAAAATAGATTTTTAGCTCCGGATCGTTTGCCCATTTATCAAGAAAGACATCATATATGGCATAGGTATGCTTGTAATAATGAAGGTAGTCATCCAAAGTTTCGCTGGGAGGTGGGACATGGAGAAAGAAAGAAGGATTCTCGTTTTTTATTGTGTTTTTTACAATATCATCTAACGATAAGCCTAACTTTTGAGATACAATACACGCTTCAGTAAAAGAGAAGGGTACATCACCTCGTAGGCGTCTATAAGCGGACTCTTTACCTAGAGACATTTTATCCATTAAAAACTCAAGTTGTTGACTTTTTCTAGGATATGTCTCTCCTATCTTTGCAAGTAGCCTTTGGTTGAATTCTGAATTCGCAATCATAACGATAAGTATTTCGTTAGTTTATTCAAAAGCTACCCCTCACTATAAATATTAAACAATTAAAAGGACGGTAATGTTTAATGAGATGCGTTGCTATGCACTTATTTTCAGTTAAATACATAGAGTTAGGATTCTCTTATTTTAACCTTTCTCTTGCTTAAAGTTTAATAGGGTTACTTAGTGAATGCTTGATATAATTGTGATTGGCAGAGTTTTATGAATATGGGCTATACAGTTTGATAAAGTTATTGTATCTTTGGTTTTAACTTTTTAAATAGCTTTAGATTAACGAATATGAGTTTAGAAACGACTATTAACAATGATATCAAAGCCGCTATGCTGGCTAAAGATAAAGTACGTCTGGAATCGCTGCGTTCTATAAAAGCCGCTATACTTTTGGCTAAAACGGCAGAAGGAGCAACAGGAGAGCTAAGTACTGATGATGAGCTAAAAATGCTACAAAAGATGGTAAAACAGCGCAAAGACTCAGCCGAGATTTACACTCAACAGAATCGTAATGAGTTGGCAGAAAAAGAGTTGGCAGAAGCCGCAGTTATTGAGGCATATCTGCCGAAGCAGCTAACAGAAGAAGAGCTGATCCCTATATTGAAAGAAATAGCTGCCTCTGCAGGAGCTACATCACCTAAAGATATGGGTAAGGTGATGGGCATGGCGAGTAAGCAGCTGGCTGGTAAAGCTGATGGTAAGCTAATTGCAGAGTTCGTAAAAAAAATTTTAAACTCTTAAATTTGGTAATTTTATGTCTGATATGAGAATCATTTCTACGGCTGATGGTTCTCATACTTTGCAATCATTAACCGAACGGGAATGCTATCATTCTATAAATGGCGCGCTTCAAGAGTCGCGGCATGTCTTTATTGATGCAGGATTAAGAAAAGTTATATCACAACAGCCGCTAAATGTTTTAGAAGTTGGTTTTGGAACGGGACTTAACGCTTTGCTTACTTTACTACAAGCAGAAAAAACATGTCGGGTATTTTATGAGGCGGTAGAAAAGTATCCTGTGGCTATTGATATTATAGATCAGCTGAACTATTGTGATGTATTGGAAGTTGATAAAGAAAAATACTTTAAGCCTCTCCATTTTTCCGGTTGGAGTAAGAACATATCAATAACAGATACGTTTGTGCTAAAAAAATGTCACACCGATTTGTTACATTATACTCCATCGAGAGAAGATTTTAATTTAGTTTATTTTGATGCATTTTCTCCCGATAGCCAACCCGAACTATGGTCAGTAGAAATATTTTCTACAATCTACCAACATATGAAAAAAGGAGGCGTGCTGGTAACCTATTCGTCTAAGGGGTTGGTAAAGCAAAGCTTAAGAAGTGTAGGATTTACCGTAGAGCGTTTAGCGGGCGCTCCGGGCAAAAGACATATGCTACGTGCAACAAAATAGACTGTTAATAAGTTCTATTCTGTAAGGATTGTTACAGAATGTCTTTTATATATTTTCTATTTTTGTCATGAAATAGTGATTATAACAATTATTATCTGAACATGAAGAAAACTATTGCACTTGTGGCACACGATAACCGTAAACCCGATATTATAGAATGGGTAGAGTTTAACTGGGCTACATTAATGAAGCATGATTTAGTTTGTACCGGTACAACCGGATCGTTGGTGGAAAAAGCTCTTAAACAATACCTTTCACCAAGTGAAGCACGTTTACTCAATATTGCGAAGCTAAAATCGGGACCACTTGGCGGAGACCAGCAGCTTGGAGCATTAATTGCAGAAAAAAAAGTGGATATGCTGATCTTTTTCTGGGACCCAATGCGGGCACAACCTCACGATGTAGATGTTAAGGCTTTGCTACGTATAGCCAGCCTTTATAATATACCTACGGCAACCAATCGCTCTACTGCCGATTTTATTATTTCCTCGCCGTTGATGGAAGAACGGTATAAACCGATTTTAAAAGATTATTTAGAATACATTTATCGCTTCGATAAAAAATAAGCTACAGGGTAATTATAAATAGAATGAAAAAGTTAAAGCTAACAGAAGACCGGACTGCTACAGTTTTAGGTATTGTTGTTATACTACTAGTTATATTTCAGATTAAGCCTCATTGGCCTACATTTAAATGGGATAACGCAGATGTACTAATTAACCACGTTTTTTCTTTCGATAATTTAGGTCATACCCTTATCGTTTTTTTTTTCTCGCTTCTTGTTATGATGCTTTCCGATTTACTCATGGGGCGATCGGTGGTATCAAGCTTGCGTAGCTTTCCCGTTGTCTTTATTCTCACTTTCATAGGAATGACAATTGGTGGAAATCAATTTATGAATGCTTGGGGATTCGAAACGGTAATATTTTGCCTTCTCATCGGGTTATTTATCAGCAACGTATTTGGAACGCCGATATGGCTTAAAAACTCGCTTTCATCCGAACTTTTTGTAAAAATCGGTTTGGTTATTTTAGGTACCACGGTGCTATTTGGTGATCTGCTTAAAGCAGGCGGTTTAGGGCTTATCCAGTCGGTAGTTGTAGTATTCTCAGTATGGTATTTCTCATTCTGGGTATGTAAGAAAATGAAGGTAGATAAAGAAATGTCAGTGATGCTGTCAAGTGCCGTTTCTATCTGTGGCGTATCGGCTGCTGTTGCTACCGCAGGAGTAATAAAAGGAGATAAAGTTAAGCTTTCTTACGTCGTTTCGCTGGTGCTGATATGCGCATTACCTATGATTATTTTTATGCCATACCTTGCCAAATGGTTGGGGCTTAACGCCCCTATGGCTGGCGCATGGATTGGCGGCACAATAGATACTACCGGAGCTGTGGTTGCCACAGGAAGTATCTATGGCGAAGAAGCGTTGAAGTATGCGTCTATTGTAAAATTTTCTCAAAATGTGTTGCTAGGTATTGCGGCCTTTATAATTTCTGTATATTGGACTTATACTAAAAAAGAAGTAGGAGAGGCTGAAAAGCCTACGGCAAAGGTGATTTGGCAGCGTTTTCCTAAATTTGTACTAGGATTTATCGGAGCATCGCTATTGTTCTCATTTGCCGTAAGCGACGGTGTTGTTGTGGAAGCCCAGCCGATTCTAAAGAAAATGCAAGGGCTTTGGTTTGCGCTGGCATTTACGTCTATAGGTTTAGAAACAAATATACGTAGTCTCGTGTCTAAGCAAAACGGAAAAGCAACTACGGCTTTTCTTATCGCTCAGTTGTTCAATATACTCATAACGCTATTAGTAGCATGGGTATTGTTCGGAATATCTTGGTAATGCCATAATTTTAGCTGGAAACTCGATATTTATTTTTATTTTTATCCGATCTATTTAAAATATATCTATTATTACTATGACAGAACTACTAAAGACAGAGCATCTGGAGAAGCGATACGCTAATCACTTGGCTTTAGATGATGTAAGCATAAGCGTTCCGGAGGGGCAAATCTTTGGCTTGCTAGGACCTAACGGAGCGGGGAAAACGACCCTTATACGAATGATCAATCAGATTACAGCTCCTGATAAAGGTTCTATTTATTTTAAGGGTGGAAAAATGACATCTGACGATGTTTATAACATTGGCTATCTTCCTGAAGAACGAGGGCTGTATAAAAAGATGAAAGTGGGAGAACAAGCGCTTTATCTTGCGCAGTTAAAAGGACTTTCTAAGAACGACGCGCTACAATCCTTAAAAAAATGGTTCAAAAAATTCGAAATTCAGAACTGGTGGGATCGTAAAGTTGAAGAGTTATCTAAAGGGATGGCTCAGAAAGTACAGTTCATCATAACCATTCTTCACGATCCTGAACTACTAATATTTGACGAACCTTTTAGTGGTTTCGACCCTATTAATGTTAACCTGTTGAAAAATGAAATTTTAGACCTGAAACGTAGAGGAAGAACTATTATTTTTTCTACACATAATATGGGATCGGTTGAAGAACTTTGCGATCATATTGCGCTTATCAATAAATCCCGTAAAGTGTTGGATGGGCAAATAGATGAAGTGCGCCGTAAGTATGGCGACAACATATACGAATTAGGCTTTAAGGGCGAGTTGGATAAGCTGAACGGAATATTAACAGACAGCTATGAAATAGTAAGCGAAGAGCAAAGCGATAGTATGAATTTGGTTAAAATAAAAATTCTGAAAGAAGAAAAACCAAACTACTTGCTATCGTTGCTTATTTCGCAGGTAGAAGTACTTCACTTTAATGAGATAATCCCTAGTATGAATGACATATTCATTAAGGTAGTGGGCGATACAAATATGGTTATGAACGATAATAAATAAAGCGAAGAAAGATGAATAAAATATTACTTGTTATAAAACGCGAGTTTCTTACAAGAGTAAAGAAAAAATCGTTCATTGTAATGACCATTCTCGGTCCGGTATTTCTTGCCGGATTTATGCTTGCGCCGATGTTGATTATGCAGATCAGGGATACAGAAGAGAAAGAAATGTTAGTTGCAGATCAAACAGGTTTGTTTGCAGATCGGCTGCACAGTACCGATCTTGTAAAATACACAGCTGTACAATTTGTTCCTGCTGATAGCTTAAAAAATAGGCTTCTTAACGGAAAAAGCTATGCTCTGTTGTATATAGAAGGAAAACCGAATGAAGAGCCTGTAAAAGTCACTATTTATTCAGAAAAGCAGCTTAGTGTGGATATACAAGGAAGTACCAGAAGGCAGCTTGAGAATGTTATTGAGAAGAAGAGGCTGATGGGGTATAATATTGAAAATATTGACGAAATACTTGCTTCGCTTAAAGTAAATATAAATGTTGCAACTGTTCGTTGGGATAAAGACGGAGGAGAAAGAGAAAGCCATACAGGCGCATTGATGGGAGCGGCTTACGTTGCCAGCTTTGCCATATATATGTTCATATTTATGTTCGGAAGTATGGTAATGCGCGGAGTAATTGAGGAAAAATCGAACCGTATTGTAGAAGTCATAATATCTTCAATAAAGCCATTCCAGCTTATGCTGGGCAAGATTTTAGGTATTGCAATGGTCGGTTTGTTACAGTTTGCCATATGGATATTGCTTACACTTGGAATTGTTATGGCTGTTGGTAGTATGATTGCCGGCGATATGCAGCAAGTAGCTGCAGAGCAGATTGAAGCGGTACAGCAAGCAAGCGGTGGGCTTTCTTCTATGCTAAACACTAATTCTCTTTCTGCAATGCTTTCAGGAATTCCTTTTACAAGCATACTCATATCATTCTTATTCTATTTCCTCGGCGGGTATCTGCTTTATGCTGCATTGTTTGCGGCAATTGGTTCTGCAGTAGAAAACGAGGCAGACACACAGCAGCTGGTTATTCCGGTTACAATACCCATTATAGTAGGCTTGTTTATCATGATGCATTCATTCCAATATCCCGATAGTTCGCTGTCGTTTTGGGCATCCATGATACCATTTACCTCGCCAATGGTAATGATGGCGAGAGTTCCGTTTGGCGTGCCTATGTGGGAATTAGCCCTTTCCATCGCAATTTTATTTGCTACATTTATTCTCCTAACTTGGTTTACCGCTAAGATATATCGCGTAGGTATTTTAATGTATGGTAAGAAACCGTCGTTAAAAGAAATGATGAAGTGGGTAAGCTATAAGAATTGATAATTTAAGGATGAAAAGATAAAAGAACAAAGACATAGTATTTAATCCTATAAATCTTTGTTCTTTTATCATTGTACCGTATAAAATATTACTTACCAAAACAATAAATAATGAAACGAATTTATACAATACTTTTCTTGCTTGTTGCTATAGCATTTGTAAAGCCTTCGTCTGCTTGTACAAATTTACTGGTAACCAAAGGAGCATCAACAGACGGATCAACGTTTATATCGTATAGTGCAGATGCTCATGTGCTATATGGCGAACTTTATTTTTGGGAAGCTGCTAAATACCCTGCGGGTACTCTACGAAAGGTAATAGAATGGGATACAGGAAAGTATTTGGGAGAAATACCTGAGGTTGCTGAGACTTATCGTGTAATAGGTAATATGAACGAACATTCGTTAGCTATTGCTGAAACCACCTATGGCGGGCGTCATGAGTTGGAAGATTCTACAGGTATTATAGACTACGGAAGCCTGATCTATATCACGCTTCAGCGCGCTAAGAATGCACGCGAAGCCGTTAAGATTATGACAGATTTAGTGGCTGAGCATGGCTATTGTTCAAGTGGCGAATCGTTTTCTATTTGCGATCCTAACGAAGTATGGATACTGGAGCTGATTGGCAAGGGAATTAAAATGGTTAACGGAAAAAATGTAAATAAAGGCGCTGTATGGGTGGCAGTACGTATTCCCGACGGATATGTATCAGGACACGCTAATCAGGCACGTATTCAAACATTTCCGTTAGAAAATGGAAAAACTTCCATTTCATCCAAGAATATAAATAAAATATTTAATCCCGAAGTTGAAGTTGTATATGCTGCTGATGTTATTTCTTTTGCAAAAGAAGCAGGGTACTACAACGGAGCGGATAAAGATTTCAGCTTTTCTGATACTTATAATCCAATTGATTTTGGCGGCGCGCGTGGTTGTGATGCCCGCGTATGGTCTTTCTTTAAAGGTGTAAATAATGATATGTGGAAGTATCAGTCGTACGCAATGGGGTACGATTTATCGGAGCGTATGCCACTCTATATTAAGCCTGATAAGAAGCTATCGATGCAGGATGTTGCCGACCGCATGCGCGATCATTACGAAGGCACAGAAATGGATATGACAAAAGATATAGGAGCAGGTCCTTTTGCTTTACCATACCGTTGGCGTCCAATGAGTTTTGAGGTTGACGGACAAAAATATGTGCACGAGCGCGCTATTGCCACGCAGCAAACAGGTTTTTGGTTTGTAGCGCAATGCCGTGGCTGGCTACCAAATCCAATTGGAGGTATTATTTGGTTTGGGGTAGATGATGCTTCAACATCATGCTTAACTCCAATTTATTGTTCAAGTACACGTGTACCCGAAACTTTTGCGGTAGGTAACGGAGATTTATTAACTTACTCTGATAATGCTGCATTTTGGGTATTTAGCAGGGTTACAAACTTTGCATACTTGAGATATGATGTTATGAGCGCTGATATTATTAAAGTTCAGCAGGAGTTGGAAAAGAAACATCAGGAAGAAGTAAAGCAAGTAGATGCAAAAGCACTAGAACTATACAAAACAAATCCCGATCAGGCTATTGCTTACCTTACAGACTTCTCTGTAAAAACTGCAAACAGCATGGTCTCTCGTTGGAAAGAGTTGGACAATTATCTGTTGGTAAAATATATTGATGGCAATATCAAGAAAGAAAAAGACGGCAAATTCGAACGTACACCATATGGTGGAGCTGTTTCGCCTAGTCAGCCGCAGCTACCTGAAAAATGGAGGCGCGCTATTGTAAATGATGCCGGAGAAACGCTAAAAGCATACGATAAATAGCTTTATATAGCTTTCGTTTTTTTCGAGAGGGTAATCTAATTTAGATTGCCCTCTTTATTTTCTGTAGATTTATTTAGCTCTATATTTTATATTATAAGCGTATATTTACTAGCCATAAATCATAGCTTAGATAATTATTCTATTATAACTAAACCTAATATACCATGAAAAAGCTTTTAAGTATATTGGTACTATTTGCTGCATTAGCGACGGTAAAACCTGCGAGCGGCTGTACCAATTTTCTTGTAACCAAAGGGGCGTCAACCGATGGTTCTACTTTCCTTTCCTATTGTTTTGATATGCACACCCATTATGGCGAGCTGTACTTCTGGCCCGACGCAACCTATCCGGAGGGGACAATGTTACCGATAATAGAATGGGATACCTATAAACCGCTTGGAGAAATAAAACAGGTACGCCAAACCTACAGTGTTGTCGGCAATATGAACGAACATTCGTTAGCAATTAGCGAGACTACTTTTGGCGGTCGTAAAGAGCTTGCGGATTCTACTGGTATTATGGATTATGGAGCGATGATATTTGTAACACTTCAACGTGCAAAAAATGCTCGCGAAGCAATTAAAATAATGACAGAACTTGCCAATGAGTATGGCTACTATTCAGGCGGCGAATCATATTCCATTTGCGATCCAAATGAAGTTTGGATTCTTGAGCTGATAGGAAAGGGAACAAAAATAGTAAACAGTAAAAATGTAAATAAAGGTGCCGTATGGGTAGCCGTTCGGATACCCGATGGATATGTTGCGGCACATGCCAATCAGGCACGTATTAGAACGTTTCCGTTAGAAAATGGAAAAACATCTATCTCTTCAAAAAATATGGAGAAAATATTTAATTCTGAAGTTGATGTTGTATATGCGCATGATGTTATTTCTTTTGCAAAAGAGGCTGGATACTATAACGGAGTGGACAAAGACTTCAGCTTCTCAGATACTTACCATCCTGTTACGTTTAGCGGCGCTCGCGCATGCGAAGCCCGTGTATGGTCTTTCTTTAAGGGTATTAACAGCGATATGATGAAGTATGAATCGTATGCGACGGGACACGACTTAACCAATCGAATGCCGTTATATATTAAAGCTGATAAGAAGTTGTCGTTAGAAGATATTGCAGCTTGGATGCGCGATCACTACGAAGGATCGGTGTTAGATACAAGAGCTGGTATGGGCTCAGGACCTTATGGGCTGCCTTATCGTTGGCGTCCGGGAAGCTTTACTGTTGACGGACGAAAATATGTAAAAGAGCGTACTATCGCTACACAGCAGACAGCATTCTGGTCGATTGCTCAATGTCGTAGTTGGATGCTAAATGCAATAGGTGGTATCCTTTGGTTTGGTGTTGACGATGCTGCAAATTCTTGCTTAACACCCATATACTGTTCTACGACAAGTGTACCCGAAGCCTTTGCTGTTGGGAATGGGGATTTGCTCACATACTCTGATAATTCTGCTTTTTGGACATTCTCTAGCGTAGCAGCAAAAGCCTACGCGCGTTATGATTCTGTTAGCGTAGATATTCGAAAAGTTCAGCAAGAACTGGAGAGGAAGCATATGGCGAGCGTTAAAGAAATAGATAAGAAAGCGTTAGAGCTATATAAAACATCGCCGGAAGAGGCTATAACGCTGCTTACTGACTTTTCTGTAAAAACAGCTAGTAATATGGTTGACCGATGGAAAGAGCTGGATCATTTTCTTCTTGTAAGATATATTGACGGGGGGATTAAAAAAGTAAGGGATGGAAAGTTTGAGCGTACTCCATATGGTAGAACGGAGTACCCTATGCAGCCTCAATTTCCAGATAAGTTTAACCGTGTAATAGTTGAAGATGAGGGGGAGACGTTAAAATATCTCGATTAATAAAGCGATTTAATTTAACAGGAATATAAGAGAATTTGTATGATAGCTTACAATACATTTATATTTACTTAGTATTGGATAGCCAATTAATCCGTCTAAGTTTACATCTTTAGCAGCATTTAGATGATCGATATTCGAAAATATAGTAGGGGTATTTTTGAAGCTAAGATCGCCTATTTCAAGCTTCTTTATTTTTCCTGATTTCTTTTTTACTCCTTTCGTATCTCCCCCCATTAGCTTAGTGGTTTTTGTTCTTTTGATAGCATTTTGTAGCTCGTCAAGTCTTTTATCTGTTATTAGGTTCGAAGATGCGCCGCAATCAATTCCCATTATATATTCTTTTGTGTCTATGTTCATTGTTACATAAGGTATATGACCAATTTGTTTCATAGGCACAATATTCGATACTTTCTGCTGAGACGAAAGTAAATCGATGTACTCTTTCGTATAATCTTTTTTTACTAACGTAATAGTTTTTTCTGCATAATCGTATATTACGTCAAAATCTTTAATAATAGCGTAACCAATCAACCCGTGTATGGGCATCTTACGCTTTTCAAGTTGGCTTAAATCAGATGCCATTACTTCCATATCCTTGCCTTTTAAATCTGCAAATTCGAACGATGCTATTTTTTTAGTAAAGTTTACCATTTTGTTGCCTGCAACTCCTTTGGATGTGGTAATTGATGATTGGTTGCTATCGTTTTTGGTATAGTATTTTGAATTTAGAACAATAGAAGGGGCGCCGCTATCAAAAATGAAGTTTTGCTCTTTACCGTCAACCTTTACTTTTACAACCGGAAGCTTATCTAAAAGTGTAAATGGAATATTTATTATATCCGGAGCATTATCGGTATTAATGGATAATTCACTTTGCTTCTTTGTCTGAGTTCCCACTCCCTCAATACTAATCTCTTTTAATTCGTCCTGAGGGTTATACGTAAATGAGACAGCTCGTTTTTTTGAATTGCTAAAATAAGCATCGCAGATTGCTATATAACCATTCTCTTTCTTTGTATTTTCAATATATAGGGCGCTATCAACAGTTGTGTTAAGTTGATTTACTGTCGCATGTGAAATCTTTAAAGAAACAGGCATTTGATACCCCGTCATTTCGAAATTTTCATCCAATAATGGCTCTATCTTGGTGGCCGATTTTGTATTAATACATTCTACAAATGCCTTAATTACATTTTTGCCGCTTGTAGTTTCTTGCGCAAATACGCATTGTGCAAAAAGCAGGATACAAATACTAAGGAATACTTTTCTCATACATAATGACTTTTAATTAATACATACTAAATATTATCTCCTCTTAGACATTTATATTTTCTAATGCGGCGTATTTTTGGGTACTAAAAACTTATTGTAAAATAGCAAGCCTACAATTGTAAGCAACCCTATACCGCTAAAGATTAGCCAGAGTAATGAGGGGTTACTTAATTTATCAACAAAATGAACGTACAATGTTGCTCCTAATATACCTCCAACACCGCTTCCTATTACACCATAAAGGAATGAGTAGCCGAGGTAGAGCGCTTTTTTATCTTCCGGAGCAATAAGCCCCACATAAGAAATGAATTTAGGGTGTGCTGTCATTTCCCCTAAAGTAAATACCGCTATACCTGCCATAAATACCCATATGTGTGTTGATATTGCAAGTATAGCCATTCCCAGTGTACCGAAACCGATACCAACAATCATGGTTGGAAGTGCTTTCGTGTTTTTTACTATTGATGATATTATTAGTTGTAGTAAAATTATTACACCCGCGTTTATTACGGTTACATGTTCTACATCAAATGTCCACGAAGGGTTTTCAGTAAATAAGGCTAAGGATTTGTTTACAGCATTATTTAGCGGAGTAGCATCTACATAGTCCTTTACATACCATAAAACCGTATCAAACATTTGAAAGTAGAGAATCCAGAAGCAAGAATAAATAGCAATCATAACAACAAACCGATAATCTTTTAGCACAAGTATGGCATCTTTTAGTACTTGTCCTATAGGTTTCGTGTTTTTTGGGCGTGCAGGCTCTTTATAAATAAATATATTAAGTATAAGTAATGATGCGGTTGCTATGGCAGCCATGTAGAAGATATAAGAATATGATTTTTCTTTAAGAATAGGGACGAGTATAAGCGGAAATAAGAATGCGCCAAGATTTATCGACCAATAGAATATATCAAATCCTAGAGTGGAATTCTTTTCATTAGTAGTTCGGGCAATAGTTCCTGAAATGATAGGTTTAAAAAAGCCGGCTCCGCATACCATCAGCAGCAAGCTTGCGAATATGGCAGTATAGTTTGTTGCCAATCCCGAGCATAGATATCCGATACTCATTACAATAAATGCGCCCATCAATACTTTACGATATCCATATCTATCGGCAATTGCACCGGAAATGATGGGAAGTATATAAAGAATAGGGGTAATGGTGCTTTTAATAACTCCAACACTTTCTTTCGAAAAACCTATCCCTCCTTCACCGGCATTCATTACAAGGTAAACAGATAGAATAGACATTACACCATAGTATGAGCCACGCTCGAAGAACTCCATTATGATTACAACCCAATAGTTGCGTGGAAACGAACGTATGCCGCTTTCTTTAGAGGATTCTTTTCTTGCCATCTTCTGGTTGAGTTATCTTAGTTAGAAAAATTGATTTTATTTTCACTAGAAATATTTGCTGTCTTAGGATTTTTTTTGCTGAACTCTACAATAAGTGCAAAAGTGTTTGGTATCATATTTTCTAAACGTTTAAGTACCTCATGTTGCACATTTGATATACTAAACGGTACAACTTTTACGTATTCTTGTATCTCTCCGGCAATGCGCCCATATTTATAATCGTAACTAAAGCGTCCGTGAGCATCGGTTATTGCATTTTTGTTATCTTTATTTGGAACACTAATATAAAATTCGCTTTCTTTTATCGAACCTTTTGAGTTGAAAAGATTGTTATCATTAAGGTATGTATGAAGCTCTATAGCGACATTTTCTGCCGGATTTATAAGCGTAATATTTTTACTCATTACATTACGATAGTAATGATGTTCATCTTTTTTATAATTGTATAGTTCGTTGAGCTTATTATTTATCTCGCTAAGAAGGTAGGGATAGTGAGTACAGCCCAATATTATAGCTTTTAGCGCCTGTGCGTTTTCCTTTCTCAGCCGCTCTAGCAACTCAACTAAATGATAGCGGATATAGTTATCGGCAGAGTTTATTTGTAGTGTAGTATATTCTCCGTTAGCATTCTTCTCATACAGCATTTTATTATTACTAAAATCGAACTGATATATATCTAATAGCGATAGGCTTATTTTATATTTTTCGTGGTTGAGCGATGGACCTAAATAGCTATCATAAGGGGTCGTGGCTGTTCTATTAATATATTCTGGCTCTTCATCAACAACTTCAGCAACGCCATGTCCGCCTTGGTTGTATATTTGAATATTACCTGTATAATCCATCTTATCCTTTAGCCTATTAAGGGTATTTTCATATCCTTTAGAAGCAATAGTACCAACAGTTGCAAATACACCGATAGTACCGCTCTCGTTTTTACTAAAAAGATCTAGCGCCCCTTTTGCGCCGGCATCAATAACCCCGATAACAGGAATATCAATTCCTGCTTTCTTTAGAAAAGACACTATGCTGTCTTTTCCGTATGCTGTTGCTGTATTGCATGCAACTACAATAGCTTTAACCGATTCTTTATCGTTATTATAATTTTTTGCATTTTCGTCGGCATAATACTTATTTGATAGTAAGAACTGAGCATCTTTCAAGATATGTTCAACCAGTAAATCAGATTTGTTAGCCGCGTAGTAGTTGCCATAAGGCATATTTGCTTGATCTGCCAGATAAATAAATTTTTCTTTTTCAAAATCGGGTTTACCGTCTTTGCCTACAGTATGCCTATCATTACTATATCCATCAAAGCTTACCAATTCATCTAAAACCGTTAAGCCTCCTGTGCCGGAGTCAAATACGCCAATAGGTAAAGCGGGGTTGGTTGAAATGCTATTGTTCGCATTAATATAAAAAAAATTAGTCGAATCCGAGAGCATTACTTGCTCAATAGATGTTGCTGCCTCTTTTTGCTGAGTGGATTTACCGCCACATGATATTGTAAAGGCGGAAATCAATACAAAAAGAATGGTAGATAGATTATTTTTCATCTTTTTTAGGTTTAGGTGTTAGAAATCATATGTTACAAATATATATATAAATATGCTAAAGTTGGAGTATCTCACTGTTGATTTACAAGTTGGAAACATCATATTTAGTTGCATTAATTCTATAAAATGTTATTTTTGTATTCGGCTTATTGCCACTTAAACCTTAAACCTTTAACCTAAATGAATCTGACTAAGTACATTCTTCTCGCACTAGTTGCAGGAGTTATTGTGGGCATTGTTGCCACATTTATCCCCGAAGCCTATTTCTCGCCTGTTAACGAATGGGTGCTTGTTCCTCTCGGAAAAATATTTATTAATCTTATTAAGATGCTGGTTGTACCTATTGTATTTTGCTCTATAACGATGGGTGTCTTTCAGCTTGGCGATCCTCGTAAAGTTGGAAAAATGGGAGGGAGAACCCTTCTGTTCTTTTTATGTACAACGGCTATAGCTATTTGCGTTGCAATGGTATTGGCTTTGTTAATCCAGCCGGGACATGTTCCGGGGCTAGAACCCCTGGCTGCTGCGCCATCTTTTGAAGAAACACCAAGTATGATGGATAATCTTCTGGGTATAATACCTGATAATCCTGTAGCATCGATGGCTCAAGGCAATATGCTTCAAATTATTTTCTTTGCTGTACTTTTTGGTATTGGTATTTCGTTGCTTGGCAATAAATCACAAACGGTAAAGAATTTTATTACTGAGACTAACGATGTATTGATGAAGATTATCAACATTGTGATGTACACTGCGCCATTCGGAGCATTTGCGCTTATTACCTCTGCTATAGGATCTAATGGTGCGGAGACATTGAGGCAAATGGGTATGTATGTCTTAGTAGTACTTCTTGCATTAGGCGTTCACTTCTTCTTTACTTATGGAACGACATTGAGGGTATGGGGTAAGATGAGCCTTATTGATTTTGTTAAAAAGTTCTACCCTGCTATGGTTGTTGGTTTCAGCACATCCAGTAGTAACGCTACGTTACCTATATCAATGGAGGTTGCGCAAGAAAAGCTGAAAGTTCCTGCTCCAATTTCGTCTTTTGTTCAATCGTTAGGATCTACGATTAACATGGATGGTACTGCTATTATGCAGGGCGTAGCGACGGTCTTTGTCGCTCAGGTTTATGGTATAGACCTTACTATGGGGCAGATAATAATGGTTATTATAACAGCGGTACTTGCAAGTATTGGAACTGCTGGAGTCCCGGCTGTTGGACTGGTCATGTTAGTAATGGTGTTTAATCAGGTGGGATTACCAGTCGAAGGTATCGGACTTATTATTGGTATAGATAGGATTCTTGATATGGTGCGTACCTCTGTAAATATTACGGGCGATGCTATTTGTGCTGTTATAATGACCCGGGTGGAAGAACGGTCTGATGCAAAGCTCGCAAAGAAGTCTCAATAAATTATATGAATAACCTTGCCATTCGTAGATCAGAAATAAAAGATGTAGAAAATCTTACCGTATTAAAACAGCGGGTTTGGATTGCTACATACGCGGTAGAGGGTATAAGGACGGAGTTTTCCAGCTACGTCCTTTCTCCTTTTACTACGGAGAGTATAAGAAACTTATTGCTTAGTCAAGATATGATTTCGTTAGTTGCGGAGGTGGGTAACCATATTATCGGGTGTGTTGAGATTAAGCTTTATCCAACAACGGCTATACCGGAAGTAATGACTATTCTGGAAATAACGGTTTTGTATGTACTTGAACGCTTTTGTAGAAGAGGTATCGGTCAAAAGCTACTAAATGCCGCATGCGGTTTTCTAAGAGAAAAGCAGTATCCGTCTGTATGGTTAAGCGTATTACATACAAACGAAAGAGCGTTAAGTTTTTATCGTAAAAATTGTTTTGAAGATATTGGTAAAATATACTTTATTTCTTTAGCCTCTTTTAAATCGTAGTAAAAACCGTAATGCCGTTTAGTATCGTAGATAAGCCATTTTTGATCGGCAAAACGATCTTTAAAAAAATCAATAGAAAAAGGGAGGGCATTACGCTTAGGCGAAACGGGTGCGAAGTATGTTCCATCCGATGCTTTTTGGAAGCGTACAAATTGCCGAAGATGCTCCGCCTCGCGCCCAACCTTTTTTGCGAGTTGATTTACTTCCAGTATATCGGGGTCTGCAAAGTTGGCAGCATAAGAAGCAGGATTGTTGAATATCTTACAGATATATCTGAATAATAAGCTATCGCTACCGGGTTCTTCCGACATCCATACATGGAGTAGCATATTGCATAAGTTTTTTTCGATCATTATTTTTAAGCAAGTTCTTCTGCTCGTAATCTTCAATAAAAGATGATAGGGATGCCGACTTATTACTAAACACTACATAATCGTCCACGTATGTATAATATGGTTTCTCGAATTTATCGAAATTATTAGGCATTTCTCCCAGAGATCGTCCTTAAAATAAAGCTGAAGCGGCAAAAAATAACACGATATTCACAAGCGCTCTTTTCAACATATATACTCCTGATATCCACAAGAAAATAACAGCTTATCAACATTAATTTGTTAATTAATATATTCCTTAGTTATCAGCAGTTTAAAAGTTGATATTAGCTTAAAAGAAGAGGTTTACAACTTATTTTTGTTGAAATAAAAACTGTAGCTGTATATTTGTGCTATTATTAACCTTTAAAACCACACGATTATGTTAGAATACGGATCATTTATGAATCATCCGATTTTTCTTGGATTATTGCTTATAGTACTAAGCATGGTGGCTGTTCCTAGCCTAATTTTGTCAAAAAAGCCTAACGCAAAAGAGCTACTCGACAAAATTGCTCCTTTCCAAGGTTGGGCTGGTGTATTTTTCTGCTTTTGGGGTCTCTGGAATCTTATCTGGATTTTGATGCATTTTGAAATTATGCGGATAGGTATGTGGGGCATCCTTCTTTGGGCAACATATTTGGCGTATGCTGCTATTACATGTATACTAGGCTTTATGCTTGGCTACAACCTTATAGTAGAGTATGTTCTTTCAAAGAATGAAAAGACTGCCGAAAAAGGCGTTCGAGTACAAGCTAAGCTAGCAGAAATGCAAGGTATAGTTGGTATTCTCGGAGTTATTATTGGTCTTTGGATGATTATTCTCTTTTTTATTCTAAAAGCAACTTGGGGTTTCTAAGATAGCTTTTATTATATAAAAAGCCGAGAGTTATTCTCGGCTTTTTTATTGTCACACATTTACATACCGAACAAATTCACTATCTTTGTACGTTTTATTCTTTTTTTGAACAAGATTTTACATAACAACATGATTAAAATAACTTTTCCGGACGGAAACGTTCGTGAGTACCCAAAGGGAACCACCGGACTTGAAATTGCACAAAGCATTAGCCCCCGACTAGCATCGGAGGTTTTAAGTATAAGCGTTAACGATGAGCTATGGGACTTAACGCGCCCTATCAACCAAGATGCAAAAATTATCTTACATAAATGGGATGATCCTAAAGGACGCCATGCTTTTTGGCATTCGTCTTCGCACCTTATGGCTGAGGCTTTAGAGGAGCTATATCCGGGAATAAAATTCGGTATCGGTCCTAGCATTGAAAACGGTTTTTACTACGATGTGGATTTAGGAGACCGTACAATCTCGGAATCCGATCTTGCTAAGATCGAAAATAAGATGATTGAGCTGGCTCGCCAAAAACAGCAATTTGCTCGTACGGATGTTAGTAAAGCTGACGCGCTGAAAACCTATAAAGAAAAGGGCGATGAATATAAAGTGGAGCTGATAAACGATCTGCAAGACGGTACTATTACATTTTATACAAACGGCGCTTTTACAGATCTTTGTCGTGGACCTCATCTACCCGATACCAGCATGATAAAAGCTGTTAAGCTAACTTCTATTGCCGGTGCTTATTGGCGTGGCGACGAAAAGAACAAAATGCTTACTCGTATCTACGGTATCACCTTCCCTCAAAAGAAGCCGCTTGATGTGTACCTGAAAATGATGGAAGAGGCTAAAAAGCGCGACCACCGTAAAATTGGTAAGGAGCTGGAGCTATTTACCTTTTCGCAAAGAGTGGGACAGGGTTTACCGCTTTGGCTGCCAAAAGGTGCTGAGCTACGCGAAAAATTAGAGCAATTTTTAAAGAAAGTACAAAAAGATTCGGGCTATCAACCCGTAATTACCCCGCATATCGGGCAGAAGGAGCTATACGTAACATCCGGTCACTATGCCAAGTACGGCAAAGACTCTTTCCAACCCATCCATACACCACAGGAGGGGGAAGAGTTCTTACTTAAGCCTATGAACTGCCCACACCACTGCGAGATTTACAGGTCGAAGCCTCATTCATACAAAGATTTGCCCGTACGCTTGGCTGAATTCGGAACCGTATATCGCTACGAGCAAAGTGGTGAATTACATGGGTTAACACGTGTAAGAGGTTTTACCCAAGACGATGCACACATCTTCTGTCGTCCCGATCAGCTAAAAGAAGAGTTTATCAAAGTTATTGATATTGTACTATATATTTTCAAAACTCTTGATTTTGAGGATTATACTGCGCAAATTTCGCTTCGCGATCCAAACAATAAAGAAAAGTATATCGGTAGTGATGAAAACTGGCAAAAAGCTGAAGCGGCAATTATAGAAGCGGCTCAAGAAAAAGGCTTGAATACGGTTGTTGAATTAGGTGAGGCGGCTTTCTACGGACCGAAGCTGGACTTTATGGTTCGTGATGCTATTGGTCGTAAATGGCAGCTGGGAACAATTCAGGTAGATTATAACCTACCTGAGAGGTTCGACCTTGAATACACCGGTGCCGACGACAAAAAATATCGTCCGGTTATGATCCATCGCGCCCCATTCGGCTCTATGGAGCGTTTTGTAGCGGTGCTAATTGAGCATACCGGCGGCAAATTCCCGTTATGGCTAACCCCCGATCAGGTCAGAATATTACCTATCAGCGAAAAATATAACGATTTTGCCAAAAAAGTTTTAAATGTCCTAAATAATTCCGACATTCGCGGCTCGGTTGACGACCGTAACGAAACTATTGGTAAGAAGATTAGAGAGAGCGAGCTGAAGCGAACCCCCTATCTGCTAATAGTTGGAGAGAAAGAAGAGCAAGAGAATAAGGTTTCCGTGCGTGTTCAGGGAGAAGGCGATAAGGGAAGTATGAGTATTGAAGATTTTGCTGATATGCTGAGAAAGGAAATAGAAAAACAGCTTCATAAATAAATTAAGAATAACAGAAAGAAGACTAATACTTAGCATATAAATATATAAACAAATATAGTACTAACTTAACTGGAGGACAAAACGATAGCAACACCTAGACCCAACCAAAACAGAGGTAGAAGACCTAGCGCGAAAGAAGAATCGGGTATTAAAACCAACTTAGAAATCACAGCTTCACAAGTTCGACTTGTAGGTGATAATATTGAAAATCCCGGTGTTTATTCTATTGCCGAGGCTTTACGTATGGCTGATGATATGGGTTTAGATTTAGTTGAAATTTCTCCTAACGCGGATCCGCCTGTTTGTCGTATTACCGATTTTCAGAAATTCCTTTACCAAAAGAAGAAAAAGGAAAAAGAAATGAAGGCAAAAACGGTAAAGGTTAACGTAAAAGAGATTCGTTTTGGTCCAAACACGGATGAGCACGACTATCAGTTTAAGCTTAAGCACGCCAAACGCTTTTTAGAAGATGGCGATAAGCTTAAAGCATATGTGTTTTTTAAAGGTCGTTCTATTCTGTTTTCCCAGCAAGGAGAAATTCTTTTGTTGAGATTTGCAAACGACTTAGAAGAATACGGAAAGGTTGAGCATTTACCAAAGCTTGAGGGTAAGAGAATGACTATATTTATTAACCCGAAACCTAAGAAAGGTAGTTCGGGGAGCGGCTCAAGGTAAAATCCTTTTAAAACTAAATATTAACAGACAATGCCAAAAATGAAAACGAATTCCGGTGCAAAGAAAAGGTTTGAAATCACCGGGTCGGGAAAGATCAAGAGAAAACATGCTTACAAAAGTCACATCTTGACTAAGAAAGCGACAAAAAGAAAACGTAATCTTACCTATACGTCTTTAGTTAGCGAAGCAGACGAAAAGCGTATGAAAGCATTACTGGTTAAATAATCTCTATTCCCAAACAATTTTTATTAATTAATTTTATTAGCTAACCGGAGTGTATAGCACCAAAGATTCGCCAGAGCGAACGCTTACATTCAAAAACAAGAAATTATGCCAAGATCAGTAAATTCGGTTGCATCTAGAGCAAGAAGAAAGAAAATTTTAAAGCTTACCAGAGGTAACTTTCTGGCAAGAGCCAACGTATGGACTGTTGCCAAAAACACGTATGAAAAAGGATTAACCTACGCATACCGCGATCGTAAAGCGAAAAAAAGGAATTTCCGTTCGCTTTGGATTCAACGTATCAACGCAGGTGCACGTCAATATGGAATGACTTACTCGCAGTTTATGGGTAAGGTTTCTGCAAACAGCATAGAGCTGAATCGCAAGGTTCTTGCGGATTTAGCCATGAATCATCCAAAAGCATTTGAGGCTATCGTCAAGTCGCTGAAATAGATTTTCGGCTATTTAGAGATAAAGGAAAAGAGGCTATCCGAACGGATAGCCTCTTTTATTATTCTTCTCGCCCAGCAAAATATCTATTTAAAACCTTATTTTTGTACTACCGCACTCCTATTAAATAAAAGAGATGAATAAAACTATATTTGCTGTTTTACTGGGTTTAAACTTGTGCAATACACAAACTATAAAACAGGCAATTACACAAGAGAGAAATAGTAACCAACGCCTAGGCTATTCAGAGGATGAACTTATTTCTTTTCTTGATAGTATCGGTAATCTCAACCCTGATATATGGGTACAAAATATTTCGTTCCCGGCTGATTCTACTTTAAATAACCAGTTATCGTTAAGCAGAAAATTATCTCCAGCTGATGTTAATCAGTTACTAGAGGCAGCGGAAGAACAGCAAATCAGCGTGAATTTTGCTCAACGTATTTTTCCTGAAGCAATAGATAGCACGCTTATCAAGCATTTTACCGATGGCTATGTGCCCATTAAGTTCTATGAACTCTCCGAAGATTTCGATGAATTTGCCATCTTAATCGGATACGAAGGTGGAGGGGAAAATGATGTTTACTTTTTTAAAGACCATACTATAATTAGTAAACATCATATATATAATCGTTATGGCTTTCAACCGGAATTTTTTAAGAACGAGAACAATGAAACTGTTATATATTATACCATAAATTATGGTAGCGGAACCGGTATATGGTGGTATCAATATAATTTCTACAAATACGGCAACAACGCACTCATTCCTGTATTAACAGAAGTACAAAATGTTGACTTGCGGTTTCCGTGGGCGCTCAGGGCTTATTGGATAGAGACAGAAGTGATTAGTAGAGTCCCACTACAGCTAAAGTTTGTATATAACAATTACTTTTTGGATACCGAAGGCTATACGAAATTCATTAATGATTCGACTGCTGTGGCTTATAGCATAGATAATCAAAATGGAAAATATATACCCAATTTCTCAGATACGAAGCTAAACCGAAATAAACTGCTAACTTACTATATTGCCGAAAATGACTTGCTCTTTATAAACACTCATTATAAGCAAATAAAGAGAGAGCTAAATGAAGAAAAACGACAAGTGATTTTAAAATAGGTTCAAGATTAGTTAAGTGACTAAAAAAGTTATTTAACTATCTTTGAATTAATGAATAACAAGTATTATTTTCGGTCGCGTATTTCAGAGCGTCAAATTCGGTTGATTTTGCGAC
>JAIRNF010000020.1 GCA_031258195.1 Prevotellaceae bacterium
TCGCCTCGCTTAAGCATACCCAAAACGGGGAGCTCGCCCCCGGCTCCTCTTCTCCGGATTCCCCCCGCGCGCCCGACCCCGACGCGGCTCTCGTCGAGCTCGACCTCCCCGTTCGCGAACGGACTTTCGGCTTCGCGAAGCCGGGCGATTCGCGCGCGGTTCGCCGTAAGTACCGCCTATAGCGCCGCGATTCGGACCCGTAAATTCCGCGACTTTTCGCCTCGACGTCAAGGCTGAAAAGTCGTAAAATCAATCGAAGCTGGCCCCCCTGAAATACGCGACCGAAAATAACACGCGTTACTCGTTAACTCAAAGGTCGGTGAATAACTTTTCAAGTCGCTTGGCTAATCCTGAACCTTGTTTTTAAGGACAAGAGGCGAATTTATATTTTAATCGGCTAATTTATAGCTATTTATATTGTTTATTCCGGGTTAAAGAATATGTACGATTCGTTTTACCCCCTATATACGACCTTCTCTTTTTTATTTATAAACAACGCATCATCGTCATTTCGGGCGAAGCGAGAAATCCGCGGAATAGCAGCGGTTCGCCGAGTAAGCAGATTTCTCGCTTCGCCCGAAATGACGGAGAAAACTATACATAAACAAAGAGCCCCGCAAAATAGTAGGACTCTTGTTGTATGATAATGGAGTGCTTTATTTTTTATATGTCGCTAGCGCTTTATTTAAAAAGTCTATCAGCTCATCAGCGCTAGCATATCCAAGCCCTTTTTCTATAACATTTTCGTCGGCATCCATAACGGCAAAATACGGGCGACCGATGTTGGCAAACTTAGTCATCTGGTAATCATTATTACGCTTACCTAGCGTTTCTATCTTTTTGCCATTAGCAGCAACATACCGCTCATTCTCCGGAAGTGGGGCATCTTCGTCGTTATATAGGCAAACCATAATAAACTCTTTGTTAATCAAGCCTATCACGCGTTGATCTTTAAATGTCGTTGCCTCCATTTTTTTACAGTTAGCGCAGCTGTAACCTTTAAAGTCTAATAGCAACGGTTTATTCTGTTCTTTTGCGCAAGCAATAGCCTCGTATAAGTCGAAATACCCCTTAATACCTTCAGGAGTATGCATTTTCGTGTCGGAATATTTAGGTATGACTCCGCAGGGCGCCTCCGCATAAGCAGCCGCAGAAGGGCTGCCCGCTATAGCGACCTGCTCACTTAAATCGAAGGTTGAATCATCCTTAGCCGGCAGAAACGCGGAAACAGCGTTAAGGTCCGCGCCAAACAATCCGGGAACCAAGTATATAGCAAACGTAAACGACGCAAGCGCAAAAGCGAAGCGCGGCACGCTAACATACTTTACATCGCTATCGTGCGAGAATTTAAGCTTACCTAATAAATATACACCCAGTAAAATCGCAAGAGCAATCCAAAGGGCAATAGCGACAGTACGGCTAATAAGATCGACACCAAGGCCGATACCCGCCATACTGATAAACTTAACGCATAAAGCTACCATTATAAAGGCAAACACCACCTTAACAGCATTAAGCCATCCGCCCGACTTCGGCATTTTCTTTAGCAATGCAGGGAACATTGCCAAAATCACAAAAGGAAGAGACATTGCAAGACCAAACACAAACATCCCCACAATCGGTTTTAACGCCGATACGCCTTGAGCCGCCTCTATTAGTAAGCTGCCTACAAATGGACCTGTACACGAAAACGACACAATAGCAAGCACAACCGCCATAAAAAAAGACCCGATATAACCACCCCTATCCGCTTTGCTATCCGCCTTATTAGCTAATCCGCTCGGTAAAGTAATTTCGAACATCCCAAAGAACGAAGCCGAGAAGATAAGGAACATCGCGGCGAAAATCAGATTTGGTATCCAGTGCGTACTAATGACCTCCGCAATTGCGGGCGTTTTAAATATGGCAACAACTACCCCTAGTAGAGTATAAACGGCCGCAACAGAGAGCGCAAAAACAACGGCTTTCATAATAGAAGAAAATCGGCCGCTCTCTCCGCTCATAAAGAAGGCGACTGTCATCGGAACCATCGGAAATACGCAGGGAGTAAACACCGCCGCAAGCCCAAGACCTAAAGCCATAAGAATAATAGACAACAACGACTCGTCGCTATCCTCCATAGGCGCTATTGTTTCTTCCGGTCCTACTTTCTGAGCTTGGTCAGTATTGCTTGTCCGGGTTGGTTCGCTCGTTTGGCTTTTTATATTTTCAGCCGTAGGCTCCATTCCGCCAGCCTGAGCAGGCGGTAGATCACCGGAAATATCAAACGAATAATCAGCATCTCCGGGGATACATGTACCTTCTCCGCAAATCTGGTAAGAAAGCGCTCCGCTTAGCTTAAATGCCGAGGTAGTAAGAACTTTTATACGTTGAACGAAGACCGCTGAACCACTATAGTAGTCGAGGTCTTTCTCGAACGATTCGTCATATTCCGTTTTAATCGGCGCGTTGGATGTTACACTTCCTATCAGCTCATAATCGGCAGATGGCTCGAACGTAAACTCCAGCGGCATCGGTCCTTCCTCTACCTTATCCATAGAGTACATGTGGTAGCGGGCATCAATGCTGGCGGTAAATATCAGCTCCGCTTCGTTATCGCTAACCTTCTTGGCGCCGTATTTCCAGCCGACAAACTCCTGTGCTATTGCCGATACAGAAAAACAGGCCGCTAACAGTACTAAAAGTATATATTTTTTCATGACAAGAGATACTAGGATTTAATTATTTTATAATCTTTCGAAAGGCAAAGATAAATATTTCGCCACAGTATTTACCATTAAGCCCCAATAACGAAAGTCTCATTAAGAAAGAATAACGAAAAAGCATTACATTTGTCGAATCGCTAGAATTATTAGGAAATAGCCCTGACAAATTACCAAATAAAAATATATAGCCGTTTATGACACAGGAAGAACTTTTTAAAAAGCTTATTGCGCACAGTAAAGAATACGGATACATTTTCCCGTCAAGTGAAATATACGACGGGTTAAGCGCCGTTTACGATTACGGTCAGTATGGAACGGAGCTAAAGAATAATATCAAGCGATACTGGTGGGACGCAATGGTAAAGCTGCACGAGAATATTGTCGGTATCGATTCGGCTATATTTATGCACCCCCGTATCTGGGAAGCATCCGGACACGTAGGCGCATTCAACGATCCGCTGATTGATAATAAGGATTCGAAAAAACGTTACCGCGCCGATGTTCTCTTAGAAGATTACATTGCCAAGCTGGAAGAGAAGGTTGAAAAGGAGGTTGAAAAAGGAAAAAAGAAATTTGGCGACGCTTTCGACGAAGAGCAGTTCCGCGCAACCAACCCCAACGTACTGCGCAACCAAAAAAAGGCGGAAGAAGTTCGTAACCGTATGGTAGAGGCTTTATCGGCAAACGATCTTCCGGGAATAAAACAGCTGATTATCGACTGCGAAATTGCTTGTCCTATTTCCGGCACGAAGAACTGGACGGATGTCCGCCAGTTTAACCTGATGTTCTCTACCCAAATGGGATCTGTAAGCGAAGACGCCAACACTATATACCTACGTCCAGAAACAGCACAGGGTATTTTTGTAAACTTTCTGAACGTACAGAAAACCGGTAGGATGAAAATTCCATTCGGTATTGCGCAAATCGGTAAGGCGTTTCGTAACGAAATCGTAGCACGTCAGTTTATATTCCGTATGCGCGAGTTCGAGCAGATGGAGACGCAGTTCTTTGTTCGTCCGGGCGAAGAAATGAAGTGGTACGAGCAATGGAAAGAAGAGCGCATGCGCTGGCATCGTATGCTGGGTTTCGGCGATAACATGTATCGCTTTCACAACCACGATAAGCTGGCACACTACGCCAACGCCGCCGCCGATATAGAGTTCAACTTTCCGTTCGGGTTTAAGGAGGTTGAAGGAATACACTCTCGCGCAGATTTCGATTTGGGTAACCACCAAAAGTTCTCGGGCAAAAAAATACAATATTTCGACCCCGAAACCCACGAAAGCTACGTTCCGTATGTAGTTGAAACATCTATAGGAGTAGATCGCATGGTACTGCTTGTACTCTCCGCGGCATATACCGAAGAGAAGTTGGAGAATGGCGAAGAGCGTGTAGTGATGCGCATACCTCCTATATTAGCACCTGTTAAGCTGGCTGTTCTTCCGCTGGTAAAGAAAGACGGACTACCCGAAAAAGCTCGCGAAATTATGAATGAGCTGAAATTTGAATTCAACTGCCAGTACGACGAAAAAGACTCTATCGGTAAGCGTTACCGTCGTCAAGATGCAATCGGTACTCCGTTCTGTATCACTATCGACCACCAGTCGTTAGAAGACAATACGGTTACTATCCGCCACCGCGACAACATGCGGCAGGAGCGCGTAGCAATAAAAGATCTTCGCGGCATTATGGACGATAAGGTCAGCATGAAAAAAGCGCTTCAAGCCATTTAAACAAAGTACCATACTAAGTGTTAGTATAATGCTGGCACGTTATTTCGACCAAAGGGAGAGATCTGCTTGTTTTTAGTAGATTTCTCCCTTTGGTCGAAACGACGGTATTGAAAACTTTTATACTCAAAAAACACTATAGAAAGCATCGATAAACCCAAAAAGAAAAAATGGCGAAAAGTAACGCTTATTACTACAGGTACCGTAATACTTGGACTAGCCATATTTATATACTTCGGATTTTACTTTGTATTTGGCGAAGGGGTGAAATCCGGTCAGCTCAACTTTATTGTTTACAAAGGCTACGTCTTTAAAACATGGGAGGGGCGGAAGATACAAGTCGGATACCGCTCGGCGCGAGGTACGATACAATCTAACGAGTTTGAGTTTTCGGTAACCAACGAAAAGGTGGCAACGCGGCCGGAGCCGTATGGCGGCAAAATGCTCGACCTACGCTACAAGGAATATTTAGGCGCATTACCGCGGAGAGGCGTAAGCAAGTTTGTTGTTGATAGTATCGTTAGCGTTAGAGAACCTATTCAAGAAGGAGCTCCGCCTATCACAACCCCTTTAGAATAGAACTTACCGTCATGCCTCACTTCGTTCGACATCTGTTGAAAAAAGAGAAGGGCAAAGATTAAAGAATCTTTAATTACAGTACTAACACCAACATGTCTTAGCCTTTGTTCTTTTGTCTATTCAGGAGATTCCTCACTTCGTTCGGAATAACGAGGAGGACAGGGGTTAAAACCGCATGTTCGTATTCCATCTTAAGAAGCGTACGGATCTCCAGACGCTATCTTTCTCCGCATACCAAACGGTAAGACGATATATACCCGCATCGCTTACCTGCGCATCATCGCCGGTGTTCCATGTCAGCTCTCGGATGTAAATGCTATCTGAGGCAGGAAAAATATTTAGCGGCTCAACCCTAAATTCAGGTAAGCAGCAGGTAGTAAACTTTTCTTCGTACATGGGACTTCCCAGCTCATTAACGGCTAAAGCTATATCATAAGACATTATGGCTTTATCATCCTCAAATGATTGATAACCTTTAGCTCTAACAATTTTATATATGTAGCCCCTAAAGTAAAAATCCTTCAAAAAATCCCGCGCTTTATCTCGCTCCTCAAATATAATCGCCAGGTATCCTTGTAGCGTATCGCCAGCGGTATAGGTCTGCTTATCGAGCTGAAGCCGCCGCGTTTTTATTCGATATACAGGCTCAACATTTGGAACAAACGGCACACCATTAACGCTCGCCTTAAACATACCATCCGTAACCCGTAACTCCGCGCCCAGCCAGTAAGCCGGAAGCGCGGCGGGAAAACGAATATAAAGGGTATCGTTATCAATAAAGACAGAGCGATCGTTTAGCATATGCTCTCCCTAATGGTCGGCAATACACTCTGTATGCCGTTGAGTACACATAGCCCCGTCCAAAACCTCAACCTTTTGCCAACCGCCGTTTTTAGAGCCGCAAGAAAGCAGTACGAAAAAGAGTAAGATGGCTAAATAAAACTTCATGACTAACGTTTCGCTTCTTTAATTTTTTCTCTCGAATTTTTATTCAGCTCTTCCTTTAGCCGCTTAAGATAAGCAGAAAACTGTACATTTTCTTCGCCATAAGCTATGTTCAACTCATGCTCTAAAGGTAGCCATGTGGAAATGTCGGCTTCATTATGCTGCATAACCGCCTCCAGCTTATCAAGGGCTTTATATAACTTGGCTTCTAGCGTTTGAAGCTCGTTCATCTCCTTAAAAAGCGGAAGTAGCTTATCCTGATAAAGCCGCGGAAGTGTTTTAATCAGCTTAATCACCACGCTATTCTCCGACGATTCGTTTTCTTCGGTTTTAAGAAATGACGGAATATCCCCCGTAATGGCTTCGCCTAAATCGTGGAGAATGCACATTTGTATTACCTTATTAATATCCGCTTCGGGAAACTCGTCTTGAATAAAGTACGCCATTAACGATAACCGCCATGTATGTTCGGCAACACTTTCCGGGCGCCCTGTTGATGTCCACGAATGGCGGGTGTTACACTTCAGCTTTTCGGCAATCGCCATGAAGCTAATAAATTCTCTTGGGTGCATTATTTATATAGGTCTAAAAAAGAAACGATCTCGGGTCTTTTTGTCATTCCGAACGAAGTGGGGAATCTCTTGAATAACGGTAGTACATTGAATGAGGAGATTCCCCGCTTCGTTCGGAATGACGGGGATCGCTATTTTATTGCCGATATGTTATAAAACGGCTAAAGCTTTTTTCCGTATGCTAAATCGCCGGCATCACCAAGCCCGGGTACGATATATGATTTTACCGTTAGCTCATCATCCACCGCGCCGACCCACAAGGTTACGTTTTTCTTGGAGAAACGCTTATTCATATACTCAACACCTTCTTTGCTGGCAATAGGCGCAACGATATGCGTATGTATAGGCATACCTTTTTCTAAAAGCGCGCGGTAGGTAAGGTACATGGAAGCTCCGGTAGCAATCATGGGGTCTGCCACAATAAGTAACTTATTATCTAACGATGGGCACGAGAGGTACTCTATCTTTATCTCAAAGCTGTTGTCTTTGCTATACTTACGATAGGCCGTAATAAAAGCGTTCTCGGCACGATCGAACATTCTAAGCATCCCTTGATGCAGCGGCAGACCCGCCCTTAGAATGGTAGCTAATACGATAGGAGGTTTTGGAACTTCAATATCGGCAACGCCGAGCGGAGTTTCTACAGAAATTTTCTCCGATTCCATCCGCTTGCTTATTTCATAGGCGAAAACTTCTCCTATTCGCTCAAGGTTAATCCTAAACCGCATAGGATCTTTCTGAATTCGGATATCTCTTATCTCCTGCATAAATCGGTTAAATACCGAACTTTTTTCTCCTACTATATTTAGCATAGCAATATCTGGTTTAATTGTACAAATATAACATATTGTGGTAAACCACGAAAAGAATAAATATTCGGCATATCTTACTCGCTATTTAACGCTTAACAGGAGCCGCTCCAATACCTCCGGGTAGTGCAAATATTCTAGCTTATGCACTTTTTCCGCAACCATTTCAGGAATATCGGTTGGCTCTACCACACACTTTGCTTGAAAAATAATATCGCCCTTATCATACTCCGTATTTACGTAGTGTATGGTAATGCCCGTTTGTTTTTCTTTATTTTCGACCACGGCGCGATGCACGTTATCGCCGAACATGCCTTTTCCGCCATAAGCAGGAAGCAATGCCGGATGTATATTTACCACTCTTCGGGGGTATGCTTCGAGTAAATTTTCCGGAACCAGCCATAAAAAACCGGCTAAAACAACAAAATCTACTTTATTATGCTTAAGAACGTTAAGCACATTATTGGTCTCATAAAAGTCTTTTTTGTTGAAAATTTCACATGGGATATCTAGCTTTTTTGCCCGCTCGACCACAAAAGCATCGGGCTTATTTGTGAGAAACAAGCTGACGTTCACCTGTTTATTTTCCTTAAAATAGCATGCTATATTCTCCGCATTACTCCCTGAGCCAGAAGCAAAAACCGCGATATTTACCATATAATTATTTGATTATTAGCGTATTGTTTATTTTTAGTGCCATATAAAACAAAAAGTTTATCTTTGCACCGCCAAAAGAAGGCGCATCTTTGCAGTTTTTTGTATCTTGCATTCTATTTTGGCATTTTATGCGTTAAGAAAGAAACATCAAAATTAATTTAAACTTATTACTAATTAAAATTTAAAGTTATGGCAGAAATTGCATCTAAAGTAAAAGCAATCATTGTTGACAAGCTAGGCGTTGACGAAAACGAAGTAACTCCCGAGGCAAGTTTTACCAATGATTTAGGTGCTGACTCGCTTGACACCGTTGAGTTGATCATGGAATTTGAAAAGGAATTCGGAATCCAAATTCCCGACGAAGATGCAGAGAAGATTGGCACCGTTGGCGCTGCTGTCTCTTACATCGAAAAGAAAAAAGCAGAATAAGCCGAGCGACCTTAACCGAACAAGCAATTTTATTTTATACGTATGGAACTAAAAAGAGCCGTTATAACCGGAATCGGAACAATTAATCCGCTTGGAAACAGTATTGAAGAGTACTTTGAAAACCTCATTAAAGGTGTAAGTGGAGCCGATCTTATAACTCGTTTCGATGCCACAAACTATAAAACTAAGTTTGCTTGCGAGGTAAAAAACTACGATCCCAATAACTACTTCGACCGTAAAGAGGTAAAAAAGAGCGATCTTTACTCTCAGTTTGGTATCATTGCGGCCGATCAGGCAGTTGCAGACTCCGGGCTAGACCTCGAAAAGGTTAACCACGACAGAGCGGGGGTTATCTGGGCATCAGGTATCGGAGGTATTCAAACCTTCACAGAAGAAGTAAAGGGTTACGTTGAGAACAACTTTGTTCCTCGATTTAACCCTTTCTTTGTTCCTAAAATGATTGCCGACATTTGCGCAGGTCAGATATCTATGAAATATGGATTCCGTGGACCTAACTACGCTACCGTATCGGCATGCGCATCGTCAACTCACGCTATGATTGACGCGTTCAACTTAATTCGTTTAGGAAAAGCATCTGTAATTGTTGCAGGCGGATCGGAAGCGGCCGTTTGTGAAGCAGGAATGGGCGGTTTTAACGCTTCTCAGGCGCTATCGACCAATAACGAGCACTATAAAACGGCATCTCGTCCATTTGATAAGACCCGCGACGGTTTTGTAATGGGAGAAGGTGGTGCCGGACTTATAATAGAAGAATACGAGCACGCTGTTGCAAGAGGTGCAAAAATATATGCGGAAGTAGTTGGCGGTGGTATGACTGCCGACGCTTACCATCTTACAGCCCCACACCCCGAAGGGTTGGGCGCAAAAAACGTTATGATAATAACTCTTGAAGACGCAGGTCTTTCCGCCGGAGATATCGACTACGTTAACGTTCACGGAACATCTACTCCTATTGGAGACGTTGCAGAGCTAAAGGCTGTACAAGCCGTGTTTGGCGAACATGCCCATAAGCTATGTATCAGCTCAACTAAATCCATGACCGGACATTTACTAGGCGCTGCCGGAGCATTAGAAGCATTAGCTTGCATATGCGCAATGCAGAAGAGTATGATTCCTCCTACTATTAACTTTGAGTTTGAGGATCCGGAAATTGATTACTCGTTAAACCTTACGCTAAACAAAACGCGGCAGCATAACGTAAACTACGCGCTGAGCAATACGTTTGGCTTCGGAGGTCATAACGCATCTATCATTCTTAAAAAAGCATAACAAGCTTGTTTTCTCTTTTTAAACCGAAGCTATCTAAAGGAGACCGGGTTTTTAAAGCAGACCTCAAAAAGATTTTGGGCATAAGCCCAAAGAATCTTTATTTGTACAAAACCGCAATGGTGCATCGGTCTGTTTCTATTAGCCTAACAAGTGGAACTTCTGATAATAACGAACGTCTTGAGTATCTTGGCGATGCCATAATAGACGCTATTGTTGCAGACTATCTCTTTGAGCATTACCCTACTAAACGCGAAGGTTTCTTATCGCAAATGCGCTCTAAGATTGTTAGCCGTAAAACGCTTAACACCATAGCTCAAACTTGCGGTATTACCAAACATATTGTGGTTAGGCAGGGTGTAAATCCTAGCGAAAATAAGAACCTGCTTGGCAACGTTATTGAGGCATTAGCTGGCGCGCTCTTTCTTGATAAAGGCTATGTATGTGCAAAACGGGTATTTATTAATAAGCTGCTTACAAAATATATCGATCTTGACCAGCTTGAGTTTGAAGAGATTGACTACAAAAGCCGATTAATAGAGTGGGGACAAAAGCATAAGCTTTTGGTAACGTTTAATAGCATAGAAGAGCCTGATAGTATTGCCGATCATCACAAAAGCTTTCTTGCCTTTGTATCGCTGGACGATAAGCAAATAGGTAAAGGAAAAGCCTTATCTAAAAAAGAAGCGGAGCAAAAAGCGGCGCATAGCGCGTGGGACTATATAGCGGCTCATAATACGCAAGAAGCATCTTAGCCCTTAACCGCTCATTATTTCTCTAAGTCCAAAAGTTTTAGCATCTTTACTTTTCATAAAGTATCGCTCCTGTTTTCTATGGGTAAAAAGGTTGTATATAAAGTAAAAGCCGAAGATTCTACGTTTTTTGTGGCGGCAATAAACTCTGCCGAAGACGACTACCATTTGGCGTGGTTGCTTAATAACAACCTAAAAACGAAGTTGGTACGGACAGAACATCTTACAGATTCTACCGAGCAAACCTTTCCTGCATTTTTTTATTTAGACGAAGTTGGCGGTATTAGCTATACCTTGGCGTCGAATAAAATAGGAGCCAGCCACCTCCTGCCGCAGCTTAAAAATGTAGATTATATCTTCAAAATTTCAGGTACTTTAACGGACAACTTTCAGGCAGAAACTCTTTCTAAAATACGGTCGCTTCGTGAGATAACCGCTTGTATTCTTATAAAATCGGGGCCCCCCAGCCTTCTCAACTTTTTTCGGAATCTTTAAAATCTTCTTTTATAATATAATTAATGTTAATTAGGCTCGTATTTTTAACGTTACTACTACTTTTGTGAAAGAATGTAAGCCGCATAAAAAGTCTTTTTGAACTATCCGCTGTTTATATAACCTATGACAAGAAAACGCATCTGGATACTAGCAGGATTTATAGCCATAGCTATGGTTGTATTGATTGTTATTCAGCTACGCTGGATACATGTAGCATCAAAGGCAAAAGAAGAGCAGCTCCTCCAGCAAATGTCTGAAATACTCTCTAATGTTGCCGATAAGACAGGACATACCCAGCATATAGAAAAGACATCGCGCGCCCCCTACTCTTTAAATAACAACAACTATTTCCAATCCGGTACAAAAACAAGCCAAAGCATTTACTCTATAGGAGGGATAAGCTTGCTTGAAAAAACGCAAAATATTTTTTCTATGCCAGCTATAGACTCCATATCGTTCAGCAAGAACATGACAAATATTGTGGGCGATAGCATTACCCAGCTACTGTTAGAAAATTCTATGCCCGATAACCGTTTCGGGAGATTTAACGAGGGGTATGGAGGATCGTCGTTCAACCAGCGAGTTTTTGTTGAAAGCAGAACCGAAAAAATTATAAGCTTCGACCTGCCCGTTGATAAACGTACATCGCTTGGACAGCTGGACTCTCTGGTTAGAGTAGAGCTGAATCAGAGAGGGTTTTCCGCAAAGTATAACTTAGCTGTAGCAGACCAAGCCGGCGAATATGTGATGCTTGCCGAAGGCTTCGATCCGAAAGATAAAAACAGCATATATAGCGAACGACTTTTTCCGTACGACCCAGAATCCGCAAATAAATATTACCTCCAGCTACACCTTCCCAGCCAAAGCTTTGTTATTATACAGTCTATGGGGGTTATGTTTATTGCCTCTATTGTGCTCATTTTAGCTATGTTAGCCATATTTATAGCAACATTATCGGTTATTTTCCGCCAAAAGCGAATTGCCGAGATACGAAACGACTTTGTGAGCAACATGACCCACGAGCTAAAAACACCCATAGCGACGATATCGCTAGCTGCTCAAATGCTTGAAGATAAGAACATTCCGGTAGAGCTAAAGAGGGTTGACCACCTCTCTAAAATGGTAAAGGAAGAGAGTAAGCGGCTAGGACTTTTAGTAGAAAAAGTCTTACAAATGGCAATTTTTGACAGAGGAACTTTTAAGTTAAAAAGAAAACAGCTAAATTTACATAGTATTATTCGCAAGGTTGTAGAGAATTATTCTTTACAGCTCCAAGCAAAAGACGTAAAAGTTACCTGCGAACTAAACGCCGAATCGGCTGAAATATATGCGGATGAGGTACATATAACTAATATTGTATCGAACTTAATCGATAACGCTTTAAAATATTCAAAAGAATCACCAGCAATAAGTATTTGCACACTGAACAAGAACGGCGGAATAATTGTTTCTGTTAAAGATAACGGTATAGGAATTAGCAAAGAATACCAAAAGCGCATTTTCGATCAATTTTATAGAGTTCCAACCGGAAACGTTCATACGGTAAAAGGTTTTGGGTTAGGGCTCAGCTACGTAAAGAAAATCGCCGAAATGCACGACGGGAGCATTTGGGTTAAAAGCGAGCAAGGAGTGGGAAGCACTTTTAGCATTTATATTCCGTTAATTAACTTAGATGACGAACATAAATAACAAAATCAGAACGAATGGATACAACTAAAGCAAACGTTCTTCTAGCAGAAGACGATGAGAACTTAGGGGTTTTGCTTAGAGAATACCTGAAAGCAAAAGGATATGAAACAGATTTGTATCCTGATGGAGATTCCGCGTTTAAAGGTTTTCAGAGTAAAACTTATGATATATGCATACTTGATGTAATGATGCCTAAAAAAGACGGTTTTACGTTGGCAAAAGAGATCCGCCAGCTTAATACATCAATCCCGGTAATTTTTCTTACCGCGAAATCAATGAAAGAAGATCTTGTAGAGGGATTCTCTTCGGGCGCAGACGACTATATGACTAAGCCTTTCAGCATTGAAGAGCTACTTTTAAGAGTAGAAGCGGTATTACGACGAACAAGGGGCGATAACGTCAGCAACCAAGATGTATTTGCTATCGGTATCTATACCTTCAACGCAACAAAGCAAACGCTTACAAATGGCGAACATGAGCAAAAGCTTACAGCAAAAGAGTCTGAGCTGCTAAAATATCTTTGCTTTAACCGTAACGGTATCCTTGATAGAAACTTTGCGCTACGCACAATCTGGAACGACGACAGCTACTTTAACGCACGAAGCATGGACGTTTACATTACCAAACTACGTAAGTACATGAAAGACGATCCTTCTATACAAATTATTAACATAAGAGGTAAGGGATTTAAGCTGATATCGTCGTAACAATAGGCTAATTAAACAAATATTCGTACTTTTACCGTGGAGTCATATCTCCTCGGTTTTTTTATTACATAAACAGCCATGATAAATTTCTTTAGGTCTTTATTCGGAGCCTCTATCCCTTCTACCCGTAAATACGAGGCGCGGCTGAACGATATTGAGCAGGCATACGCCTGTTTTGTTGAGCTGGAAAATTCTACAGAGTATAAACGCTATCTCGAGCTGAGGAATACTACTTCTTCTCCCGATTTTAGCCGAAAACTCAACGAGATTAAGCGGCTAAGCTACAAGGGAAGCCCCGAATGGTCGGCTAAGCAAAAATATAAAAGGCTAAAGAAAAATAAAGATGTAAAGGGCTACCTAAAAACAAGCGAGGGCGAAACCTCAACATTCGTTAAAGAATACCTTGCGTTAGAGGCGCTGCTGAAAACGGAAGAATTCGTTCAGCGCAAAAACTACTTAACCGACAAAAACAGGCATAAATTAAGCGAACAATATCAGCAGCTGGAAGAATACCAGCAGTTAAGCAAGTCAAAGACTGTTACAGATTATACCAAGCTGAAAAAACGTTACGAAAAAACATTTGCCGAACGTGATAGCTGGGATATTACTTTTGAAGAAAACTTTGCGCTATCCCCGTTCAGTAAGCAATGGTCAACATCTCCATACTGGACGGAGCATTTTCTTAAAATGCCCTATTCGCAAGCAGCAGAAAAACAGCTACCAACAGATGGTACTAATCTCGAATCGCAAGGCGGTTTACTCAGCGTTGTAACACGTAAAGAAGAGGCGAACGGATTAGCTTGGGATAGCAAGTTCGGCTTTATTCCAAAAACTTTTGGCTATACGTCGGGCATAGTAAATACGCCGAAAACCTTCCGCCAGCAGTACGGCAGATTTGTTACCAAGGTAAGGTTATCCAGAGCAAAAAACATATACCATGCCTTTTGGATGGGCGCAGAAAAGATGTTACCGCATATTACCATTTTTAAAGTAGAGAACGGTAAGATGCAGGCCGCCTCTTATACCGAAGCAAACAAAACAGAAAAACAACTGGGTTATAAGATTAAAGAAGACTTTTACATTTTCGAGCTGATTTGGAATCAGACAACGGGCCTTAGCTGGTTAATTAACGGCAAAAAAGTTTATAGCACCGCTATAAGTCCTGACATGCCGTTGTATCTTGCTTTTTCATCGGGTGTTACGGATGATGTTCCGGAAAATGAGCTACCGCAACGCTTAAGCATAGAATGGGTAAGATGCTATCAGAAAAAATAAGAGTCTCCCCACATAGTAGTAAAAGGGAAAGAGCTTTGCTCTTTCCCTTTTTTATTTCTTTTACCGCTTTACCCCTGTCATTTCGTTTACTTTACGGGTTTGGAGCATTTCTTCCTTATTCTCGCGAATATATTTTGCATGCTCAAGAATAGCATCAACTTGCTCTCGCATGCAGGTCATCTGTTTTTCTTCGGGCTTAAAGACATATAAGGTCGGATATGCTTTTCTGATATAAGCCATATTCCGGTTATCTTCTACGACCTGCTCCAGTATTGCCGCCAACTTATCCGGATTACCATACGAATAGCCGTTTATCCATTGTCCCGATAGCCGCTTAAACGCCTGAAGATAGTCGCCCATATTCGATCTATAGGTTGCCCTGTCCTCCATGCGGATAAATATATTCTTTCGTAGCCGTGCAGCATAGTACCAGTAAGACGCTTCGTCTTTCAATCCTAAATCGTATAAGCGGATAGGTAGTACAAACAATGTTTCGATGATAACCTCATCAATACGTTCTTTTATTTCGTTTGCAACCGAACGCGTACCGACTTTACTGTTAGTGGTTAGCTTAGCGCTATACTCCCCTACCGCAATTTTAAAAGGTTTGGAATTGTAAAACGGCTCAACATAAATCGACATTTTCCCTTTATCCACATTACAAGACGCCATCAAAAGAGATAAGAGTACTAAAGGTAAAAAACGATCCATTACAAAGAGGTTGGCTTAATCCATCTTAAGGACTGCGAGAAATGCTTCTTGCGGAACTTCTACGTTACCTACCTGACGCATACGCTTCTTACCTTTTTTCTGCTTTTCGAGCAGCTTACGCTTACGCGAAATATCGCCGCCGTAACATTTAGCGGTAACATCTTTACGAACGGCTTTTACCGTTTCGCGGGCAATAATTTTTGCTCCGATAGCGGCTTGTATAGCAATATCGAACTGTTGGCGCGGTATTAACTCTTTCAGCTTTTCACACATCTTACGTCCAAAATCGTAAGAGTGGTTACGGTGTATAAGGCTTGAAAGCGCATCCACCTGTTCGCCGTTCAGCAGTATATCTAGCTTAACCAGATCGGCTAAGCGGTAGTCGGTAAGTGCATAGTCAAACGAGGCATAGCCACGCGATATACTTTTCAGCTTATCGTAGAAGTTAAATACAATTTCCGATAACGGCATATCAAACGTAAGTTCTACGCGATCCGTAGTAAGAAAGCTCTGGTTTTTCAGTATTCCTCTTCGGTCGAGGCAAAGTTTCATAACCGCACCTAAATATTCGGATTTTGTAATTACCTCCGCATGTATATAAGGTTCTTCAATACGATCAATTATGGTAGGGGCGGGCAAACCCGAAGGGTTGTGTACGGTTACGACGTCTTCCTTAGTAGTATATACGTTGAAGGAAACGTTGGGAACGGTAGTAATAACATCCATATCGAACTCTCGGTACAAACGCTCCTGAATTATCTCCATATGCAGCAACCCCAAGAAGCCACAACGGAAACCGAAGCCTAATGCCAATGACGATTCGGGCTCGAACGTAAGCGAGGCATCGTTAAGCTGCAATTTCTCCATCGACGCTCTAAGGTCTTCGTACTCGTCCGTCGAAACAGGATAGATACCCGCAAATACCATCGGCTTCACATCCTCAAAGCCTGATATGGCTTCTTTACATGGTCTGTCAACATGTGTTATGGTATCTCCTACTTTTACCTCTGTTGCTGTTTTTATACCCGATATGATATAGCCTACATCTCCGGCACGGATTTCATTACGGGGGTGCATGTTAAACTTAAGTACGCCAACCTCATCGGCTTCGTATTCCTTATCTGTAGCAAAAAACTTTACCTTATCGCCTTTACGAATAATGCCGTTCTGTACTTTAAAGTAGGCAATAATACCACGAAACGAGTTGAAAACCGAGTCGAAAATTAAAGCCTGCAACGGTGCGCTTTCGTCTCCTTGCGGTGAGGGAATTCGCTCTATAATCGCAGCCAATATCTCGTCAACGCCTTGTCCTGTCTTACCGCTGGCTAGAATGATATCATCTTTATCGCAACCAAGTAAGTCAACTATTTGGTCTTTGCCTTCCTCTATCATAGCGGCTTCCATATCTATCTTATTGAGGATAGGGATAATCTCCAAATCGTGCTCTAATGCCAAGTATAAGTTAGATATGGTTTGCGCCTGAATACCTTGGGTAGAATCTACAATAAGCAAAGCTCCTTCGCAAGAAGCAATAGCACGAGAAACCTCATACGAAAAATCGACGTGTCCCGGAGTATCAATCAGATTGAGTATATAATCTTGTCCGTCTTGTTGGTAACTCATCTGTATGGCATGGCTCTTAATGGTGATTCCCTTTTCACGTTCCAAGTCCATATTATCCAACACCTGATCCTGAAAATCGCGTTCGGACAACGTTTGAGTTGCCTGAAGCAAGCGATCTGCCAAGGTGCTTTTTCCATGGTCGATATGTGCGATAATACAGAAGTTGCGTATGTTTTTCATCCAGCTTATTGATATTCTTTAAAGTATAAAAGCCGACAAAGATACGAATTAATGTTCATAATACACAGCGTTAAAATGTGTTACCCTGCCGAATGTTGAACAAAAGAAGCCACCGCTTGTTGCGATGTGATAAAATTTATAAACGTATTGTAAAACCAGATCATTACTAAATCAATATAACGTACTGTCTATAAACATTATCAACCGAATAGACGTATTGTATAGAAATAGCTGGCATTTGATCGATTAAAAACTAAATAAAGTTATGAAACCATTAAGTAAAACCTTTTTCTTAGCATTATCAGCTCTTATTATTTCAACCTTTATCGTAAGCCGTACTTCCGACGATGATTCGTCTATAGCCAATCCTGTCGTTACAATAGATAACGAACAAAATATCCAGATACATAACGGAACCGTTATTACAGGAGAAATTAGCAGTCGGTCTAACCTTACGGCCGTAACATTTTCTTATATACCGGCAAGCTCTACCTATGCTTTTGAGAACGTAACAAAATTTGATGATAAGAATTTACACGAATTTAGAATAACGCTTGCTAACGTAACAAACGATATTACCGGCATTAAAGTTACAGCAACAAATAAAGACGGGGGTTTTGCAGAAAAAACGCTTGCTGTTATGACACAAACCCCTCTTTCTAATCCGACCGCTTTTAGGTTAAGCGACCCAATTAACAATCCCTCCGGCTTACCAACCTCGATGCGCGGCGTTACGTATGCGGCTAACACGTACGCTACACAAGCCGGATTTACAGGAGCGTTCGTAATGCTTACCGTAGCAGAATACGACGCTATAACAACAAAAGAGCGACTATAATTGCAAAATATACCAATGGTACAAAAGTTACCGAATTTTTGGCTAACTCTGATAATAACTTTGCCAGCAAGTACTTTATTTCTGTATATCCTTGGGGCATACTACTTAATAGAAATGACAGATCTTGAGTTCGAACAAGGAGATAACCTTGCGTCGTTTTATGTAAGCCGATAGCTATAATACTTCGTCATTCCTCGCTTCGCTCGGAATGACATTTTTATTTAGCCTTAAAGCCATCTATTCCAAATCAAATTATTAGCTTTGTGGCAAAGACAAAATAACATGCAACAATATAAAGATCTGCTACAAGCTATTCTTGATAACGGCACCTCTAAAGGTGACCGCACAGGTACAGGAACTATCGGCATTTTCGGCTATCAAATGCGCTTCGATTTATCGAAAGGATTTCCGGTACTTACCACCAAAAAGTTACATCTTAAATCGATTATTTACGAACTGCTTTGGTTCTTAAATGGCGATACCAACATAAAATATTTGAACGACCATAAAGTTACCATTTGGGACGAATGGGCTGATGAGAATGGCGACCTGGGGCATATTTACGGTTACCAATGGCGTTCGTGGCTCACTCCCGACGGAAAGTATGTTGACCAAATTACAGAGCTGATTAGCTCGCTAAAAAACAATCCCGATTCTCGCAGACATATTGTCAGCGCATGGAATGTAGGCGACATACCGAATATGGCTCTGCCTCCGTGCCATGCGCTATTCCAGCTGTATGTAGCAAATGGAAAACTATCGTGCCAGCTGTATCAACGTAGCGCGGATGTTTTCTTGGGCGTACCGTTTAATATCGCTTCATACGCGTTGCTTACCATGATGCTTGCACAGGTTACCGATTTAAAGCCGGGAGAATTTATTCATACCTTAGGCGATGCTCATTTATACAGCAACCACTTGGATCAGGCAAGGCTACAGCTGGCAAGGGACGCAAGACCTTTGCCTACTATGACAATAAACCCCAAAGTGAAAGACATTTTCGGTTTTAAATACGAAGATTTTACGCTAACGGGCTACAATCCGCACCCTTCAATTAAGGCAGACATTGCGGTATAAGCAGGGAGTCAGTTGTTAAGCGGAAATGAGAATGTTGCAATATATTTCTTAAATTATTTGTATCTTTTGAATTTAAGCTAATTAAATCTTTTAAACTCTACATGCTATCTATTATTGTTGCCGTCGCGGAGAATAACGTTATAGGTTGTAATAACCAGCTGATCTGGCATATCTCGGAAGATTTGAAATACTTTAAACGCATAACTTCAGGGCATGCGGTTATTATGGGTCGAAAGACTTTCGAGTCTATCGGCAAACCCTTACCACATCGTACAAATATCGTTATATCAAAGAATGCGGAACTTAAGCCGGAAGGCGCTACGGTCGTTCCGTCTTTAGAAGACGCTATAGCAAAAGTAAATCCGCAAGAAGAAAACTTTATTATTGGTGGCGGCTCAATTTACAGGGAAGCAATGTGTTTAGCCGATAAGCTATACCTCACAAAAATACATCATACCTACGAAGGAGATACCTTTTTCCCCGAAATAGGAAACGAATGGAAAGAGATTTCGCGAGAAGATTTCGAGCATGGCGAGAAGTTCGGACATCCCTTCTCGTTCATAACTTACGAACGAAAAAAGCATGGGTAAAGGAAAGGCAGACTCACTTTACGTTGGAATATACGGACGTAGAAATGTTGGTAAAAGCACGCTGATTAATGCTATTACACAGCAGGAAGTTGCCATCGTTTCGCCTGTCGCCGGAACGACTACAGACCCCGTAAAACGCTCGTTCGAGCTGCTTGGAGTTGGCGCTGTAGTTTTTATCGATACCGCGGGCATAGATGATATAAATGAGCTGGGAGAACAGCGTATAAAGAAAACGCTCGACAGCATCCGCCAGGTAGATATTGCGATATTACTCCTTACCTCTCCCCGGCAATCTCTTACAGAAGAAGAGCGGCGGCTTATTGAAGAGTTCGATAGCTTAAATACACCCTATCTTATTGTTTATAACCAACGAGAAGAAAGAAAACCGCAACTTAACATAGCCGAGCCTTTTATCGTTATTAATGCAAAATCAGGCGATGGGATAGATAGCCTACTTAACGAACTGACAAAAACGGCAAAACCTTTACGGCAAAAAGCAACTTTGCTTGAAGGTATCATTACACCGGGAGACACCGTACTGCTCATCACCCCTATTGATAGCGAAGCCCCCGAGGGCAGGCTTATACTTCCGCAGGTAAATACCATTCGCGACATAATAGACAACAACGCGGTAGCTATTGTTATGAAAGAAAATGAAGCCGAACACTTTCTTTCAACATCGGGTATTAAGCCGGCTCTAGCCATTACCGACAGTCAGCTGTTTAAAGAAGCAGACAAGCTAATTCCTAACGATATACCGTTAACATCTTTCAGCATACTACTTGCGCGGCAAAAAGGTAACTTCGATGCTTTTCTAAGGGGAACACCTTACATATCTTCCCTAAAAGACAACGACAGAATACTGATGCTTGAATCTTGCTCGCATCAAAGTTCGTGCGAAGATATCGGTCGTGTAAAGATTCCGAGCTGGCTGCAAACATTTACGGGGAAAAAATTGTTATTTGATATAGTAAGCAGGCTCGACAACATTAATCGTCCGATAGCCGACTACGCATTGGTCATTCAGTGCGGAGGTTGTATGGTTACACGAAAACAGCTGATTAATCGCTTACAACCATTTATAAATGCAGGTATTCCTGTAGCTAACTACGGAATGGCTATTGCCTATACACAAGGTATTTTCGACAGGGCAACGCAACCGTTCAAGAAACAGTAGAATAATAAAATCACACTAACTATAAACCACATTATGACGGGAACACTAAATTCACTTTCTGCCGTTACAATACTATCTACCGTTGGAAAGCGGGACGATATTTTAAAAGGATGGCTAGAAAATATCGGTATATGTGCGGGTTGGTCGTCATTTCTTGCAAACATTTGTTGGACGGCTATACTACTTGTAATTTGTTGGGCGGTGTACCATTTTGCGGTTAGGTTTCTTAATATTTTTCTTAACAAAGTACACAACAATAAAGTACAGGTTCTTAAACGGAAAAAGTTTTTCAAACGCATATGCTTAATTCTTCCGCTTGTTATTATTAACGCCAGCTATGCCGATATATGGGCAGATTACCCGGCTTTGCTAAAATGGTTAGACAAAATTCTCAGCCTTACCTACCTTATAAACTTTATTCTTATTCTCCAAGCTGTTGGTAATACGTTTGTCGATCTATATCAATACGCCGAAACCGGAAAGCAAAAACCCATAAAAACGCTGGCGCAGTTTATAATGATAATTATCTACTTTGTCAGCGCGGTTATTGCTATATCTATTCTATATGGTGTTGCTCCGGGTGGTTTACTTACAGGACTAGGCGCCGCATCTGCCGTACTTATGCTGATATTTAAGGATAGCATCTTAGGGTTGGTTGCGGGAATACAGCTATCGTTAAACAATATGGTTGCAATCGGCGATTGGGTCGTTCTACCGAAGCATAGCACAGATGGTGATGTTATAGATATTACGCTTACTACGGTAAAAGTTCAGAACTGGGATAAAACTATTTCAACTATTCCTACCTATATACTCACAAGCGATGTTGTTATTAACTGGCGGGGGATGAGCGAGTCGGGCGGTCGTCGCATATCTCGCTCCATCAATATTGACATGAAGAGCATACGGTTTTGTACTCCCGAAATGCTGGAAAAGCTCAAAAAAATCGCACTTGTAAAAGACTATATTGAAAAAACAGAAGAAGATCAGGCTAAATATAATCAGGAACACAGCTACGATACATCAATAACGGGCAACGGAAGGCAACAAACCAACATCGGTATATTCAGAGCATATATGACCGCATACCTCAAGAGCCTGCCCACGCTAAATCAGGATATGACGCTTATGGTTCGCCAAATGCCCCCGACAGAAACAGGTCTGCCCTTACAGGTTTACTGTTTTACCGCAACAACGGTATGGGTTCTCTATGAGCAAATACAATCTGATATTTTCGACCATTTCTTAGGCATATTGCCCTATTTTGAGCTAAGCGTATTTCAAAACGTTACAGAGATAGGGATAGGTAAGCTATCGTAACTCCTTATACCGTTATTACGAACGACGCTTTGTTAGTATCGAAATATACGATTTGAGTATTAGATAAAAGAAATTGCATATTGCGATATTTCTTCTCTATGTCATTCCGAACGAAGCTAGGAATCTCCTTATTAGTAACACAAAGTATATATTGAAAAAAGATTTTTTTTGATTATATATTTTATTAAAGGTCGCAACTCTCTAGTCAACAGATTCTTCGTTTCGCTCGGAATGACGCGAAAAAGAACCGGAAGGGCAGACTAAAAGACCTGTGGCCGTAATTCGAAATTATAGCCTTTTATAACCTATAGCTGCTTTTTATTCCACGCCCTCTTTCTATTGCCTTTAATTAACCTTCTTTATCGGTAAGCCGTTAAATCATAGGTTTTTAGCGTAAAAATCTTATCTGTCTGCTCACAAACAAACGTGTTTGCGTCTTTTTTGTAACTTTGTAGGTTATTCCATGCGAAATAACCCGAATTACGGCTTGTAATTCATATTTAATACACGCTAAACCATGTCAATAGATAAGAACAACATACTATACGATACACGAAGCCGCAAAGTTCACAGAGACGAACAAGGCGAGCTAAAGGCAACCTCCGTAAAAGGCTGCCATAAGCTGGATGTATATAACTGGCTGCAAAATATTCCCGCCGATGCCAGCTACGATATCTACGAAGTTAAGTTTAAAAATACCCGCAAAGGCTACTTTAAGAACGTAAACAACCTAAACCTTAAAGTGGGCGATATTGTCGCCGTCGAATCATCTCCGGGGCACGATACGGGTATTATTTCGTTAGACGGTCCGTTGGTTAACCTGCAAATTAAGCGGCACAACATAGATACTTCCCGCTACGAGTTTCGCCGTATATACCGTAAGGCAAAATCGGCAGATATTGAAAAATGGCAAGAGGCTGTTAGCCTAGAGCACACCACAATGATTAAAAGCCGGCAGATTGTTACCCGTATGGGGCTGAACATGAAGATTGGCGACGTAGAATATCAGGGAGACAGAACTAAAGCCATATTCTACTATATAGCCGACGAACGTGTTGACTTTCGTGAGCTGATTAAGGTGTTAGCCGAAGAGTTTAAGATTCGTATAGAGATGAAGCAAATCGGGGCAAGGCAGGAAGCCGGACTGATTGGTGGTATCGGTCCTTGCGGACGCGAGCTTTGCTGCGCACAATGGATGTGCAACTTCGTATCGGTCACAACAAGTGCCGCACGCCACCAAGATATATCGCTAAACCCGCAGAAGCTGGCAGGACAATGCAGCAAACTGAAATGCTGCCTTAACTTTGAGGTAGACACATACATTGATGCACAAAAAAAGATGCCCCATATAAACGCGCCGTTAGATACCGTTAATGGTCCGTTATACCACATAAAAACAGATATTCTTAAAAAGCTGATGTGGTTCAGCTACGATAAAGATATGCCTGTTAACCTTGTGGTTTTTTCTGCCGATAGGGTTCGAGAGCTGATTAAGCTCAACAAAAAGAACATTAAAATAGAAAACATGGAGTCTATAAGCGAAAATATTGAAAGGCCGGATTCTGACTTTAAGAGCGCCGTGGGCGAAGACAGCATTACCCGCTTTGACGAAAAGAAAAAGAGAAAGAAGAAAAGCAGAAGCAACAACCGCAGAAACGATAAAAAGACGGAAGCAAAGGAGACAAACGATAATAATAACGGCGCACAGCAGCAAGAGAAAGAGAAGAAAAACAACCAGCAAAACGGTAAAAAAGATGGTGGCTCACCTCTCAATCATCACAGAAGGCATTATAACAAACCAAAAGAAAAAAGGAATGATGAAGGCGCTAAATAATTTTGTTTTGTTAAACCTGTTGGCTTTGCTATGTATAGGGTGCGCCGAAAAGCCCGTCTTTCAGCAAAACATTTCTATGCCGAACAATTCTTGGAATAAAGATAGCATTGTAAAAATAGAAGTTCCGGTAGTAAACACTACCGGCTATCACGATATATATATCGATATCCGTAACCTTAATAGCTACCCCTACTCTAACCTGTACCTCTTTGTAAATGTTATTGCTCCAAACGGCGAGAATATGGTAGATACCATTGAATATCGGCTGGCAGACGATTATGGCGCTTGGCTCGGGAACAAATCATCACGTATTTGGGACTGTACGCTTCCTTTCAGGGGTATGGTTAAGTTCGCTCAAGAAGGTAGCTATACTTTCAATATACGGCACGGTATGCGCGACAACGAGCTGCAAGGCATATCAGATGTTGGGCTGACCATAGAGCTAACCCCCGAAGAGTACGCCAACTCCACGCCGAATAACCCAGAGTAAAAACATTGATAAACTTTCAGCATTAGTGGGAAAGGATAAATATAAACGATTTCTCGAAAACCAAACGTTTACCCTCTTACATCAACCCGCATTCGAAGAGGTTTTCAATAAAGATTTTCATTTAAAAGGACATTGGCATAGTAGGTTCTTCAACAACGCTAACCCTATCGTTCTTGAACTGGGCTGCGGAAAAGGAGAATACACCGTTGCAATGGCAAGAATGTTTCCTGATAAAAACTTCATCGGTATTGATATTAAAGGCGCGCGTATGTGGCGGGGAGCTAAAACCGCCACGGAAGAGCAGCTGCCAAACGTAGCATTCGTAAGAACACGCATAGAGTTTATCCGTTCTATTTTCGGAGAGAACGAAATAAGCGAAATATGGATTACGTTCCCCGACCCGCAAATGAAAAGCAACCGTCGTAAAAAACGCCTTACAGCGGCCGGATTTTTAAATAACTATCGAACATTTTTACAGCCAAATGGCATAGTTCATCTAAAAACCGACAGCCAATTCCTTCACGAATTCACAAAGCGCATCATTGCCGAAAATAAATTTATACGGCTGGAGTGCTGCAACGATATTTACGGCACAAGCTATGCCAACGAACTGCTATCGATAAAAACCGCTTACGAAAAAGAGTTTTTAAGCCAAGGACTACCCATTACCTACCTCAAATTCAACATTCATGGAACAGAATCGGTCAAAGATCCCGAGTCCTTCGACCCTGACATTTTTCGAACAAGTTTATGAGGTTGTTAAGCTAATTCCGTCCGGGGTGTTACTAGCCACGGCGCCATAGCGCGCGCGTTAGGCTCGGCACAATCATCCCGCGTGGTTGGCCGGGCTATGAATGCTTGCCATAACCACCAATCGAATATACCCGCACACAGAGTTGTTAACCACAGCGGATTACTTACCGGTAAACGCCATTTTGACGCTCCAAACGTAATGCAAATGTTGCTGGAAAAAGAAGGCGTAAAAGTAAAAAACAACAAAGTAGTAAACTTTAAAGCGGTGTTTTGGGATCCGACGCAAGAGCTCATTAACGATCTGTAAGTGCCAATCAAAAATATAACGAAATGAAAAATTTTAAATACTCTTGCCTTTTCTTAATTGCTACTATTGCACTCAACGCATGTAACAACACCACCCCTAAAGCACGAGCAACTCGAAAACATTGTTAGCGTTGAAAGAAATGCCGAAATGTATGTTGTTAAACCCAATAAAAACGGTGATTGGAAAGTCTTTCAGGGACCTTCGGTTAAAGCCATAAGCCGGAGTAGTCCGACTTATCTGCACGGGGGAGATTCGCTAACCATCTACCATAGGCTATTCCGACGACCGCATATTTTTTGCCATAGAAAGGCAGAAAGGAAGCGATACGTTATACGTCTCGGAAAAGCATATACCTATGGAGGGAACGCCTAATTTTCGCGAATTAGGGGGTATTATTAATAGAGACGGCAAACAAATACGCTGGGGCAATTTTTCCGTTCAGGTTCGCCGGAAGGCTTAACGGATAATGATTTTACCTATTTCAACAAGCCGGGTATAAAAAAGATTATTGATTTACGCTCTGACAGCGAGATAGCAGCCGCGTCCGACCGTATAGCAGACTCCAGCATACAATGGCAACAGGTTAGGATTATGAACCCCTCGGATAAGCGGTCCGTAATGACAACAGATGTAAAACTAACCCCCGAAACAACAGCTCGGTTTTTGGTTGAAAGTAACAAGAACTTTGCGCTAAACATTCAACGTTTCCAGCCTATTATGGATGCGCTATTTGATGGCGAACCATTTCTTTTCCACTGTACGGCAGGGAAAGATCGTACAGGAATGTCAGCCTCACGAATATTAACGGCTCCGAATGTTGACAGAGATGCCATAATGAATGATTATCTGCTAACAAATAAGTACACTATTCCTTACTACAGAGCAAACAAAGAAAAAACGCAAATGCTTGCATTTGATGACAATGTAATAAACGAACCGGGCGGCGTAAAAGAGGAATACCCGCAAGCGGCATTCAACACAATAGACAGCATTTATGGCAACAGCGCAACAATGCTAGAAAAAGAGTTTGGCATTACACCGAAGAAGCGACAAGAGCTGATTAAAAAATATACTTACTAACTTTTTCGTCATTTCGAGCGAAGCGAGAAATCTGTTACTAAGCGGCAGTATGCTAAATGACCAAATTTCTCGCTTCGCTCGAAATGATAGCTTATTTTAGATCCATTCGCTTAATCATCCTTCTTGAAATAATATAAAAAGCCACCAAGTAGACGCAGGTTACAGCTACCGCAATTTCCTCCGTCGGTCGGCTATTATTCACAAAGGGCGCCAACACATTAGGGTTTAAGTTATCTGCCACGTTAATCGGGAAATATTCGCCTAGATTACTTTCAAACGAGCGTTTTATCCCAAACGCCAGCGAATTCTCTACAACTAAAGCATATACCATAAAAAGAGTGATGGCTAAACCAGACCGCTTTACCCAAAGAGTTATTATCAGAGCTACGCTTAGCCAGCTTAAGCTATCTAAGAAGAAAAAGAGCGAGTATTTAAGGCTCGAAACAAAGCCCGAAACCGTTCCACCGTCGCCCATTAAGGCATATAATGCTGTAAAGCCGACATGTACAAGAGTCGCAAAAACAGAAAGCAAAACAACTATCTGCCATTTTGCATTTATAAACTGTGTCCGGCTAAGCCCGTCTATTATGTTCTGGCGATGGGTTCTGTAGCTGAATTCGTTTGCGATTTGCGTTATTAGTACAATACCTAACACAATAAACATATAGCTGCCCATATAGGCTGTAAGCCGGGCTATCCGAGGATATCGGAAAAAGCTATCTAAAAAACTACCAATCATTTCAGTCGGCGCCTCATTATTTATGGCATACATAATATACACCAAGCCGAAGAAACCTAATACGAATAAGCCAAGCATTATCCAAAACGCTTTATACTTACGCATCTTCATCCACTCCAATGCCATTAACTTCTGTAACATATCGTTTAGGTATTTTGTGTAACTTCAACAAACCACGACTCTAACTTTTTACGCGACATCTCCAAATGAGATAGTACAATACCATTTTCAAAGCAGAGCTTATTTAGCTCTTCAGCCGTAAGCTGTCCATAAGCGTTAACGATAAGCAAATCTCCTTGCTGAGTGATTGATTTAATATCATTCAACTTCGCAAGAATGCTTCGCAGCTCCTCATTTTTTATTCCGGCAGAAAACTTAAATGTCAGCCCTTCTCCGAGTACTTCTTCCACGCTACCCGTTGCTAATAGCTTTCCTTTCTTAAGAATAGCGACATGGGTACAAACTTTCTCCACCTCGTCAAGTAGATGGCTGGCGATAATAACTGTTTTACCCTCGCTCCAGAGCTCTCTTATCAACCCTCTCACTTCAACTATACCTTGAGGGTCTAATCCGTTAGTCGGTTCATCGAAAACGACAAGCGAGGGGTTTCCAAGCAATGCGGAAGCCAAAGCCAAACGCTGCTTCATACCCAACGAAAAAGCAGAGAATTTAGATGCTCTACGTTCATATAATCCTAAACGCTTTAAAACTCTTGGAATATCGGCTTCATCTACATCCTTTATCTTTGCCGCAATACGCAGATTATCTTCCGCGCTCAGGTAGCTATAAAAAGACGGTGTTTCAAGTAAGCACCCTATCTTCTTTCTTAGCTCATACGAACTCGGTTGCCCCATTATACTTATGCTGCCACTCTTTGGATATAAAATATCCATTAGAATACTTAGCAGAGTAGTTTTTCCGCTACCGTTAGGTCCTAGTATTCCAAAAATACTTCGCTCAGGAATATCAAGGCTAACTCCATCTAGCGCCCGTAACGGACCATAGTCTTTAGTTAACCCTTGAATTGAGACTATATTTTCCGCCATAACTCTTTTATAATTTGTCTGTCTTATCAAATATAAAAAACCTGCCCCAAAAGTAGGTTTTTTATATCAAAAGACAATTAGTCTCTTAGCTTCGCAACTAAAAACTCGCGATTAAGGCGTGCGATATGCGCGATAGAAACCAGCTTAGGGCATTCCATTTCGCAGGCTTGCGTATTGGTACATCCGCCAAAACCCAGCTCGTCCATTTTAGCAACCATTGCCTTAGCGCGACGAGCACCTTCTATTTTACCTTGTGGTAATAATGCAAGCGATGATACGCGAGCGGCTACGAATAGCATTGCCGATCCGTTCTTACAGGTCGCAACACATGCTCCACAACCAATACATGCGGCAGCATCCATCGATTCGTCTGCCTTTGGCTTAGCGATAGGAATAGCATTTCCATCGGGAACTCCGCCTGTATTTACTGAAACGAAACCGCCCGCTTGCAATATCTTATCAAAAGCGTAACGGTCGACAACCAAATCCTTAATCACAGGAAATGCCGCCGAACGCCAAGGTTCAATAGTTATGGTATCACCATCTTTAAACTTACGCATGTGCAGCTGACAAGTAGTAATTTCGCTGTCCGGTCCATGAGCACGACCGTTAATATAAAGCGAGCACATCCCACAAATACCCTCACGGCAGTCATGGTCAAATGCTACCGGTTCTTTTCCTTCCAAAATCAGCTGGTCATTTAAGATGTCCAACATTTCCAAGAAAGAGCTATCGGGCGAAATACTTTTAACTTCGTATGTTTCGAAACGCCCTTTATCTTTAGCGTTCTTCTGACGCCATATTTTTAATTTAAGATCCATAGTTCAGCCTTTTTTAAATGAACGAATAAAGACAAAAGATTAAAGACTATTGTAACTGCCGCGAAAATTTACATATCATCTTTTGAAGATGCTGTAACTTCTCTGTAAGGTTAAAGCAATTTTCTTCTTCTAAGTATCCAACTTCTTTTGCGATTGTAACCAGCGTTTCTAGTTCATACGCAGATCCTACAGAAAACGAAAAAAATCTTTTAAAATCCGCATCACTAGATCGTCCTGATCCCTCAGCAATGTTTGCGCTAATAGAAACGGCTGCCCGTTGTAGCTGTGATACTATTCCATATTTTTCACGTACTGGAAATTCAGCACAAATAGTATAGATATTTTTCACCATATCTATAGAATCTTTCCAAATTACCATCTCACGAAAATTATGCGCGGACATTGTCTTTGTTCTTTAAATCTTTATTCTATTGTCTAAATTTTAGTCTTTATAATTTCTTGTTGATGGATGAACGAATTCAAACACCAAATCTTCTTTATGTAATACAGGTTCCTGATCTTCACCTTTATACTCCCATGCAGAAACATACATAAAATGTTCATCGTCACGTAACGTTTCTCCATCCGGCGTCTGCATTTCTTCACGGAAGTGACCGCCACAAGACTCTTTACGGTTCAACGCATCAATAGCCATTAGCTCGCCAATTTCAAGGAAGTCTGCCAAACGAACTGCCTTTTCCAACTCATGGTTAAGCTCGTTGTTCTCGCCGGGTACATATACATTAGCCCAGAACTCCTTCTTAAGAGCGCGAATTTCTTCAATAGCTTTCTTTAATCCGGGCTCGTTACGAGCCATGCCAACATATTCCCACATAATATGACCCAGAGCCTTATGTATATGGTCAACCGGATTTTTACCCTTTATGTTAAAAATCTTGTTGATTTTATCTTTTATCGCTTTTTCCGACTCTTCGAAAGCGGGATTATTAATATCCGTTTTGGGAGTTTGGATATCGTGCGATAGGTAATCACCAATTGTGTAAGGAAGAACGAAATATCCATCGGCTAAACCTTGCATAAGAGCAGATGCTCCAAGGCGATTACCACCATGGTCGCTAAAGTTTGCTTCGCCAATCGCATACAAACCGGGGATAGTTGTCATAAGGTTGTAATCTACCCAAATACCACCCATTGTGTAGTGAATAGCGGGGTAAATCATCATTGGCTCTTCGTAAGGATTTACGTCAACAATCTTTTCGTACATCTGGAAAAGGTTTCCGTAGCGAGCCTTAATAACATCTTTACCCAACCGTTCGATAGCTGTTTTGAAATCAAGGAATACGGCAAGACCTGTTTCGTTTACTCCGTAACCCGCATCGCAACGTTCTTTGGCTGCGCGCGAAGCAACGTCGCGAGGAACAAGGTTACCGAAAGCCGGATAACGACGCTCTAAATAATAATCGCGATCTTCTTCAGGAATCTGAGACGCTTTTATTTGTTTTTTACGAAGCTTTTCAACGTCTTCCATTTTCTTTGGAACCCAGATACGTCCATCGTTACGAAGTGATTCTGACATCAGCGTAAGCTTAGACTGCTGATCTCCGTGAACGGGGATACATGTTGGGTGAATCTGTGCAAAGCAAGGATTTCCGAAGTAAGCGCCCTTCTTGTAGCATTGCCAAGCCGCAGAGCCGTTGCTGTTCATTGCATTTGTTGAAAGGAAGAATACGTTACCGTATCCGCCCGATGCAATAACAACCGCGTGTGCTCCGAAACGCTCAATCTTACCGGTTGTAAGGTCGCGGGCAATAATACCTTTTGCTTTACCGTCGATAAGTACCACATCCAACATCTCATGACGAGGATAAGACTTAACCGAACCCGCAGCAACCTGACGGTTTAACGCTGCATAAGCGCCCAACAACAGCTGCTGACCGGTTTGTCCGCGGGCATAAAATGTACGTGATACTTGTGCTCCGCCAAACGAACGGTTATCCAGCAACCCACCGTAATTGCGAGCAAAAGGAACACCTTGCGCAACGCATTGGTCGATAATAAGGTTACTTACCTCTGCTAAACGATAAACGTTTCCTTCGCGAGCACGGTAATCTCCACCTTTAATTGTATCATAGAACAGACGCCAAATAGAGTCGTTGTCGTTCTGATAGTTTTTTGCGGCGTTAATACCCCCTTGTGCGGCAATAGAGTGTGCACGACGAGGGCTATCTGATATACAGAATATTTTTACGTTATATCCTAATTCTCCTAGAGAAGCCGCAGCAGATGCTCCGCCTAATCCGGTACCCACAACAATAATCTCGAGCTTACGCTTATTAGCGGGGCTCACAACCCGAATATCAGCTTTATGCTTTGTCCATTTTTCTGCCAATGGACCTTCGGGAATTTTTGATATTAATTTGCTATCTGACATTGTATAATATTTTCAAGTTTTTGAACCTAATGTATTACGACTCAGAACTTTCTTCTGTAGCAGGCTGTTCCTCATTTTCATCTTTCTTCTTAGCTTTACCAACAGAGCCCCAAATCAAGAAAGCAATAACGGCTTACCGCCAATCTTATCCCAAAACGGAATCGGGTTACCGGGAATATCCAAATCAAACTCTTCTTTTTTTAAATACTCCAACTCATCATCCGATAATGCATAATAAGAAGTATCATTTCCTTCAACATTCAGGCAATATTTCCCATCCCGGTTCCACATGGGTATCCAAAGTACCCACGGCTGTTTGTAGAAATATCCAATATTTACATATCCGCCTAATTCCTCATCGTATGAAGATTCATCATTTGGAAGGTCTATAACTGTATGCGACTTTTCATCGCCCCAACCGTAAACAATCTGTGATTGCGCTTTGTTGGCACAGAAGCAAAGTCCTGTTATACTGAGTACCGCTATTAGTATAATTTTTCTCATGGTTTTTTCGGTATGCTAATGTAAAGGCTAAGCCAGTATGTAACGTTGAACCAGCAAATAAACAGGAACAACAGCAAAACCGAGGCAAACCACTGTCGCATATATTTTTGCTATACACTGCCAACGTTTAAGCCATTTAGTATTGTTAAATCCAACGGTTTGTAAAGCGCTCCAAAAGCCGTGTGTTAAGTGAAACCACAAAACTCCAAAACATACTAGGTAAATGGCAGCCCATAACGGATTGCTTAAAACGGTTGTTACTAAAAGGTAGGGGTTTTCATGACCATGTCCGGTCACATAATGAGCAAGCTGCATTTTAGCCCAAAACTGAACTAAGTGAAGAACTAAAAAGCCCACAATAATAAGCCCCAAAACAAACATGTTGCGAGATGCAAAACTCGAAGCCTCACCTTTATTGTTCACCGCATATTTTACAGGACGAGCTTTTCGGTTTTTTAAAGTGAGAATTAAGGCGTAAAGAATATGGACGAAAAATCCCGCGGCCAGTATGGGAACCATAATTTGGATGAAAATATTGGTGTCCATAAATTCGCAGGCTGCATTATACGCATCTTCCGATATAAGTATCGCCAAGTTAATTGATACGTGAAGAAGCATAAAGACTACCAGAAAGAGTCCGGTAATACTCATAATTAACTTCTTACCGATTGAAGAACTGAAAATGTTAGCCATAGATAATTATTTATTGTTTATAGTCTTTCGTAAGTAAGCGCAAATGTAGGCTTTTATCGTAAGTAAGCATCTGCTTTAAAGCACGAATTTTTATGCGCATTTACATTTTAGCTGTCAAAACCCATTTCGCTGTTTTCTACCTTTAAAAAAACGAGAACTCAAACTAAAATACTAACTTTGCAAAAAGCATCTTTTTTATGGAAAAGATAAAATTCATCGATTTATTTTGTGGTATTGGCGGCTTCCGTCAAGCAATGGAAGAAGCGTGTCATGAGAATAACTTGATACCTAAATGTGTGTTTTCTTCTGACATTGATTTATTTTGCCAAGAAAGTTATAAAGCCAATTATGGAGAAAGACCAGTTGGAGATATTACAAAGATAAACGAAAAAGATATTCCTGATCACGATATTTTATTTGCAGGTTTCCCATGTCAACCTTTTAGCATCATCGGCCAAAGAAAAGGATTTGATGATATTAGAGGAACATTATTTTTTGATATTGCAAGAATTTTAAAGCACAAACGTCCAAAAGCATTTATTTTAGAGAATGTCAAACAATTAGTAGGACATGATAAAGGAAATACATTAAAAGTAATTCTTCAATCTTTAAAAGATTTAGGATATGACGTTCATTATGCCGTACTAAATGCTCTGGACTATGGTTTACCTCAAAAGAGAGAAAGAGTTATCTTTGTTGGGCATAGAGAGCCTATTTTATTCACATTTCCTTCTCCTATTCGACCATTTACTCCTCTTTCGAAAATACTTGAAAAAAAAGTTGAAGAGAAACAGTATGCTTCAGAGTATATTATAAAAAAAAGAAAATCAAAACATACGTCTGCATATAAATTATCTATTTGGCATGAAAATAAAGCAGGTAATATATGTTCTTATCCTTATTCTTGCGCATTAAGAGCAGGGGCCTCTTATAATTATTTACTTGTCAATGGAGAACGAAGATTAACTCCGAGAGAAATGTTTCGTTTGCAAGGTTTTCCTGATAGCTACAAAATTGTTGTTAACGATAGCCAAGCAAGAAAACAGGCAGGCAATGCGGTTCCTGTAAATATAGTAAAAGCGGTTATTTTAAAATTATTACCTTATGTCGCTTCTTCTTTAGATATGACATCAGTATTAAGAGATTATGAAGTAGAATATGGAACAAAATAAGTCTCCTAAATTAAAAACTGTAAAAAATCTATACCAGCTTTTCCATTAAATGAATTCCCAAAAGATTTTCCTTATTTATTGGGAAAAGAATTAATTTATTTATTAGCGTCAAAAGGAAAGCCGGAATTAGAGGGCTCTGAATGGGAATGTATTTTTGCCAATTGTATAGGCGCGCGATGGAAACCCTCTAATGTCGGTCTAGATGATGTTGTAATGGGTAATACGGCATGGGGAGCAAAAACAGTAAAAGCACAAAAACCTTCGGAACAAAAAAGGATACGTCTGATTTCGGGAAGAAATTCTCCCACATATTCTTTTGAAGAAAAAATAGCTACGAATGCGGATCCTAATCTCATCGGAAGTCTAGTATTTGATATTTGGAATGAAAGAGTATCTTCAATTAGAGAAAAATATAAGCACTTAAGAACTGTTGTTCTAATAACGTCTAATACATTATCAGAAGTCGCAGTTTTTGAATTTGAGACAATACGTTATGATAATGAATTATACCGATGGGAATGGAACAAAAATAAAAATTTAATTGGTATTGATAAAAGGACAGAAACTCACAAATTCACATGGCAACCACATGGTTCTCAATTTACTATCATTGAAGAGGTTCCTTCCAAAACTTTAATTATTCGTATAAAGCAACCTGAACCACTTAATAAGGAACTTATATTAACAGCACTCGGTTTTGAAAAATCATGGATAACAGTTCTGAAAAAAAATGGCTGATGTCTTTACTAAAGATAAGCGTAGTGATGTTATGCGAAAAGTTAAAAGCTCCCATAACAAATCTACAGAACTAAGGCTGATTGGTATTTTTAAAAAATACAGAATAACAGGTTGGCGGAGAAATTATAAACTTTTTGGTAAACCTGATTTTACTTTTCCAAAGAATCGAATAGTAGTCTTTGTTGATGGATGTTTTTGGCATGGACATAATTGCCGAAACACAAAACCTCAAGATAATTCAGAATATTGGAAAAATAAACAAAATCGTAATATAAATAGAGATAAAGAAGTAACAATAAAACTTCAAGAAAAGAAGTGGAATGTAATACGAATCTGGGAATGTGATTTAAAAAATGAAGAAATTATTAAAAGTAAACTGCATATATTTGAGATTGAATAATTATCTTTGTTGGCAGAAATCGTAGTATTTTTTTTGTCATTTCGACCAACGGAAGAAATCTCCTGAAACGGAGTGCTATTATTCATTATCGCAAATATACCTTCCCCTAAATCCCCCAAAGTAAGTGGAATTTTCGTATAGCTAAACATTCAACGAGCTGTGCTATTCATGAGATTTCTCACTACGTTCGGCATGACGATAGCTACTTAAACCCTCTCTGCCTCATTGCCTCAAATGTAAGCACTGCCGTAGAAACCGAAACATTTAGAGAGTCTATCTTGCCCCGCATAGGAATTTTTATTCGGGCATCAGAATTTTTCAGCCAAAAATCGGTAAGCCCGTTAGCTTCCGTACCCATAATAACAGCGCACGCTTTGCTCATATCAGCTTCGTGATACCATCGCGAGGCTTGTAACTCTGCCGCAAAAGACTTTATGCCGTTATGTTTTAGCCACGTTAAAACCTCCTCGGAAGTACTAACGGCAATTTGCAAAGTAAATAAGCAACCTACGCTAGAACGGATCGCATTCGGATTATAAACATCACACAATGGGTCGCAAATAACAACCGCGTCTACTTGAGCAGCGTCTACAGTGCGCAATATTGCACCTAAGTTGCCCGGTTTTTCTACCGCCTCCAGCACTACTATAAACGGGTTTTCCGATAACCTCACCTTGTCCAACATATTGGATTTTGCTTCGACAACAGCAATCAACCCATCCGAATCTTCGCGATAGGCGAGCTTATCAAAAACAGCTTTAGCTAGATCATAAAATTTAACTTGCCGAGGAAGCTTTTGTTCAACCTGTTTAGATAAAGGTTTTAAGCAGCCGCATAAGAATAGCGAATGGATATTATACCCTCCTTCTAGAGCAAGCAGTATCTCACGTTTGCCCTCAACCACAAAAAGCCCCTGCCTCTTGCGCTCGCGAGATTTTTCTTGCAGTAACAGAATATTCTTAACTTTCGGATTCTGAAAAGATGTAATTGTTTCCATTATATAGTAATGCACAAAGATAAGCATCGCTGTGAAAATATGATTACTTTTGACAAAATAAAAAACGTTACGAGTAAAGCGTTAATGGTTAATCGAAATTCACTTCACGATTAACGCTTTACATTTAACTTTATCCACGACTTATGAAAATATTGGTAATAGACGACGAGAGAAGTATTCGTAATGCGCTAAAAGAAATATTGGAATACGAAGGGTACGATGTTACTTTAGCCGAAGACGGAGTAAAAGGGGTTGAATCAGCAAAGAGCGAAACTTTCGAGGTTATTTTCTGCGATATCAAAATGCCCAACATGGATGGTATTGAGACGCTCGAAAAAATGCAGGAAATACAGCCCGACACCCCTATGGTTATGATATCGGGGCATGGCAACATTGATACAGCCGTCGAAGCAATTAAGAAAGGAGCTTACGATTTTATTGAGAAACCGTTAGACCTTAACCGTATTCTTATAACGCTGCGCAATGCTACCGATAAGTCCACGCTGGTAAAAGAAACCAAAAAACTGCAAAAGAAAATATCGAAGGTTGCAGAAATTGTAGGCGAATCGGAGGCTATTACTAAGATAAAAACAATGATAGAGCGCGTCGCGCCAACCGATGCCCGTGTACTTATTACAGGTTCAAACGGAACAGGAAAAGAACTGGTTGCACGCTGGTTACACGAACTAAGCCCTCGGGCTGCCGCTCCTTTTATAGAGGTTAACTGCGCTGCTATTCCTTCGGAGCTGATAGAGAGCGAGCTGTTTGGTCACGAAAAAGGTTCGTTTACCTCTGCCATAAAGCAGCATAAAGGAAAATTCGAGCAAGCGGAAGGTGGTACGCTTTTCCTTGATGAGATTGGAGATATGAGCCTTAGCGCTCAAGCAAAAGTATTGCGCGTGCTGCAAGAAAATAAACTATCGCGGGTAGGTAGCGATAAAGATATTGCTGTAAACGTTCGTGTAGTTGCCGCTACCAACAAAAATTTAAAAGAAGAAATCGAAAAGGGAACATTTCGCGAGGACTTATACCATCGTTTAAGCGTTATTATTATTCATGTTCCGGCCCTATCGGAGCGTTTAGAAGATATTCCTCTATTAGCACAGCATTTTATCGATCAAGTATCTGCCGAGATGGGCGTACCGCCAAAAGAAATCAACGCAAAAGCCATTGCCGAACTACAGAAGCTAAGTTGGACAGGTAACATTCGCGAGTTTCGTAATACCATCGAACGGTTAATTATTTTAAGCGATAAAGTTATTACCGATAAGGAAGTAAAGGCTTATGCCAGTCCGTTGTTTTAAAAAGCAAAAATAAATATTTTTCGTCTATTCATTCGCGTCATGAGTTATTGAAGTCGTTCTAGATTCTGAACGACCTTCATTCTCTACATTAGCAGTAACATTTCCATTTGTAGTAGGAATAATAATGACATTTATTATACATCCTTGTTCAGCATGTTCATTACACAGATAAGCAGATAAGCATCAGTGTTTGGTGTCTAGATAGCACCCGTATCCGGCCTACGGCATCTTACTCCAAAATTATGAATCCCGTCATTAGAGTATCCGTCAATTATACATCTTGGCATAACTAATTTATTTTACAAGAATTAAACCTAACAAGTTCTTTCCAATTTATAGAACCACAATTATCACAAAATTTATCTATGAACTCTTTAGTAAACTTATTTATCATTTGAGAATAAGATTTCATAAATTCATCGTTTTTTTCTTTAGCTTTATAGCCAAGTGGCTCAATTACATCTATATATAGATCTGAATCTCCAGATATAAATTCCCAAAAACGTTGTCCGCATAATTTAAAATAATCTCCTTTATCTGGATTTCTATCTTGCCCATAACAGCATCCATTTACCGCAATAACATTAAGTTTTGAATTGCTTGTTCGTAACGTTTTTCGCGCTGTTTTAAAATCGGTCCTCATTTTTGTAATTTGAGAACTATTCCCCCAGCTAGGTCCTGACTTTATAGTAACGATATATCGAATACTATTATTGTCAAACTCTAAATCCACTCCTGTTATACCGGATTTGAATCCGCCATAGACATTACTATTAATAAAAATCGCAAGCCCCTCAAGCCAATCCCCAAAAACAGTTTCCTCGTTTGAAGAAATATGCGCATCCGCGATTCCTCTAACAACCTCTTCTGCGGTAAGAATATATTTTGCCTTATACAAATATGGGTTTTTACGTTTCAATATTTTTGATAACTTCAAGTTATCCAAACTCTGAATACGCTTTTGATGAAAAATCCCAATATTATCTTCAACGTATTGTAGTACGTCTTTTATGTTTAGTTTTTTCATATTTTTCTTCTGGCTCTAACAAATATAACTCTGCCGGATTAAACCGATCTTTAACCATTTTATAATATTCTGGTATAATATCTATTCCTATTGAATTCCGTTTCATTTTATTCGCAACAAAAAGAGTTGTTCCGGAACCCATAAATGGATCCAAAACCACATCATTTTCTTTGGTGAAAAGTTTTATAAACCATTCTGGTAACTCTTCAGGAAAAGCAGCACTATGATTTTTATTGTTACACTCTGTTGCTAAGTGTAAAACATTTGTAGGATAAACCTTATCTCTATTTAACCAATTAGAAATATTTTTTCCAAATCCACTTCCAACCTTAGAATTATCTCTACTTTTATCCGTTTCAGAAAGGTTTTTTAACCTTGTCTTTGCCCAATTTCCCATAGGCATCATTACCTCTTCTTGATACATATTAAATTTTTTACTTTTATTGAATTGAAGAAGTCTTTCCCAAGAATCTCTGAAACGATTAGGCCATTTTCCTGGGTATGAATTTTTTTTATGCCAAATAAATTCTTCAGTCCAAAACCATCCTTGTTTCCGCATAGCAAGAATTAATTCTAATACGTACGTACTTCTTTCCCCATCAACAACCTTTTCTTTTATGTTCAAAATAAAGGTTCCTGTTGGCTTAAGGACTCTTAAAAGTTCCTTAGATATGGGAAGAAACCAAGCAACATAATCATCTGGGAGAATACCTCCATATGTTGATTTACGCTGATCTGCATATGGAGGAGATGTAACGATTAAATCTACGGAGTTATCAGAAAGTTTCTGCAACTTTTTTTTACTATCTCCTAAATATATATCAGTATGTATTTCCATTAATTAAATCTCTTTGTTACAAATTTACATATAATGATTGATTTTGTTAGCTAAGAAAACATATTTATACACAAGTCTTTATTTATAACCCTTTTATTTACTTATCAACAAGTTTCTTTCAAGCCGTTTTTCTCTGTAACTTTGTAGGATTAGTTTTCTACCGAGTTAAAATTCAGTATGTCAAAATTTGTACACCTACACGCGCACTCCGAGTATTCAACACTCGACGGTGCTTCTAAGATATCGGCATTAGTAGATAAAGCCATTGCCAACGGTATGCCTGCCGTTGCCATTACCGATCATGGTAACATGTTCGGAACAAAGGAGTTTTTCAACTACGTGTGTAAAAAAAACGCTAAGTACGATGATGCCATTAAGAACATCAAAAAACAGCTGAATGAGCTGAAAAATGAAGATGAGGACGAAGAGCGAAAAGAAAAGATACAGCAGCTGCAAAATGAGCGGATAGAAACCGAAAAGAAAAAGTTTAAGCCCATTATAGGTTGTGAGGTATATGTTGCTGCTAACACAAGACACGAGAAAAAAGGAAAAGAAAACGCCAGCGGCTATCACCTTGTTCTGCTCGCTAAGAATAAGATAGGATACCACAATTTAGTTAAAATGGTATCGTTGGGATACATCGAAGGCTTCTACTATAAGCCCCGTATCGACAGGGAGCTGATGGAAAAATACCACGAAGGGATTATTGCTTCGTCTGCCTGCCTTGGAGGAGAAATTCCACAGCACCTAATGCACAACGAACCGGAAAAAGCGGAAGAGGCTGTGCTTTGGCATAAAAATCTTTTTGGCGATGATTACTACATCGAACTACAACGCCATAAAAGCGATGATCCCAACTCTGCCCGCGACGTTTACGAACATCAAAAAGTAGTAAACGTACAGCTAATGGAGCTGGCAAAGAAGCATAATATCAAGCTGATTGCAACTAACGATTCGCACTTTACCAACGAAGAAGAGGCGGAAGCGCACGACCGCCTACTTTGTATCAGCACCGGAACCGATGTTAACGACCCTAACCGTATGCGTTATACCAAGCAAGAGTGGTTTAAAACGCCAGCGGAAATGGAAGGTATCTTTGCAGATATCCCCGAAGCGTTAGCCAATACACTTGAAATTGCGGATAAGGTTGAGTTTTACGACATCAACAGCGTACCAATCATGCCGGATTTTCCTTTGCCCGAAGGGTTTGCAGACGCTGATGACTATCTTAAACATCTTACATACGAAGGGGCGAAAAAGCATTACTCCGAAATAACAGACGAAGTAAAAGAGCGTATAGATTTTGAGCTGGGTACCATTCGGCGTATGGGTTATCCCGGCTATTTTCTCATTGTACAAGACTTCATTGCATGGGCTCGAAACAACGGCGTCGCTGTAGGTCCTGGACGTGGATCGGCAGCAGGCTCCGTTGTGGCGTATTGTTTAGGAATTACCGATATCGACCCGCTAAAATACGATTTGCTATTTGAGCGTTTTCTCAATCCCGACCGTATTTCGATGCCTGATATTGATATCGATTTTGATGACGACGGGCGAGCCAGAGTGCTTGAGTATGTGGAGAACAAGTACGGAAAAGAAAAAGTTGCTCATATCGTTACATTCGGTACAATGGCAGCCAAATCTGCCATTAAAGATGTTGGGCGCGTTCAAAAATTACCGCTTGCTGAAACCGACAGGCTATCGAAGCTGATTGATGAGCTGCCTCGGGATGTTAAGGTGAGCATCAAGAACGCAATCGAAAATATATCTGCCATGCGTGAGGCAGCCGAATCTACAGACCCATTGATGAGCGATACGTTAAAGTATGCGCAAATGCTGGAAGGTACGGTGCGTAATACGGGAGTGCATGCTTGCGGAGTTGTAATCGGTAAGGACGACCTCTACAACTATATTCCCATAAGTACTACTTATGATAAAGAGACCAAGCAAGATATGCTTGTGTCGCAGTACGAAGGTACGGTGATTGAAGAAGTAGGTATGCTTAAAATGGACTTCTTAGGTCTTAAAACGCTCTCAATTATTAAAGATGCCCTCGATAACATAAGACGAAGTAAAGGTACTGAAATAGATATAAACACCATACCCATTGACGATACTAAGACCTACGAGCTTTACAGCTCGGGTCAAACTGTAGGTACATTCCAGTTCGAATCTCCCGGAATGCAAAAATATTTACGAGAACTTAAGCCTACGCAGTTCGAAGACCTAATAGCCATGAACGCCCTGTATCGTCCGGGTCCTATGGACTACATTCTCGACTTTGTTGATAGAAAACACGGTCGTAAACCAATAACTTACGACATTCCTATAATGGAGCGCTACCTGAAAGATACCTATGGTATTACGGTATATCAGGAGCAGGTCATGCTTCTTTCTCGTCTGCTTGCCAACTTCTCTCGCGGTCAATCCGATGAGCTGAGAAAAGCTATGGGCAAAAAGTTGAAGGATAAAATGGATGCCTTAAAAGTGAAGTTTGTTGAGGGTTGTAAAGCAAATGGGCACGATGAAAAAACGGTTTTAAAAATCTGGGAAGATTGGGAAAAGTTTGCATCCTACGCGTTCAACAAATCTCATGCAGCTTGCTATTCTTGGGTTGCCTATCAAACGGCATATCTAAAAGCAAACTACCCTGCCGAATACATGGCGGCAGTACTTACCCGCAACAGCTCCGATATAAAGGAAATATCGAAGTTTATGGACGAGTGTAAGAGAATGGGTATTCAGGTTCTCAGCCCCGATGTAAACGAAAGCTACCGAACGTTTACCGTAAATAAAGATGGGAACATCCGTTTCGGGTTAAGCGCTATTAAGGGCATGGGAATTAACGCGGTAGAGAATATTATTCAGGAACGCGACGCTAATGGACCTTTTAAAGATATCTTCGATTTTATTTGCCGTGTAAATCTTTCGGCTGTTAACCGAAAAACTATTGAAACTCTTGCTTTTTCAGGAGGTTTTGACAGCTTCTCAGAGATTAAGCGCCATCAGTTTACGGCAACGAATAAGGACGGACAAACGTTTGTTGAAGCGCTCTTATCATACGGAAATAAAAAACAAAATGACACGGTAGGTTCGCAGTCTTTATTTGGAGAAGCATTAGCCGAATCTATCGTTACACCGGAAATCCCCCGAGCAGAGGAGTGGTCTATTTTAGAAATTCTAAGCAAAGAAAAAGAACTGATCGGAATGTACCTGTCTTCTCATCCGCTAGATCCTTATGCATTCGAAATAAAACAGTTCTGTAACGTAAGCCTCTACGATTTAAAGGATCTTGAATCGTTAAAAGGTAAAACTATATGCTTTGCCGGAATGGTAAGCGATGTATCGCATCAAACGTCAAAAGCAGGAAAACCGTTTGGAAGCGTTACTATAGAAGATTACAGCGACAGCTACCGCTTTATGCTTTTTTCTAAAGACTGGGTTGATAATACAAAATTCTTTGTAAAGGGCTACTTTCTTTATATAAAGGCAAAGGTACAGCCACGTTATGGCAAAGATGAGTTAGAAGCAAAAATCCTTTCAATACATTTATTACCAAACATTCGGGAAGAGCTGGTACAAAATATTACAATAAAATTGCCGATTGAAGCTATTTCGCTAGAACTGATAGGAAACATTAAGCGTTCAGCAGAAAGAAATCCGGGGAGCATCGGATTACGTCTAAAAATTCTTGATGGAGAAGTGCGTATTGCATTAGACTTATTCTCGCGTAACTATCGTATAAATTTAAGCAACGACATTTTATCGTTTTTTGAGAGCTATAATATAGATTATAGTATTAACTAAAAATACTAATGCAACCATGAATGAAGTTTTTAATTTTTTAAAAGAAAACCAGACTTTCTATATTGTAACAGTTGAAGATGGTAAACCGCGAGTTCGTCCGTTTGGTTTTATAATGGAGTATGATGGAAAGATTTATTTCCGCACAAACAATACAAAAAACGTATATAAGCAGCTGAAACAAAATGCCGACTTCGAAATTACGGCTACATCTGCCAAGTATGAATGGATTCGTTTAAAAGGGAAAACTGTTTTTGACAGTAATCTTGCTGCAAAGACAAAAACTTTTGAAGTCGCCCCGTTTTTAGCCGATATGTATAAAACACCTGATAATCCCATATTCGAAGTATTCTATATTCAAGATGGAGAGGCTACCACTTATTCAATGAAAGAAGAGCCGAAAAAGATTAAGCTGTAGATGGGCTAACCTCGTAGGTTCAACTCAATAAATGACCATAAAAAAAGAGGCTCTCTAAAAAATCTTGTTTTCTTCGTCATGTCGAACGGAAGTGGGACATCTGCTCACTCGGCATGTTGCTACTTATCTGTAGATTCCGCCCTACAGTCGGAAAGACATGTTTACTAATTTTTAGACGGCTTTTTATCTCGATTTAATCGACTAGTATTTTTATTAGCCGCATTTTGAATATCCGCAATCTTTACAAACCAAGCAGCCTTCTTGGTAAACTAGCGCATCCGATCCGCATTTTCCACATGCTTCGCCTTTTTCCGCTTCAGTGCCATCGGGAATATAGCGTTTTAGCGCTCTTTCTACGCCATTTTTCCATGTATTAATTGTTTCGCTGTCAAGCTCCAATCCAGATACAAGGTTTACAACATCCAGTATAGGCATATTATTACGTAGTACACCCGATATAAGCTTTGCGTAGTTCCAGTACTCTTTATTAAACATATGCGAAATGCCGCCAAGCGTATTTGTGTAACCAAACTTATCTACCCATTGAAAATCGTAACGTGTACCGTTTGCATCTTTTACCTTAAGAATTTTACCCATAGTTACGGCACGAGGGATAGAACGTACATCATCATCTACCAAACCGGTAAATATTTCGTACGGACGACCGTTATATAACCCAACCAGCGCAATCCACTGTTCGTTGCCATTCTTAAAACGGATAACTTCGGCTTCGAGAGCTTCCGGGCGCTTAGCGGGCATACCATTTTCTTTTTCTTTCTTGTCTTTACCGGAAACTAATACCCCGGAACGCGAGCCATCGCGATAAACGGTAACACCTTTACAACCGCTCTCCCATGCCGTTTTATATACTTCGGCAACCATTGTTTCTGTTGTTTCGGCAGGTAAGTTAACAGTAACGCTAATAGAGTGATCTACCCACTTTTGTATCTTACCTTGCATTTTTACCTTACTAACCCAGTCAACATCGTTAGAGGAAGCTTTATAGTATGGAGATTTTTGTACTAATTCCTCAAGCTGTTCTTCTCCGTACTTCTTTACCTCTTCAGGGTCGTAACTGTTGGCTTCGCACCATGTGAGGAATTTATGATGAAATAAGAAGTATTCTTCCCACTTATCGCCAACTTCGTCAACAAAACTAGCCTTTACGTTTTTGTCATTTGGATTAACCTTACGACGGCGTTTGTAGAATGGAAGGAATACTGGCTCAATACCAGATGTTGTTTGCGTCATCATACTGGTTGTTCCCGTTGGTGCAATAGTAAGCAACGATATATTACGACGACCATGGCGAACCATATCTTCGTACAGCTCTTCATCTTCGCGGGCAATACGCATAATCATGGGGTTGTTTGCCTCACGCTTTGCATCAAAAATCGGGAATGGTCCACGCTCCTTAGCCATTACAACAGATTGACGATACGCTTCTACAGCTAACGTTTTCTGTATGTTAACAGCATATCCAATACCTTCTTCAGAGCCATAGCGGATACCTAATGCTGCCAGCATATCTCCTTCGGCAGTAATACCTAAGCCTGTACGGCGTCCGTTAATCGCTTTTTCTTTTATTTTTTCCCAAAGCTCACGCTCTACCTGCTTAATCGAATCGTCTTCGGGGTCTTTTGCAATCTTATTAATAATAGCGTCTATCTTTTCAAGCTCAAGATCAATAAGGTCGTCCATCAAACGCATAGCTATTTCTACATGCTTTTTAAATAACGGCATATTGAATGTTGCTTCATTTGTAAATGGATTTTCAACATATCCGTAAAGGTTAATGGCGATAAGACGACAGCTATCGTATGGGCAAAGCGGAATTTCGCCACAAGGATTGGTTGAAACTGTCTTATATCCTAAATCTAAATAGCAATCGGGAATAGCCTCGCGAATAACCGTATCCCAGAAAAGGATACCCGGTTCTGCGGACTTCCATGCGTTGTGAATAATCTTTTTCCACAACTGCTGTGCGTCTATCTCTATTTTATACTTCGGATTTTTGCTTTCTACCGGATATTGCTGTGTATAAGGCTTACCGTTGATTACACAGCGCATAAACTCATCATCTATTCTAACAGATACGTTAGCGCCTGTAACCTTTCCAGTTTCCATCTTTGCATCAATAAAACGCTCTGCATCGGGGTGCTTAATGGATAAACTGAGCATTAACGCGCCACGACGACCATCCATAGCAACTTCGCGGGTTGAGTTTGAATAACGCTCCATAAAAGGTACAATACCTGTAGAGTTGAGCGCGCTATTCATTACCGGACTTCCTGTAGGGCGAATGTTAGAAAGATCGTGACCGACACCACCACGACGTTTCATCAGCTGTACCTGCTCTTCATCTAACCGCATAATACCCCCGTATGAATCCGACTCGCCCTGATGCCCTATTACAAAGCAGTTGGATAGAGACGCAATCTGATACTCGTTGCCAATACCGGTCATTGGTCCGCCTTGCGGTACGATATACTTAAAGTTTTCAAGAACTTCGTAAATTTCTTCCTCGGTTAAAGGGTTAGAGTATTTGCTTTCTATTCTGGCAAACTCTTTTGCCAAGCGACGATGCATATCTTCGGGGCTTTTCTCGTAGATATTGCCAAACGAATCTTTTAATGCATACTTACTTAACCAAACGGTTGCTGCCAACTCGTCTCCCTTAAAGTAGGCTTTGCTTGCCTCTATTACTTCATCGTAGCTATAAGTAGCTAACTTCTTTTCTACCTTTTCTTTTACTTGCTTTGTTTCTTTAGGGTTCATTACTGCTGTGTCGTTATAGGTCTGCATGACTGTAGGGGTAAATATTTGTGTAACTAATAGTTAGGCTTTTATCCGTTGGTAAAAAACCTACCATAACTTGTGGGTTCTGGTAGGATTTTAGTGAATACAAGTTTACGATGATTAACGCCGTTCTCTATCGAAATGTTGGTCTAATTTATTAACAGATTATCAACCAGCCTATTTTGAGCGCTAGCTATCAGCTGGTTTCAAAAAGGTGGGTAGATAATTTAGAGAAAGAAATAAAAAGTAAAACTTATTTTAGCTGTGTATCTGTGTTTTTATAAATCTTAAAAAGTTATTCGAAAAATTTGTAGGTGTTTTTACTATTTAAAAAGAATGCCAGCCGTCATTTCGAGCGTAGCGAGAAATTCTCTGAATAGAACATGGCACACAACGTAATAATTTCATGCGCTTCCTACTGCTGGAAAAAAGATTTCTCGCTACGCTCGAAATGACGAAGAAAAAACTAAGACTCTTCCCAGTCTCCGCCCTCCTTTATTAAAGAGATCAGCTCTTCGACTGCTTTTTCTTGAGGAATATTTTTTTTGACTAAAGTTTTACCTTTGTAAAGAGATATTTTACCCGGACCAGCACCAACATAGCCATAATCGGCATCTGCCATTTCGCCCGGTCCGTTTACAATGCAGCCCATAACTGCAATCTTAAGACGGCTAAGCTGCCTGGTTGCTTCCTTTACTTTTACCAAGGTTTGCTGCAAATCAAACAACGTTCTGCCACAACTCGGACACGAGATATACTCGGTTTTACTAAACCTAACCCTTGATGCCTGCAAAATAGAAAAGGTTAGCGAGCATACATTGTCCGGACTAATTGTTTGCCCAGCATTAATCATTACAGCATCGCCAAAACCATCGATAAACAACGTACCTATATCGCATGCTGCTTTTATTTGTAACGGCTCCATATTATCATCGCTATACTTACGATGAATAATAACAGGATTAACCAATGCATATTCTCTAAGCCTTAAGAAAAAAGCACGAAAATCGGCAGGAGCATTTTCATTATCTGATTCTACAGAAAGCAATATGTCTGGATTTTGCTTTAACCACAATGCCAGCTCTTTATTAAGCATACTTGTTTTACAGCTGAAAAACTCTTCCGATTCATCAGATAAAACACGCAATCCTTCTGTAGCTGTATTTAGTATAGAAGAGCCTATATACAGAACATCGGGAGAGGTTTTACCCTTTGTCCAAATACCGTTTTCCGTATTTAAAGTAAAGCCTAATGCCTTTATATCTGCTTCGTATATAGGGTTTAATGATGATAAATCGGCAACAACGCCCACAGGTTTGTTTCCCCCAATTCCATTTACTTCGTTGGTTTTATACCTCTCATACCGATAAGGAAAGTACAACTGCTCGTTTACCTCAGGAATTGGTCTATGCTTTTCTCTTTTATGGAAATAATCTACAATTTGTTGGGCTACAGGAATCTCGTTCTCGGGTTCCTCTGTAAGTGATACGCGAATGGTATCGCCAATGCCGTCAGCCAGAAGAGTGCCAATGCCAACCGCAGATTTTACTCTACCGTCTTCTCCCTCGCCTGCTTCGGTTACTCCCAAATGCAACGGGAACGACATCTTTTCTTCTGCCATCTTCTCAACCAGCAACCGATAGGCATGTACCATTATACGGGTATTACTCGATTTCATTGATACCACAGCGGCTGTAAAATTTTCCTTTTTACAAATCCGCAAGAACTCTATCGCCGACTCTACCATACCCTCGGGAGTATCGCCGTACCTGCTCATAATACGTCTTGAAAGCGACCCGTGATTTACACCTATACGTATTGCCGTATTATGTTCTTTACAGATATTTAGTAGCTTAATAAATTGTTCTGCCAATAACTCAAACCCTTGTTGGTATTGCTTTTCATTTACTTCAGAAAAGCTGTCTGTTTGCCTATCAACAAAGTTGCCCGGATTTATACGCACCTTATCAACGAATGGAGCAACAGCATCGGCAGGCTTCGCGCTGAAATGAACATCGGCAATAAGCGGAATGCCGTATCCGCGTTCCAACAATCGCTCTTTAATTTCTTTCATTGCCTTAGCCTCTTGCAAACCTTGCGCCGTGCATCTTACATAGTCGGCGCCTGCATCTGCTATGCGAATACACTGCTCTACCGTTGCTTCAACATCCAGCGTGTTGGTATTAGTCATAGATTGGAGCCGAACGGGATAACCGCTACCCGTCGGAATATCGCCAATAGTAACCGTTGTTGTCCTACGACGACTATACTGATTAAGCTTTGCAGAAAACATGGCAAATAAGGCTAAAGATTGTAAAATAGTGCAACAGAAAATACTAAATGGCTTCTATGTCCAAATAAGGTTTCTTCTGCCTTATATTTTGGCTTCATTATATAGCCTAAGCCATACTGATAGCGTGCTTCAATCTGGAGTTCGATTTTTTTAAGCTGAAAAGCAAAGCCGCCGCCGCCCATTATACCATATCCGAGTCTGTTATCTCTGTCGGAAAAACCGCTGGTTTTAACTACCGGAGAGGGAGAGCTATTAACAGCAACTTCAACCTCTTTATCTTGAGACAGCATGTAAGAACCATAAACGCCGGCGTTTACTAAAATTCTAAATCCGCCAAAACGTAACGTACCCTGAGCCATTAATGGCAGCTCCAATGCTTTCCCTCTATAGGTAGTAGTGGTTGTGGTTATTTTATCTTCTCCGGTGGTTTCGTCTTTTTCTGTAACTGTAGCCACTATTTTATAGCCTTTATGAACTCTATTAAGCTCTATTTGAGTTCCCATAAATTTTTCGGCATATAACTTATAGGATATTCCGAAGTCGATTCCGCCAGAACTTTCTTTTTCTCCCTGATATTTATCAAACCTGACGCTAGACATTCCATAACCGCCTCTTACCCCAAAGTAGTGTTCTTGCGAGAACAGGCTAAATGGCAATAAAAGCTGCGCGGTAATAACGATAAGTATATATATTGAAATACGCATATTATTATAAATCCTTAGTTTATACGAAACTTTTCCGCTTCGTCGTCCTAGATTTGGTACATATTATTCGCTAAAATGCTGCTGCATATCCAGAACATTCAAATCATGCTCGCTATTTTGTCGAAGCTTAATTGCAAAAGTGCCGTCTTCCATTCGTAAAACAATCACTGGTTCCGCCTGACGGCGATCGAGATAGCTACCGCCATCCCAGTGCTTATTCCCGTTTATATCCTTAATTAAACGTATGCCATATTCTCCGGGCTGGATAAATAAGAATTTTACAACACCGTCTTCCGAGAAATATTTTTCCTGCACAACTTTTTTACCGGAAAGAAGCTGTGCAATGTATGGAGTTGTAACGTTAGCTGCTGTAAATAGTAACGTAGAATATCTTACTTCGTTAGGCGTATCGAACCGTTTTTCGATTCTTGCATTTTGCGGCTTATAAACATCTGTCATTGCCAAAGAGTCTATCTCTATCTGATACGATTCCGATGTTTCCCATGCTGCATGTATGGTATAGTAGCATAGCCTTTGGGGATCGGGAGAAAGCATAAAGGGGATTTCGGTCTTAATTGTGTCCCGTAAATCTCTAAACTTATATAAATGGAATTTCGTAGTATCAAGCATTGTTAGCGGAGCCGAAAGCTTCATAGTAACCCCGCTCTCTACCACTCTGTCTTGATTAACCTGCAGATCTACTTTAATTTTAGGAATTTCCTTTTGTTTTTCGTCTTCTTTATCCCTATTCCTTCTGCCTCTCGTGTTTTGTTCTGGCTCGGTCTTATCTTTGAATTCATCAAATTTAAGCTCTGTCTCGAATGGTACAAGATTATTTAACGAATCGGGACGAATATAGGTAATGTTAGCCAAAAGGTTTATGGGCACAGAGTCTGAAGCAAACCAGTAGGTTAACGTGTCTCGCCAAAAGCTCTCTTCTTTAAAGATCTCGTCAGAATTTATTCCGTCAAATTCTAACGAAACGATTTCGGGATTACGCTGCGCAAATGTAAAAACAACTCTACGCTCCTCTTCACGCTTATAGCTTTCGAGGTTCTGTTTCTTCATATTTTCAGCAAACAACCCCAACTTAAGAAAATCGTTGAAAGAAGAAACAGAGTCTTTTCCATAGTCAACAACCGTCATTGTATCATTAGAAACAACAGCCGGAACCATCCCTTCTATAAACCCAATTTTTTCGCCTCCCGGCTCATACTTACTATTTCTGTTTTTATCTTCAACTGCCACCAGCTTATATGGAATTTCTTTTAATCCGCGAGCGACAAAAAATCCTTCGGGGCTAACTCTGGCAATAGCATCGGGAACTCGAAGATATGGAAGCGAATCGACATTCTCCTCGTAAAGAAAAACCATGCTACCCTCAACAGGCTCTAGCGAAAACGCATCTATAACGCGCCCTCTTATGGTTGCAGAGTCTAATGTTGATCCGGTAGAAAAAGTAAGACCATACCCTTCGATAGGGTTTCCCTCATTAAGGTCTGTAATAGAATTACCGAAATCCAGTATGTATGTGGTATTCTTTTTAAGCGAATCTAGAAATTCCACCCTTACCGTTTTACCTTTTGTACGATAGATAGGCGCAACAGCCATTGGCGGAGAAATGGTAAAATTCTTATTGGCATCCTTCAACCTTAGGTACTCATTAAACACAACCTGAACCAACTCGCCCTTAAAATTTGTTGATTTATCCGGCGGGTTACTAAGTAACGGAATGGGGGGTATTGAGTCGATAGGACCACCAGACGGACCTCTGGCGGTATTGGCACAACGGGTAAATACCAACATTACCACCATAGAAAATACCAGTAAAATTATGCTTGCTTTTTTCACTTCCACGTTCTAAGTATAATCAGACCTAGCAGACAAAGGTAAGGATTGCAGCGATAAATAATCGCTCCAACTCCAAAAATTAAGTGATTATTTTACAATAAGTTTGAAAATAATACCAACGCTATTTCTCCGTTCCTTTTAGCAGGGGCACAAAAGCAAAAGAACCGTAATCTTTTTGGGTAAACTTTGTCTCGGATATTCTATCGATTATCAGCATTTTTTGAACATCCTTTTCTCCAACAGGTATTACCATGCGTCCGCCTACAGCCAGCTGTTTTAGTAAAGCCTGTGGAATACTAGGCGCACCGGCTGTAACTATTATCTTATTATACGGAGCAAAAACGACCTTACCTTCATAGCCATCGCCATAAAAGAATTTGGGAAAATAACCTATGTCGTGCAACTGTTGCTGTGCTCTTATAAAGAGCTCTCGTTGCCGCTCTATGGTATAAACCGTAGCACCCAACTCTATCAGTACAGCCGTTTGATATCCGGAACCAGTACCCACTTCGAGTATCTTATCGCCAGCCTTTATATCCAATAGCTGCGACTGAAATGCCACTGTATAAGGCTGAGAGATAGTTTGCCCGGCACCTATTGAAAATGCTTGATCTTTATATGCGTGAATGTGAAATGCGGTATCTATAAAAAAGAGATGGCGAGGGATTTTACTAATAACTGCTAATACAGCCTCGTCGGTTATGCCTTTTTCTCTCAATAAACGAATAAGACTGTTGCGTAACTCTTGATAGGGATATTTCTTGTTCTTTTCTACCTTCATCAATATTTCTTTGGGCGCAAAGATAGCAATTATAGGTTGTCTTTACTGCTACTAAATATCTAAACCATTAGCCTTTTTAGGGTTTATATTAAATGATCTTCTTGATCTTTATTCAAATAAAAAGATTAATTTTGTATATCTTCAATTATCAGGCAAATACTATCGTTTATACAGTAGCAAATGCCAAATGTTAAACCAACCTAATTTTTATGGAAAGAATGCTGAGAATAGGTTTTATTGGTTATGCAGATATTGTACGTGAATATCTTCGCGCATTTGAAAAAATAGAAAATATTAGCTTTGAAGGAGCATATTGGGGTACCGATGCTGCTGTACCAGATGATTATGAAGGACCTGTTTTTAGCTCGCCCATCGACTTATACGAATCTGTAGATGCCGTTATTTTTTTAGGCGAAAAAATACGTAAAAAGCTGATTGCCGATGCGATTCGTTCGTTAAAGCACGTTTTTATCGATGATTACTCTGCCGTGCTGAACGGTGATATAGAGAGTCTATACAATTTGGCAAAAGAGGCAGAAATTGTAGCGCAAGTGTCGATGCCCAAAATGCACTATTGGAATATTTCAGACATTATTGAATCGACTAAAAATATCCGCCATATCTTTTTTTGTAAGGAACAAAGCCATCTGAACAATAGGTTTCAGAACGATTATATACCTGAAATCGCCGCCATTCTAAAGCTTATCGATGATGATGCTCTGCGTATTTATAGTTATAAAACACCCTTGTTATCTAAGAAAGTAGAAATGGTTGATATTAGGGTTGAATTTGCCAATGGTGTTAGTGCGGGTATCAATTCAAATCCTTGTGGTTTTTACGATGCACAAGAGCTTCGTATAATTTCTGAAAAGGCTCTGGTAATGTTCGACCTGCGTAAGCGCGAAGTACACGCTTTAGTTAAGAGTTCAAGCAAGGAACTAGAAAAAGAAGTTACCAGTATGGAAGAAATTCCGTTTGTAGAAATTGATGAACTAAAAGATTTTACAGAAGCTATTGAAGCCAAAAAAGACCCGATGCTTTCTTTCGGTGATATTAAGCGCTTGCACCGCTGCCTACAAATGATGGAAGAGCGCTAACTTTATTTGAACCAGAGGTACACATAGAACCACATCGTTTTTTTATCGGCTATAAACCCCGCGTTATTGAGGCACCGATTACCGTTGCCTTATAGATGTGTAGCGGTATGGTTATTTTTTGAAGCCTATCTTTTTAATAAGCTATACGCTTTACCGGGTAAGCTGCGTATATAGCCGGAAAACTCCATGCCTAAAAGTAAAGCAGCCAATTCTGAAATGGGTATTTCTGTTTGACGACACAGGCTATCTATTGTTTCCACCTCTTTCTTTTCGAGAATAGAAACAACCAGACTTTCTTTTTCTCCTAAATTTGTAAATAATGGTAGCTGTTTAGCATCTTCCTTTTTTGCAGCATCCCACCCCAGAGCGTACTCCAAATCTTCTACCGACTCTATAAGCGCTGCCTTATTCTTTTTTATAAGGTTGTTGCATCCCTTAGAGCCAGTGTCGCCTACCCTTCCCGGAAATGCCAACACATCACGATTATACGACATGGCAATATCTGCTGTAATTAAGGCTCCACCTTTCTCTCCCGACTCCACAACAATAGTTGCATCCGATAATCCCGCAATAATACGGTTACGTTTTAAAAAGTTGTTTCTATCCAGCAGCGCCTGACTGGTAAAATCAGACACTAAAGCCCCTTGTTCCAACATCTGATTAGCAATAGAACGATGTTGCGACGGATAAATAATATTAAGCCCCGTTCCCAATACGCCTACCGTTTTAAGTCCATACTTAAGCGCTGACTTATGAGCACATACATCTATACCATATGCAAGACCGCTAACGACTATAGGATTATGACCCCGCATACCGAGCTGCTCCACTAACCGCTCGCAGCACTCCAACCCATAAGGTGTTGCGTTTCTTGTACCAACAATGCTTACAACTTTAGCATGGTTTAAATTAATGGAACCCTTTATAAACAATACAGTCGGACTATCATCGCAATTTTTTAGACGGATGGGGTAACTTTCATCTGTGTATATTAGCGCTGCGATGTTATTTTTCTGTATATACTCAAGTTCCTTTTCTGCCTGTTGTAATACTTGTTGCGTAACAATAGCCTGAGCAATTACATCGTTAATACCCCTTATTTTTTGTAATGACGATTTTGCTTCTCTAAAAACGGCTTCGGCACTACCACAATATGCAACCAACTTTTTAGCAGTAATACTCCCCACCTTAGGAATCATATCAAGGGCTATCAAATATTTTAGGTCGGTTGTTGGCATTTTCGTATTACACCTAGCAAAAATAAAGCATTCTGGGCGGATTACAAGCGTCATGTCGAACGGAGTGAGACATCTCCTGAATAATAGTAGTACCTAAATGGAAAGATGTCTCGCTTCGTTCGACATGGTAAAGGGCGTTAACTTTTTATATAATCAACATTGCATCACCATACGTACCAAACTGATACTTTTCTTTTATTGCAACATCGTATGCCTTAAAAAGTAAATCGTATCCGGCAAAAGCGGAAACCATCATTAACAGCGTTGATAGTGGCAGGTGGAAGTTTGTTATAAGGCTGTCGGGAACGTTAAAGTCGTATGGCGGGAAGATAAACTTGTTCGTCCAACCATCAAATGGTTTTAGATGCCCCTGTGTTGTAACCGAACTTTCTACCGCTCTTAAAACAGTCGTCCCAACTGCACAAATTTTGCTTTTATTGTCTTTTGCTGTATTTACAATATTTACTGTTTCTTCGGAAATAAGCATTTGTTCCGAGTCAACCTTATGTTTTGTAAGGTCTTCAACATCTACGGCTCTAAAGTTGCCAAGACCCAAATGCAAGGTAATTTCAGGAAGTTTAATACCTTTTATCTCCAAACGCTTTAATAGCTCACGGCTGAAGTGCAAGCCGGCAGTAGGGGCGGCAACAGCACCTTCGTGCTTTGCATATATCGTTTGGTAGCGCTCCTGATCTATGGGCTCTACTTTTTTACGCACCCAACGTGGCAAAGGAACTTCTCCTAAACGAAAAAGCGTATCTCTAAATTCTTCATAAGTTCCATCGAACAAAAAGCGTAAGGTACGTCCTCTTGACGTTGTATTATCAATTACCTCGGCAACAAGTACGTCGTTTTCGCCAAAGTAGAGCTTATTGCCTATACGGATCTTACGCGCCGGATCTACAAGCACATCCCACAAACGTTGTTCTTTATTTAGCTCGCGAAGTAAGAAAACCTCTATTTCCGCCCCCGTTTTCTCTTTATTACCGTACAAACGAGCAGGAAAGACCTTAGTGTTATTGAAAATCATTACATCACCATCGTTAAAATACTTGATGATGTCTTTGAAAACCTTATGGTCGATTTCTCCTTTCTTTCTATCAACAACCATCAGGCGAGACTCGTCTCTGTTTTCAGCGGGGTACTTAGCAATTAAATCGGTGGGGAGCTTGTAATTAAACTGTGATAACTTCATACTATAATAATATCTGTGATTAATTTAACTTACAACAAGTTAGAGCTGTTTTTTCTTACTTTGCAGGTTCTCTTTATACGAGAGAAAGATGATTTTGTTTCAGCTTTTCAAAACTTTTTCTACCTCTTCCATGGAGAAACAGCTTTCGACTCGAATGGAACCACTTCTAGTTCGCTTTAAACCAACAAGATGGGCTCCACTTTGCAGTTCAACACTCAGATCTCTTGCAAGCGACCGTATATAAGTTCCTTTACTACAACGAATTCTAAGTGTAACAATGGGAGAATTAAACGAAAGAATCTCTAAATCGGAGATGATAATACGGGCAGGTTTCATTTCTACCTCCTGTCCCTTACGGGCAAATTCATATGCTCGCTTTCCTCCTATCATCTTTGCCGAAAATACCGGAGGTATCTGGTCTATTTCTCCCAAAAAAGAGGGAAGAGTGGCTTGAATACTTTCTTGGGTTATATGTTCGTAAGGATAGGTAGCATCAACTTCTTTTTCTAAGTCAAAGCAAGGCGTCGTTTCTCCGAACTTTATTTCGGCAATATACTCTTTTTCTTCAGCCTGCAGAGCCTCTGCTTTTTTAGTCGCTTTACCAATGCATACTACAAGTACACCTGTAGCCAAAGGGTCTAGCGTACCGGCGTGTCCTACTTTAATGTTTTTTTTGCCGAACTTATGCTGAAGTATAAACTTTACCTTACGCACAACATCAGACGATGTCCATCCGTACGGCTTATCTATACCAAGTACAAATCCCTCTTCAAGATTTATATTGGCTAATTCCGAAAGATTACCCATTAACATTAAAGAAAGCTTAGCACTCTATTTTTTCTATACGTTTTTGATGACGACCTCCCTCGAATGGAGTTGATAGAAACGACTCTACAATAGCAGCAGCCTCAAGATTAGAAATAAATCGCGCCGGTAAGCAGCAAATATTTGCGCCGTTATGCTGACGGGTTAACCTACCAATATCAATAGACCAGCATAGTACTCCTCTAACTCCTTTATGGCGATTTACCGCCATATTTACACCATTTCCCGTACCACACATTGCTATGCCGATTTCAACCTTTTTAGCAACAACTGCCTCTGCCAATGGATGCGCAAAATCCGGATAATCTACGCTATCCTTTGAGTTTGTGCCAAAATCTACAACTTCGTGTCCCAAAGCCTCTAGCATTCCAAGCAAAAATTGCTTCATCTCATAACCTGCATGATCGCTTGCCAGTCCTATTTTCATTATTTGCTTACTATTTTAATTTGCGCAAAGGTAGCTAATTGGTTGTTAGATTAAAAAGTAAAAACCATCAGCTTACATATTTCTTTATTTTAGCTTGTAGTAAAACAAAAGCTGTCAACAAAAGTTTTTATTCACAGGTCATATTTGTATTTCTATTATAAAAAATCTTATCTGGTTGTACCTTAATTATGTTTTTGCTATTTTTACCTGATAAACTTATAAAAGGATAACATCATGAATAATGCCATTTTCTCTTTTAAACAACCCATAAATGAGCCCATATACGGCTATCTGGAAGGAAGTAAAGAACGACAGCTGATTTTAGCAGAGGTTGAAAAACAAAAAAATCAACAAATAGAAATTCCGTTGATTATTGGCGGTAAAGAAATAAAGACCGGAAAGTTGGGCAAAGTTGTAATGCCTCACGATCACCAGCATGTGCTTGCTTCCTACCATATGGTTGGAGAAAAAGAGGTGCAAATGGCTATAGATGCAGCAATGGCAGCAAAAGAAGCATGGTCGAGCCTGCCTTGGGTAGAGCGCGCTTCTATTATGATGAGAGCAGCAGAGTTTATCTCGAAAAAATACCGCTATGTTCTGAATGCTGCGACTATGTTGGGACAAAGCAAAAACATTTTCCAAGCTGAAATAGATTCTGCCTGCGAGATTGCTGATTTTCTTCGCTTCAACGTTCATTATGCATCTCAGATATATGCCGAACAACCTATGTCGAGCAGCGATGTAATTAACCGTGTTGAGCACCGTGCTTTAGAAGGTTTTGTTTATGCTATCACTCCGTTTAACTTTACAGCCATTGCAGGCAACCTTAACATGGCTCCTGTGCTAATGGGTAATGTTACTGTTTGGAAACCGGCTACAACCGCTATTTTATCCAACTACTACTTAATGAAAGTTTTCCAAGAAGCCGGTGTACCCGATGGAGTAATAAACTTTCTTCCTGGACAAGGTTCTGTTATTAGCGGCATAGTAATGAAAGACAAAAACTTTGCAGGCATTCACTTTACCGGATCAAACAATACATTTAACAGTTTCTGGAGGCAGGTAGCAGAGAACTTACCAACTTATCGCTCTTATCCTAGAATTGTTGGCGAAACAGGCGGGAAAGATTTTATTTTCGCACACAAATCGGCGGATATTGATGTGCTAACAACAGCTATTGTTCGTGGTGCTTTCGAATATCAAGGGCAAAAATGCTCGGCTGCTTCACGCGCGTACCTACCTCAGTCTTTATGGAACGTGCTCAAAGATAAGTTTGTTGCTATGGTTGGTCGTATAAAAATGGGCGATCCTACCGACCCTAAGAATCTTATGGGTGCAGTAATCGATGAAAAATCGTTCGATAACATTATGACGTATGTTGAGGACGCAAAGAAGTCGTCTGATGCTGAAGTTATTGTGGGTGGTAACGGCGATAAGTCGAAAGGATACTTTATTGAGCCCACAATAATTCTTTGTAAAGATCCGAAGTATGTCACCATGCAAGAAGAGTTGTTCGGTCCTGTTATCAGCATTTACGTTTATGAGGATGATAAGTATGAAGAAACGCTGAAGCTGTGCGATGAAACATCTATCTACGCACTTACCGGGTCTATTTTCAGCAGCTGCCGCTACGCAGCTATGAAGGCTTTTGATGCACTTCGATACTCTGCCGGGAACTTCTATATTAACGACAAACCAACAGGTGCAGTTGTAGGACAGCAACCATTTGGCGGTGCAAGAGGCTCGGGAACAAACGATAAAGCCGGTGGATGGCAAAACCTAATCCGCTGGGTAAACCCAAGAACGATAAAAGAAACACTAGTTCCTCCAACCGATTTTCCTTATCCATATATGGAATAAGCAAATAAACTGATCATATTAACCGAAGGGAGAAATCTTCTCAATAGCATTAGTGTTTTGATATAGAAGATTTCTCCTTTCGGTCGAAATGACGTTTTGTATTTGTTATAGATTACTTTTAATTCCCCTTCTCTACTCCTCAAAAGGGAACATTCGATAGTACAAATAGTCGAACGATCCGTTCTTGTACATTTGTACCAACTCTTCGAGAACAGCATCTTCACCAGTCGGATCATATCTGGTTTTAAGATTATAGCCGAATAACTTCCCAATGTTTTGCCAAAAGAACGTTTTAAACCCACCTTTCAACTCTTTAACTACAGCAAAAGAAGAACGCCCCGTTTCGCAATCTATGAGCTTAATAAGCATTTTTCCCTGCGACTTGGTTAACTTGCGGAGTGGTCCTTCAAACTCGGCAAACATTTCTTTTTCAACCTTATCAATATAGTTTTTACGCTCTTTTTTTGTTTTTAGCTGTGCAAAATGAGTATCCATTTCCGCCAGCTTATTTTTCGCAATCTGTGAGTATGGATATACTTTCTTAAAGTTATAGACCATACGCCTATATTCTCTCCAGTCTCGCTTGTTTTTTACTGAAAAATGCCCAATAATAAATGCTTCTCTAATACTTGCTACATATATAGTATCACCATTTTCTATAATATAGCCCATTAAGCGGTCTTTCCTCTCTTGTGCAAAAACACCGGAAGGCACCAAAAATAATAAGAGCAATAATAAGAATAGCCGTTTAAACATACAACCTTTATCTATACAGCACTACATCCCCAAAATCTATACCAAACGGCTTTTGACGGTGTTATATGAAAAGCGCATAAATGGCAAAAGAAGCCAGCCAATGCTCTCCTGCATAGCTACCATTAGCAATGGTAGGTAGTGTCACTTCTATATGTTTTGCCGCCGACCGAATTAGCCTGTTTTTTAATCCGGTGTCATCTATCAAGCGAGAAATTGCCAGCATACACCATGCCCGGCTAAGATTTAACCCATCAAGGTGTACCAGTTGCAAATCGTTTCTATCTGTTACCGTTGCAGGCTCTAGTAAGGTTGTAGGTTTTCCGTTTTTCAGATTGGGGAAAAATTCCAGCAACCACCGCTGATACGCCGCCTTATCCAGCACCTTACCCATAAGTTCCGCCTCCATTAAACAGGGAGAGATAAAGTCAGCACCGCCAGGCTCCCAGTCTCCCGGACAGTTTTTATCAGATTTGTAGTAGGCAAGACTACGCTCTTTTAACAGGTTTTCCAGCTGTTTCTTCTCTGTTGTTATAGCATAATCTAAGGCTAACGATATGCCAAACGCCGTATTTGGATGTACGCCAGAACGTATAGCATATGTTTGACGAGGAAGGAACTCGATATATTTTTGTTCTATCAACTCTGCTAAAGGTTGTAAATTTTGATACCATTGCCTCATTTGAACATCAGTGCTTTTATATAGCTCTTCCTGCAGCTTCAGCAACCATGCCCAGCCGTATGTGCGCTCGTACGATTTATTTAGCCCCTGATAAAAATATTCTACCTCTATCCGAATATTCTGCGCCGTAAGGTTTTTATCAATCGCTTTTCTTATTGCGCCAGCGTCCGGCATATCGGGAAATTCTTTTAGCAGCTTCACTAACATCCAATGACCGTGTACAGACGAATGCCAATCGAAACAACCATAAAATGCAGAATGATATTCACTCGGTTGTTTCGTGTCGTTAGCATCCATTTGGATATGTCCTGTTTTATTAGGAAACTCCTGAGATATGCAGGCTAAAGCCAACAAGGCAAAGCGAGACACACCCTCTTCGCTTAACGTTAAAGAGCCATCGGCTTTTTTTGTATAATGTTGAGCCAGTAACGGAAACGCAGCTAGCGAAAAAAGTATAGATATTACAAATCGTTTCATATGTCGTTTTAGAGTTGTTGATGGTTATCTTTTCTTTTTAAAAAATTCTTTCATTAACTTAGCGCACTCATCTTCCATTATTCCTTTTTCGACAACTGTTTTAGGATGAAGCAGTTTAGGATTAAGGTAAGAGTATCCTCGTTTAACATCATCTGCACCATAAATTAATGTACCCAGTTGCGACCAAAAACAAGCCCCGGCACACATTGGGCAGGGCTCCAACGTAACATATAGCATACACTCGTTAAGATATTTACCTCCGATAGCATTTGTTGCCGAAGTTATGGCTTGCATTTCAGCATGAGCTGTCGGGTCGTTTAGCGTTTCGGTAAGGTTATGTGCCCGGGCGATAATTTTATTTCGCCATATAACTATAGTGCCAACAGGAACTTCGTCTTTTTCGAAAGCCTGGCGAGCCTCTTTTAAGGCTTCCTTCATAAAGTATTCGTGCGTAAACGGTTGAAGTAGGTTCTCGCTCATTTGCAAAGTGTCAAAGTAACAGCAAAGATAAAAGATGTTAGCCATAATTTATACTAATTCTCAATTTGGCTAAAAAGTCCTACTTTTAAAAGATTTTTCATCCATTCACAGCTAAACTTTTACCCAATTAAGTTGTCTTATATTGGTTAACGTCCACATATTGATATGAAAAAAGGAGCAAAGCGTTTTGTGGTTATTACAATAATAGTTGTCATTGTTGTTATTATTGCCTACCCGAAGATTAAGCCAATGTTTTCTTCTTCGGATAACGGAGGCGGAGCCCAGTCTAGCGCCGGGAGGAGAGCGCTTAACGTTAAAGGCGAAGTTTTAAGATACCAACAAATGGCAGAACAGGTAAGAAGTACGGGTACTCTATCTGCAGAAGAAGATGTCGAACTTTCTTTTGAAGCTGCCGGAAAGCTTATAAAAATAGATTTTGTGGAAGGTAGCAGAGTACAAAAAGGACAGCTTCTCGCAAAAGTTAACGACGCTCCGCTACAAGCGCAGCTACAAAAATTACAAGCGCAGCTTAAGTTGGCAGAAGAAAGGCTCTACAGACAAAACGTTCTTTTAGAGAGAGACGCTATTAGCCGCGAAGCCTACGACCAAGCTGTAACAGAAACCGAAACCTTAAACGCAGATATTGCGTTGGTTGAGGCTAGAATTGCAGAAACCGAACTGCGAGCTCCTTTCGATGGTATTATTGGACTACGCTATGTAAGCGAAGGAGCATACGTTACTACCTCTACAAAAATTGTTCGCCTGGTAAAACTAAACCCCATAAAAATAGACTTCTCTATTCCCGGACAATATGCTAACGATGTTCAGACAGGCGATATAATACGGTTTAGCGTTCAAACGGGCGACAGAATAGACACATATAGCGCTCCGGTTTACGCTGTTGAGCCCGAAATTACCACAGATACCCGATCTCTGGTTGTGCGTGCACGTAGCGACAATAGCAACGAGCGCTTGATACCGGGAATGTATGCATCGGTAGAGCTAACGTTAGCCAGCACGAATAATGCTATTGCTGTACCTTCCGAATCTATTGTTTCTGAATTAGGAGTTAGCAAGGTATTCTTATATAGAGACGGTGTTGCCGTGTCTCAAGAAATTACTCCGGGGATGAGGACTGAGTCGCACGTTCAGGTACTTGAGGGAGTAAATATAGGTGATACACTTATAACATCCGGCATTCTCCAGCTACGCGAAAATATGCCTGTTGAACTTGATGCTTTGGAATAAAAGCCCAAGTAACTATAAGTAATAAAAAAGGCTTGATTGATTTTCATCATGTCGAGCGAAGCGAGACATCTCCTCATATTAGTATACTACTGTTATTCAAGAGATGTCTCGCTTCGCTCGACATGACGATTTTTTTATAAAAAGAAATGTTTGTACGGTACAGTATAAACTATTTCGTGTGATAAACAGTGGAAATGATAGCCATCTTCTCCATAGCACGTAGCCATGATCTGAGCAAGCAAACACAAATGTTTTTGCTCGCTCCCTAAGCATATCGAATAGCGGTTCGAGCCAACTATCAACGTAGCGAAGCACTGCCGCATGTGTTTCTAAATTGTCCTCTTTCGCTCCTTCTACGTAGTAATTATTGGGAGAGTGTATTGCATCAATATTTACATACATAAATACCCGCTTATCTTTATCCAACTAACCGATCCATTTACAAAAGTTATATTCAATTGGTGCCGAGCTAGGTTTTGGCTACGACTTCTTTAAATCGAAAGAAATTGCTGTAACACAAAAGGTTGAAGGAGCTGTTACTGAAAATAAAACGAAAGACTACGGTACAAGCAGCGACCTTAGCTTTTATTACAGCCAGGCAATTCGTATTGGCCGGACTTTCTAAACTTTAAAAAGATTTTAGTTGTAGAAAAAGGGGGTTGAGTGTTTGCTCAACCCCCTTTTTCTATTTTATAAAAATTGGTCGGTGCTTTATATCCATAGTATAAGCGGCATGGCGCTTTACCTCATTACTTGCTGATAGCACAGCAACCGAGTGGTTAAAGCGGCTAAGCATTTCGATATCATTTTCTCCATTCCCAATTACCATTACACCATTCTGATTTAGCTTTAGCTGATTACATAAATGTAAAATTCCGAATAGCTTTGTTGCCGCTTTATCGGTAAGGCTAACAATACCATCTTCAAAAAGAATATGATATTTATCGTCTTGCTTTTGGGATAGCCGCTGATAAAGCCGTGTCATCGGCTCTATCTTACCAACATATACATTGTTTTTATATAAAGAATTTTATACGTAAAACAAGTGTCCTCACTCCTTTGCTTACGCTAATATTTATCGGCAGCATTGATACAACATGCCTGTACTTGCTATCAATATCCCGAATATCTGTTCCGTTAGCAAATATTCCGCCGGACAAATATGCTCGAATAGTCTTACACTTACGCATAGCATAAATAAACGGTAGTGCCGTTGCCAAATAAATACGATCCATTGCATTTACCCACAGATAAACAGATTTTGGTAGCAATTTTCTTAAATCAGCGGCTTCTGCTATCGTTTGTGGTGATCCCGCAATACCAGCGCATAAATCTATATGCTGATTGAGATAGTGTATTTTCTCCACAAAGTTTTCTTTGTTTACCATCTCGCTATGAAATGTTGTCCATAAATTTATTTTACTTAAATCTGCATTTTCTTCATTAAGCCGCTTAATAAACTTATCAGCATTAAGGCTAAGGTTAGTTTGGCAAGATATTGCAGTAACATGCGGCATTTTGCTCAAGCTTGCAAAAGCCTTTATATAATGAATGTGCATTAACGCTTCGCCATAAGGTACAAACATTATACTGAGCGTATTTTTTTGTCTCTTTACCCACAAAATAAAACGGCTAATAGCCTCTTTATCCTTCTCCAACTCTTTTTGACTAACAGGTCGTTTAGCAAACGGACAATAGCTACAACTGTAGTTACACGATTTTAAAAACCCTCTATAGTATATATGTATTACTGTATCAGGAATCATAGTAACCGAAAGGTATCCATTTTGTGCTGTACCTCGTCTGAAATAAACATTGGTACTATATAGTCGGATAATGCTAGCCCTTGTGGAGAAAGCATCAACCGATTATTCAGCTCCAATACATACCCTAAACTGATCAACTCGTTGATGAAAGAGAAGTCTGTACGAATACTAGAATTAAACAACAACCAGTATTCAGCTTCATCGATGCCGGTGTAGAAAAGCAGATTTTTTTATTATATAACGCCGTTTCTGCTCATTGTCGTTTAATATATAACCATGTGTTACATGATAATAATCTGTTTGTTGATTATACCTATCAACTATGCGTTTACACAGTTGTTGGTTAACAGCAAAAGATTCGCAGAAATGCAGATTGCCTAAATAGCTTCGTCCGCCGCAACCAAGCGCCAGCACATTATCGAAATCACAGATTGCGCCTTGTTCTAAGCCATTGCGTACAAAACGGCGCATGGAAGTTTGCCGATAGCCGTTTACAAGCAATAAATCTTGTATAGCATTATACATTTCCAGCCGCATATCTTTATAGCTTCCGGCTAGCCTGTATATGCCAGTTCCCTCTTTCAAATATAAAGGATAGATAAATATTTCTTGCGCTGATAGCTCAACGCCTCATTAACAGAATAGCAAACACTGTCAATAGTTTGTTGTGGAATACCGTATATCAGATCAACATTCAGCTCACCAAAATGTGCTTTTTTAATTCGCTCTAATGCTTCGTTCGACTGCTTTACCGTATGCGAACGACCGAATATCTTAAACTCTTCTGCAACAAAACTTTGTATGCCAATACTAATTCTATTTACTCCCCTATTTCGTATTAGCCCCAACTTGTTTTCATCGCTAAAAATTGGCAACGTTTCGATTACCGTATAGATGTTATCCGCCTCCACAGGCAGATATTTTTCTACCGATAAAAACATTCGCTCCAGCTGTTGCTCGTTTAGCAGCAGAGATGTTCTGCCACCTGCTACTAAAGACGAGAAACGGGCTTGTTGTACCTGTTCCGGTTTGCCGTAATGTATCAGCTGTTGCTCTACAGAGTCTGAGTACTTATCAACATCGGAAGAACTTGCACCTGCCAGCGAAAACAGATTACAAAAACCGCATTTCGATCGGCAAAATGGTAGGTGGAGATATAGATGATTCGTATTATCTGCTAGATGATGAAGATATTGTCTAATATCAATATTACCAAGGTCTCGGTAAGCCCTTTTATGCGTATAGGCATACATATACTGCCTATCGGGTTATTTATTCGGTTTATATCGTTAATCGCGGATACTAGTAGCATCCTGCAAAAATAGTTTAACTTTGTGATAAAGATTCAAGAACAAAGACTAAAGATACCTTTACTCATGAACCGCCTACTATTATATACATGCTTCGCATTCTTACTAGCTGCCTGTAATAATGCTGTTTACTTTGATGCAAAAGATTTTACACCAGAAGGTTTATTTACTTCCGGAATAGAAGGTCCTGCTACCGATGCAAAAGGAAATATCTATGCCGTAAACTTCGGACAACAAGGAACAATAGGTAAAGTTACACCTGATAGCGAAGCCAGCTTCTTCATTCAGCTATCCGAAGGTAGTGTAGGTAATGGCATTCGGTTTAACAGCAATGGCGAGATGCTGATTGCCGATTATACGGGTCATAATATTTTTAAGGTTGACATGCACACCAGAGAAATTTGTGTTTTTGCCCATGAGGAAAATATGAACCAGCCTAATGATATTGCGATAACAAAAGACGACTATTTATACGCCAGCGATCCTAACTGGGCAGACAGCATCGGCAATATCTGGTTAATTACCCCCATGGGAGATGCGGTTTTACTGGAAGCAAATATGGGCACAACTGACGGTATAGAGGTTAGCCCCGATAGTAAGCGGCTGTATGTAAACGAAAGCCGACAGCTAAATCTTTGGGTTTACGATATTGCCGATGATAAAAGCATTACCAACAAGCACTTATTCTATAAATTCAAAGGTTACGGACTAGATGGTATGCGCTGTGATGCAAAAGGAAACCTTTATGTAACCCGACATGAAAAAGGAGCTGTTGTAATTTTATCTCCGGAAGGCAAACTATTTAAAGAAGTAAAAGTTACAGATACTAAACCTTCTAACATTACATTCAACAAAAACGTGGCTTACGTGACCTTACAAGACAGGGGATGTTTTGCAACGTTTGAGTGTGATCCCAATATTTAATTTTACAGATATCCATGCCCAATGATTATTTTCAGCTTAAGCAATTTACCATTCATCAGTGTAATGTTGCGATGAAAGTCGGTACAGACAGCGTAATACTTGGGGCATGGACAGCCGTTGATGCCTCAAAAAAAACACAAGCATTAGATATCGGAGGCGGAGGCGGAATACTAGCTATCATGCTGGCTCAGCGTTCTACAAATATTTATATTGACGGGGTTGAAATAGACAAGTCGGCGTTTATTCAGGCACAGGAAAACGTAAACCTTTGCCCCTGGAGCGATAGAATCTGCCTATACAACGAACCTTTTCAAGAGTTTGCCAAACAACATTTACAAGCCTACGATTTGATAATCTCAAATCCTCCTTATTTTATTCAATCTCTTACTTCACCGGACGAACAAAGAAGCATTGCCCGGCATTCGAACTCTTTAAACCAAGACGATTTGTTGAAAGGCGTACTAAACATCCTAAAACCCGATGGACGATTCGCCGTTGTATTTCCTATAAACGAAGGATTTTTATTCATTAACAAGGCAGAAGAAAAAGGCTTATACTGCAACAGAAAAACAAGCGTTAAAGCAAATCCGAAGAAAGAGGCAAAGCGGCTACTCCTAGAGCTCTCACGAACAAAAACAGCTGTGGAGGAAACCGAGCTGTGTATTGATACAGGTGTCCGTCATCAATATAGCCCTGAGTATATTGAGCTGACAAAAGATTTTTATCTTAAATTCTAGTAACTAAACATATGAATCTAATATACAAATATGCAGGGAAGGAAGGTGTTAAAGCAATTCTTTCTAACGAGACTTTAAAATTTGAAAAACTAGATAGTTTTAACGACCCTTTTGAATTTCATCCTGCTTTAGTTGATAAGGTGCCGTCACAAAAACATATACGATCTACTGTTGAAAGAAGAGATGGAAAAATTTCTAAAGAAAGAAGAAAAGAACTAAAATCATATTTTGTAAAGAAAAAAGATGTGATTGTCAAATTAATTAAAGACATATTTCAAAGCCAGTACGACTCCACTCGGATTTGTTGTTCTAGCCATTCTAGAAATCATATTTTAATGCGGGGTCATTATACAGAAAATCATACTGGCGCGTGTCTCGTTTTTGATAAAAAACTTATAGAAAAGGATTTTTTACAACAATTTAGTTCATATGCTAACAACGTTAGGTATACAAAAAAGATTCAAACTGTATCTATTAACAAAAAAGATAAAGCTATTAAGCATTTGTCAATATCAAAAAACTCTATTGGGCAATATGAGAAGGAGTATAGAATAATTCTTGGTTTTAACCCTAATGAATATCAAAAATTTAGCCCTCAATCTCTTAAACAAATAATTTTCGGTTGTAAAACAGACGAAATTTTCAAAACAATTATAATAAATCTCATACAACAAAAAGGTTGGCAATGGGTAGCCTTTTCTGAAATGTCTGTTTCACAAACAGAATATAAATTAGTTGAAAAACCCATAAAATACGTACCTTCGCATACTCTAATAAACTCGAAACAACGGATATAAACATGTACAGAACACATACCTGTGGCGAGCTTAGGCTCAACGACGTAAGTAAAGAAGTAACACTAGCAGGCTGGGTACAACGCGTACACAGCAAAGGCGGTGTAACATTTATCGGTTTACGCGACCGCTATGGCATTACTCAACTGATAGTTGATAACAACTCTGCCGATACCGTAAAAGAAATAGTCGGTAAGCTTGGTCGCGAATTTGTTATACAAACACAGGGCAAGGTGGTTGAGCGTAGCGCCAAGAACCCCAAAATACCAACAGGAGATATTGAGATTGCCGTTACTGCCATAAAAATACTAAACCAAGCAGAAACTCCGCCATTTACTATTGAAGAAGAAAGCGACGGAGGCGATGAACTGCGCTTAAAATATCGTTATCTCGACTTACGCCGCCCACCCTTACAGCATAACATAATGTTGCGTCATAGGATGGCGCAGAGCGTTCGCAGCTATCTTGATAGTCAAGGTTTTTTAGAAATAGAAACCCCATTCTTAATAAGATCTACCCCAGAAGGCGCTCGCGATTTTGTTGTACCATCTCGTATGAATGCCGGCGAGTTTTATGCTTTACCACAGTCTCCGCAAACCTTTAAGCAGCTGCTTATGGTATCGGGATACGATAAGTACTTCCAGATAGTACGCTGTTTCCGTGATGAGGATTTACGCGCCGATCGTCAACCCGAGTTTACTCAGATCGACTGCGAAATGTCGTTTGTAGAGCGCGAAGACGTGCTAAATACATTTGAGGGTTTGGCTAAATATCTGTTCAAATCGGTATTAAATTTGGAGTTCAGCGATAAATTTCCCCGCATATCTTACGCAGAGGCAATGAATAAGTACGGTAGCGATAAGCCTGATATTCGTTTCGGTATGGAGTTTCATGAACTGACAGATAAGGTTAAGGGTAAGGGTAAAAACTTTGTAGTGTTCGATAGCGTTGAATATGTTGGAAGTATTTGCGCAAAGGGCTGTGCAGAATATACCCGTAAGCAGCTTGATGCGCTTACCGATTTTGTAAAACGCCCACAGGTAGGAGCAAAAGGTTTAGTTTATATTCGTTGGTCGGCAGAAGGAATTAAATCGTCTATAGATAAGTTCTACACTCCCGACGAATTGCAAGCTATTGCTACAGGTATGGGCGCAAAGCAAGGCGACCTAATCCTAATACTGGCAGGCGACAGAAAGAAAACACAAGAAGCACTCGGAACTTTACGTCTTGAAATGGGTGTCCGGCTGGGATTATGCGATAATACCAAATTTGCACCCTTATGGGTAGTTGATTTTCCTCTTTTTGAGTGGGATGAAGAAACCCAACGTTTTTATGCAACGCACCATCCGTTTACTTCGCCAAATCCCGATCAGCTGGACTTATTCAACAGCAATAAAAAAGAAGATATACAACAGGTTACTGCCAACGCATACGATTTTGTTGTAAACGGTTCTGAAATAGGAGGCGGTTCTATTCGTATTTTCGACAGCAATATGCAGAAACAAATGTTTAAGCTGCTTGGGTTTACGCAAGAAGAAGCAGAGGCACAGTTCGGATTTATCATTAATGCGTTTAAGTACGGTGCCCCCCCGCATGGAGGTATAGCCTTCGGCTTCGATCGTTGGTGCGCTATTTTTGGTGGCGCAGATTCTATTCGAGATTATATCGCATTCCCTAAAAACAACTCAGGTAGAGATACCATGCTAGATTCGCCGGCACCTATTGCACAAGCACAGCTGGATGAACTGAATATACGTTTAAACCTGAAAAAAGAATAAAAAATGCAGCAAAATTGCTATAAAAAAGAGCGTTTTGAATCAAAACGCTCTTTTTTATGTGATATTATTCAAAAATACAACTTATTGATCAACAATAAGAAAATTTTCAAATTTTTATCTCCATAAGCTCAAATAATAGGATTATCGCATAGAATAATCTTTATATTTGTTTTGTCTGGCTATACACCTTTCGCACGTATTGTCGGATTTTATCAATGATGTGCCTAATTTTCAAACCATTAAACTAAAAACCTATGAACAAGCTTAAGCTATTAAAACAGCTGGCGATTCTTTTTGTCGCTTTTCTTTTTGTTGCTTGTAGCAACGATGACAACTACACTCCTTCTGATGATTTTTTGCTCAAAAATTTTTCGTTCACATCAACCACTCCCGGCATTTCTAGCGAAATACCGGGAGTGATCGTAAACCGACTCGATCCCAGCGGTACGCTTTCTAACGCATTTGTTTTAATTACTGTGCCAGAGGGCTGCGATCTAACAGCCCTGAAGTCTTCTTTTTCTATTCATGAAAAAGCCAAGCTTTATATAAATGACACAGAACAAGTATCGGGACAATCTTCTGTCGATTACAGCAGTATCGTTACCCTAAAAGTGAAATCGGAAACCGGACTTGAAAAGAAATATGATGTGCTGGTAAAAAAGGGAGGAGATTACGTTATTGATAATAAGGTTTATCAACTTATGGGTACATACTCTATCCCTGGAATATCTATTTCTGTTGCTAAAGGAGATAACATAATATATAGCTATGGTTACGGATTTGCAGACGTAAGCACAAAAGAGAAAGTTACGCCTAACCATCTTTTTAGGCTTGCCAGTATTTCGAAACAGTTTACCACCATCTGTATTATGAAGCTGTATGAGGAAGGTAAGCTTGATCTGGATGACAAGGTTTTTGGAACGGGCGGTATTTTAGACGATGAATTTCCTGATATTACAGGTACCAAAGCCGATGTTACTATAAAGAATTTCCTTAACCATACCAGCGGATGGATAAGTAGCCCTTATGATCCACAATTTGATGCTCCATATAAGAACTACACCCTCGAAGAGCAAATTACCTACATGCTATCTACCAACCAAGCAAACGCCGTAGGCGCAACATACTCATACTATAACTTAGGATTTAGTATTTTGGGTAAAGTTATTGAAAAAGTTTCGGGTAAGGGATACGAAGAGTATCTTCAAGAAGTGATGGCTTTAGCAGGAGTTACAGATGTACACGTAGGTAAAGATCGTGCAGGAAAGAGAAGTAACGAGTGTGTTTACTATTCTCAGAATAACTATAACGGATATGGCAACAATATGCCTGCAATTGCTGCTGCCGGTGGACTTATAGCCTCTACAGAAGAAATGATGACGCTAATTGTTCAGGTTGACGGAAAAGGAAGCGATATCCTTCAGCCGGCTACTGTTCAAGAAATGTACACTTCACACAATCCTAACTATGCTGGATATGGATTGGGCTGGAGATTGGGGCATAGACTATATCCCGGAGCACATTACCATAGCGGAAATATTGCGGGTACTGCAACTATATGGTGCGGAGATACTGACGACGGTATCAGTGCTGTTATTTTAATGAACTCGAGAAGCTATCTTAGTAGTCCTTCCGGTAATTTTGACGATGCATATTATGTTCTACTAGGAGATGTCGTTGCTCATTTTTCAAACTAAGCAATAGTAATAAAAACATAAAAATAAAGGGTGCTTAATGCACCCTTTTTGCCATTGTACGCTATCTTTATTTTAGTTATTAAGAACAAAGTTTACAGGGAAAGTATAAATAACGCCTACCGCTTTTCCGTTCTGCATTCCAGGAGTCCACGGGGGAGAAGAGGAAACAACTCTTATTGCTTCTTTATCTAAGCCCGGACTAATACTCCTAAGCACCTTTATATTACTAAGCACTCCGTCTGGTCCTATTCTAAACTGAAGAATAACTCTTCCTTGCACATTATTTTCTAATTCTATTGTAGGATAAACAATTTTTGAGCTAACCCACTTGCTGAAACCGTTCGCATCTCCCCCCATAAATTTAGGCTTTTCTGGTACTATATTATAGTCAACATCCGGTTCTTCAAATGCAACTTCTGGCTTTGTTTCTGTCGGTCTCACATATTCGGTTATTACTACGGGCGCCTTCATGTTTTCAGGATTGAAGAAATCCATACTTGTAATATTTTCATTATTATCTACCAATAATATTTCATCAGATATTTCCGGCATAAGAACTTCTCCTGGTGGGGGTGGCGGGTCATCCGGAAAGGTATTAATTTCATAAAAATCATCAACAATTTCCCCCATACTGCTTGAGAGAAGAGATTTTACCTCTCCGCCAGACGACCAGTTGAACGCGACAATCATAAAGAATAGTCCGACAATTAAGCCGCATTCAAAAAATATTCCTCTAAGCCCTTCGAGACTGGCTTTCTTTGATTTTTTCGCTTCCATAGAGCTATGTTTTTAGTTGGTGATACATATATGAAGAACTCACGACAATTAATAGACATATAACGCTATCTTTCGCTTCTTCTTCATCAGTAGAATTGGTCGACCATAACTCTAATGTTAATAAATCAAAAACCGTGCCAACCAATTAAAGCTTATTTATTTACACTCAATAGTCTCTATAACTAGATAGAATAATATTATAAGAATGTGACCGTCTATATAACCTTTCTAACTTGTTTTATTTCATGACAAAACAGGCTGTCATTCCAAAAGGAGTAATTCTTAAAAAATAAAATTCTATAGATTCTCGTATCTTTGTGCTTATTTACCAAATAACAATCAGGATAAAGTGCTTGTTGTCCTCTTTTACTCTATAGCACACAGGGGGTTAACCCCCCATTATTTCGTACTTAAATGGAAGAACAAGATAAAATATTACACGAGGTAACATCGGGCGAATATAAGTTTGGTTTTGTTACAAATATTGAAACCGAAACTATTCCAAAGGGGCTGCACGAAGATGTTGTTCGGTTGATCTCGGCAAAAAAAGAAGAGCCGGAATGGTTATTGGAGTTTCGCTTAAAAGCTTTCCGCCACTGGCAAACCATGACCATGCCTACGTGGTCACATTTAGATATTTCCGAAATCGATTATCAGGACATTATTTACTATGCGGCACCAAAGCAAAAGAAATCGCTAAACAGCATAGATGACGTTGACCCAGAGCTTAAAGAGACTTTCGATAAGCTGGGCATTCCGCTCGACGAGCAAAAGGTACTTGCCGGCGTAAGCGGATATGCTGTTGATGCTGTAATGGACAGCGTTTCGGTAAAAACAACATTTCGTGATACTTTAGCAGAAAAAGGAATTATTTTCTGCTCATTTAGCGAGGCTGTAAAAGATTATCCCGAGCTGGTAAAACAGTACATGGGTTCCGTTGTACCATATGCCGACAACTTTTTTGCTGCGCTTAACTCTGCTGTTTTCGGCGATGGCTCGTTTTGTTACATACCAAAAGGCGTTCGTTGCCCCATGGAACTATCAACCTACTTCCGTATCAATGCGCTAAACACCGGTCAGTTCGAGCGTACGCTCATTGTAGCAGACGAGGGTTCATACGTTAGCTATCTCGAAGGTTGTACGGCACCTATGCGCGATGAAAACCAGCTGCACGCCGCAATTGTCGAAATTATAGTGATGAAAGATGCCGAAGTAAAATATTCAACCGTACAGAACTGGTACCCCGGCGACAAGAACGGCAAAGGCGGAGTTTACAACTTTGTTACCAAACGCGGTATCTGCAAAGGCGACCGAGCCAAGCTATCGTGGACACAGGTTGAAACAGGCTCTGCTATTACATGGAAATATCCAAGTACCATACTAAAAGGAGATGACTCGTATGGCGAGTTCTACTCTGTTGCGCTTACCAACAACCATCAGCAGGCAGATACAGGGACAAAAATGATACATATTGGTCGCAACACTAAAAGCCGGATTGTTTCTAAAGGTATATCAGCCAGATTCAGCAACAACAGCTATCGGGGGTTGGTTAAAGTACTAAAGGGCGCCGTCAACGCACGTAACTTTTCGCAATGCGACAGCCTTTTGCTGGGAGATGAGTGTGGAGCGCATACATTTCCGTATTTAGAGGTTGAAAACCAAACGGCAGCTGTTGAACATGAAGCAACAACCTCTAAAATAGGCGAAGACCAACTGTTTTACTGCAACCAGCGCGGACTATCAACCGAAGACGCGGTAGGATTAATTGTAAACGGATATGCAAGAGAGGTTATCAATAAGCTACCGATGGAGTTTGCCGTAGAAGCACAGAAACTGCTGCAAATAAGTTTAGAGGGCGGTGTTGGATAAAAATTTATTAACACACATATAGAAAATAATATGAATAAGCCTCTTTAAACAAAGAATTTATCGTCATTTCGCCCTGCGGGCGAAATCTGCTAAAATAGAGGCAGCAAATTGAGTAGGGAGATTTCTCCCTGCGGTCGAAATGACGACGGGTTTATATTTTTAAGGATTGGTAATAAGCCGCTGCTTTATAAATAACTACCAAACAAGCCCTATTTATTACTATGTATCTATGCAGGTAAATATTTTAACTATATGCTAAACATTTTCGACAGTACAAATACAATGATAACCCTTTGGGGCTATAACCTTAGCTATATTGAGGCTGTTGCCGTTTTGTCGAGCATAGCATGTATATGGCTTGCAGCAAAAGAGAAGATCGTCAACTTTGCGTTCGGGTTGGTTTGTACGGGGTTATACGCCGTATTCTTCTATCAGGAACATTTATATTCGTCAATGACGCTGAATATCGTTTTCTTTTGCTTTAACATCTATGGTTACTTTTTATGGACAAGACCGAAGAAAGGCGAAGAAAACGAAAACAACGAGCTGAGGGTCAGGCGTAGCTCTAGGCAAATGCAAGCGGTACTGTTGGCAGTTATTGCTATCGGTACAATTGCATGGGGGTTAGCAATAGTACATCTACACGAATGGACGCCCGCTGTATTCGAGCAAGCGACACGTTTCCCGTATATAGACTCTTTTGTAATGGTAGCAAGCATTGTAGCACAACTGCTAATGGCGCAAAAAAAACTCGAAAACTGGATACTATGGATTGTAATAGATGTTGTTGCAACATTTCTATACGCTTTTGCGGGATATACGTTCACGGCAATTCTTTATGCCATACTGGTAATAATAGCAATAAAAGGATTGTACGACTGGCAAAAATCATATAAAAATAAACATACAAACACCCTGATATACAAGGAGCAGAACTAAAAACTATAATTGCTATGAACATACTAACTATAAAAAATCTACATGCCAACATTGATGGAAAAGAGATTTTGAAAGGTATTAATCTTGAGGTCAATGCCGGCGAAGTACACGCAATAATGGGACCGAACGGCTCGGGAAAAAGTACGCTGGCTTCTGTGCTAGCGGGTCGTGAGCTGTTCGAAGTAACCGAAGGAGAGGTTGCCTACATGGGTAAAGATCTGTTAGATATGTCGCCCGAAGTACGTTCGCGCGAAGGTGTTTTTCTTGGCTTTCAGTATCCCGTAGAAATACCCGGCGTAAGTAACGTAAACTTTATGAAGGCAGCCGTTAATGAGCACCGGAAACACAAAGGCTTAGAACCTATTTCTGCATCAGAATTTCTTAAGCTGATGCGCGAGAAAATGGCTTTTGTAGAAATGGACTCAACGTTAACAAGCCGTTCGGTTAACGAGGGCTTTTCGGGAGGAGAGAAAAAGCGTAACGAAATATTTCAGATGGCAATGCTGGAACCAACGCTTGCCATCCTCGACGAAACGGATAGCGGACTTGACATTGATGCCATACGTGTTGTTGCCAACGGTGTTAACAAGCTCCGTCGTCCTGATAACGCAATTATCGTTATTACGCACTACCAGCGTTTGTTAGACTATATTGTACCGGATATTGTACATGTATTATATAACGGACGTATTATTAAAACTGCCGGAAAAGAGCTGGCTCTCGAGCTGGAAGAAAAAGGCTACGATTGGCTTAAAGACGACAAATAAGCCACAGCCATTCGTTACTAACGATTAATAGAATGTTATGAACCTAGAAAGTAGCTACGTTGATCTCTATATGGCAAACATGGATTTGCTTAGAGAGGGCGTATCAGATATTATAAACAAGCACAGAAGCGATGCTATTGAGAGCTTTAACCTGCTTGGTATTCCAACTAAAAAGGTAGAAAAGTATAAGTACACTAATCTTGCAGAAAGATTTGCAGAAGATTTTGAGAAATATTTTACGCCAAAACACGAGGCGGTAGATCTACCCAGCCTCTTCACTTGCGATGTACCTGATTTTGACACGTATAAAGTATATATACTTAACGGTTTTTACTATGGCGACAAAAAGTTGCTCGAAGAAAACGGAGTAGTGTTCGGAAGTCTTGCGGAGGCATCATTTAAATACCTCGAGTTGTTCGAAAAATACTATAACACCTTGGCAGATAACCAAACAGAAGGTGTTACTGCGCTAAATACCGCATTCGCACAGGATGGCGTTTTTATATATGCACCAAAATCAGCAACGCTTAATAAGCCTATTCAGATTATAAACTTTTTGCTTAGCGAAGAAGATACCTTTGTACAAACCCGCAACCTATTTGTTTTCGAAGAAAACTCGAACGTAAGGGTTATTATTTGCGATCACACCCTCTCAGCAAAACGGTTTCTTACCAACGCTGTTACAGAGGTATATGTAGCACCCGAAGCGAATATAGAGCTGGTTCGTATGCAAAACGAGCACAATCTGTCGACTCACGTTACATCAGACTACGTTCAACAAAACGAAAAGAGCGTATTTATATCTAATACTATTACGCTACATGGGGGGATGGTTCGTAATAATATTAACGTTGTTCTGAATGGAGAATACTGTGAAAATCATACTTATGGGCTGTTTTTGAGCGATAAAATACAGCACGTTGACAACTACGCGAATATAGACCACGCTGTGCCAAACTGTGTAAGCAACGAGCTGTTTAAGGGTGTTTTAGATGATAAATCGACCGGAGCATTTAACGGAGGCATAATGGTTAGAAGGGATGCCCAAAAGACACAAGCATATCAGGCAAGCAACAACCTACTGCTAACAGGAGAAGCGCGCGTTTATGCCAAACCTCAACTGGAAATTTATGCAGATGATGTTAAGTGCAGCCACGGGGCAACTGTTGGTCAACTGGATGCGGAAGCGTTATTTTATATGCAATCGAGAGGAATAGGTAAGCGCAAGGCGCAGTTGTTACAGCTATATGGTTTTGCCTACGATGTGGTACAAAAGGTTGGAATAGAAGCGTTGCGAGAAAGCGTTGCGGAGTTGGTCCGCAAAAGGTTAAGAGGCGAACTGGCAAGATGCGAAAATTGTAGTATTAACTGCGGTTAGTCCATCATAAGTCAACAAAAAAGAATCTCAAAAATTGAGATTCTTTTTTATATGGTAATGTAGCGATTTATTCTTCAACTACTTCTTCTTCCTCTACTACCTCTTCTCCTTCGTCAAGCTCAACGTCACCTTCGTCATCAATAGGATCTTGATCAACAGATGCAGGAGCAAGAGCGGTACCAGCCATATCAATTAGCCATTTTCCATCTACCTTCTTTAAAGTAAGAGACGTATCCACACCCATTGCGCTAAGAGATGCTGTAGCAACTTCTCCGTTTACAGTAATGCTTTCCGGATTAAAAGTAACAGCTTTTGCCACTTCTTCAGCTGCTTTCTTATATTCCTCAGGAATATCCTTCATCTCTTTTTCGGCTTCTTCAACCATTGGAACGCTTTCTGGAGTAACAATACTTTTCAGCTTAGCGAAATCTTGAGAAGCAGAAGCCTTCATGTAGGTTTCCATAACTTCTTTAATTTGAGTAGCATCGTCTTTTGCTCCGCAAGAAACAAATAGCATAGCCGCACAAGCAATAGCGGCAAGTTTTAAGATTTTTTTCATGGACTTAGATTATTTGGGGTTATTATAAGTTACTAAATAGTTGACAAATGTAAAAAAAAAGATTATGATATCACTCATTTTTTTAATCTATTGAGATTTTTCATGCTTTTCTTTACACTTGCAAACTAATAATTTACAGTTTTACAGCTAGTTCCGAAAAATAACCTGTCGAGAAAATATGTTAACACAACCACTTTAGCATTGTCAATAACTCGTCAACTTTTATCCAACAACTTTAAACATCTTTTTTTGTTTTGTTACTTCATTTTGCTATACAACATCAGGTATCAACAACGCAAAAAAAGTTGGCGATTTTTAAGGTGATTTTTTCGACTTTTTCTCACCAATTTTTTGTTTGTCAATAACACCGTTTTTTCCACAACTTTCGTTGTTAAACATTGTCGATAATATCGGCAAAAGACTAAAAATCAAACTATCTTTGTAGCATAATATGTTTATAAGGTCTTGATTCGTTTTTAATTTTGATATTTACAAGAAAAATCAAAATAGTTAGTAACAAAGTTAACCGATCATCTTCATCAACATCGGTTTTAAAAATTCAAAAAAGAATAAAAGATAAAAAATAAGCGGTTAATAACTTTCTGTTTTTAAAATGAAAAATTTAAACCAGGCTGACTTAGTTGTAGAAATCCAACGGCTAAAGAAAGAAAAAAATGCGGTTATTTTAGGGCATTTTTACCAAAGAAGTGAAATACAGGATATAGCAGATTTTATAGGTGATAGCTTACAACTCTCGCAAAAAGCTGCAAAAACAAACGCGGATATAATAGTATTTGCCGGAGTACATTTTATGGCAGAAACGGTAAAAATACTTTCGCCTAATAAAAAGGTAATAATTCCCGACCCTGAAGCTGGATGTTCGCTAGCTGATTCATGTAAAGCAGAAGATCTTGAAAAGTTTATAAAGAAACATCCCGGTCATACGGTTATCAGTTACGTTAATACTACTGCAAAGGTTAAAGCGTTGACAGATATTTGTTGTACATCTAGCAATGCTGTTCAAATAGTAAACAGTTTACCTAAAGATGAAAAAATAATTTTTGCTCCAGATAGAAATTTAGGTAACTATATAAAGAGTATAGTTGGTCGCGAAAATATGGTAATCTGGGATGGAGCATGCCATGTTCACGAAGAATTTTCTGTAGAAAAACTTTTTGAACTAAAAAGAGAATATCCTAACGCAAAAGTTTTAGCGCATCCGGAGTGTAAAAAGGTTATACTATTACTTGCAGATTTTATAGGATCCACCTCTGCCCTACTTAACTTCTCGAAAAAAGACGATGCCGATACGTATATAGTGGTAACAGAATCAGGTATTTTACATCAGATGCAGAAAGATAACCCTTCGAAAACATTTATCCCTGCACCTCCAATGGATTCTACTTGCGGATGTAACGATTGTATTTATATGAAAATGATTACGCTGGAAAAGATATATCAGTCGTTACTTACGGAACAACCAGAAGTTATTTTGGATGAAGAGTTGAGAAAAAAAGCAGAGAAATCGATTATCAGAATGCTCGAAATATCAGAGCGTTTAGGTTTATAAGTAAAGGTTATAATTTTGGATTTATTTACGTTTCATATTCCTACACAGCTGTTTACGGGTAATCTTTTATCCTATAAAAAAGAGTTTACAAGTTTTGGTAGAAGGCGTTTATTGTTGCAGGTAAATCTTCTGCAAAAAACGGTTCTTTAAATGATGTGATAGAAATACTTTCTAGTAATAATATTAAGCATATTTTATTTGACAGAATAGAAGAAAACCCATCATTAGAAGTTGTCGATACGGCTGCCGAGATTGCGAGAAAAGAAAACATCGATTTTCTGATTGCTATAGGTGGCGGTTTTCTTATGGATGCTTTAAAAGCCATCGGCTTGTTTGAAGTTACCCCTTTTTCTATTTTCTATTCTAACAGTTCACGCAAAAAAGACGAAGCAATCTATAGCAAACAATATCTTTTTTGATAAGGCTTTTCTTGATGGAAAGTATATGATGAACTTACCCGAAACATATACACTTAGTACGGCTTTAGATGTACTGTCGCATCTGGTTGATGGGTATTTAACGACAAAAGCAAATTTTTTATCAGATAGAATTGCTGAAAGCGGTTTGTTATCGTACGGTAAGCTAATTCAGAATTTACTGAAAAGAGATTTCAGTATAGATATATGAAGCAAGTTACTATATGTTTTTGCTATAGGAAGTATGGTTATTACGCATAGTAAAACATCTTTGCCCCATCAGCTAGGCTATTTTCTTACCTATAATCATAATGTTCCGCATGGTTTTGCTAATACGGTTCTAATTACAGAATATTTAAGATTTCATCGGGATAGAAAAAAGGTAAATACGATATTGCAGCTGATGAGAATGAAAGATTTGGATGAGCTACATTCTGTTCTCAATAATCTTATAACGTTCAAATTCGATATAACAAAAGAAGAAATTGCAGACTATAGCCGACAAGCGTTTGAGAATAAGGCACGTTTAACAATTCATCCCTACGCTGTTGAATTACAAGATATCGTTACTATCTTTGAGAGAAGTTTGCTTAAATAGATGTCAGAAGATTTTAATCCTCATAAAGAGCGAGAATACGGCGATGCCGATTTCGAGAATAATATAAGACCGCAGGAGTTTAACGATTTTTGCGGGCAGGAAAAAATTATTGAAAACCTTACCGTATTTGTACGCGCAGCGCTTATGCGCGGCGAATCGTTAGATCATGTACTGTTACATGGTCCTCCGGGGCTAGGAAAAACAACGCTTGCGCACATTATAAGTCGTGAGTTAGGCGTTGGTATGAAAGTTACATCCGGTCCTGTTCTCGATAAACCGGGCGATCTGGCTGGTTTACTTACCAATCTCGAACAAGGTGATGTACTTTTTATAGACGAGATACATCGTTTAAGTCCTGTTGTAGAAGAGTATTTATACTCCGCAATGGAAGACTATACCATAGATATCATGCTGGATAAAGGACCTAGCGCACGTTCGGTTCAAATAACCCTTAACCTGTTTACGCTTGTTGGAGCAACTACACGTAGTGGTTTGCTTACAAGTCCTTTACGTGCTCGTTTTGGTATTCAGTGTCATTTAGAATATTACGATGCCGCTCTTTTATACAGGATTGTAAAACGTTCGGCAGGTATTTTACAAATTGGTATTGCCGATGATGCTGCTCACGAAATAGCTTTGCGCAGTCGGGGTACTCCGCGCATCTGTAACTCTTTGTTACGACGCGTTAGAGATTTTGCGCAGGTTAAAGGCGAAGGTTATATAGATCTGCCTATTACCCGTTTTGCGCTCGAAGCATTGAATATTGATAAGCACGGTTTAGACCAGATGGATAATAAGATACTTAGCACGATTATTCATAAGTTTAAAGGAGGTCCGGTGGGGCTGAACACCATTGCAATAGCGGTAGGGGAAGATCCCGGAACGATTGAAGAAGTTTACGAACCATTCTTAATTAAAGAAGGATTTTTGCAACGTACACCGCGTGGTCGAGAAGTAACAGAGCATGCCTATAGGCATTTAGGCGTTGTTAGGCAAAATGGAGAAAACGGGGTATTATTTTAAATGTACCACGAGTTATATGAAACGAATAATAGATATAGATAGCTGGAAACGTAAAGAGCATTACCAATTTTTTTAAGACTATCAGGAACCTTTTTTTGGAGTTACGGCTAGTGTAGATTGCACTGATGCGTATAGATATGCGAAAGATAACGGTCTTTCGTTTTTTCTTTACTATATGTATCAATCGATAGTGGCTGTTAACGCTATTGAGGAGTTCAGATATCGTATTGAAGACGGTAAAGTTGTTTCGTACGATAAAATACATTGCTCTACAACGGCACTAAATGCAAATAATCTCTTTGCTTTTGCTTTTATGCCTTATACCGATAAGTTCGAAGATTTTATGTTCAGGTGCAAGAAGAAGTAGCCTATATAAAGTCTATAGTTACAATGAATGTTAACGAAAATAGCGGACGGCGTGATGTTATACACTACTCTACCGTTCCGTGGATATCGTTTACTGCCCTTACACACGAGCGGAACTTTGCCATGCCCGACAGCATTCCTAAAATGACCTTTGGTAAGTATTTTAAAGAGGGTAACAGATTATTGCTTCCTTTATCAATTAACGGTCATCACGGATTGATGGACGGCTACCATATAGGACAATACTTTGAATTATTTCAGCAACTGCTTAATAAGTAATAATAGTTCTTCCGTCATGTCGAACGAAGTGAGACATCTTCTGAATAATAGCAGTACGCTAAATGGAGAGATGTCTCACTTCGTTCGACATGACAAAAAAACTATAGTTTCAACCCATAGTATAAATGCGAGTGGTACTTTTCGCCTAGCTTGGCAACTTTAGGTAGCACGCCCCACTCTTCGAACTTATACTTTTTAAGCAGAGAAATACTTTCTCTATTACAATCTAAGAGAATTGCCAAAAGGTTTTTGTAGCCTGAGCCTTTTGCTGCTTGTAGGGTATGTTCTATCAGCCTCTTTGCAATACCAAAACCGTGATAACAGAAGTCAACATAGTAGCTTATCTCCCCTACCTCGCTTAACGCCCCCCTACCGCTTCGATACGAAGATATATACGAATACCCAATAGCATCCTCATCGTGTACACATACAAATATAGGGCAGCGCTCGTCTTGATGCTCTTCATACCACGGTAGCCGTTCATGAGGAGTAAAATGCTTGGTATCGCAGGTGCAATAGTTGGCATCTATTGCCTGATTGTAGATTTCGGTTAACCGCTCTAAGTCCGAAATGTCGGCTTTACGAATTATATAAGCGTTTGTTTTCATTGTATAAGCCATTTAATACGTAAAGAGTTATTTTGATAACGTCATTCCGAACGAAGTGAGGAATGACGTTATATCTTTACACCCATATTACATTCTACATATCGCGAACAAGTAGTATTGCATCATATAGCTTAGCTTTTCCATTAGCAAGATGCGCATTCTCAGCTTTCAGTTTTAGCGAAAGTTTGCCGCTTTTCTTTTGCTGATAATCTTGTAAGTAAAGCCATGTATTTGATACACTTTCGTTAGTTACACTTCCCGGATGCCAGATGTAAACCTTGTAGCTACCTGCTGTAACATTACTTGTTCTATAGATAATTTTGCTGCCTGCTTTTTGTGGAGCAACACAATCTTCTCCGTGAAACACAACATCGGTAGAGCGAACAGTATTCCATCCGCCACCCAGTTTAGCATCGGTATTATCTATAATAATTCGGTTAGTCGATGAAATTCCAAAGTAATCGGCAACAGCCCTAAGCGTTGTTACCCCAAAATCACGGAGATTTTCGTTTGTTACCCAAGGCTTATCGGGGCGGTTACTATAGTAGGTATAAGGTGTTTCGAATGTTATGGCTAAGGTAGTATCATTACTGGTATCCCATATCCAGCCTTCGGGATAACGAGGAGCAACGTTAGAAAAATCAAGGTCTTCTTTTATTAGGTAATTGGGGCTGGTTGCACAGGTTAGGTAGGCAAGAAGCATTTCGCGTTGGAAAAATCTTTCGTTAGTCGATTCGGCTTTGTGTATCCAGTAAGTTCCGCGGTTAGCAACCTGCGAGTGCATACCTAAATACATATCAAACGCACCGTCCTTATTAATCAGTTCTGTCATTTTTGCTTTAAGCACCTTTATCTCTTGCTCGGTTTGCTCTTCGGGTCTTCCCCAGTTTATCTCAAGGTTAACCCCGTTGGCGTTAGAGCGCGATAGCCCGTGATAAACTCCGTCGGGGTTTACATACGGATTTATGTAAAATATGATTGATTTACGAATGGCTTCTGCTTCGGGCGTATCGGCTAAAATCCCGCCGATAAACCCGTCTAAATGCCACGAAGCGGGAGACTCGCTAGTGTGGATACGTCCTTGGATCCAAACACGTTTTTTGCCGCTATTATCGGTATTCGGATCGGTAATGGTAAGCAGTTGCATGAGTCTGTTTTGAGTACTTTGTCCTATGGTTTCCAGCTTGGCTGCTTGCGGATTTTTCGTTACCCAGTCGTTTAACCGTTTTTGTAAGTAAGTATAGGTATAAGGCGTGTAGTAGGCTAGGTAAACCGTATCTCTACCAAACGTTGCTTCAACCTTTCGTCTGGTAGGCGCGTCGCATATCGGCAGTCGTTCAAACGTTTCGTTATCGTAAGAGTACATGCAGCGTAGTGGATCGGTGTTGTGGAAAGTAAGAAACAGCTGCTTATCTTTTACACCTGTCATTTGGAAGTAGAGCCAGCGTCCGCTTGGGGGTAGCGTTGTGTCTATCGGATTGTCGGGATCGAGGCGAGAGTAAATATTATACGATAGCATTAGCGTTGAATCTTCGGCTGTACGCTTAAACCAAACGGAATCTATCAGTTCGTGGCCGCCAAGGGATCCCGCTTCAAAATCGGCATTAAATTGTACAGGCTGTGCCTGTACGCTGCATACGCCAAGCGTAAGCAAGAAAAATAAGGTAAAGGTTTTTAAGCTCATGGTCTTTTAGGTTTAATGGTTTTGTTTGTAGCCCATTAGGATGAATATGACAAATATACGAATAAAAAGCACGGGGTTACCCAATATCTGAGTAACCCCGTAATAAACATACTGTTAAGATTCTTACTTTGTTAGGAAGTAGTTATGCGAAGACGTAATTTCTTTTCCTTCTTTGTCTAGCATTTGTAGCGTATTATTATCTACTATTTTGTACTTGGTAAGGTCTTGCGGTTTATCGAAGTCTAAAGTAACAACATCAAGGCTTTCGTTAATTTTCCATTTCCCTGTGCGTTTAAACACGTTACCATCGCCCTTTCCTTGATAAGTTGCGGTCATGCTATAGGTATAGTCACTATTAAGCGTTAGCTTGGTATCAATACCGGAACAATCGGCACATGGAACAACACCTTCGTAAGTACCCATATAGTTTTCCAGTAAATCGTTTATGTTAGAAGGTAGCGCTCCGTTTGCGCGAACAGCGTGTGTAGTAGTTTGGTTTTCTGTAAAATCTTGTGTTTTGTTTTTGTTTCCGCTTCCGCAAGAGGCAATGGCAAAAGATAGCGATGCTGCAAGCAGCACAATAAAGTATTTCTTCATGGTTCGAGAATTTTTTTAGTTAATCAATATCGTTTTGGTAAATAACAGTCAACTAACGAAAAAGTTTACCAAATAATCACCGGAGTTTAATTTTTTCGTTTTTCAGGAAGAATAGACAGAATAGTATAATAATAGCAATAGATATGGCTAGCTTAAGAATATACCTGTTTAGATGGCTGTCTAACAGCCTGTAACCGAAGAATAGCGCAATACCCGTAATAAAATAGATAGCTATATTTTTCCAGTCGTACGGAATGGAGTAAACTTTTCGTCCAAGCCACCAGCTAAGCACAACCATACCCAGATAGCTAAGCAGGTGTCCCCATGCAGCGGCGTAGTATCCGTATAGTGGCATAAAAATGAGGTTTACTACCAGCGTTATCAGCAACCCGAATAGCGTAATATAAATGGTGTACTGCGTTTTACCCGATAGCTTAAAGCACATCGACAGGTTAAACGATATACCCAACAATACGTGAGCCATTAGCATAATAGGAACAATGTCTATCCCCGAACGAAAGTCGCGACCAAGTATAAGGCTCAACAAATCAATGTTAGTTGTTAGCCCTAAGAACACTACTATACAAAATACCGAAAAGTATTTCATTACATCGGCGTAGGTTTTACGAATGTTCTTTTCTTGGGCGTTGGCAAAGAAAAACGGTTCGGCAGCATAGCGAAACATTTGTACAAACAGGCTCATAATAACAGCCAGCTTTACGTTTGCGGAAAACATGCCCAGCTGCTCTTCCCACCCAGGTGGTTGCGGTGCAAGGTAGCGGAATAAGATACGGTCTATGGCATCGTTGGCTGCTCCGGGCAATCCCGCTATCATAACGGGTATGGAATACAGCATCATTTGCTTCCATAGCGACACCGAGAAGCGGAATTTTATTTTGAAGAACGACGGTAGAAATAGTAGCATTGCTACCAAGCTGCTTAAAAATATAGCAAATATGATATATTGATATCCCGGTGTGGCAGGTAAGAAGTTAAGCAGGAATGAATCGGGGTTTGCTGCGAAGTATGCAGGCAAGCATAAGAAGAAAAGCAGGTTAAACCCTAACTCCGAAAATATTTTGATGGTTTTGAATGTGGCGAACTTTACAGCCTTATGCTCAAACCTTTGCTTGGAAAACATTATAGCCGTGATGCTATCAAAGCAGAGCGTGGCACCGATAAATATAATGCAGATACTGTCTTCCGGTCTCCCGAAGAGCGATGCAATTTGGTTAGCTCCAAAGAAGGTAAAAAGGAAAAACAGAACGGATAAAAACGAAATCCAGGTTAAGGTTGTAGATAGTACGAACTTCGGGTCTTTTTCCTTGTTTGCGTGGCGAAAAAAGCCCGTTTCCATGCCGAAGGTAAGGAATACCTGCAAGATTGCGATATAAGCAAAATACTCGCTAAAAATGCCGTAGTTGCTTGTCGAAATTTCGCGCGTGTATAACGGAACGAACAAGAAGTTTACCATTCTTGCAAGAATGGTGCTGGCTCCGTATATAGCCGTTTCGCCTGCTAGCTTTTTAATTGATGCCACTATGCTTTATTAGTATTCAATACCGTTACGGTTAAACAATAGAAATCCGAAGTTAAACAGAAAGTAGAACCGATGGTCTTTTTTATCATAGTAATTTACCGAGAAGCTTAGCGGTCCGAAGGGGGTATCCCATACTAATGACGCATGACCCGACCATACAAACGTATTTATCGGATCGCCGAAAGAGGCGGTGTGATCCGGATTACGAACAATATCTTTATATGGAATAAATGAATAGACACCGGTGTTTAGATAAACCCTATCTGTAAATAGCAGGGTGGGCATTATACCTCCTGCCAGATATGCGTTAGAGCGATATTCGGGTACAAATATGGTTTTACTATGCACGGTTGGCTGAAAAGCCGATGACATTAAAACCGTAGAAAGATAGTTAGCAAATATTATCTTGGTAGAATATACGGCATCTACCATATATCCTAACGAGAAACGGTTGCCTATACGAAAATATCTTTCGTCGTAAAATCTTGCAGCCCATATAGTGTTGAATTTATCGTAAATGCGGGGTAGCCTCGAGGTCGTTCCGGGCTTATAGTTTTCTTTGCTATGAATGTATCTTCCTGCAATAAGTATATGATGACCCGCCGTTGGAAACTGCGAGTGATTGAGCGTATTCCTCTCTAAAGTAAACGATGTAGTATGGTAGCGAATTTTCGACTTGTCGGAAACATCCGTAGAGGAGAAATCGGTTTCTTGGTAGTACTGGCTTTCCAGTTCTCCTGTTGTATATGTAAACTTAACAGGTGTGTTGTTAGATGCGGCAAAACCCAAGGCTGCGCGGAAGTGATAGTCGTTTGTTTTAATGTAGCTGGGTTTATCGCCAACTACAAATATTTCGGGGCTGCCCGAGTAGTAATCGTATCGGTTGTATATACCGAACAGCTCATAAAATATTGTATGCTTAATGGGTATATCTTGCCGCAAGCCTACGAGCCCCGACCCATAAAGCTTTCCATAGTAAAGGTTTCCTTTTATAACCGTTTGCAATCGTCTCCAAGTGCGGTATTCTAAACCTAAGTATCCTTCCTGTGCGTTGGAAGAAGATATGTTTCCCCCTATCGAAACCCTAAAGCGAGGAGCAGGATTTACCTTTAGGTTAAGATCGAAGTATGAAGAGGCGGAATCTTTAGATGCTGTGGGGAATATGGTTGAAACCGTTTCGCTACCTATTATTTTGAAGTAGTTACTTTTCAACCTGTCAAAATTGAACGGTTTACGTTTTGTTCCGCGAAAGATTTGCTTGAGGTAGTCAACCTGCCTGTCGTTAACCTTTCCGTTTACGTTTACCCAGTTAAACGTTAGCTTGGGTTCTTTATCTCTAAAAGCTTGCCTGTCTTTACACAGCTCTTCGTAGCTTCGCCTTGCCGAAATCCTTTCTTTTATGGAGTCTATCTTTTGAAGGGTGTTTTCGTAGCCAAATTTTACAAACTCCTGCACACGGTCGAATGCCAGCAGGCTAACACCTGTAAACTTCGATTCGATTAAAATGCCGTGTTGTGGGTCTATGCTGTAATCGGTGCTTCGCATTACCATATTTTCTATTTGCAGAACGAGGTCTTCTTCGTCTGCCTTAAGCGAGTTATTGGCACACTTACTTCCGATAACAAAATCAGGTTTAAACTCTTGTATCATTATATCTTGGGGGAAGTTGTTGTAGATACCGCCATCAAATAGGAGCATAGAATCCACCATAACCGGTTTAAAAGCTAACGGAAATGACAGAGAAGCCCTAATGGCTGTTCCCAGATCTCCGCTTTTAGGCACATACGGTTGCTTATGGTTTATATCGGACGATACGGATCTAAACGGAACAAACAGGCTGTCGAAGTTCTCTTTTGCTACGGCATTTGGTCCGGCAAACAGCTCTAAAAATGCGATGTCCATTTGGTAGGTAGGAACAATGTTTGTAGGCATCTGCATTTTAGGTTTACCATCTTTAAAGTCGAAGTTAATGGTAATCATCTCCGCTTCGGGATCCATTTTTTGCGAGTAGTTGGTAAAAGCTTCTTCTTTCGATCCGGTGTACCAGGTCTTAAACTCTTTAGATGAGAATAGCTTTATCATATCATCGGGCGAGTAACCAATAGCATATAGTCCGCCAACAATAGCACCCATTGAAGTTCCGGTAATATAGTCGATAGGGATATCGTTTTCTTCCAGCGCCTTAATAACGCCGACATGGGCAAGCCCTTTCGCCCCGCCCCCGCTAAGTACAAGACCAACCCTCTCCTGTTCTTGGGCGTTTAGTGTTCCGGCAAAAATGCTAGCGGCAAATAGTATGTAAAGCTTTAATCTCTTCATTTAATTAAACCTGTGCTTAAAAAAATAAACTCGTTGAGAAGCAGAAGTTTTCCTAACTTAAACCTATCTTGTAATAACAAACCTATTTATTATGTACATTTGCATACTACGAATAAATTACAAAACTAGTAATATTTCAACCGTTAGAATCATGAAAACCAAACTTATTTTACTGGCGCTAAGCGCCGCCTGTCTTGTTGCCTCATGTGGAGGCAGCTCTTCTAAAAAGGCTACAGAAAATGCCGATGCGAATAAAAAGGAAGAACAAGTGGTAGAAAAAGCAGCTGTAAAGGAACGCACCCCGATACCCGAAAACCTTTCGGAAGAGCCTATTATTGAGCTTCAAACATCGAAGGGGAATATCAAAATCAAGCTGTATAAAGATACTCCTTTACACCGTGACAACTTTATTAAGCTGGTTAGCGAAGGTTACTATAACGGTGTGCTTTTCCACCGTGTTATTAAGGAGTTTATGATTCAGACAGGTGATCCTGAGTCTATTAATGCTGCTGCCGGACAACGTTTAGGAATGGGCGGTCCCGACTATAAAATTTCGGCAGAAATTTTGCCAAACCATTATCATAAAAAAGGCGCTTTAGCGGCGGCAAGAACAGAGAACCCTCTAAAAGAGTCGAGTGGTTCGCAGTTCTATATCGTGCAGGGAAGACCTTATTCCGATGAAGAGTTGAACGGTATTGAAGCACGTTCCGGCATTAAGTTTACGCAAGAGCAGCGTGCGGTTTACAAATCAACAGGAGGTGCTCCTCATCTCGATGGCGGCTATACCGTATTTGGAGAAGTTATTGAAGGTTTAGGTGTTGTTGATGCTGTTGCAGGTGTGGAGGTAGATGGAAACAACAGACCTTTAGCAGACATAAATGTTATTAAAGCAACAATTTTAGAATAAAACGGTTTAAGTGTAAAGACTTGTACTAGCGGGGATTTTGTCTTTACGTCTTTTATCCATAAATATACGTATGAATAGTAAGATAGAGCAGCTACTTGCCGAAGTAGAACAGTTTACTGCCGATACAGAGCAGAAAATAGAAGAGTTTCGTATTAAAATGCTGGGTAAAAAAGGTGTTTTAACCCGACTTTTTGATGATTTTAAGACCGTTTCGGCAGAGCGGAAGAAAGAGTTGGGACAAAAGCTGAATGTGCTTAAGAATAAAGCACAAGATAAGATTAAGACATTAAAAGACCAGCTGGGCAACGGTAGTTCAGACAGTAGCCTTAGCGTTGATAAAACAATGCCCGGCGTTAGAAGCGAGGTAGGTACACGTCATCCGCTTTCGGTGGTTAAGAATGAAATTGTTGAAATATTTAACCGCTTAGGTTACGTAACGGCGGAAGGACCGGAGATGGAAGACGATTGGCATGTTTTTTCGGCTTTAAACTTTGCTCCCGACCACCCCGCGCGCGATATGCAGGATACATTTTTTATCAATACCGATAGCGATAATCCTATTCTGCTTCGTACACATACCAGCTCCGTTCAGGTTAGAATAATGGAAAAGCAGCAGCCCCCTATTCGTGTTGTTTGTCCGGGACGCGTATTTCGCAACGAGGATATTTCGGCTCGCGCACACTGTATTTTCCATCAAGTAGAAGGGCTTTACATCGATGAGAACGTTTCTTTTGCCGATATGAAGCAAACCCTGTTGTATTTTACCCGCGAGATGTTTGGCGAAAATGTGGAAATACGTCTTCGCCCATCGTATTTCCCGTTTACAGAGCCTTCGGCAGAAATGGATGTTAGCTGTACCATATGCGGGGGTAAGGGTTGTAATATCTGTAAGTACACCGGTTGGTTAGAAATTATGGGCTGTGGCATGGTTCATCCTAACGTTCTAGAAGCATGCAATATTGATAGCAAAAAATATAGCGGTTTTGCTTTCGGTATGGGCGTAGAGCGTATTGCGCAGCTTAAATGGCAGGTAAGCGATATCAGGCTTTATTTTGAAAATGATGTTCGATTCCTGAATATGTTTAGAACAGTAGTTTAGAAAACTTATTACTTACTGTTTTGTTTTACTGAGGGGGTAGCGGTTTATTTTAACCGACTTCTCCCTTTTTTGTCAAAATATATTTGATATGTCAGTGGTAATCAGGTATTTCATTGCCAATATTGTTGTGAATTATTTCATAAATTTGCCTGCGCTTAAGTTCGCTTGATGAGACAAAATACCATTTTTACAAACCCGTTTAATGAGCCGTTCTACCTACAGATTAGACCTAACGGCAACGATTGCAATGCTTACTGCAAATACTGTTGTTATTATGAATCTACCGAAAAGATATGGGGTGATAAACCGCATATGTCGAGAGGACTTTTAGAGAAAATTATACGAGAGTAAATTAATGCCCGGCCTTCTAAATCGGTTGTTTTTGTCTGGGAAGGAGGAGTGCCTATGCTAAGCGGGCTGGATTTTTATAAAGATGCTGTTCGTATGCAAAGAAAGCTGACCGAGGACAGGATTATTTTAAATGTTTTAGAAACGAATGGTTTATTGATTGATGATGTATGGTGTAGGTTTTTTAAAGAAAACAACTTTTTTGTATATGTTTTTTTAGACGGACCCGAGCATTGTCATGACCGCTATCGCAGCGACAAAAAGAATGGTAAGACATTTTTGCGGGTTATTAACGCCGTTAATCTGCTAAAGAAGCATAGAGTAGATTTTGTAGTTCAAGTGTCGGTAACACACACAATATTCAGTTAACTATCCGCTCGAGATCTATCGCTTTTTTAAAGATCTGGGCGCACATTTTATTCATTTTCATCCGCTGGCACATTTGGTGACAAAAGGTGATAGAAAGTTTCAGCCTGTTTTTCCCGAAGATAAAGACAAGGGAGTGTTGGCAGATTGCTCTGTTCCCTCGTTGGCATATGGCAAATTTCTTACCGAAATTTTTGATGAATGGGTTCGTAACGATGTTGGCGAATGCTACATTAAGCTGTTTGATGCTACTCTAACGGCTCTTGTAGGGAAACGATCGTTAGAAATTTGCGAGTTTAGCCGCAGCTGTAGGAATAGGCTGTTGGTAGATTTCGACGGAAGTGTCTACCAGTGCAACCAGCTTGTTGCACCAAAATATAGGCTAGGTAATCTTAATGTAGAACCTTTACTAGCAATTGCTCACAGCCCAAGAAGAGCAGAGTTTGCCGATGCTAAGTTAAAGCGTACCTGCACTACCTGTCGAGATTGCGATATGCTGGCTACTTGTAACGGCTATTGCACACGTTCTCGCTTCGACAATATTGATGGATGCGAACATGACATGGTCATACCTACTATTGTGCCGGATTAAAGCACTATTTTAACCATGTAAAACCTTATATGGATTTTATGGCAAACGAACTGAAGAATAATCGTCCACCTGCCAACGTTATGGAGTTTGCTAAGAGGCTGGATAATAAATAAATCGTCATTTCGACCGAAGGGAGAAATCTGTTGACTAGTAGCAGATTTCTCCCTTCGGTCGAAATGACGGGTAAAGATTATACTACCCAATCAATTGCAACTTTTCAACAATTATTTTGCTAATCGCCGAATACCCATTAACTTTGAAAGATTATTGCTTTACTAAACCGATAAACTCTGTTCCTCACGAATGAAAGTAAGAATTGTAAATAAGTCGCAGTTCGAGTTGCCGCAGTATGCTACGGCGCAGGCAGCAGGTCTCGATCTTAAAGTTAATACCGATGCGCCAATTACGCTAAAACCGCTTGAGCGCTGCTTTGTACCGACGGGGCTTTTTATAGAGTTACCCGATGGCTATGAAGCGCAAGTTCGTCCACGTAGCGGGCTGGCTGCCAAAATGGGCATTACAGTTCTTAACTCTCCGGGAACCATTGATCCCGATTATCGTGGCGAGATAAAGGTTATTCTGGTAAACCTTTCTAACGAAGAAGTTGTTCTCAATCCCGGCGAGCGTGTTGCGCAGCTTATTATTGCTAAATTCGAACGGATAGAGTGGGAGGGCGTAAGCGAGCTATCGGAGAGCGATAGGGGAGCAGGTGGTTTTGGCTCTACTGGTACAAAATAGTTGGCATTGATCAGCTATTAGTTATTTTAATTTTTACTTTTATCATTAATTGATGTCTGGCATGAACAGATTTATAGTTCTTTTTTCTTTTCTTCTAGTGCTTGCTATGGCAGCTTGTTCTACCGGACATCAGGTTCAATCATCTTTGTCGGCTTCTCCTAAAACGGCAGGCGAGTTTTTACTAGAGAAAGATTACTTGTTGGTTGAGGCTGTGAAACATCATGTATTTGGAGATGCTTCCTCGGCACTGGCTTTGATTAATCAGTCTATCAAGAGAGATTCGTTATGTGCAGCGTGCTACTATCTGCAATCCGATGTTTATGCCGGAGCAGGAATGTACCGACAGGCACTCGAAGCCATAAATAATGTGCGGGCAATAGACTCTACAAACCAATGGTACACGGTTATGCAGGCTACCATTAACATGCGTATGGGTAACCTATCGCAGTCGATAGAGCAGTATGAAGAGGTTACGGATAAACAAGGCTATAACCCTAGCGTATATCTTAATCTTGCTAGCTTGTATGGCGCTAGCGGCGACTATACTCAGGCAATGGCAATGGTTGATACGCTTGAAAACTACGAAGGATATAACGAGCGAGTGTCGTTATTGCGCCAGCAGATTTACTATTCGATGGGTTATACAGACAGATCATTGGCAGAAGCTATTAAGCTTAACGACTATTCGCCCAATGTTCCTCAGTACATTACTTTAGTGGGCGATGCCTATGCCCGCGAAGGAGATATTAGAGAAGCTAAAACATATTACAATCAGGCGCTGACAATAGATTCGTTATATCCTCCGGCACAGATTGGGTTGCTAGATGTTTACCGTAAAACAGAAAGCTACACAGAGTTTTTTGATGAGCTGAAAAAGTTTTGCCTGAGCAAAAGGATAAATCTTGAAGAAAAAGGTCGCTATATGGCAATGGTGGCAAGCGATCCGACCTTAGGTAAAGTTGGTATTCCTTGGTTAAATAATATTTTCGAGGAGATGACTTCCGTCTATATTGCCGATTGGGATTTTACCGTTCTTTATATTTCTTACCTTGTACAAACCAACCAGATCGAGCATGCGCTTAAGATAATGGAAGGTTATATGGCACAATCAACCGATAAGGATAGCTATGGTGCTCAAGAAGTTTACCTTTCTTTACTTAATAGTGCGCAAAAATGGGCTTCGCTGGTTTTAAAGGCTGACGAGGTTTTGAATAAAAACAGTAAAGATGTGCAGTTTTATATGTATAAGAGCGTTGGACTTTGGCAGCAGAATAAGCTCGGTGAAGCCGTAAAAACCCTTAATGCGGCATTAAAGCATACATCCGATACGGCACAACGATATGATATATACGCTCTGATGGGCGATCTTTATCATCTTAACGGAGATAAAAGGAAATCCTACTTAACCTATGAGAAGGCGCTTGAACTGAACCCTAGTGGTATAGCCGTACTTAATAACTATGCCTACTATTTGAGCGAAGAAGGAGAACGTCTTGCCGATGCTTTAAGGATGGCTAAAAAAGTTATGGATATAGAGCCTAATAATCCTACCTACCTTGATACCTATGGTTGGATTCTTTATAAAATGGAGCTATACAGCGAAGCGAAGAATGTTTTCCGTCAGGCAATGTTGTATGGCGGGCGTTCGGAGTCGGTGCTGCTCGATCATTATGGCGATGTACTGTTTGCTCTGGAAGAGTACGATACTGCGATACTTTACTATGAGTATGCGTTAGAAGCACCCGATTGCGAAAACCCCGAAGAGATAAAAGTTAAGATTGATAAAGCAAAAACGATAAAGTAGAATGTTATTACGTTACACATATAAATTTTTATTAGGCGGTATATTTTTGCTGCTTGTTTTTCCTGTTTTTTCTCAAACGCTAGATGCTCTGGAATGTAGAAAGAAAACGGCAGAGAAAGAAATTGCATATATCAACTCTTTGTTAGGAAAAACAGGAAGTAAAAAAGCCTCTAACCTCGAAGAACTTAATCTGCTTCAAGCAAAGATTAACCACAGACGGTATTTGGTAAGGGATGTAGAGGCTCAGATAGGTATAGTGAATGGAGAAATATCTCAAACCCGAAAGGATATTACTTCGCTTCAAACAGAGCTTAATAGCCTGAAAGATGCTTACGCCAGCCTAATTTCGGCAATATATACAAAGAGGAGAAACTCAACGTGGCTGATGTATGTATTTGCCAGCGACGATTTATCGCAAGCATATCGATGCCTGAAATATTTCAGATCTTTTGCAGACCTTGCCGTATTTCAGGGAGAGCAGGTAAAGGCTAAAACCGTAGAGTTGGAAGAGAAGCGCAAAGAGTTGGAAGAAAAGCGTAAAGAGCTTGCCGTTGTTCAGAAAGAGAGGGAAGCGGAGGTAAAAGAGCTTGGTAAAGATGAGGCTAGGCTGAAAGAGCTTCAGAAAGAGCTAGAAAAGCAAGAAAAAGGCTTGAAGGAATCTTTGAAAAAACAACAGGCAAACATCCGAAGCTTAAATGCCGAAATCGCCCGTCTTGTTAACGCCGAAGTGCGTAAAGCCAGCGGTAACACTAGTTCTTCAGGCGGGTATAGAGAGTTGCCGGCTGCCGAAAGAGAACTCTCAAATAAGTTCGAAGCTAATCGCGGAAAGCTGCCATGGCCTCTTAAGCGCGGTACCATTACACTAAAATTCGGTACCAATAAGCATCCTTTGTTTAAGTCGATAACATTTCCGCCTAATAATGGTATTGATATTTCTACCGAAGCGGCAAGCGATGTTGTGTCTGTTTTTGCCGGCGAAGTAGTTAGAGTCTTTCCGTTTCAAAGCTATGGAAACTGTGTAATGATAAGGCATGGAGAGTTTTTTACGCTATACTGTAGGTTAAATGCTATTAAAGTAAAAGTAGGAGATAAAGTGAATACGGGAGATAGCGTTGGAACGCTGGATATTGCCGACAGCGGAAACTCCCTTCTTCATTTCGAGTTTTGGAAAAGTACGAAAGGCTCTACCGTCCCTCAGAATCCCGAGCTTTGGCTGGCACCCAGAAAGTAATACAATGATACGTTTCAATACCGAAGCGGATTTTTCGTTTACGCTTAAAAATAAAATGCTACTTAAGCGGTGGCTTACAGCTGTAGCCGCCGAAGAACAAAAAAGGGTAGGAGAGTTGAGCTTTATTTTTTGTTCAGACGACTACCTTCTCGATATCAACCGCCGTTTCCTTAACCACGATTATTACACCGATGTTATAACTTTTGACTATTCCGAAGATGGTTGTATAGTCGGAGATATTTTTATAAGCATTGATACAGTGAGAGTTAATGCAGAAGAATATCGTCAAGGCTTTGAGAATGAACTATACCGGGTTATGGTACACGGAGTGCTCCATTTATGCGAATATAAAGACCATTCAGATACCGAAAAGCAGCTGATGAGAGCAAAGGAAGATTACTACTTGGCAAAGTTGAAGTTTTGAAATTATACGTTTCGTTTATAAATCTCATCTCAAATTTTATCCGTCATTTCGACCGCAGGGAGAAATCTCCTCATTAAGAGATGTTGCCATTATATAATAACTGCTTTTACCTTATATCTGTTTTAGAAAGTTAGAATAAAAGTATGCTGATAATTCAGCATACTTTGTCTTTTCAAAAGATTTCTTACTACGTTCGAAGTGATGAGGCAATATATTGCAAGCATTCGTGCTTTTACGTTAGTTCTTTTCGTTTAACCTTAGTACAGCTAAACCTTCTTTATAACTACCTTTGCTGTAAGTTTATTTCAAATAGATGATAACCAGCTACGATATAATTGTTGTCGGCGGAGGACATGCCGGCTGTGAAGCGGCAGCGGCTGCTGCAAATATGGGTTCTACCGTATTACTCGTTACGATGGATATGACAAAGTTTGCATCCATGTCGTGTAATCCCGCTATAGGTGGAATTGCAAAAGGACAAATCGTCCGCGAGATAGATGCGCTTGGTGGATATAGCGGCATTGTTACAGATAGAACAAGCATTCAGTTCCGAATGCTTAATCGTTCTAAAGGACCGGCTATGTGGAGTCCGCGTGCTCAGTGCGATCGTTTTGAATTTTGCATGGAGTGGCGGAAAATGTTAGAAGCAATTCCAAACCTTTACTTTTGGCAAGATAGCGTTACCAGCCTGATTATTGAGGACGGAAAGGCGAGGGGTGTAGAAACAGGTATGGGGGCTAAGTTTTTTTCCGAAGCTGTGATTCTTACTTCTGGAACGTTTATGAACGGAAAGATTTTTGTAGGGCGGAATCAGCAGAGTGGGGGGCGTATGGGCGATATGGCTTCGTACGGAATAAGCGAACAGCTGGCTGCTTATAGCTTCGAGGTCGGACGAATGAAAACCGGAACACCTGCCCGCTTTGATGGTCGAACAATAGATTTTAGTAAACTAACCATTCAGTATGGAGATGAAAATCCTTCGAAGTTTTCTTTTCTTCCCACCATTTCTCCGGTACAGAATCAAAAGCCATGTTATGTTGTTAACACATCAAAGAAAGTACACGCTATTTTAGAAACCGGATTTGATGATTCTCCGCTTTTTACGGGAACAATTAAAGGTATCGGTCCTAGATACTGTCCCAGCATTGAGGATAAGATTAAAACATTTGCGGGAAAAGAGAGCCATCAGCTGTTTTTAGAACCTGAGGGAAGAGATACTAACGAGTATTACTTAAGTGGATTTTCTTCGTCGCTTCCGTTAGAAGTGCAGCTGACTGCATTAAGAGAAATAGAAGGTTTTGAAAAATTAGAGATTTTTCGTCCAGGTTATGCTATAGAGTACGACTATTTTCCACCTACCCAACTTTACCATACACTCGAAACAAAGCCGATAGAGAATTTGTATTTCGCCGGACAGGTTAACGGTACAACCGGATATGAGGAGGCTGGAGCACAAGGTTTAATGGCAGGGGTAAATGCCCATCTTAAGTTAAACCAAAAAGAGCCTTTTGTGCTAAGAAGAGATCAAGCATATATTGGCGTACTTATCGACGATTTGGTTACAAAGGGTGTTGACGAGCCTTACCGCATGTTCACAAGTCGTGCGGAATATCGTATTCTGCTTCGTCAGGATAATGCAGATATTCGCCTTACCGAGTTCTCCTATTATTTAGGTTTGGCTTCTCAAGAGCGGTACGATTTAATGAAAGTTAAGCAGCAAGAAGTAGAATCTCTTTTAGCGTTTATAGAGAAAACAAGTATTGCTCCTTCGGATGTCGATATCTATTTAGAAAGTATTGGCTCTGCCCCGCTTCGTCAGCAGCGTAAGCTTAAAGAGCTACTTCTTCGCCCCGAAATATCAATAGAGGCTATTGCGGAAATTTTTCCCCCTTTAAAGAGTTTTCTGTCAACCCTTACATCCCCGCGCGCTGAGCCAATAGAAGAAGCAAATATTTTGACAAACTACTCAGGATATATAGAGAGAGAGCGTGCGCAGGCGGATAAACTCTCTCGGCTAGAAAAAATAAAAATTCCAGACACGTTCAATTATTCCGGATTAAACATTACAATAGAAGCGCAGCAAAAACTTTCTAAAATATGCCCCAGAACAATAGGTCAGGCATCCAGAATACCCGGGGTGTCGCCGGCAGACATTTCTGTTCTTTTGATTTCTTTGGGGAGGTAGTGTTCCACGTGGAACGTGAAGAAACATTCTGCGGTATCGTTCCACGTGGAACGATGGTTGTTTTTGTGTTAAAAGAATTTTGCAATACCCTGTTTTGATCTTAGAAAAATCATCAGAAGGTGTATAAGCGCGATTTTTGTATAAGTATAGGTGTTTTAAATATAATAATTTTGTTATGGCTGGTATAGGCGCAAGCGAGTCCATGCGGCTCTCTGGTTATATTGCAGATGTAGAGTCTGGCATGTTTTTTCAAGGTAAAATCTCTATAAAGGGCGGGAAAATAGAAAAAATAGAGCGTTGCGAAGTAGAAAACCCTCAGTATATACTGCCGGGGCTGGTCGATTCGCATGTACACATAGAGAGTTCTATGCTAACGCCGTCGGAGTTTGCTCGGGTGGCGGTTCGGAATGGTGTGGTTGCCGTTGTTGCCGACCCTCACGAAATAGCCAATGTGATGGGGGTAGAAGGTGTTCGTTTTATGATGGACAACGCCGATCAAGCCAAGCTAAAATTTTATTGGGGAGTGCCATCTTGCGTTCCGGCAGCACCCTTTGATATTTCTGGGGCAATACTTGGAGCAAGCGAAGTTGGAGAACTGTTGTCCGACCCGCGGGCAACACATCTTGGGGAGATGATGAACTTCCCTGGAGTGGTTAGTAACGATCCCGAGGTCTTGGCGAAAATAGAGAAAGCAAAGCAACTGGATAAACCTGTAGATGGTCATGCTCCGGGACTTGCAGGAGAAGACCTGAAGAAGTATGTTGCCAGCGGAATCTCTACCGATCATGAGGCGATAGATATTTGCGAAGCGGAAGAGAAGCTTCATCTAGGAATGAAGATTCTGATCCGAGAGGGTAGTGCCGCCAAAAATTTCGAGAATCTATACCCCTTGGTTAATCAATATCCATCGCAGGTAATGTTTTGTACCGATGACTGTCACCCCGACGATTTGCTAAAAGGCACTATCAACCTCTTGGTAAAACGGGGTGTGAAAAAGGGTCTGGATTTTTTCAACCTTATAAAGGCTGCATCAATAAATCCGGTTAAGCATTATAATCTGGGTGTGGGACAACTAAGGGTGGGAGAGCCGGCGGATTTTATTGTAGTAGATAACCCCGATGATTTTAATATACGACAAACCTATATAAACGGAGAGCAGGTTTACTCGTCGGAAGAGGATATTGTTTTACCAACGGTAAAAGTAAATCCGATAAATAATTTTAAGGCAAAACAAATAAATACGAAGAGTTTAGAAGTTGTTGCTAAAGGTGGAAAAAAGATCAGGGTAATGGAAGTAATAGATAAAGAAATCTACACGAAACTGCTTGAAGTTGAACTTACCGTTGCCGATGGAAAGGTTGTGCCGGATTTGGACAAGGATATTCTAAAAATCGTTGTGGTTAATAGGTACGAACCAACCCTTCCTGTTGTTGGTTTTGTAAAAGGAACAGGTATAACGTACGGTGCTATTTGCAGCAGCGTTGCTCACGATAGTCATAATATTATAGCTATTGGTGCCGATGATAGCTCTTTAGTCGAAGTGATAAATGAAATCATAGAAGCTAAAGGTGGTATAGGCGTACATAACGGAAAAGCTACCGAGATTTTTCCATTGCCAATTGCTGGTATAATGTCCACCGAAATAGCAGAAGCCGCCGCCGCAGCCTACGAATATCTACAAGAGAAGGCTAAAAGGTTGGGAACAACGCTTACCGCTCCGTTTATGATAATGGCTTTCTTGGCTCTAATTGTTATACCCGAGCTGAAAATAGCGGCAGGCGGTTTGTTTGATGTTACAAAATTTCAACCTGTAGATTTATTTGTATAGTAGTTAGCTATATTTGCTAAATGGAGAGTAACGACATACTAAAAAGTAAAGTCGGGTTTTTACCTAGTAGCCCCGGGGTGTATCAGTTTTTTGATGACACAGGGAAAATTATTTATGTAGGTAAAGCCAAGGATCTTAAAAAACGTGTCTCTACCTATTTTACCTCTCGCACTTACGATAACCGCAAGCTAATGGTTATGGTAAGCAAAATAGCCGATATCAAGCATATTGTTGTAGATACAGGGGCTGATGCCTTACTACTTGAAAATAACTTAATTAAGGAATATCAGCCACGCTATAATGTGCTGCTGAAAGACGATAAAACCTACCCTTGGATTTGCATAAAAAGCGAGCCTTTTCCCCGGGTGTTTTCTACAAGACGGGTTGTAAAAGACGGGTCAAAATACTTCGGACCATATGCCTCGCTTGTTCTCATGAAAACCTTGCTGGAGTTGGTAAGGCAACTATATCCCCTTCGCACCTGTAACTTTAACCTTGAGCCCGAAGCCATTGCTAAGGGAAAATATAAAGAATGCCTTGAGTATCATATCGGTAACTGTAAGGCCCCTTGTATTGGTAAGCAAACGATTGAAGATTATGATCTGAATATCAAAATGATAACTTCTATTATTCGTGGTAATATAGGAGAAGTTATGGAGTTTTTGAAAGAACAAATGAAGAAAACTGCTGATTTACATCGATTTGAGGATGCGCATAGGCTAAAAATGAAGTACGAAATACTCGAACGTTATCGTTCAAAATCTGTAATTGTCAATCCTACAATAAATAACGTTGATGTGTTTAGCTTACTGCCCGATACCGGGGTAATGTATGCCAACTTTATGAGGGTAATTTCAGGTGCTATTGTACAATCTCATACGGCTGAGTTAAAGCTTGGTGTTGAGGATAGCAAGGAAAGCCTGCTTAGCTACCTGATCGCGGAAATGTACGAACGTCATCACGGGTTATCAAAAGAGCTGATTGTACCGTTTATGCCCGACCAGGAGATGGATGGCTACGTTTACACCATCCCGCAGCGAGGAGATAAGCACAAGCTCTTGGAGTTATCGGAGCGTAATTCCAAGTTCTATAGAATGGAGCGGTTAAAGCAGCTCGAAAAAGTTAATCCCGAGCAACATAGCATACGTATCCTTACTCAGGTGCAAAAAGATTTACACCTCGATCAGCCGCCTGTTCATATGGAATGCTTTGATAACTCTAACATTCGGGGAGCGCATCCTGTGGCTGCGTGTGTTGTATTTAAGAACGCAAAACCCAGCAAAAAAGACTACCGTCACTTCAACATAAAAACCGTAGAGGGACCGGACGACTTTGCGTCTATGCGAGAAATTATCTACCGTCGTTACAGCCGTATGCTTACAGAGGGCGACGAGCTGCCGCAACTGATAATTATTGATGGAGGTAAAGGTCAGCTTAGCGCGGTTGTAAGTAGCTTAGAGCTGCTGGGGCTGTATGGAAAAATACCTGTTATCGGGTTGGCTAAACGGTTGGAAGAGATATACTTTCCGTACGATAGCGTTCCGCTTTTTCTTGATAAAAACTCAGAGAGCCTTAAGCTTATTATGCGTATGCGCGATGAAGTTCACCGTTTTGGTATAACTTTTCATCGCAACAAGCGTAGCGCAGCCTTTATAAAAAGCGAGCTCACAAACATTCCGGGAGTGGGAGAAACCACGGCTAAAAAGTTACTAAGCCACTATAAGAGTATTCCGAAGATAGCAAAAGCAAATCTTGAGGAACTGACAAAGTTGGTTGGAAAGAAAATGGCGGAGAAAGTTGTTGCTTATTTCAAATTAAAAGAAGAGAGATAGATTGCTTCTATTATTGCGTCATTTCGAGCATAGCGAGAAATCTGCTGAATAGAGAAGCAATCCGATGAATAAGTAGATTTCTCGCTATGCTCGAAATGACGGAGTGTTTTGCTGACAAATATGTGTACGATTTGGAGATAACGCTTATTAAGCAAGGGTAAAATGAATGCCCATGGTAATTTTATATTCATAAACCGGGATGCTATGAATAGGTTTTTACTTATCCTACTCTTCTTGTTAATGTTGCCTTATACGATATTTTGTCGTAGTAACGATTCTATAATAATCACTAAGTACTATAGCGATACATTAGGATTCGAGCCCTTCCTCTACCTCAGCTTCTTAGACTCCATCAGCCCAAAAAAAAGTTTTATTAGGTGGGAGTACAATCGAGCCGGAGATAGCGGTGCGTTAGCAGAGCCACCAATGAAAGATGGTCGCTATCTGGGGTTTATGAGAGTTGTTGCTCCCAATATTTATACTTACTATATAGCCGCACAAAAGAAGAACGGAAAAATCAAAACATTTTATACCTTGAAAGGAATAAACAAATTCATTGGAGAAATTGATAATCAATATAATGCGTATTTTTGGCTGTTTTTCTGCAAGGGTAATGTTATCCCAAATTCGCCATCTTACGCCACGTATAAAAAAACAAAAGATGGATTTTTAATCCGATAAAAGAGGTATTATAGTACAAACGTTTCTTATGAAGGATATACACCGCCAAAAAATATCGATACATATCTTGTTGGGTTTAATAAAACAGTTGTTCTTATTAGAACAGAGCATACGCCGGGATATTATACCGAACGCTCTCATAGACCAATGGCGGTAGTATCTTCTAAAGTTCTGGAATATACCTTTGATGAAGGCTGTACCTTTTCTGATACCGACAAGCGTGTTTATCCGTGCCTCTATACCGACGAAAAAGATTTATTGAGGCATATAGATTCTCGAATAAAATATCCGATTACCCTTATAGAGCAAAATATTACCGGAGTGGCTTATGCCTGCTTTACTATTCAGTCCAACGGCGTAGTGTCTGATATTGAAATATTACGCTCGCCAGATCCTTTACTGGATAAGGAGCTGGTTAGGGTGTTGGGCGTAATGGCTGGAACTACTATAAAGACAGAAAAGCCTGGCTTTGCAAAGTTGTCAATGGGAAAAAGACCGTTTTCTGGTTCTCAATTTGGGATGGCTATATAAAAACCAGTTTTTCTTTACTGAAAGAACCCGGACAGGGGTTATTGATTTAGAAATAGATGATAAAATAAAAAAGGAATTTAAGAAGGCTAATGCTACAGGAAAATTAATTCCGCTAATTCTCGACATTGATAAAAAGGGGAGCTGAAATATCTGGAAAAAATTATTAAATACAAGAAGAGCTTAAAATAAATATTCCCCGTCATTCCGAGCATAGCGAGAAATTTGCTGAATAGAATTACCACACAGCTTTATCCGGCAAAAGTTGGGGTAACGGCTCGGAGTTCTCTCTAAAGGTTGGTAAAATAGGAGATAGCCTAACTCATATATTTCGCGGCAAATAAGGCTGGGCTTATATTCTTACAAAAATAAAACCCGCTAAATTTCTCTAGCGGGTTTTTAAACAGGGGATTACCCTCTTATAAGTAAACCCAAAAAACTCTCACTACAAAAGTAATAATTTTTTGCGAATTGACAAATCGTATGCTTTATATATAGTTATGGTTTAAATATGAGATTTAAATTAATGATAATTAAATATATAGTTATATGTACCTATGTAAAAAAAGTATGAATAATGTAGTTTTAACATTAAAATAATTTTGTCGGTCTTTATTCCCTTTTCTGTAAAACAAAATCTAGTAATCAGTATATCAGATTGCTGCAAAATTTGGAATTCGGATATGGTGGAATGTTAAAAAATCGGAGGCTGATAGGTTATTGTCAGCCTCCGATTTTCCTTTGAATATAACAGCAAAATATTGTTAAGTATATTTATTTTTAGAATTTTATATATAACTCTATTGTAAGCCTATCCGATAACGGCTTATTTGATGCCCCTGTAAAGTAACCCGCATATCGGGCATCGTTTTGTATGCCGAGCTTACTACCGCTAAAGAACAGCTTCTCATAGTTAAGCCTTAACTCGGCATTCATTTTCTTTGGCGCCAGTCCAAAGTTAAGCCCAAAAGTTAGCCGGCTAATATCAAAACCGTTGTCGAACACATTAAAACCCATGGCATCTCCCCGCAAGTTTGGCTCTACATATTTTAGTAACTTACTGTTACCTATAGGGAAGCTATACGTCCCTTGTAAATAGCTGCCATATAATCGGCTATCTTTTACGCTTACGGAATCTTTTATAACAAATTCGGTTTCAATTCTATATCTATCTTTTGCATAGCGAAAATCTATGCCATACTGTCTTACACGCTTATCTAGCGTGTCTTTTCTGGTATAGCACTTAACGCTACCGCGAAAGCCCTCCATTTCGCCATATATTACTCTTCCTAAAATTGCGGGAGACTCTTGCCAATCTGTTTTATTCGCTCCGGCACCGTTAAATAAGCCGGCTTGCAAAGTAATTGGTACCTTCCCGATAAAATTATATTGCGCTAAGGCTCCGATATCTCGCATGCTGGCACCTACGTTAACATATTTTCCTATAAGCGGACGGTTAACATAATTGTTGGCTGCTGGTGAAATTACATGATCGTCGCTGAAAGGAAGGGAGAATTGCCCCAGCGAAAAAGAAAACCTTGCCGACGGCGTAAATGATGCAGCAGCATCTATCAGATAAACATCTCTTTTATTCGAGTTGCTGCTATATTCAACTTGTACCCTATAGCTAATGTAAGGCGAGATATTTCCGGACGCACCAAGCCGCATTGAGCGAATATCAAAACGGTTGGTATTATCTTCGAAAGCATACTCCCATTTGGCTTTTACCAAGCCGTTAATTTTAGGAACATAGCTGAATGATGAGTCGGCTTGCTGGGCAAGCGAAACAAAGGGCAGTAAGATCAATACTGTAAAAACAAGAAAATTCCTTTTCATTTAGTTTAGCTGTAAATAATTCGGCGCAAAAATAGGTAAATCTATCGCGATATTCCGAAATATTTGTTACAAATGTTTTTATAAGCTTAATTCACTCCCGTCATTTCGAGCAAAGCGAGAGCAAAGTTAAATTTCTTGAATAAGGAGCGGTACGCTGAAAAGAGCAAATTTCTCGCTTTGCTCGAAATGACGAATATATTGTTAGCTTAGTTCCAAAACATAAAATAATTTCTAAAGCCTTGCTACCTTTGACGGATTATTTTAAACACATAACAGAGCAAATTACCCAATGGCAAGAGCGGATTTTTTAATTATTGGCGGTGGTGTTATTGGTTTGGCAATAGCCCGAGACCTGATTAACCGTAACCCCGACTATAAAATTACTATTATAGAAAAAGAGCCTGATGTGGCTTACCACGGCAGTGGTCGCAACAGCGGCGTGCTGCATGCCGGATTTTACTATACAGCCGACTCGTTAAAAGCGCGTTTTACCCGCGACGGTAACCGACAAATGAGAGAGTATTGCTATGCTAATAATTTGGGAATTAACGAGTGTGCTAAAGTTGTTGTAACAAAAAATGAGAAAGAGTTGGAGTCGCTCTACGAGCTGGAAAAAAGAGGAAAAGCTAACAGTGTGGATATTAAGCTTATTGATGAAGAAGAACTCAAGGCGATAGATCCCAATGCCAAAACTTTTAAGCACGCGCTTTACTCGCCGACAACAGCAACGGTAGATCCGATTGAAGTAAATAAATGTATTCGTGATGAGGTTGTAAGTAAAGGCGTAGAGATTTTTTTCAACGAAAAGTATGCTCGGAGAATCGATGATCATACCATTCAAACCGAGTCAGGAAAAAAATACGCCGCCGATAAAATTATAAACGCCGCCGGACTATATGCCGATAAGGTTGCCAGAGATTTCGGCTTCTCAAAAAGTTATACGATTATTCCGTTTAAGGGGATTTACTTAAAGTATAAGGGAGAAGATAAACGTATTAAAACAAATATTTACCCGGTTCCCGATTTGGGAAATCCCTTTCTTGGCGTTCATTATACCATTACTATTGATGGTACTACTAAAATCGGTCCAACTTCTATTCCTGCTTTTTGGAGGGAGAACTATAAAGGATGGGGTAAGTTTAAGTTCGGAGAGCTGGTAAACATTTTTTCGTGGGAAGCGCTGCTCTTTCTTACCAATGCATTTGGTTTTAGAAATCTGGCATTCAGAGAGGTTAAAAAGTACAACCGTAAGCATTTTGTAAATCTTGCCAGAACTATGGTGTATGATATTAATGCAAAAGGCTTTAAAGAGTGGAGCAAACCGGGAATCAGGGCTCAGCTGTTAAACAAGAAGACCAAGGAGTTGGTTATGGATTTTGTTGTTGAGGGCGATGATAAAACTATACATGTACTGAATGCTGTTTCTCCGGCGTTTACCAGCTCATTCCCTTTTGCAAAGTGGGTTGTAGATGAGTATGTTTTAAAAACGAAATCTTAGTATCGTCTTTTTTATCGACTAAGCATTTATAAGTTGTATTTCAGATTATTTAACGCTGCAAGAGGGTTCATTTTGTTTTCGCTTTTTATTTTTTCCTATCTTTATAAATGCTATGCTCTTGTTTTTTTACGAAAGGGCTAAAAGGATTTCAAAAATTAAAGTGTTAACAACTAATAAAAGCAGATATCATGAAAAAGATAGCGTTTGCAATATTGGTTTTTGCTTGCTTCTCGTGTGGATCGATAGCAAAAGTTTCGGATAAAGATGCTGCTCAACAATTTGCGATGGATCAAACACGGTGCGTTAAGGGTAGCGTTGTGCTGGTTGGTTCTAATAAAACATCTTCTCACACCGATTGGTACTTTACGAGCTGCCAAGGTTCTGTAACCGTTAGACAATCCGAAGCCGGTTTTAGGCTGATAAGATAAATACAGGGTAATCTGTTGAAATCTTCGTCATTTCGACCGAAGGGAGAAATCTACTAAATAGTAGCAATACGTTGAATCAACAGATTTCTCCCTTCGGTCGAAATGACGGTGGTTTTTTGGGGAGCATACAATAAAGGCGGTGGAGCGGCTTATAGGTAGATTTTATCGTTACCCGCTATACCCCTTCGTTTAAATACCTATGACGCAAAGAATCCGGGAATTACTTCTCGGATTCTCTTATTTGTTATCTTTATGGCTTTAAACAATGGTACGAAGAATAGTAGGTCTGTCTAAAACAGCATAAAGATGAAAGCTATCAAAAAAATTATTCCTTATGTAGCGGCAATAGCATTTTTTTATGTTATTTCAATCGCATATTTCTCTCCTTCAATCTTTCAAAATAAGTCGCTTTATCAAAATGATATACGAAAAGGTGTCGCCGGAGGAATCGATTTGTCGGAATATCAAGACCGGACAGGCGAGAAAAGTCTTTGGGGAAGCCGTATGTTTTCGGGTATGCCATCTTATCAGATTAGACCCTTCTACGAAAATAGAGATTTCTTAACTCCTGCAAGATCGGCGCTCGAAGGGTTCTTGCCTGCTCCTGCCGGCTATCTGTTCGCCTATATGCTGGGCTTCTTTATTTTAATGATAGCTCTGCGAGTCAATCCGTGGTTATCGATAATCGGTTCCATTGCCTTTGCCTTCTCCACTTACTACCTCATAATAATAGCGGCGGGGCATATCTGGAAAGTTCAGGTTATACAATTTATACCGCCCACCTTAGCTGGAATAATATGGGCATACAGGGGTAAGCTGTTGATTGGCGGAATAGCGACTGCTTTATTTTTTACGCTGCAACTGTTCTGTAACCATATCCAAATGACCTACTACTTCTTAATGTTTGTCGAGATATTCCTTATCGGTCGTTTCCTTTACGATTACAAAGAAAAACAGCTTAAGCACTTTGCAAAGGCTACTGTGGTATTGCTTTTTGCCGGTATTATCGGGTTTGGTGCGAACGCTACCAGCCTTATTTTTACCGAAAAGCATACCAAAGAAACTATTCGTGGCGGTTCTGAGCTTGGCGGCAACTCTGCAGATAAAACTAAAGGACTTGAAAGATCGTACGCTACGGCTTGGAGTTACGGTGTTGGAGAAACGTTTACGCTCCTCATTCCAAACACCAAGGGTGGCGCTACCGGTGCGCTTGGGCAAGATGAAAAGGAGCTAAACGATGCTATCGAAATGGTGCGAACGAACCATAAGATACCTAACGATCTAAAAAATCAGGCAGCATCGGAAATTGTTTACTCGGACACCTATTGGGGCGATCAGCCGTTAACTTCTGGTCCTGTTTATGTTGGTGCGCTTGTTTTGTTTCTCTTCATATTCGGCTTGTTTGTTGTAAAAGGCTATATGAAGCGGGTACTTTTGGTTGGAACCGTATTTTCGATTCTGCTGGCTTGGGGGCATAACTTTATGTGGTTTACCAACTTATTCCTCGACTATTTTCCGTACTACAACAAAATGCGTACGGTTTCATCAATTTTAATTGTGGCAGAATTTTGCATTCCCATCTTGGCTATTCTTGCCTTGGTAAAAATGGTCGAAAAGCCATCTATTATAAAAGAAAATAAAAGAGGACTTTATATTAGCCTCGGTCTTATCGCCGGATTAGTGCTTATTTTTATTGTTGCACCAAAAGTTTTCTTCAGCTTTTTATCAGACAACGAGGCTGCATACTATGGGTCTATGGCAAAGGGTGGCGCGGGCTATCCTGTAACCTATAAAGAAATAACCAGCTATATTGAAGCGGTAAGAGTTTCTGTTTTTCGTGCCGATGCTTGGCGAAGCCTATTTATTATTATTATGGGGCTTGGTTTTATCCGGTTATACTCAAAAAAGAAAATCAACAAAGCTTTGTTTGTAGGTGCGATAGGGGTTATTGTTCTTTTAGATTTGTTCCTCATAAATAGGCGTTATTTAAATAACGACAACTTTGTTCCTAAATCGCAAGCAAAGGTTATGTGGGCTATGACTCCTGCCGACACTGAGATTTTGAAAGACAAAGACCCGAACTACAGAGTTTTAAATCGTTCTGTTTCTCCTTTCCAGGACGCCAGTACTTCTTACTACCATAAGTCTATAGGTGGCTACCACGGTGCAAAGCTTCGCCGTTATCAGGATATCATAGAACACTATATGAGCGGCAACATCAACCCGAATATCCTTAATATGCTTAACACAAAGTATGTTATATCGTCTGAAGGTAAGGCGCGGTTAAACCCTGCGGCGCTTGGTCATGCGTGGTTTGTAGAAGATGTTGAATGGGCGGATAATGCCGATGCGGAAATAGCCTACTTAGAAAACTTCGATCCGGAACGGATTGCGGTTGTTGACAAACGATTTGCCTCTCAGCTTGAGGGATATATTTCCGGATGGGATAGTACTGCCGTTATTTATCTTGACAAATATGAGATAAATGATATTACCTATAAAACAAAAGCAGCCAAAGAACAGTTGGCTGTTTTCCCCGAAATTTACTATGATGATGGGCTAAGTCGTTGGGACGCTTTTATTGACGGACAGCCTACGCCTGTTATCAGAGCAAACTATATTCTCAGAGCTATACGAGTTCCAGCTGGCGAGCACAACATTCAGCTTGTGTTTAAACCGAAAGCATACGACACGTTAGAAGCCGTATCGGTTATCTGTACTGTATTGGTGTTGCTCTCGTTCTTAGGGCTGCTGGTCTTTCTGGTTATTAAAGAAATAAAGAAGCCCAAAGAAGATAGCGAAGCAGCAGATTCGTAAGTATAAAACAAAGTAGAAATGGAAAATAAGGATTTATTGCTATCGGTTGTTGTTTGTACGTATAATCGCGAGGCTTATGTGCTTGCCGCCTTAAACAGCATTGTAGCCCAAGATTTTGATAAAAGTAAGTATGAGCTGATACTGGTAAACAATAATAGTCCCGATAATACCGCCGCCCTATGCGAAAATTTTGGTAAAGATATCTCTGGTTTACAATACCGCTATGTGGTTGAGTACGAACCGGGTGTTTCGCAAGCTCGTAACCGGGGGGTTAAAGAAGCCCAAGCGCCTATCCTTGTTTTTATAGATGACGATGGCTGGGCAGAACCCAATCTTCTTAGCGTTATCTACAAATTTTATCAGGAACATCCTGATGCTGCCGCTACCGGAGGACGCGTTTTTCCTGATTTTCAGAGTAAACGACCTCGCTGGATGTCGCACTTTTTAGTTCCGTTAACCTCGTCGCTGGATATGGGCGACAGCGTTAAGGTATTTAAACGCCGTTATTTTCCTATGGGCGCAAACATGTCGTTTAAGACGGAGGCTTTTAAAGAGTACGGGATGTTTCACCCCGGATTAGGTAGAATGAATCTGAATTTGGCTGGCGCGGAAGAAAAAGACTTGTTCTATCGGATAATGAATGTCGGAAAGAAAGTGTATTATGTTCCCCAAGCTGTTGTTCATCATGCTGTTCCCGATTCTCGACTTACCTATTCGTTCTTTAAACGCCAGGCTGTTGGGATTGGGTTTAGCGAAATGTACAGGGCAAAAAATATATCTACAGGAGAGTATATTCTTAGCCTCTTTTTAGAATGCTTAAAGTGGGGCGCAACATTTTTCTTAAGTCTGTTTTATCTTATAACGCATAGACCACGAAAGGCTTGGCGGATAATCGTTTTTCGCTGGTATGTAAGCTCGGGTTTACTGGGGTTAAATAAAAAAATGTAAGCTTAAGTGGCTTATTTTAAGTGGTTGCTTTTTTAGTTTTTTATTGTAGCACAGTAGTTGTTTTGCTTTATATGGATATATTAAATAGCTATAAAACATAAAATTAAAACCCATTTCATCATTCCGAACGAAGAGAGGAATCTGTTGAGAAGCGGGTAGATTCCTCTCTTCGTTCGGAATGACGAGAAAAGCTCAAAAAGGCTAAAAGAGTATAGATATTGTTTGAGATAGTTAGATTTATTATATAAAGATTAGCAAGAAGTTAATGGGCATAGTTCTGAAACAAACGGTAAGAGGTTCTATATACACCTATATAGGAGCTGCGTTAGGATTTATTACGTTGGTTTTTATTCAGCCTCATGTTATAAATCCTGAACAGGTTGGGCTGATATATATGCTTAACGACCTTGCTGTGCTGTTTGCCACCTTTGCAGCGCTGGGCTTTAGCTCTACTATTCGTTATTTTCCATATTTTAGGAGTAAAGAACATAAGCATCATGGTTATCTATTCCTCGCTTTAATGGTTGCTTTAGTGGGTTTTTTATTAATATGCGCTGTTATTATACTGTTTAAAGACCAAATAGTTAGACAAAAATCACAGGAGTCTTTTTTATTTTCAGATTACTACTACTATCTAATACCGCTAACGTTATTCTTTCTTTATTTCAACATTTTCGATCTATTTGCGCGGGTAAACTATAATACCGTTTTCAGCCGGTTCTTACGAGAAGTTCTAAAACGCATCCTTGTACTATGCGCGTTTATGTTCTTGCTATTTAAGGCTGTCGATTTTGATGGATTCATGCCGATATGGCTTGTAGCCAATATCTTACCAACGTTTACCCTGCTGATTTATAGTTTTAAAATGGATACCTTCTCGTTTTTGCCCGATTTTAAGTTCTTAAAGCGGAATAAGCCGTTGGTAAAGAAGCTGATCAATATAAGCGGCTTTACTTTGCTTGTCGGTACCGCGCCATTTATCGTAGGGATGATTGATAGGTATATGGTTAACCGGATGTACGGATTGAGCGACGCAGGTATTTACTCCATAATGTTTTACTTCTGTGCTATTATTACAATGCCAAGCCGGTCGCTATACAGTATTTCGACTCCCGTAATTGCAGAAGCTTGGAAGCAGAGTGATAAAGCGTCGATAAAATCGCTTTATCATAAGACCTGTATTAACCAGCTTATTTTTGCCGTTTTGCTGTTGGTTGGGATATGGGGAAATGTAGATAATATATTCAACTACCTACCTATTTATGAGCCCGGAAAATACATTCTCTTTTTTATTGGTATTGCCAATGTGGTAGAGATGGGAACGGGGGTTAACGGTATAATAATAGCAACCTCTAAATACTACCGTTACGATGGGTTGTTTTACCTGCTGCTTATCGGTTTTACCATTTTTACAAACATGATTTTTCTTCCGCTTTACGGAATGACAGGTGCGGCTATAGCAACTGCTCTAACATCGATTATTTTTAATATTTTCCGGTATATTTTTGTTTGGCGGGTATTTAAAATGCAGCCTTTTGATTGGAGAAATTTGATGGTGGTAGTACTTGGTTTAATTGTTTACTTTATCTCAACGCTTATCCCTCAGCTGCCCAATTACGTAGTAGATATTGTTGTTCGGTCGGCGGCAATGGTTCTTGTATTTATACCTGTGGTATATTTCTTAAAACTATCAGACGATTTTAATTTCTTTCTGGAGAAATATTTAAAGAAGTTAACCGCCCTGTTTATTAAACGATAGGGTAGAAGTCTATTTATTTGACGTTAGCTTTCGTTTTTTCGACAGTAATAGTAGCTGCTGGAATAAAAGACCTACGGTTCTAAGGTTATATGACGCGAACGAAGGGAAAAATATTTTATGCTTTTGCCTTAACAAAACACAGAGCATTATCCACCTAGCCCATAAGAATGCTGAAAAATAGGATTTTTTATACCGTTTTACTTTTCTATCGGCAGCCGTTAATTTTTTAAACCATAAAGCAGTTTTATGTAAATCGTTTTTGCTAAGCAGGTTTTCTGTTTTTCCATCGAAGGAGTATAGCGAAAAAGACAGTTTATGAATTCTGAACTCCTCTTCGGATGGCGTTAGCCCCAGCTTTTTCATCTGTTTAAGAATGACGCGGTCTTTACTCTCTTGCTGTATAACTGTTTTCTCTTTCGAGACGTTAGTTTGATGCCACCTATACTGTAGCAGGAATTCGGGGATATTGGCAAATTCTGTCTGCTCCTCTAAGCGACACCATAAATCGTAATCTTCTGCGGCAATTACGTGTTCGTAAGGATTTTGCTTCAGCAGCTCCGATTTTGCTATAACTGACGGGTGATTGAACGGTACGCTGAAAAGTTGGTGTATCTTTATAAACTCCGATTTTATTTGGCTTAGATTGCCTCCCGTGACCTTGTTATCTTCATCAATAAGCGTTATCCACGATCCGCAAACGCCAACCTCAGGATGTTCTCTCATAAAGGCTTGCTGTCTTTCAAATCGTGTTGGGTTGCAAATGTCGTCAGCATCCATACGAACGATATACTCTCCATTACACAGCTTAACCCCTTTGTTTAACGTGTTTACAATGCCTATGTTTTGTTCGTTTTCGATATAACGAATTCTGCTATCGTTGTACGACAGGATTATTTCTTTGCTGCTATCTGTAGAGCCGTCGTTAATGAGCAGTAATTCAAAATGGGCATACGTTTGGTTCAGTACGCTATCTACCGCTTGCGACAAGTAGCGTTCTGCATTGTAAACGGGCATTAGAACGGAAATGGTAGGTGGTTTCATCTAATGCTTTTTATTTCTTGATGATGAACCTGTCTTTTTTCGGGTGGCGGCGGAGTCATGTAGTTTTCGCCGAAGTTGGCTATTAGATAGCGGTTCCAATCTCCGGGGCAGGGAAGAACTTCTACCTCAAACTCCACCTCCGAGAGGGGAAAGATCATATCATATGTATAGATTTGCTTGGATTTTTGACCGAAAACATACATATAGTGTTTTGCCCTGAATGTTTTGGTTAAAAATCGATAGAGCGAAATTATAAGTTTGAGAATATAGAAAAAAGGATACGCAATAACACGTTTAAACCCGCCTTTTACTATAGCGAAATGGCTCTTTACAAAGTATTTGTTTAATATCTTCCTGATTTTTGGGAAAGCCGGTTCTATTGGAAAAATATCAATAAACAGCCCGTTATATTTTTGTCTAGATATCAGCTTATTGTTTTCGATTGCTTCCGAATTTAAATCAAATACTTTGGCAAAGTAATAGGGATAGCTTTTGTCTTTTTTTCGGGCTTGTACTACGAGGTGGCTGGGTAGCTCTTGCTCTAGGGCTGAGAGTAGTTTTTTGTAGTCTTTGCGGAGAATTTCAGTATCGAAGTCATCATCCCAGGGGATAAAACCTTTATGCCTGACTGCGCCCAAAAGGGTTCCGCCGTTAATCCAAATGGGTATATGATGTTTCTTACATATTTTTTCAACCTCGCTATAAATCTCCAGCATACGGTGTTGAGCTTTACGCAACATCGAACTTTCTGGATTATAGAGAGAGAAGTCTTCCATTTTGTGCTATGCTTTGCTGTTGATAATAGAATCGAAGTTATTAATGGCTAAGTCAAGATCTTCGGGGGTATCTATTTCGTAGCAAACAATGTTGTGGTAAGCTAAGGGAAGGAAAGGCACTATTTCTGTAAATACATATTTACCATCGGCTTTAATGGGGATGTTTTTTAAATATGCTATACCTGTCCACTCATAATTTCCTCTGGGTGTACGGTGGAACTTCGTTATTTTTCCGCTTGGCTCATTAATGGTTACAAAAACGGCGTCTTCGGTTTTTGCTTGGGTGATACCGATTACAGATTCTTCTCCGTTACATTTTTCAAGGAATGTATCAAAGCTTGCTTTTTCGATAAGCAGATCGCCATCTATGATAATAAAGGGATATTTAAGATCGTGCGTACCCAGATGAACGCTAAAGGCATTAGAGGTGGTTTTGTAGTCGGGGTTACGTACAAACACAACATCATCGCGAATTTTTCGAACTAAGTCGATAACCTTATGCTCCATAAAACCCACTATAATTCTTATATCTTCGACCTTTTTTAGCAGTTCTAACTGATATTCAATTAATGTTTTACCATTAATTTCAATCAAACATTTGGGAATATTCAAGCCTAGACGAGAGCCTAAGCCTGCGGCACTTATAATAGCGTGTTTATCGTTCTGCATAGCGCATCTTCATTAAATGTAACAAAATTAGAGAGTTCTAAAAGCGTTTGGTTTGGGCAATGTGTTGCTCCATAAGCAATGCTTATGTCTGCTTGTTGAAACATGCCTACATCTCCCATTCCGTCGCCAATGGCAACAACGCGGTTAAAGCCTTTCGCCCTAATATCATCAACAGCATCTGCCTTGTCGAGGATTTTTTCAATACCATCAAGCTTATCTTCTGTATATTTAGCAACCGACGAGTATATGGGGCAGCCAATTTTTTGTGCGAGCTCTTCTATCCAAATATCTAAGTTCCCGGTAGCGATAAAACAGCACTCCTTATTGTTTGAAACGAATTGCACCACCTTATCGTACAGTTTAACTTGCGAGACTATTGCTTTAACCCTTGATATGGGAACCTCTGCAAGTATTCGGCAGCGTAGCTTAAAGGAGTTAACAAACGGAATTATTCCGTTTATTGTGGCTAGTGTAAGCGCTTCAAACTCTTGGTATAGGTCGATATCGCGGGCAATAAGAGGTAATATCTCTTGTCGTGTCAACGTTCCGTCCAAATCGAAACAAAAAGCTGTTTTCATCTGTGTAGCCGTTTACCGTTTGAGAATAAAATAGAATTGTGTTGTTTCTGCGTTTTCCGGAACCGAAGGATAGGCAAATCCCGATTCTTCTAGTTTAAAACCATTGTCATTAAATATTTTGAGTAGCGCTTCATACTCAGGTATCGTTCTGTAAATAGCGGTATATTTTTGTTGTAAGTTATCCGACCAAAAGCCGTTTAGCGTTAATCTCTCCGGTATCAGCGCAACAGACTCCCGGATATATATTCTGGCATTTGGCGCTGATATTTTGCAAAACAGCCCGTATAAGGCTTTTACCTCATCATCGTTAAGGTATGTTGACACGCCCATCGTCATCAACAAGCTATAGCCAACGCCAATTAAATGCGGGTTTTCAGCTAATGAGCCAGTATCCCCTTCTATAAATTGAAAATTAGCATTTTCAGCGAACTTGGTTTTTGCAAGGGCAATTAGCTCGTCAGAAATGTCAACACCTAAATAGCTGCCAATATTGCCGCGTAAGGCTTCAGCGAATCGACCAAATCCGCAACCAAACTCAAAAACCTTCTCGTTTAAGTTTAGCTCGAGTTTTGGGATGATATGTTCTTTTTCGTGGCTATCTCTTTTTTTAGAGGCTTCGCTATCTGTTTGTAGGTTTACTGTTGAAAGGGAATCTTTAAGTGCTTTTGCCCTTTCATTATAAAAATCTTTAACCTGTTTGGTGTTAATCTCAACGACTTTACCGTATATTCGTGTTTTATCGCTCATCTGCTTTTTCTTTAATATACAAAACTAGCTATAAATTGGTTTTATTGGGTATTTTTCTTTTGAGGCAGTAATGGATTTATACTACATCATCGAATATTCTGTGAAAAAAGTCTGCCATCAACTTTGTGCATAATTGAAAAAGTTACTATATTTGCAATCTCAAATTAATGCGGAAATAGCTCAGTTGGTAGAGCATAACCTTGCCAAGGTTAGGGTCGCGAGTTCGAGTCTCGTTTTCCGCTCATGTAAAGCCGATCATTACTAATCGGCTTTTCTTTTACAGTCGGCGAATTAGTAATCCCCGCACTACCATAGTGCGGGGATTTTGCGTTTTGGTTGAAAACGGAAAAGCGAAAGGATTTTGGGGTAAAAGTGGGTGTTGTTTAGCTATTTTGCTAATAAAAGAGCTGGTTGTAGAGTTTAAGCTGAACAAAAAACAGAAAAAAGTAGATAGTTTACCGATTTTTTCTACTTTTGTGTTCGATTTTGAGCCCGAGTGGTGGAATTGGTAGACACGCAGGACTTAAAATCCTGTGGACAGTAATGTCCGTGCCGGTTCGATTCCGGCCTCGGGTACGGAAAACTCCTGATAATTTAATGATTATCAGGAGTTTTTGCTTTTATAAGGTGTACTAAAAGTGTACTATATGACAAAAAACAGGCAAAAATAGGGTAAAATAGCAAACAAGCGAAAAATGTAATTATATGAAATACAGCATATTATTTTCTTTTGATTTCTTATTTTTATACGAGTATGTACCTTGCTACGGTACTTTTTTAAAACGCTAAATCATTTAGAGATAAATATTTAGCGTTTTTCTTTTGTCTTCCGTGTTCGCATTTTGAAGAAAGCCGATAGATTAGGAAATATTTTCAGTATCGGTTCTTGAATATTTGTGTATTCCATCTATTATTTTTTCAGGTGTCAATAAATCCTTCGGATTATTGCCTATTATGTACGGAATATATTTCTCATTTTTTAGTTCAGAAATAATATTTGTTTTTGTATTTCCTTTTCCTGAATGGTGGAAAATTTGTCCTGTCACAATCAGAGAATACTTACTTTGTCCTTTTTGGAGCGACCTCAAAATATTTGTGTTTCCTAATTTTGTGTTATTAAAAAACTCAAGGTCCCAATCCGTAGTGGGAATGCCTATTTTTTCAAAATATTTATTCAACTCGTTTCTGATTAATGCTTGGTCTGAAATTTCTCCTAAAACGCAAATATTAAATGGAGTTGGAATATTTATCTCAGATATTTCATTGTTTGATTTTTCTCTTTCTTCTGGCTTTGATAATATTTCAATATTTGATCTATATTGTTCAACGATATTCTTCGCATCTTCTAACTCCAATTCGGCCAATTCTCGCTTAAAGGCTTCATCTTTCAATTGAGAAAGTGATTTTTCGTATTCCGCAAATAATTCTTGATATTCTTCTTCTATCTTGGATAATTTTTCTTTACTATCAATTTTTGCGGAGATTTGAAGTTGCTGATTTCTAATAAATTTAATTAATCGTTTTTCATAAATAGATTCGAAGTTGTCCAAATCCATTTCATTCAAGCGTTTGAAAAACTCAAAATAATCAGCAGGAGAAAAAATATAAAAACATGTTGTTTCTTTGAACTCTAAAACTAAATGAGTTAAGCAATTTTTTCCAGCTAATAATTCGTAATAATTGTCTGCTTTGAAGTCTTTATCGTCCTTGATTTCAACTATAACTGTTTCTTTTTTTGTTTTTAAGATAAAATCAGGATAGAAACCATATAAATAACCATCTTCTTTTTTATATGTAATGCTAAAATATTTAGCATCACTTTTTCCGTTTTTGAACCACCATTGTAAATAATCATCCGAAGATTCCATATTTGTAATGAACTCTTTTTAAGGCCTTGACAGTTCTGAATTTCCGTTTTTATCTGTTTTTGCCAAAAAACATTTTGAGTTTTCTTGTTTTAGAATGGATTTCTTGCTTGGATTAACTATTTCAAAGTTGGAAAATATATTGACAAACACGGGAACTTCCCAATTGGGATTTGTTATTGTTTCATCTGTTTTGGTCGGTAGATTTTTGTACAAACCTTTTGCGTCTCAATAACTTGTTTGAATTGCGAGTTATTTTCTTGATTTTGACTCGTTACAATAAGTTGGATAATATCATCATCACTGATATTTAATTCACTTCTGCGCCAACCTCTTATTGCTGTTTTCAAAATATTTTGCGAACGAGCAACTTCATACGGAGCTACCGCTTGGCGAATAAATTTATTGTAGGTTGTACCAATCAGAAAGCGGCTATCGGGATACTCGAAATCGCTTATGTACTTTTATGTACTTTCTGATATTGTTGTTGCTATCAAAGTATAGCTGTTGATTTCCATCAAAAGCATCATGTTCTGCTTGGAGTATGGATATGTCTGGAGTATTGATAACAAAGCTTTTGGTAAAAATTTCATTTCCGCCTTGCACAATTTGTGCGTAAGCCGTTACCGATGCTGATAATATGAAAAGTATAAAAAGTAGCTGTTTTTTCATCATAAGCTTTAAATACTAGCATGTAAAAGTAAAGATAAGGTAATTTTGCTGGGTAGTTTACAAAAACTTAAACCGGTAATAGTTTTATCTCTGCAATAATTTTAATTACTTTGTGGAGGATAACGAAAGGGTAATATGGTAGAAGAAGTTAATATTGCAGCCATACTATACGATTTGCTTAGAGAGTACGGACGCATTTCGGTGCCTTGTTTGGGCAGCTTCGTAGCCGAATACCACTCTGCCGAAGCATCGGTTAATCGAAAGCAAATATACCCACCTTTCAAAGAAATAACCTTTAGTTCCCAAGAAATTTGGAACGATGAGCGTTTAGAACGAGAGCTGGCAAACCGGACGGGATGTACCATTGCCGAGGCTCGCGAGCAGGTTGCCTTTTGGGTTGATGAGCTCTGCTTCAAGCTTGGGGTAGAACGAAAAGTTGGGCTTGATAATCTGGGATATCTTACTATCTCAAGCGGTAATCAGGTTAGCTTTACGCTCGACAAAGGAATAAACCTGCTGAAAGAAGCTTATGGTCTCACGCCTGTTGAGGTTAAAGATGTTCCTAAAGTGATGTTTGAAGAGGAGGGGCAGTTTAAGCCGTCAATCGCAAAGAGGAGAAAGGTCCATTACGATTGGATTATCTTTATTGGTGTGGTTATTGTAGTTGCTGTTTTGCTAGCCATTTACTACAATAAATAGCAATTATAGCCGGCTTATTAAAGAGCGAATAAAAGGAGGGCGAACATCTTCCTTCTCGCCAAGTCGTACAACAATAATATTCTTTTTGGGATCTACAAGTATCCATTGGTGCGAAATACCTTCGGCGGTAAATTGAGCGCTTTCGTTAGGGTATAGTTCTAAGCACCAAAGCGTTTCTTTATCGCCCTTAACCTGTTGCATATCTACAAACTTACTGCCCGGATATTCTCTTTCCGCATATTGTCTTGCGCTAATGGAGTTTGTAAAAAGTGATTTGCGAGAGAATATATAGCTTTACAAACCTTGTTCGGCTGGTGTTTTTGCTGCTCTATCACCATGGCTCCACCAGTGGTACTGATATCCTAAACAGTTGGTATCCGGAGTTGTTGATTTGGCAACCCAATCGGCGGAAACGATTTGTTTACCATTCCGGCTTCCTTGGTTAAGATATAATCGCCCTATCTTTGCCAGGTCGATAGCCGTTGCGTTTACTCCCACATGGGCTCTGTTTGATCGGTGACGCTTATCGTCAATATCCCATGTAGCACGGTTTTCCATGCCCGGCGGAACCCAAACTTTTTCTTGTAGGTATTCGCTAAGATTTCTTCCTGTGGGTGGCTTTTTCAACTACTCCTCCCAGCAATGATGTTACAAGGCTTTGATACTCAAAAACCTCTCCCGGTTCATGCTTAAATTTTGCTCGTTTTACTTTTCCTAAGTGATTTGCGCCATAGTAAAGACGTGTTGCTTTTGATCGTGGAAAGTAGTTGTCCTCGTTAAACTTAAAGCAAGCACGCATATTTAACAGATGTTCAATCGTTAAACGTCCGAATTTTGAATCTTTATTTTTCAGCTCAGGTACATATTTTGTTACAGGATCGTGAACGCTTTCTATGTATCCTTCATCTACAGCAATGCCCGTAAGCAATGAGGTAATAGATTTTGAGACGGAGAGGTTTTTTGAAATGGAATCACGCTTATATCCTCTGAAGTATTGTTCATATAAAAAAATAGAGTCGTTCCTGATTACCAAAAATGCAGTAATGGTCGTTTTTTCTCTCAAGTAATCCTCAAAATTCATTTTTATTGTATCTGTTGCTCCTTTGGAATACAAGGAAATCGTTCTTCCTTTAAAAATCTTCTCATTTCCTTTTTTGAAGTGAAAAACGCTATCACTCGGAATCATTTCAGATGGTGAAATATTTTGTGGTCGGAAATATTGGGACCCCAATGTGGCATAGCGCGGGTAAATGAACACGATTGAAATAGAGTGGTAGTAAGTAAAAGGAGAATCTCGATCTTTGTTTTCATAAGGGAAAGGGGTAAATAGTAAATCTTTTAATAGTCTTATTTTAACAAAACGATAGAAAACCATAAATGTTGCGAATTAATCTAAAAATGAGGCTGTCTAAAAAGTAAACAAACATGTCATTCCGACCGAAAGGAGGAACCTGTCTGTAAGCGGCAAGACGCTATAAGCGAACAGATAGTTCACATTCGTTCGACATGACGAAGTAATAAAACTTTTTAGACAACCTCATTTATTTTCCTGAAAACTGCAGTAGGTATTCTTTCATAAATTGGTTAAGGTCTCCATCAAGTACGCCTTGCGTGTCCGAAGTTTGATAGCCGGCGCGGTGGTCTTTAACCCTTCTGTCGTCTAGTACGTAGCTGCGAATTTGCGACCCCCATTCAATTTTTTTCTTCTGGCTTTCCAGTTCCGATTGAGTTTCTTTACGCTTTTGCAGCTCGATATCGTATAGGTGTGATTTAAGGATGCGAAGGGCGTTCTGGCGGTTATCGAACTGCGAGCGGGTCTCTGTATTTTCAACAACAATACCCGATGGGATATGCTTTACACGTACGCCTGTTTCAACCTTGTTTACATTCTGTCCCCCGGCGCCACTTGATCGAAATGTGTCCCACTCGAGGTCGGATGGATTTATGTTAACCTCAATTGTATCGTCAACGGCAGGATAAACAAATACGGAGGCAAACGAGGTCATTCGTTTATTATTGGCGTTAAACGGAGAAGGGCGGACAAGCCGATGCACGCCAATTTCTGCTTTAAGGTAGCCGTAGGCAAACTCACCTTCAAACTCAATAGTTGCCGATTTTATTCCTGCCTCATCGCCTTCCTGAACGTGCATTAGCGTTGTTTTGTAGCCGTTACGCTCTCCCCAGCGTAAGTACATACGCATAAGCATGGACGCCCAGTCGTCGCTTTCGGTTCCTCCTGCGCCGGAGTTTATTTTCAGGATAGCCCCCAGCTTATCCTCTTCGGCACTAAGCATGCTGCGCATTTCTAAATCCTCTAGCCGCTCAAGCGATTTATCATACTGTTCGTCAACTTCTGCTTCCTCTGCCTCCCCTTCTTTGGCAAAATCAAACAGCACCTGAAGATCGTCTATATTCTTAGCAACTTCTTCGTATCGTTGTACCCACGATTTGAGATAAGCAACCGTTTTTAGTTGCTCTTCTGCCTGTTTGGGGTTATCCCAGAAAGATGGGTCTTGGGTTTTTTGCTCTTCTTCTTCCAGCTTTATGCGTTTGCTGTCTATGTCAAAGATGCCTCCTCAACGCGGAGACGCGTTGTACCAGCAGCTTAAGCGTGTCGGTAGTTATCATTGTATAATGCTTTTACAGAAGTACAAAGGTAGCTTAAATTTTATCCACTATCCGCACATTTTTCCGTTACGTTCTACTATAAAAATAGAAGAGGTATAGATTTTTAGTTGTCTATACCTCTCTAACGTGTGGAGGTTAATGAATTCCTTTAATTTTCTTCACTTCATCTACAAGTTTTGAAAAAGACTTTTCTTTTTTTCGTTTTTCATGCTCCGAAGTGGAAAAATGCCATGCTTCTCGCCGAAGCTTCAGATAGCTCTCATAAACTTTATAGTCTAATGTGCCGCTGTGTACCGCTTCTAAAACGGTACAATAGGGCTCGTTGATATGCTCGCAATCTTTGAAGCGACACGATTTAGCAAAGTCGGAAATATCTAACACTTCTGTAAGCGAGTCGGGATTGTCCACAGTTAATCCAAACTCCCGAACGCCCGGGGTGTCGATTAAAACACCAGAACTATCCATCAAGACCATTTCCCGGCGGGTTGAAGTATGTCGCCCTTTTCCTGTGGATAGGCTTATGTCGGAGGTAAGCAATACCGATTTTTCGCAAAGCGCGTTAACCAGCGAGCTTTTACCAACACCTGATGAGCCGACAAACACAACCGTTTCGCCTTCCGATATAGATTCCCGTAACTGCAGAATGGCTTCGAGTTGATATGTACTTGTGAAAAATACGGGTATCTGACGGCTAATGTGTTTTAACTGACTTTCAACACTCTGCCTGTCAAAGCCTAAATCGGCTTTATTGAGCACCAATACGGGGTTGATATTTTCTTCTAATATCTGTACCATAAAACGCTCGGCTCTGCGAACGTTGAAGTTATCATCAAGCCCTAGTACAATAAATGCCTTATTAACATACGAAACGATGGCTTGTTTGTCGGCAACTGTTCCGCTTTTCTTACGATACAATGTCCGTTCGCGAGGTAGCATATCGACTATAATGCCTTTGCCTTCGTCGAAGGGTTGAAAAATAACCCAGTCGCCCACACAAGGCAGCTCAAAATCAGATTTTCCATACATCGTATTTCCTGTTAACTCGCACTGGAACAACCCGTGTTCAGAAACGATTTCGTAACATGTCCGGTGTACTATGGCGACACGACCGTGAGTAAGGATGCTATATGCCGATTTTTGTTTCAGCTGGTTTAGCTTATCGCTCCAACCATATGTATTTAGATTAATCATTGCTCTATCTTTTTTGCGATAAAAAACACATAACCGTAGAATTCCTTATACTTACTGTATAATTCTTCTTCACGAGATTGATGTGCCATAAATTCCTCGGCAGCTTTATTACCTGCGTATTTATTTAGAAATAGCCCCTGAACTTTAGCTTTTGGAGCAAAATAATGCTCTGCCCAGCAATTCTCTGGCAGAATAAAGGTAGCAACCGGAATATATCCTGCTTTCTGTATCTGAGCTACTTTATTGGGAATCGTATCTATCTCCGGATAATGTTCCATCCAGTAATTATAAATCTCTTCCGGGCGTTCGTCCGTAAACCACGCGCTTTCGGATACGGCAATATACCCACCTGTTTTCAAATACTTACGCCACTCATTCAATCCCTGTTTAAAGCCGATATTATAAATAGCTCCTTCCGACCAGATCAAGTCTAATTCCTCGTGCTGAAAAGGGAGGTTATCCATTGAGCCTACAATACCTTTTACCCTGTTTTGCAAGCCTAATCGCTCTGCGTTACGATTAAAGATATTGATAAAATTGGGGAATAGGTCGAGCCCGGTAATATGTCCCGGTGCGTGCCGCGCCAATACCATTGTCTGTCCGCCAGTGCCACAACCAATGTCGGCTATGCAGGATCGTTCGGTCAGATTGTCAATAAAACTCAGAGCTTTTATTGTTACTTCGGGGCTTCCGGGTCCTTGTCGCTCCATATAGGAAAAAAACTCGCAGATTAAGTTAAAATCGAATTCGTGTATAGTTTTATTTTCGTTACTCATTATTTTACTGTGTTTTGCGTACGCCAAAAGCATAACAATACGTTAATTATTGTACGCAGATTAAAAATTAAAATTATAGCAATGCTAAAATCACCCCCGAAAAGAGCTATTCGAGAGTAAACGAAAGGACAACCTGTACAGAAAGTACAGATTGTTTACTACACCAAATCCGATTTAAGTAAAGTCTTAAACATACCGCAAAGATAGGTAATATTTTGTTTGACAGAAAATGAGCAGCAGTGACTGAAATATTATCTTTCGCAATAAGCCGTTTGAAATATCTATGCTATACCTATTGCGTTGGAATATAGCTATCCCAACGCAACATATTTATACGTATATAATTTATGTAGAGGGTGGTATATATTATACTTTTTGGTACCTCTTTAAAGCTGTTGTCAACTTTTGCATGGAAAAGAAGATCCGACTTTTTACAGTCCCGATCTTCAAATTCAGTTTTTCAGAGATTTCTCTATACTTATAACCAGAAATATGCATTTGAAACGGAATACGAAACTCCAGCTCCAGCTGGCTGATTTTCCGCCTAGCCTTATCGTACGCCGTATCCGACTCCGGTGTCGGCTGCGTAGGTCGGCTGTTCATGATGTACTGGCTATCGCTGCCGTCCAGCGCCATGTCGTGCTTTACGTTCTTCCGGTAGATGTTGATAAACGTATTCTTCATAATCGTAAACGCCCACGCCTTTAAGTTCGTATCCTCCTGGTCTTGTCTTGATAGGTTAGCGCCTTGAGCAGCGTTTCTTGCACCAAATCTTCGGCATCCTTGCCGTTTGCTGTTAAGTTCAGCGCAAAGCACTCAAGGCTGGGTTGTAGGGTCATTAGCTCGTTGCTGAATATTGTTGCTTCCATAATGGCCGTGAATTTTTTATTCTGTTATTGTATATTATTAAAAGTTTCGCTTCCGAAGTTTTTTGTTCCGATAGTTTGTCGATTTCTGATGATTGTTACTTAATACAGGTACTTAATTGCTTATTGATGATTTTTGGCGAAACGCTATTTGTTTAATTATATATATAACACTATTGAAAATCATCATAAATTATTTCTTATCTTTGAAATAAGTGTAGTTTATGTAAATCTATTTTCATAATTATTTTATCATGCGAAAACCGAAAAGCATAAGAGTAGGCAAAACATAATATTTAGGAACTATGAAAAAATTAAAATTTTCAGTTATTGAACCCTCTTCAGAAATTGATTTTTTTGTTAAGAATGAAGTTCTTTCGCTAACTGATATGTCTAAAATTCAAGGCGGTATGCATCCATGCGGGCATTGTAATTTTGATGTTACCATCAATATTTGTGGCGTCAGAATTGGCTGTGACGTAAAATGTAATATGCCCCCTATGGTTTCGTGTTGTATGAAGTAATTATATTTTAGGTGGAAAAAGAACTTTTCCACCTAAAATATAATTGAATAACAATATGTTAATAGTATTACTATAATATGGAATGGTCTAAATACAATTTTCTATTTGAGTCAGAGAAATACGGATATTTATTATATAATTCTGCTTCAGGCGTTTTTTTTCAATTTGAAGATAAAGACGAAATTGAGAAGTTGAAAAACCATCCAGAGTTATTAGAAAAATATGAGAAGGCTCAATTTTTAAGAGATGCCAAGATATTTACCGAAATAGATGATGATATTGTAGCAAAAAAAGACTGCAAGAAATGCTTTTAAGGCACGACATTGCAAATATAGCGTTAACCGTTGTTCCCACTCAAGCATGTAATTTTAAGTGTACCTATTGTTATGAATCAAGTCGCCCAAATAATTATATGAATAAAGAAGTGGCAGATAAGTTAGTTAAATATATTGCAAGTATGAGTGATAGGTTGGACTTTCTTCAAATATCATGGTATGGCGGTGAGCCATTATTAGCGATAAATCAAATAGTATCTTTAACTAAAGAATTCGAAAAGCTTAATATAAAAAGTTATATGGCATCCATTGTGACAAATGGGTATTTATTAAATAATCGAAATCCAGATTTTTAGTCGAAGCCCATATTTCATCATTACAAATTACTCTGGGCGGACTACCAGAGTTTCATGATAGTAGAAGGATGTTGCTAAATAATAAAGGCACATTTAACAAAACATATGAAAATATAAGGAATATTTATGATAGAAACATCCCAAACCTTCACGTCTTTATCTGAGTGAACATTGATAAGACAAATGAAGAGCAATTTATAGAATTAGTTTCTTTATTTGAACAAGATTTCCCAATCATAAATTTCATCTTTATCCTGCTTTTGTTGAGAATGTAAATGGCAATCGTAATGCTAACAGTTGTCTTGTTGACAACGTTTCAAAAGGAAGGTGTTTGGTTGATTTATATGAACATATAAAGTAACCTTTACTATACTTATTAGCAATAATCGTCGTAACGATAATAGTGATGGCTATAGCCAAATATTTGTCAGATAAAGAGCTGTGCTACCCAATACAGCAGACACGAGAATATATAGAGGCAACACTTTATGTGCAAGACTATCTGTTTTACTGCGCGGTTATAGAAGACAGCCACCCCAACACGGATTTGCTAAAAAGCAGCAAGTGGGATAGTGCAAAAGAGCAATGTCTTACAGAGGTTTTCCAATGCAAGACCGACGATGAGCTTAAAATCGCGCTACAACGTTTGGATGCCGTGCTGGAAGACTCGCATACAAATGTTTCGATGAAGCTAAATCAAGAAGATGTAAGTTTTCCATTTGGCGTTGCTTGGTTTAACAACAAGCTGCATGTGGTGTGTCTTGCCAAATGCGACTCCGCACATTGGGGTAAAGAGGTTGTGGCTATAAACGATATCTCTATTTCGGCGTTGTTAACCAAAACAAAAAACCTATTTGGCGGAGAAAATGAGCCGGTACACCAAAACAGGCTATGCAATACCATTCTTAGTTGTAGAAATAGGCTGCTCTTTAGGCGGCTGGGGCTACCGGTTGAAACGGCAGATTTTGCTATAACGCTGGCAGATGGTACCATATTAGAAGCAAAGCCCGAAGAAACGTGCTATGAACGAAGTTTAGAACATCCTGTTACGAAGAGGAAGAATGCCAGTTACAAAACATGGTACAACCATAAGGTTGCCTACCTTCAGCTAAACAGCATGACCAAGCCATTGGAAAAGGCCGCAAAAGAATTTGATAATTTTTTTGATTCGGTACGACAAAAACAGCTACAAACAGTGGTGATAGACCTACGCCATAATGATGGCGGAAGTTCATTAATAGGAGATATGTTGCTACAACGGATTGCCCATAAACCAATAACGAATAGGCATAGCGTACACATCGGAGTATCTCGTCTTAGCAAGTTGCTGTATCCAAATATCTTGCCCTATCTGCAAAATACACGTCAGGTAGGCGAGGTTTTAGCCGATTACGATATTCCGGAAGAGGAAAAGTTTAGCGGGCAAGTTTACTTTTTTCAGGGAGTAGGCTCGTATAGTTCGGCAGAAATGCTTTTATCCTTAGTACACGATGGCGGACTTTATCCGACTGTAGGGGAGCCATCAAGGCAAAAATCATGCTCTTATGGAGATATTCTATCCTTTCGTTTACCCAATACAGGTATAGCCGCAGGCGTTAGCTTTAAATATTTTATTCGCCCCGATGCTGCGTTATGCCCAGAGGATTACCTGTATCCATCCGTTTATATTCCATATACGCTAGAGGACTATAAAGCCGGCAATGACCCTTGCTGGAGCTGGGTGCTGAAGCAGGCAGAAAAATAGCCGCTAATTTTACCTTGGTAAGTTAGGGTTACAAGGTCGCGCTTTGTTCGTAGTCTTTAAGAGCTTCTATCAGTTTTTGTCGCGAGAAGAAGATGCGGCTCTTAACCGTTCCGATTTTCAGATTCAGTTTTTCGGCAATCTCCTTATACTTGTAGCCTAGGGTATGCATTTGGAAGGGGATACGAAATTCGGGCTCCAGCTTGCTAATTTTATAGTAAACCTCGTCTTGTATTATATCCGATTCGGGTGTAAGCCAGGTTTGGCTGTTATTCATCAGGTATTGGTTATCGCTACCGTCCAGCACCATGCCATGCTTTATGGTTTTCCGGTAGCTGTTGATGAACGTGTTCTTCATAATGGTAAATGCCCATGCTTTTAAGTTGGTATTGTTTTGATACTTCTCCCAGTAAATAAGGGCTTTTAAGATGGTTTCTTGTGCCAGGTCTTTGGCATCCTCGCTATTAGACGTTAGGCTTACGGCAAAACGCTCTAGGTTGGGATGCAGGTTCATCAGCTCTGCTTGAAATGTGTTTGCTTCCATGACAAAAGTTTTTCGGTTCTTAGTGTTCTTACTTACCTTTTTAAGGTAAGCCGTATATTTTGGACTTTCTCGCATAGCGTGGCGGTAGAGCAACGGATTTGGCTATAAATCGCCTAGGTACGGATGTCCAAAATTGTAAATCGTTAGCCCGTAGTGGTTAATTCAAGGTTGTTGGGCTAAGTGGATGCCTACTGTCAGGTATTTTGGTAGCGTAAATATACACGGAAAAGCGCGCTGATTAGTGCGCTTTTCCGTGTATTTAGCTGTCGGTATTTTTCTATTTTCGAACTTCGAAACTACTCTTTTTCATTTATCGTGTCAATGTACTCTTTCTTTAGCGGATTGGCAGTTAGTTCCTTGTATTGGCTCCGATTTTTGTAAATATCGCATGCCATGTATAGGGCGGAGCGGAAGGAATCGGGATGCGCAATGTTCTTGCCTGCAATTTCATATGCCGTTCCATGGGCAGGCGAAGTTCTGATGATGGGTAAGCCTGCGGTATAGTTAACTCCGGTATCGAAAGCCATAGCCTTGAACGCTATCATTCCCTGATCGTGATACATAGCTAAAATAGCATCGAAATCGCGAACGGCATCAGAGCCGAAAAAGCCGTCGGCAGAATAAGGACCAAAAGCCATTATTCCGTGTTTTTTTGCTGCTTCTATTGCCGGGGCTATAATATCTTTCTCTTCGCTCCCGATAAGCCCATCATCGCCGCAATGGGGGTTTAATCCGAATACAGCTATTTTGGGTTTGGTAAGAACAAAATCTTGTAGCAGCGACTGGTTCATTATCTCCAACTTCTTTAGAATTAGCTCTTTCGAAATGCGGCTGGGTACGTCTTTTAGCGCAATATGACCAGTTGCAACACCTATTTTTACAACATCGCTAACCATGATCATGAGGTAGTCTGAGGTGTTGTACTCTGCCGCCAGAAACTCGGTATGTCCCGGGATGCTATATTTATCGGACTGTACATTCTTTTTGTTGATTGGTGCGGTCAGCAAAACATCGAGATGCCCCTCTTTCATATCTTTTATCGCCATTTGCAGGGCGGCAACAGCGCCGTCTCCGGCTTGCTTTGTAGATTGACCAACTTCAACTTTTACGCTATCGTCCATACAGTTTATAATATTAGGACGCTTAGAGTTGGCTTCCGATGGCTTGATAATAAGGTTAAGGCTAAAGTTTTCAATTCCCAGCAGCTTACGGTAAAACGCAAATACTTTAGGCGATCCGTAAACAATAGGTGTGCAGAAATCGGCAATACGCGGGTCTGCCAGCGTTTTAATTACTATTTCGTAGCCAATACCGTTGATATCGCCATGGGTAATGCCTACCACTATTTTATCTTTTCTATCTTTCATTGTAAATGGTTAATCCAAGCGGAGCTTGGCTGTTTTAGCCTGCAAATATACATTATTGTGCCGAGAGTTGGTTATACGCCTTCTAATGGTTTTTCTAAAATCAAAATGGGGGTTTTTCACTTTTGTTGCTTTTACAGCTATTAGTGTAGCCCACTAAAAACAATAATTATTCAGGTTTTTATCAATCACATTAATAGGTTGGCTTTATCGCCAAGAGATTATACCACAGGAATAAAACCGGAAGACAACAGCTAAAAGTTTACTATATATTTCGAAAATAATATTATACATATAGAACATTTATGGCTAAAAATTTCTATACAAAATAATATTTTCATATATTCATGAAGTTTTTCTAAAAAGGCTTGCCCCCTCTTTTGATAAAAATAAGAAGCCTCTCTGCGGGCAATTTTAGGTAAAGTTTGCAGACACAAACGCTATGTAAAACCAACACACAGAAAGGCACCGTAAAGGTACGCAAAAAACCACCACCAAAAAACCGCCCGGTAGGGCAGGTAGGTTTGGCGTATCTGCTTAGCATATTAGTTAAGCGGATGCGTAAAGAAAAAGAGGCTATCTAATATGGTAACGTTAAGAGTTTAAAATAGGTATAACATAAAAATTAACACAATGAAAAAATTCTTTTTAGGGTTAGTTTTTGTTCTGGGAACAGCTACTATTAGTAACGCTAATGATGATTGTATTCATGTGTCGTTATCTTGCGGAGTAGAGTATGATGTGTGCAATTTTCAAGGTACTACAACGCAGTTAGTTAACTCTGTTCTAAACGCAAATAACAATGTTTGCGGTACCGATTTTCCAATGTTATAATCGTTACGTTTAACACCCAACTCTCCGGATATATAATATCCGGAGAGTTGTATACAACATTTAAATATGAAAAAAATATTATATCTCACTTTTTTCTTCGCATTTTGTTCGTATGCAGCCGCTCAGGCACCTAATAATGCTCAAAAATATTTGTATGAAGTATCTTATTTGATAAGCTATCAACCAGACTCTACAGATATTTCAACGTTACAAAAAGATGTTTTATTTACACTTTTGTTGGGCGATAAAATGTCTGTTTATGTTAATAATGAAAAAATAAAGCTTGACTCTATACTCAATGGTATTGAGAACGGAAGCATTGCTTCAACAAATATACTTGCCAATATGAGCTTAATGCCAAAACCTGCCAGTAATGCCAAAATCTTTAAGTATTATGATAAACAGATAATAGCTTATAATGATATGATTAGCGCTCAAAACTATGAATATACAGAACCGCTAAACATAGGTAAATGGAAAGTCCATAATGATAAAAAGGTAATAGGGAGCTATACTTGCCAACTGGCAGAAATAGAATATGGAGGGCGTGAATGGTTGGCATATTTTACTGATGAAATTCCCATTTCCGACGGACCATATAAATTTAACGGCTTGCCGGGTTTAATACTTGCTGTAACAGATTCAGAAAGTTTTTTTAAGTTCGAATTTATAGGATTGAAAAAGAATAGCTCTTTTGATTTAAATATTCTATTTGCAGTTGGAAATAAGTATGAGGTGTCTAAAAAAGAATTTTTTCGAATCCGAGAAGACTTTTTAACGAACCCTATACCTTACATGGAGCAGGAAGGAGCTGTTTTTGATAATGCCAACAAAAAGAAAGTAAAAGAAATGTATGCTCAACGAAAGAAACGTAATAACAATCCTATAGAATTAAAATATTGTCGAATGTATTAGACATCAAATTCACCATCCTGAAAATACGTTGAATACGCGTTTTACATCTGAACAGCTAAAAGAATCAATAGAATTAATGAGAGTATTTATAGGAACATTAGCGACATAAGACACTTGCATTAACGATATTTTCAGCAGGTTGTAATGTGACTTGTGAGTGTAAAAAAGTAAAATAGTGAAGGGAATACTATACCTTTGCAGAAATAAAAAAGTTCGAATAATATGGCAAAAAAAGAAATACTCACCGACCTTTGGGTCTATGAATTACTCAAGGAAGCAAACATAGAATTGCATCCACAGGGCAGTAATATCAAAGACATTAGCGAAGCATTACAATCCGCATCAAAAGCGGGTACAGGTAATGTGGGCTTCCCCGAATATTGCGGAGTTGTCAAAGATTTTGTTCTTATTATAGAAAATAAAGCCGATGTTTCCCAACACATAAAGCGAAACAAAGAAGGCGTAATTTGCTCCGAAATAACAAGTATAAAAAACTATGCCGTAAACGGCGCATTGTTTTATGGCAAACATTTGGTAAAAAGCACGTCTTATAAAAAGTTTATTACATTCGGAGTTTCGGGCAATGAAAAACGACATAAAATTTCTCCCATTTTTATTGACGAGCGAGGCAACTATAAAGAGTTGGAGGATGTAGAAACATTTACGCTTTTCAACGAAAAAAACATTGATGAATATTACACAAAAAGTATACTGAAAGAACAGACACCGGAGGAAAAAACAACCGAAGAAGTGTTGAAAGACGCAAAAAGTCTTCACGAAGCTTTGCGTAATTACGGTAGTATTCAAGACAAAGACAAGCCACTTATTGTTTCGGGTATTCTATTGGCATTACGGGAAATGGAATTTAAAAATTTCAGTATTGACAGTTTGACAGGTGATGAGACCTCAACCGATGGCGAAAAAATTTATGGGGCAATTGAAAAAAACTTAAAACGAGCCAATGTTTCGCCACAGGTAAAAAAAGATAAGTTGCTGAGTCAGTTTTTAGTAATCAAAGATACCAAAGCAATAAATGAAGTTAATGAGTATTTAAAGAAAACGCCGCTAAAGCACTACACTGAGTTTTTGTACGAAAATATCTATAAAAACATTAAATATATTCAGTCTCCCGAAGATTATATAGGTCGATTTTATGGTGAATTTATGTCGTATTCGGGTGGAGACGGTCAGTCGTTGGGCATTGTGCTTACTCCGAAACATATCACGGATTTATTTTGTGATTTGGCTGAACTCAAGCCGACCGATAGCGTTTTTGATCCCTGTTGCGGAACCGCAGGTTTTCTTATTGCCGCGATGCACAATATGTTGCAGAAAACAGATAACCCCGAACAGCGGCGGAAAATCAGAAAAAACCAATTGCATGGTTTGGAATTGCAGCCTTATATGTTTACCATCGCCACTACCAATATGATTTTACGCGGCGATGGAAAAAGCAACCTTGAACAGGAAGATTTTTTGAAACAAAACCCGGCACAGTTGCAGGAAAAGGGTTGCACAGTCGGAATGATGAATCCTCCCTATTCAATGGGGAGCAAAAATAATATGAGTTTATACGAAATAAACTTTACCGAGCATTTGCTCAACTCTATAACAAAAGGCGGAAAAGTAATTGTGATTGTTCCACAATCGTCAATGACAGGAAAATCAAAAGAAGAACAGGTGATAAAAGCCAACATTTTAAAACGCCACACTCTGGAAGGAGTCATAACGCTTAACAAAAACACATTTTACGGAGTTGGAACAAATCCCTGTATCGCCATTTTTACCGCAGGTATTCCGCACGACAAAGACAAAGAAGTAAAGTTTATCAACTTTGAAAAGGACGGCTTTGAGGTGCAAAAACACAGAGGGTTAGTGGAAACCATTAAAGCAAAGGATAGGAAACAGCATTTGCTTGACGTTTGGTTTAACCGTATTGAAAGCGAAACTAAATTCTGCGTAAAAACCATTATTGGAGCTGAAGACGAATGGTTACATTCTTTCTATTATTTTAATGACGAAATTCCAACGGAAGCCGACTTTGAAAAAACAATGGGCGACTATCTTACCTTTGAGTTTAGTATGATTATGCAAGGGCGTGGCTATTTATTTGACAACGAAAAAGAGTAAACTATGAAATTGACAAATAAGAACTGGAAAGAGTTTAAGGTAAATAATATTTTTACTATTTCAACAGGTTCGCTTATTCCTAAAGAGATTTTGAAAAAAGGAAGAATCGCACGGCTGACAGCAACTGATAACAACAATGGAATATTTGATTTTTACGAGAAATCAGAACATAAAAACTACCGTGAAATCTCAAATTTTATTTCCATTTCCTTTTTGGGCAGTGTCTTTTACCACCCATATTCCGCAAGCCTTGATATGAAAATACACGCTGTTCAAATACCAAACATCGAATTAAATAGATACATCGCTGAATTTTTAGTTTTCTGTTTCAGAAGAATGACTTCAAGTTTTTCTTATGGCGACCAACTTTCAAGTACCGATTTACCCAAAAAGAAAATTTTACTTCCCATAAATTCCAAAGGCGAACCTGACTACGCTTTTATGGAAAATTATATGAGACAAAAGGAAATGGAACTTTTGAAGCAATACGAAAAACAGGTATCAGATACTGAAAGCGTTGTTCCGTTGTCGAAAAAAGAGTGGAAAGAATTTAAAACTACAGACATTTTTAATAATATACAAAGAGGGAAGCGCCTAAAAAAAGACGACCATAAAAGTGGTATTATGCCTTATGTTTCTTCTACAGGTATAAATAACGGAGTGGACGGATTTATTGGCAACGAAGAAGATGTGCGAATTTTCTCCAACTGCCTAACCCTTGCCAATAGTGGAAGTGTCGGGGCAACTTTTTATCAACCTTTCTCTTTTGTTGCAAGTGACCACGTTACCAAATTAGGGAATAGCAATTTCGATAAACACGTTTATCTATTTATCGCAAATATAACGACACGTTTTAGTGAAAAATACAGTTTCAATAGAGAAATAAACGACATAAGGATTAAAAAAGAAAAAATACTGCTTCCCATAAATTCTCAAGACCAGCCCGACTATATCTATATGGAGAACTATATGAAAGTATTGGAGAATAAGAAAATAAAACAATATCTGGAATATAAAAAATTATAAAATGCGCTACTACTAATTGGCGATTCTTTGTATAATTCTGAATATAGCCAACAGATATTTGTGTAGTAAAAGTATTTCATTCTTAAGTATATACTGGTATAAAGTATAACCTTTCTTTATCCGAACACAAAGATATGTTCCAAGAACGAAACGTCGAGGCTGAAATGAATTTTATCGGAAATCTTCCTTTCTCGTACCTCGAAAACGTATTTCCAATAAAAGCCTTGCCTCTTATTCATTCTTTCCACAGAGGGGGGTGTTTATCAGAAAAAGAAAGGGGAAAAATATGTGTCGGTTTTAAAAATAGTGCGTACTTTTGGCGTGCGTTATTTGACAGTATAGCGCCGCAAAACGTTGAAATACGCACGGTTACTAACTCGTTACCTCTGAAATCCGAAAATTTGTTTAAAAGTTTATTTCTCAATCGGTTATGTCAAATCGGTGAAAATCTAAAATAGTTTATGAAGCAACTATCACTGTGGACTCTTTTGTGTTTCCCGTTTGTCGCATCTTCACAGACAACGATAAGAGGTATATTGCAAAGCTCTAACGACGAACCGATATCAGGTGCAAGTATTACTATTACCGATACTTGTACTGATAATATTATCGCCTATTCCTTTTCTGATAAAGATGGCAAATATGAAGTTGTTTTTAGAAGTGGCGAAAAAGCCGTTTGCATTAGTATACAATCGATGTCATATAGTAAAATTGTTAAGTCAATAGAGAATAAAAGTCGAACTCAAAACTTTAAGCTTCAAGATGAACATATAGAATTAAGAGAAGTTGTAGTAAAACCGCCGCCAATTACTCGTAGAGGAGACACAATTAATTACCATGTGAATTCCTTTGTTAAGGAGCCGGATCGTAGTATTGCCGATGTTCTTAAAAGAATGCCCGGGTTAGATGTATTATCAGACGGAAAGGTTATTTATCAAGGTAAACCGATAAATAAATACTACATTGAAGGGTTAGATTTGCTAGGCGGTAAATATAATCTTGTAAATCAGAACCTACCTCACGCTGATGTGTTACAGGTTCAAATAATAGAAAACCATCAACCCTTAAATATTTTAGATAGCTTAGTCTTTTCAGATAAGGCTGCTTTAAATATTAACCTTAAGAATAAGCATACCTTTACCGGACAAGTAGAGCTAGGAGCCGGATTTTCACCGTTGCTTTGGGATGTAAACGCCACCCCTATGTTATTTACAAAGCAACAACAAATGCTTATATCGTATCAGTCTAACAATATTGGAAAGAATGTTGCTTCACAATTTAAAACATTATCTATAGAAGATTTGCTTGAGCAATTTGAAAGCGGATCGGAGAAGCGAGATTTGCTCAGCATTCAAAAGCTTTCACTGCCCAACTTCCCAGATAAAAGATGGTTAGATAACAATATCCACCTATTAGCAGCAAATTACCTACATAACCTAAAAAAAGACTACGAATTACGCTTGAATGTTTTGTACTTAAACGATTATCAGCAACAAAGCGGATTCGCTAACACTTTATTTATTACCCCATTTGATTCTATCCCCTTGTTTGAAGAGACCTATAATCAATTTTACCATAACTCATTGGAAGCTAATTTAATCTTACAAAAGAATACCAAACATAATTACCTAAAAAATACTTTGCAATTTCAAGGTTCATGGGATAGCCAAAGAGGGATTATAACGACAAATAGCAAGCTATTAGTGCAAAATTTAAGTAATTATTACTTCGAAACATCCAATAGGTTAAAAACAATTTTTTCATTAGGAAAGCACCTTGTGACTTTAAATTCGTACGTAAGCCTTAATAAGACACCTCAGACCTTAAAAGTCAATCCCGGTCAATTTAACGATATGCTAAACAATGGAAACACCTACGATGAAGTTATTCAAAAAGTTAGCTTAAGGACTTTTTACGCCAATAACTCTCTAGGATTTACATCCGGCTGGAAAAGCTATACTTTTTCTCCTCAAATAGGCGTTCAGTTCGAAAATCAAAACCTATATAGCTATTTACAAACCAACGAAAATCAAAATCTGCCAAGTGAATTTCATAATGACTTAGATTGGATGCGAAGTAGATTCTATTTTCGACTACAAACTCAGTATAAGAAGAAAAAATGGCGGATAGAATTAAATACACCGCTAAACATGCTTTTTTTTAGCATAAAAGATATTCCGCTTCAAGAATCTCAAAAAATAAATAAACCGACTTTCGAGCCAAAACTTTCATTGATTTATGACGCCAACACCTACTGGCAATTCAACATTTCAGCCAATATTAACAACCAATTTGGCACAATCGATCAGTTTCATTACGCATATATATTACTTAGCTACAGAAATATACAGCGTATAAAAGCACCGCTTCCAAAAACATATAACCAAAGCTTAACCGGAGGGATTTCTTATAGAAACCCCATTAAGTCAATTTTTGGTAGCGTTATTTATACTTATGTAAACAGTCAGCACAACATACTTTATAATAGTCAGATTCTTGATAATGGGGAGGTTGAGCTTGAAGCTATAAAGCAAGATAATAATAGAAAAAGCCATAGCTTATCTGGTAGAATAAGTAAATATTTCAGAGATATAAATACTAATATGGCACTTAGCACCAGCTATGGCATGAATGATTTTCAGCTAATATTAAATACAAATGCTACTTCTGTAAAAAATCAAAGCTGGAACATCAATGGTAGTGTCGATGCTGATTTTACAAGTTGGTTTAATGCAGAGTATAACGCCGCTTGGGTATTTTCAAACAATAAAGTAAACCGCCAGCAGAATAAAACTATAATCCGCCAAATCCATAAGTTAGGCTTTAATTTTTTTCTAAATGAACACCAATATATAGGATTAAAGACTGAATTTATCCGAAGTAACTTGTTTGCGAAAAATTCGGAAACTTTTTTTACCGATCTAACATATCGTTATACGTGGAAAAAGAAAAACATTGATGTTGAAATACAATGGGATAATATTTTCAATACTAAAAATTATCAAGCAACAAGCGTGAATGACTACACCTACATAGAAACGATATTTCGGTTAAGACCCTCTCGGCTTCTGCTGAAAATACGCTTTTCGCTATAGCGTTTCTTAGGTGTTAAGCATTAAAAGCATAGGCACATAGCATATACAAATTTCTACGCGCCTTGCTGGTAAAATATTCAAACTTCACTCAACAATAAATTCGTCGAGCATAATTACGGCTGGCTTACCCGCATTGCTGTAAGGTTTTGCATTCGGGTCGTCGGGAAATGGATATCCTGCGTTTTTCAGCGTAACTTTTAGGTAGCGGGCGTTAACGTTACCTGTTTCGGTTGTATGCAGAACGTTTCTTCTGTTTCGGGGTTCCGGATTAGCGATCGCTTCCTCTATCGGATCGGAATAGGTTTCGCCATTTTCGGAAAAGGAAATAGCAATGCCGGTTGGCGCCACAACACGGTATAACGGTTGGTTTATCATACATGCCGTTATGCGCGAAATGGGCTGGTTTTCTTTTAGATCAATAACAAACGACTGGTCTGTACCGTCTGATCTGGTTGTTTTTATAGGGCGGGGATACCAGCCGGGGTTATCGTAAATCGAGGCTCTTAAGCCATCTACAAGTATCGAGCCGTCGGTACTGTCTGCCATAATTATATGCGCTCCTAGCGCTTCGTGGGCAACGTATTCACGCTCAAAAATACGCCCAAGCAGCTTGCCGTTTTCAAACAATCCGGCTTTTAGGGCAACCCGTCCCTTAATTTCTATAGGTGCGGCATAAGCAGTAGATTTATAGGTAGGCTCCGTACCGTCGAGTGTATAGCGTAAGCCTGCCGGGTCGTACATGCTTTCTAGGCTTACGAACAGCTTATTGTTTTCTTTGTCGTATTCGGGAAGAGCCAGCACGTCGAACATGGTTCTAGAGTGGTTAATACCTAAAATATCCAGACGTTTAAGATGTTGAGCCAAGCGGCTGGCAAAGTCGTAGTAATCTTTACGGAAATTTTCCGTCCAGCCTGTTTCCGCAAGCGCAATAAATCTGGGGAATGCCTTGCTTTGTAAATTCTCGAAAGTTGGGCAATACTCGTTCCACATGTTACCCTGTACGCCTAAAATGTATTTCTGCTTTTCCTTGTCTAGCTCCTGAGGTATAGGATTAAACGAGTAGGTGTTTTTAAGCGTATTGAAGCCACCGAACGATAGTGGCTCTAGATACTGGTCGTACTGGTTATAGTCTAAGTAGCAGTATGCCGTTGGAGTCATTATGGCGTAGTGGTTTTGCTCGGCAGCAGCAATACCGCCTTTTGTTCCTCTCCACGACATGATTGTTGCGTTAGGCGCGATACCTCCGTCCAAAATTTCGTCCCAACCGATAATTTGGCGACCTTTTGAGTTGATAAATTTCTCCATGCGAGTAATAAAATAGTTCTGAAGTCCGTGCTCATCTTTCAGCTTCTCTTTCTTTATTAACGCTTGGCAATGCGGACATTGTTTCCATCTGTCCTTTGGGGCTTCGTCTCCGCCAACATGAATATATTTGCCGGGAAATATTTCAACAATTTCGGTAATAACGTCTTCCAGCATCGCAAAAGTTTCTTCCTTAGGGCAGAAGATATCTTTAAAAACGCCCCATTTTGTTTCTACCTCAATAGGTCCTCCCGTACAAGAATATTCGGGATAAGCGGCTAATGCCGCCGAAGCGTGCCCGGGCATTTCAATTTCTGGTATCACGGTAATAAAATGCTCTGCGGCATAGGCAACAACCTCTTTTGCCTCTTCTTGGGTAAAGTAACCGCCGTATTCTTTTCCGTCATATACCTGAGGGTATTCGTCGTAGTAGCTGCCAATAAGCGTTTCCTTTCGCTTAGAGCCCACTTCTGTCAGCTTAGGATGGCTTTTTATTTCAATGCGCCAGCCTTGGTCGTCGGTTAAGTGCCAGTGAAAGATGTTCATCTTATGCATGGCAATCAAATCAATATACTGCTTAACCTCTTCGATGGTGAAAAAGTGGCGGCATACATCAAGGTGCATTCCTCTATAAACAAACTGTGGCCAATCTTTAATTTCTACGCAAGGTATTTCCCACAAGGCTTTTTCCTGCTTAGAGCTTACAATTTCGGCAGGTAATAGCTGGTAAAGCGTTTGAACGGCATAAAAGGCACCCTGGGCTGTTGTTGCTTCAACTAAAATTCTGTCGGGAACCACGGTAAGAGTATAGCCTTCGGCTCCGAGTTCATCCTCATTGTCAGAGATTTTAAAAAGAATAGAGTTTTCGGGCTGCGATCCTGCAGGATCACCTATTGCTTCTAGCTTCATGCCCGACACCGTTTCCAGCCGTTTTATAAACATTTCAACAACATGCTCAAACTCTTTATCGTCCAGCGGGTAGCCGATTTGCGTTTTATTGTTGAGCTTAAATACACCTTCGGCGGGAGTTAGCTGCTGAGGAAGGGGGATAATGTTATAGCGGTTTTTTGTAGAGTCGGAGCCCGACGAACAGGCTGTAGCTACCAGCATTAGTAGAAAAACGGGTAAGGTTTTAAGCATTTTCATAGTTCGAATGTTTAAGGTATGTACAAACTTAATAAATTCTCGAAATAGGTAGGTTATCGATAGCATCAAAATAGTGAATGATGAACAAATAGCTTACTTTTGTTAGTTGTGATACATGCCTCCGTCATGTTGAGCTGAGGGAGAAAGTTGCTGAAAAGAATTGAGTTACGCGATATAAGAATTATTTCCTTAATTCTTGTCGCTTGCTTTGTGCTGTTAATGGTAGATGTCTCATTTCGTTCGCTATGACGAATAATGTTAATAAGTTTAATTAAATGGAGAAAAGTAGAGATTACCAAAAATACCACCCGTCGGAAGTGTTTAAATTTTGTCCGTATTGCGGGGCTGCCGGGTTTAGCTGGGATGGTGTAAAGGCATTTAGCTGCGCTACATGCGAGTATAGGTATTATATCAACGAGGCAGCGGCTGTTGTGGCGCTTATTGAGAATGAGAAGCGGGAGTTGCTGTTTACGGTTCGTAAGCGCGATCCGTTTAAAGGGATGCTCGATTTGCCCGGAGGCTTTGTAGATATTGGCGAAACGGCAGAAGATGCCGTAAGGCGGGAAATTAAAGAGGAGCTGGACCTTACTATTGACGGGCTGACTTTTTTCGGAACATTCCCCAATCGGTATGTTTTTGGCGGAATCGTTTATTTTACGCTGGATGTTGCGTTCCGCGCCAAGATAAAAGATTTCTCATCCATTAAAGCCTCCGACGATGTAGAGAGCTACCAATTTATTTCGCAAGAAGAGATTCGGCTGGGTGCCATAGGGTTAGATTCTATAAAAGAGATTGTTAAGCAGTATAAGCAAAAATACGGCTCGATATAATAGTTATATAATCAACAATATAGCGTATTATATTTCGCGAAAATATGTGATTGTGCAAGAAGTTATTTATTCAACAAAAAAGTGGCTATATTTGTACGCAAATAAAAAATAGAAATGTATTCAGATCACGAACTACGTCAGCTTGTAAATCAATCAATAACAGAACTTGAGCCGGGTAAAGAGCCGGAAGGGCTGTACGATCCTATATCGTATAGCCTTTCTGTGGGGGGTAAAAGGGTTAGACCGGTGCTTTGCCTGCTTAGCTACCAGCTATATAACGAGAGGATGGACCCGTCGGTTCTTATGCCTGCATTAGGGCTCGAAGTGTTTCACGGCTTCACGCTTCTGCATGATGATATTATCGACAAGGCGGATATTCGCAGGGGGCAGCCTACCGTTCATAAAAAATGGGGTACCAATGCGGCTATCCTGTCGGGCGATGCGATGTGTATAGAAGCTTACCGATTGGTATCGCAATGCAATGCTACGTATATACCTAAAATACTGGGTGTTTTTAATAAAACAGCCGCCCAGGTTTGCGAAGGGCAACAGCTGGATATAAACTTCGAAAGTTCTCCTGTTATTACAGAAGAAGAGTATCTGAATATGATAGAGTTAAAGACCGCCGTTTTGCTAGCCGCCAGTGCTAAAATAGGAGGGCTGGCTGCCGGAGCATCGTCTGGCGATTGCGATTGGCTTTACCGCTTCGGTTTACCGCTGGGTTTGGCATTTCAGATTCAGGATGATATTCTTGATACGTTTGGCGATCCCAAAATTTTTGGTAAGGCAATAGGCGGAGATATCGCGACAAATAAGAAAACGTACCTTTTAATTACCGCCCTAAAGCTTGCGCAAGGCGACGACCTTAAGTCGATAAACGCAATTCTGAAGGATAAAGAAATGGATAAGGACGAGCGCTATGCTAAAATGCGTGCGCTATACGATAAGTTGAACGTAAAGCAACATGCCGATAAAAAGGTAAACGAATTGCTGGCAGAGGCGATTAAAAATCTCAACAACGTTACTGGAAATAAAAACCGTAAGGATGAGGTAATTGCGTTTGCCGAAAACTTGGTCGATCGTAAGATGTAGCCATCTATTCAAAATAAAATATCAACCATAAATAGCTAAGAAGATGTTTACCGAACTGTGCAATAATATTTTCAACCAGAGCATCAACGACTACCATAAGACGGATAACGTTGATACCCCAATTCAAAACCCATACGAGCAAAGCATAGAGTACTATCTATATCTGAAAAACTGGATAGATACCGTTCAATGGCATTTTGAGGATATTATTCGCGATCCTAATATCGACCCGGTTGAAGCGGTAAAGTTTAAAAGAAGAATTGATAAGTCTAACCAAGACCGTACCGATTTGGTAGAACTTATCGACAGCTATTTTCTCGATAAATACAAAGATGTTAAGCCTCTTGCTGACGCAACTATCAATACCGAAAGTCCGGCTTGGGCGATAGACCGCCTATCGATTCTGGCGCTTAAGATTTACCACATGCGCCAGGAGGCTGTTCGCCCCGACGCATCTGCCGAACATAAAGCAGCTTGCGAGAAAAAGCTGAATGTTCTGCTGGAGCAACAGAAAGACCTTTCTACAGCAATAGAACGGCTGCTAAACGATATTGAAGCGGGCAGAAAATACATGAAAGTGTACAAGCAAATGAAGATGTACAACGACCCTGCGCTTAACCCCGTTTTGTACGAAAAGAAATAGCTTGTAGCTATAAAGATAAGAGGATACTTTTAGGTCTTTATTCTTTTGTCTTATAGTCTTTACTCTAAAAAACGATGGTTACAGTAAAAGACAAACGGAAGAAAATTCTGGTTATTCGCTTCTCTGCCATGGGCGATGTTGCTATGACAGTCCCTGTGGTATTTTCGTTAGCCAAGCAGTACCCCGAAGTAGAGTTTACTATACTTTCGCGTAAGTTTTTTGAACCATTTTATGCCCCGAATCCACAGATTCGGTTCATTGGAATAGATTTTAAATCCGAAGAGTATAAGGGCTTTCTTGGGATATTCCGGCTTTTTAAAAGGCTTCGCGCGGAAAAATTCGATATGGTTGCCGATTTGCATCATGTGCTTCGTACCATAATTCTTTCTTGGCTGTTTAAGCTATCCGGAACTCCTGTAAGACATCTCAATAAAGGACGTAAAGCCCGTAAGCGGCTTACCCGCAAGCATCATAAAAAGTTACGTCTGCAACCCAGCGTTACTCAGCGATATGCAAAAGTTTTTGCCCGTTTGGGATATCCCGTCCATTTTGATTTTAAGAGTATCTTCGACTGGTATAAGCTTAAACCCGACGAAAAAGGTTCTGTTACAGGAATAAAAGATGTTAAATGGCTGGGTGTTGCGCCATTCGCAAAGCATAAAGGCAAAATTTATCCCGTTGATAAAATGGAAGAAGTTGTTGCCTATTTTGCTGAGCGACCCGATGTAAAGGTTTTTCTTTTTGGGGCAGGTAAAGAAGAGAAAGCCATTCTGGAGCGCTGGGAGGCAAAATACATCGATGCTATATCCATGGTGGGCAAGTTGGATTTAAGCGGAGAGCTTGATGTTATTAACCGCCTGGATGTAATGCTGGCAATGGATTCGGCAAATATGCATTTGGCTTCTATTGTAGATACACCTGTTGTTTCTGTATGGGGGGCAACACACCCTATTGCCGGTTTTTACGGCTGGCATCAATCGTCCGAAAACGCAATTCAGATAACCGATTTACCTTGCCGCCCCTGCTCAATATACGGTAATAAAGATTGTTATCGAGGCGATTACGCATGCTTTGCAGGTATTACCTCTCAAATGATTATCGATAAGCTTAGACAATTCTTAGAGTAAGCGTTAGGTGTTAGGTGGAAATCGCTCACTTCTTATACCTCGTGTCATTTCGAGCGAAGCGAGAAATCTTCTGAATAGTGGCAGTACGCTGAATATGGAGATTTAGCTTCGCTGAACTTCGATTCTCGCTTCGCTCGAAATGACGGGTGAAGATATTTAAAGCTGTAAGCTTTAGATTTTTTACATTCCTTAACGTAACGATTAGTTGTTAAACAGGTAATTATGTTACTTTAGCAGTTGAAAATTACACTGGCATAATAATACACCTAAGCTAATGCAATAATGAAAAAATACACTCTTCCATATTTCGGAGATATAGAGCCGAACGAAGGCGATGATTTTTTCGAAACAGACACTATAGTTAAAGAAAACGATCTTAATTTATCAATTGATTTTGAAGGAGAATATCCAACAAAAGAATCGTTAGATTCTGTAAAGCAGTTTTTGTCGCAGCTACCCGTTTGTCTTGAAAAGGCAAGATATTATATCGATCAAGAATTTAGCAAAGTGCCAAGTTTTGTCAAAGACTATATCTCGTTTTTTAAAGAAACTATGGAAGAGAATGGCGATATTGAAGCTTATGTTGATGAGAACGATTCAAGTAAATCAATAGAAGAACGGCTGCTTAACCGTTTCTATTTGTTAAGAATTAGCATCTGTCCAAACGGAGACACATTTGCAATACTCGACTATACTATTGACGATGAATATACCGACGATCTGCTAGTGGTTTATTTAACCGACAAAGGAGAGCCATACGGTATGACTATTGAAAGTTAAATATTTAAAAACCAAAATAAATGAAAAGGCTGCTTTTTATTACTTTTTGTTTGTTTCTTATGGTTGCCAGCTTGTCTGCTCAATCGGGCTATGTATTTTCTACAGAAGATCAATTGAAGCAGTCTAAAGAGCTGTTTGATAAGCTAAACAAGAATAGAATTGATGGTGATACTTTCGAATACTTGTTATCGACTTCTGATAATGAGGTGTTTTTGCCTAAAAACCAAAATGGTTACTTTGTGTATATAGATACCAGAACCGGAAAGCAAAAACCAAAGGGAGAGTTTGATAAGGCTTATCCCTTTAACGGACAATTCGCGTTGGTGGTTAAAGAGGGCAAGCGGGGTATTATTAACCAATCGGGACGCTGGGTAATTAAGCCTACCGATCCTCTGTTTGACCAGCTCGAAGAAAAAGGCATGTATCTCGATGTACGTGACGGAAAGTTCGACTATATACTTTACGAAGATCTCGGCTTGTTTCCTTATTCGCCTTTTAAGCAGAACGGTAAGTGGGGAATTATTACGCACGATCCGCTTAAGCCTGTAATTCCATATGAGTACGACGCAATAATCGCGTTAGATATGAATGGCTTTATCGCGCTAAAAGACAAACGGCTTGGTTACGTGAGGCTTAAAGATAATAAGCCGCTTAGCACATTTGAGCATGTAAGGCTTACTTACACAAAGGTGGAAAACGGTTTTAACGATCTTCACTATTTTGCTCTTTATGACATGGAGGCGGAAGTGTGGGATTACTATATGAGCGATTATAACGGGCTAAAAAAGCTTTTTTCTACCAACCAGTATAGCTTTAACTATAATATGGGCGAATACGGCGTCGCTAAGCTTAAGATAGGCGATAAGTATAACGTATTTTTCAGCGATGGCTCAATTTTACCCAAGAGCTACAAGTGGATTACCGACCTACCTAGCCGCCAGTTGATTCTAGCCGTTGACGATGAAGACCGGATTGTTATTGTAAACAGAAGAGGAGACGAATTTGTAGTTTGCGAATAGATAAACCTTAAGAGCGAAGCGAATTATTATTTTCGTCTAACGTTTATGGTTAATGCCAACATGGGATATATGAAAATAGTAGCGCTAATACCTGCCCGTTATGGGTCAACCCGTTTTCCGGCTAAAATGCTGGCTGTACTGAAAGGTAAGACCATTATTCGCCGTACGTACGAGGCTACGGTGGCTACAGGCTTGTTTGATGATGTACGCGTAGTTACCGACGATGAGCGGATATATAATGAGGTTGTGTCTAACTGCGGTAAAGCCATGATGAGCAAAAAGGAGCATGAGACGGGCAGTGATCGTATTGCCGAAGCCGCCGCCCAAATGAATGCCGATATCATTATCAACGTGCAGGGCGATGAGCCGTTTACCCAACGGCAATCGTTAAAAGATCTTATCAACGTTTTTAAAAACGATACTGCCGGAAGTATAGATCTCGCCTCATTGGCGCAGGAGCTATACGACGAAGAGCAGGTTAAGAACCCCAACTGCGTAAAAGTAGTTCTCGATAAAGATGGCTATGCTATGTACTTCTCGCGCTCACCCATACCTTACCACCGAAACAACGAGATAAAAGGTGTGTATTATCAGCATATCGGAATCTACGCCTTTCGCCGTAAAACTTTACTGGAGTTTGCCCGAACTCCGATGGGAATTGCCGAGAATATGGAAAAAATAGAAGCTATCCGTTACCTCGAAAACGGCAGAAAAATGAAAATGGTGCTAACCGATACCGTTGGCATACGCATCGATACCCCCGAAGATTTTAAAAATGCCGAAAGATATTTGGAAGAGATAGGAGAGTAGGCTTATAAACTAAGAATAAAGCGAGGCTGTCTAAAAATTCAACTTTTTAAACAGCCTTATTTATATTTCTGATAGGTTCAAGATTAGTTAAGTGACTAAAAAAGTTATTTAACTATCTTTGAATTAATGAATAACAAGTATTATTTTCGGTCGCGTATTTCAGAGCGTCAAATTCGGTTGATTTTGCGAC
>JAIRNF010000059.1 GCA_031258195.1 Prevotellaceae bacterium
AAAGTCGTAAAATCAATCGAAGTCGACCCCCTGAAATACGCGACCGAAAATAATACGCGTTACTCGTTAACTCAAAGATCGTTGAATAACTTTTCAAGTCGCTTGGCTAATCTTGAACCAAGATTTATTTGTTTTCGTCAATGCCGAACGTAGTGAGACATCTCTTAAATAGCGACAATTCGTTGAATGGGAGAGATGCCTCACTACATTCGATATGACGGTTTGTTTTTTCTCTTCTCCGTTCTTTTCTCTTCGTTCTGAAGCTATAGCATTACCATTGTAGCACCGTATCCATACTCTTTAAAAGATGCATCCTGATAGCGCACTTTTCCGGCATACTGCGTATCAAGTAGTCGGAGTATTTCGTGCTTCAGCTTACCGTTACCCACGCCATGAATAAATACCATACGCTTAGTACCCGAATGCATTCCTAACTCTAATGCTGTTTGGAAACGAGCCAGCTGTATTTCCAGTATTTCACCATTACTCAAATCTTTGTGATTATCTACCAACGATTCGATATGTAGATCAACCTCTTCTATCTCTATAGGTTTTGGAGTTTTTCCCTTTACAGAGGCTGTGTGGGGCTTCTTCTCCTTCATTGCCTTGGCAATTTCTTCAGCCGAAAGAGTAAAGAAATCTTTCAGCGTTTTCTGATTGCTCGATAGCTTATATATCATAGCTTTCTCGTCAAAGAAATCGTTCTCTGAAAAAGCGTTAGGTCTGAAAAATTTTACCGGGTTCAGTTCCAATTCCAGCTGCTCAGGCCCTTGCATACGATAAATCCCTGCTCTGTACTTCATAAACCCAAAGCTTAACTCCTGTATAGTAGCAATATCTTTAACCGCCAGCGTCTGTATGTATAACTTGCTATCCGGCTCCAGCTCCCCGCCTTGTATGTGCTTTATATAACCTGTATTTTCGCATACACCCACGGTATAAAGCAAATAGTATGCACCATCGTTTATCAGGTAGATATCAATATCTCCCTCTAACGGATTAGCCTGATTTTTAGGATAAAAACCAAGCAATATCTCGTAATCATCAATATTTTCTCTCGTAACTTCCTTTTCTATCTCTAAGTTACCAAGAGTAGCAACAGGTTTATCCGCTTTTACTTTTTCTACAGGTTGCTTTGGTTTTGCGTCTGCCCGTTTCGCCTCAATAGGCTTAGCCGTAGCAGCCTCATCGTTTATACGGTTTACCACCACTACTTCCGAGATAAGCACAGGAATTTCAAAACCATCGGCATCTTCTACCAGCACCTGATTTTTTCCTATAAATTTCACCACCTTACCACCGCCCACATCGTTAAGAAACCGAATGGTATCGCCAACACTACACATCATAGCTTTATATCAATTATGTATGTACAAAGATAGCACAAGCTTAGCATATATGGTTTCGACAACTTAAAAATTCGAGCTACCTACGTTTTATACGCTCCGCACCGCATATAACCTACTAAAAAATAGCACGCTACAGCATTAACATATTAAAAATATGCCTATATTTGATTCTTACATGTTTATGGTATGCTAACCCCGTAATATAACAGCTTAAACCTAGCTATATGAAAATATGACTACCGCTAATTCTCCTGTTTACCTCCGTAAACCTTTTTGCCCAAGAAAGTAAAGATACGGAGCTGCTAAAAGCCCTTGCTGATATGGATTCTGTAAAAGTACAGAACCTTGTAAAAGAAGGCGCATCGCTCTCATTAGAAAAAGTTGCTGCTTTTGTTATGCCGCTCGTTCAGAAGGCTGCTTTTTCGGATAATCTGGAAACAACGGAAAAGATGCTCTCACGCTTTGAGTTCTTTGTAAAACAGGGCGGCGATGTAAACATTAGAATGACTACCGCCAATTTAAAAGACATGACTATTACAGATACCCCGCTTACCTATATTAGTAAAGTAGATAAAATTTGTCCGGAGAACTTTACTTATAACCATTAAAAGGTTGTTGGATATGGGTGCTGATATTAATACAACACGTATAACCACATTTTCAACAGGTTCCATATATGAAACACCAATGGAGTTGAACAGGTATAATCATGCCTTAACCTGCTATGAAGAAATAGGAAAAATACCGAAAAGTTATGAAGCAACATACAAAAATAAGCCATAGCATCTAAGCATATTTTTTGTGTGTTCTTATAATAAAGTTAGGTTCAAGCTAGCTTTAGGAAGATATTATCCATGTGAGCCGTTGCCGTCCGATGAAGAACAGGTAAACAAAAGCCGCGCGCGTTTCCGAGCGAAAAACGGGAGCCGCGGTTCGTCTTTTCCGCCTCGATGTCGAGGCGGAAAAGACCGCGGCGCTCGCCAGCGCCTCGCGGCCAGGCGTAAACGGATTTCATAATACGCTTCGCGAGCGAATCGCCCGGCTTCGCGAAGCGGAAAGTCCGCTTACCAACGGCGAGATCGAGCTTGACGATAGCCGCTTCGGAGCCCGCGGCGTTCGCGGCGGCCGCTGACGCGTTCGCCGCGAACGGAGCCGACCGTATCGACGGGATCGGGAGCTTTCGGGGGCTACGCGAAGTAAGACCGGCTAAGCTCCGAGGAGTTCGCGAGCGTACGTTTCACTCGCGCGTCAACGAGCGCGAGCTTAGCGATAGCTGTGGAAACAAAAATATTTACCTGACTTTACCCGGAAGCTTTAGAAAAGCTCCGCTAAAGTTATCTTGAACCAAAAATTTATATGCTAAAGTATTAAGAATAATGAAATATTGGGCTATTGAAAATTTTAATATAGAGTTTTAAGACGATATTCTTGTTTATCAATCAATTAGAAAAAAACAAAAAAATATTTTTATAACCCTTGCAAAGCACAAAATTAATTGCATATCTTTGCAACCGCTTTTGAAAAAGCCAAGAGCAAAAAAGCAAACAGGTAGCAACAAAAAATAAACAAAAAAGTTTGAAAAATTAATCGAAAATTTGCACAATTAAAAAAAACAGTTACCTTTGCACTCCCTTTCCAAAGGGATATTAATGTAGAAAGTTCTTTGATTAGTATAACACTATAGAGAGTTTAATTCCAAAAAAGGTAGAGGTGTACTTACACTATACTAACGCAATATATGAATATTGCAAAAGTAGTCGGGACGAACAAAGATTTATGATAATTACAAATTACCGTGAAGAGTTTGATCCTGGCTCAGGATGAACGCTAGCGGCAGGCCTAACACATGCAAGTCGAGGGGCAGCGCGGGCAGCAATGCCTGGCGGCGACCGGCGCACGGGTGC
>JAIRNF010000048.1 GCA_031258195.1 Prevotellaceae bacterium
TATTAAAAAGGCTATAGGCTATAACCCTAAAGAGGTTAAAGAAGAGTAAAAAAAATTAAGCCCTGTATCAAACAGGGCTTAAAAAATATCTTTCAAGTGTAAACTTGTATATAGTTACCAAAATTTATTTTACTGTCATTTCGACCGCAGGGAGAAATGACGAGCCTTTTATTGGTACGTTCTACCTATATACCTAACGAAATATGGTATTCTTTTTCCATAAGTTTAAAGAACATGTATAGCTGATATTCTATATCCAATCCGTAATCCTGCTCTGCATCATAGCCAATCCTCATACCATAGATGTCGCCATATAGAATAGGATTTTCGTAACGCCGATTCCATTCGTTTACTAAAAGAATATTTTTACTTCTCAAGCTCTTTAGAGGGCTGTGCTGCTATAAAGCTTTCATACCCATTGGCGGCTATTTGTATAGCATGTTCAACGGGTTCTTTCATCTTTATAAGTATAGTGTTAGGTCTTACTCTATTATATATATCTACTTCCGCTTTATCTTTAAAATAGTAACGCTTTCAATTTTATTAACGTCAATAACAAGGCTGTCTTTATCCACAATTATATCACCAGCTACAAATAAAATATCTGATGCTGTTTTTGGAGGTTTAATGGTAACCAGCAGCTCTTTCTTCTGACCTGATACAATAATACAATAAAAAAGTAAGATAAGTATGGTAAGGGTACACTTCATGACTTTTATTATTCGGATATAATATAGCTAGAACAAATATAGCAATTGATGCTTAATCTATTCACAAAAAGAATCTTACTTTTGTACTGTAAAATAAAAGCAAATGGAATGTATTCATATACGCAGCTAACCAATATATTGGTCTCTATATTCGAAAAAATGGGTTGTAGCTCAACCGATGCGCGTATTTCTGCAAGCGTATTGGTAAAAGCAGAGTTGAGAGGAATACCATCTCACGGCGTGCTTCGCGGACTTGAAATATTCAGGGTTTGGGAAGCGGGACGAATCAACACAAAACCAAATATTAAAATCATTCACGAAACACCCAGTACCGCAACCATTGATGGCGATAGTGGTATTGGTATGGTCGTGGGGCAGAAAGCCATGTCTATTGCTATTGAGAAAGCAAAAACGGCAGGCAGCGCGTGGATTGCGGTACGTAACTCTAATAACTACGGCATTGCCGGCTATTACTCTATGATGGCGTTAGAGCATGATATGATAGGCCTTTCGATGACAAGTGCATCTCCGCTTGTAGCACCAACATATTCAGCAGATCGTTTATTAGGAACAAATCCTATATCTGTTGCAATTCCGGCGGGAGAGCAGCCGCCCTTTGTTGCAGATTTTGCAACTACCCCAATTACTCGCGGAAAGCTAACGATATATAGCAAAGAAGGTAAAAAGGTAGATAAAGGCTACGTTCAAGACAAAGAAGGAATATCATCAAATAATCCTGCCGTATTGGAAGATGGCGGAGCGATACTTCCGCTTGGTGGCGACTATGAGCATGGCGGGCATAAAGGGTACTGTTTAGGTTCTATCGTAGATATGCTAAGCGGCGTACTTGGCGGGGCAAACTTTGGTCCGTTAGTTCCTCCAATGGTGGCTTACTTGCCTGTTTTACAGCAAACTGTGGGCGTTGGGCTTGGTCATTTTTTCGGAGCAATGAGGGTTGATGCCTTTCGTCCTCTTGATGAATTTAAAAAGAGCATGGACGAATGGATTGGTATTTTCAGAAATAGTAAACCCGTTGTGGGGCAGAAAGAAGTGCTTATTCCCGGCGATCCGGAACGGCGAAGCGAGGAAGAAAAAATGCAAAACGGAATAGAGCTTCTGCCCGCCATAGAAAAAGAGCTAAATCAAGTATTAGAGAAATTAGGGTTAGCATAAATACACTGTTTGGTATGGAATCTTTTATGATGAGTAACGGCATTGCCCTTAGGGTGAACGACCAAGGGGAAGGTTGCGTTATTGTTTTGCTGCATGGATATCTGGAAATTTTAGAAATCTGGGAACCTTTTGCCATTTTACTTGCTAAGCATTATCGGATTATATCGCTCGACCTTCCGGGGCATGGGCTATCCGGATGGAATGGCGGCATACATACCATGGAGTTTATGGCAGATACCATAAAAGGTGTATTAGATAAGCTGCAGATAAAAGAATGTCTGATGGTTGGTCGTTCTATGGGAGGATATGTTACGCTAGCCTTTGCAAAGAAGTATAACGATATGCTTAAAGGTATATGCCTGTTTCACTCAACACCAAACCCGGATACGGAAGAAAAGAAAATAAACCGCGATAGGGAGATAGAGTTGATTCGCGAAGATAAGCTGGGATTGATAGCAGCTCAGGCAATACCCAACATATTTGCATCGGGAAATCTTAAAAAGTATAAGGAAACTATTGAAGAAATAAAGGTGAATGTTGAATTTGCAGATAAAGATGGAATTATTGCATGCCTTCAAGGAATGAAAGAGCGCGAAGATATGAACGATTTCCTCCTTCACTATTCTAAACCGATACTACTAGTGCTGGGTAAGAATGATAATCTTATTGGCTGGGATGTTGCCGAAAGTCTTATCGATAAATTTAAAAATGCTGAGGTGCTGGTTCTGGAAAATTCAGGTCATGTAGGATTTATTGAGGAGCAAGAAGCAGCCGAAAAAGGATTGTTAGCTTTTGCCACTAAAGTATTTAGCGAAAAATGACGTTTGGTTGTTGCTAAAACCTTACTTTTGTAATCGAAAATAAAGATATAAAGATGATTATAGACGAAAAACTACCGTACAAAGTAAAAGATGTCAATCTTGCCGATTTTGGCAGAAGAGAAATTGCTATTGCAGAAAAAGAAATGCCCGGACTTATGTCCATCCGTAAGAAGTATACCACCGCTAAGCCGTTTAAGGGTGCACGTGTTATGGGGTCATTACATATGACCATCCAAACGGCTGTTCTTATCGAAACGCTCGTAGAGCTGGGGGCAGATGTTCGCTGGTGTAGTTGTAACATTTTTTCGACACAAGATCATGCAGCTGCGGCGATAGCAGCCGCTGGAGTTCCTGTTTTTGCATGGAAAGGCGAAACGCTCGAAGAGTACTGGTGGTGTACGGCTATGGCGCTATCCTTTCCTGGAGGAAAAGGTCCGAATCTCATTGTTGACGATGGCGGCGATGCAACTTTATTAATTCATAAAGGATTTTCTGCGGAAGACGATGCCGCGTTTTTGGATAAAAAACCGTCTAATAATGAAGAAGGAGTTATTTTAAACTTATTGAAGCAGCTATTAAAGGAAGATAACCAAAAATGGCGCCGTACAGTTGCCGAATGGAAAGGAGTTTCGGAAGAAACAACAACAGGTGTTCATCGTTTGTATCAAATGCAAGAAAGAGGAGAACTATTAGTGCCAGCTATTAACGTAAACGATTCGGTTACAAAAAGTAAGTTCGATAATTTGTATGGTTGTCGGGAATCGCTTGCCGATGGAATTAAGCGTGCTACAGATGTGATGATAGCTGGAAAAATTGTTGTTATTTGCGGTTATGGCGATGTAGGTAAAGGTTGTGCAAAATCAATGCGATCATACGGGGCGAGAGTTATTGTTACTGAAATAGACCCCATATGCGCTCTTCAGGCGGCGATGGAGGGTTTTGAAGTTAAAACAGTAGAAGATACGTTAGGAGAAGGAAATATATATGTTACCACAACAGGTAATAGAGATATTGTTACGCTAAAGCATATGAAGAAGATGCTGGATCAATCAATTGTATGTAATATCGGACATTTTGATAACGAGATACAGGTCGATGCATTAGTGTCAATGTCAGGAGTTGTTAGAGAGGAGATTAAACCTCAGGTTGATAAGTTTACATTTCCAGATGGGCACGCCATTTACTTATTGGCAGAAGGTCGGTTAGTTAACCTTGGTTGCGCAACAGGTCATCCGTCATTTGTTATGAGTAATTCGTTTTCTAACCAAACGTTGGCTCAGCTGGAGTTGTGGCAAAAATCGTTAGAAGTTGGGGTTTACTGCCTACCAAAACATTTGGACGAAGAAGTTGCCCGCCTTCATTTAGAGCATTTAGGCGTTAAGCTTACAACCTTAACAGAAGAACAGGCTGATTATATAGGAGTTCCTGTTGAAGGACCATATAAACCGGATTATTATAGATATTAATAAAGGTTCAAGCTAGCTTTAGGAAGATATTATCCATGTGAGCCGTCGCCGTCCGATGAAGAACAGGTAAACAAAAGCCGCGCGCGTTTTCGAGCGAAAAACGGGAGCCGCGGTCTTTTCCGCCTCGACGTCGAGGCGGAAAA
>JAIRNF010000045.1 GCA_031258195.1 Prevotellaceae bacterium
GCAATAACTTGACCAGTAAAGCTCTCTGGAGCAGGCTCATTATTGCGTGCAATAAAATAATGCATCTCTATGTCTTTAGCGCTCTGCCAAGGATTGTAAACGGATATAATAGTACTTTCTTGGTCTTCTGCTCCAATAATCTTAAATCCTAAAGCGTATTCCGGAGTATATACTTCTTGGTCGAAATTTTCTAGCGTACTATTTTGTTGCTTACAGCTGACAAACGAAATGAACAAAACGAGAAAATACGGACAAAGAAATGGTAATGATCTTTTCATAATATGAATAAATTATATGCAATGATAAAAAATATACTACTAATAACGTCAGCTTTACTTTAAATAGGGAGGCTGATGGGCATACCACCCTCCCTAAAGCTGTTCAAACAAAGGCGAAAGCAAACAGTACCTTTGCGCTACCTAAACCTAAAACCTAGTAATAAACCAAATACCCAATACGTGCAAAAAGGTATTTAGCGCTAATAAACAGTCGCTCTTAGTCAAAACCACTGCCTATTAATCTTCTGTTATATGTTGCAGATACAATGTCGAGCTTACTAGCTCTTTTGTATGCAGCAAGCTGCTTTAAAGAATTAGACGAAAACAAATGAAAAGCGATGCATGTTTGCATTTGATCTCAAAGCCTTTTTCCTCGAAAGCTTTAAATAATATCAAAACTGGCAGGTCTCCTGACTTATTCTCATTTTAGCAGCCTTCCCATATCTAACAAACTTACAGTGGCAATCGTTTTTGCTAAAATGCTATACAGAACTTACAGTAGCGGGGTCTGTTCAGGATTTGCGCCTGATTCTCTTTTAATCGGCATACTTGGGTAAATATGCCAAACCAATACGGCACAAATGTAGAAATTATTTTTTCTTCGGCTGTCGTATATGTCATAAAACAGCTTTAATAAAGAGCGTATCGTTCTTTACACCTTATTTTAATAAGGAGGTATGCTGTAAGACATTTTTTTAAAGTGTGATAAAGAGTAAAAATAGCTACCTTTGCATCGCAATGGTTTCTGGTATGGCTACTTGTCGCCATAGGAATTAATAGGGAATGTCGTGAGAATCGGCAACAGTAACCGCTGCTGTAAGTTTCTATCCGCTGTAGCTTAACGGATCAAAAAGTTTTAAAAATACGTCACTGGTGTTGCTGTCACCGGGAAGGCTTTAAAACAGAAACAAGTCAGAAGACCTGCCTTTGCTAAAAAGATTTTACTTGCCTACGGTTTATGGGTAGTGGTCTCATCGATGTTTCTGTACTTTCTTTTCCGGGCGTTCTGCCCATGCGTCGTAAGCTGTAAAATCTAAATTATTAACCATTTAATTTTACAGCAATGATGAAAAAAATCTTTTACTTTCTGTTTTTATCGGCTTTCGGAGTTCTAATTCTTTCCTCATGTTCAGATGATGACCCGCTTCCAAAGCCAAATTTTACAAGTGTTACAGTAAATGGCACAGCTATAACCGAATCAGTTAGCATCCCGATTAGCGAGGAGCCGATTACGCTTAGAGTGTTGGTAGAAAATGTGCAAGTAGCTGGCTATGTATGGATGGTAGGGGAGGATGTTATTGAAGGTGCCACGGGCTCAACCTATCAGCTTGTGCCTACACATACGGGTAGCTATGTATTTACCGTAACGGCAAGGAATCAAGATGGTGTTGCAGCTTCAGTAACATTTACCGTAAATATTACCGGAACATATAAAAACGGTATATTCTTCTACGGAACCACTTACGAAGACTTAGCGTTTTTTGAGCCGACCACTTCTACTTTCCACGAAGGGAACATCTATAAAAACGTAAACGGACATATGGTTGGCGTAAACTCAATGAGTGGTGGAATAAATGATATCTATATATACAACAATAAGCTATACATGCTAACGCCAAAAGATTACGATTCTGAAGGAGCTAAGATTTCTGTTTGCGACGCACAAACGCTTAAAGAGCAAAAAGCTATTACGGCAGAAGGCTTTGATATGTCATCGCTTGGGTATATATATAACATGATTCCTGTAAACGAAAATAAGTTTTATATCGGATATAATCCTATCAGTAACATAAGCGGAATCCGTGTTCTAAACGTAAACGGAGACGGAACGACTGCCTTCTCTTCGGAAGATATTCCGGGAACAGGAGGTAAGCTGGGTGTTGACGGACCTGCGACATTTGCCAGAATGCTTAAAAATGGAGAAGACGTTTTAGCAGCATGCGGAAGTAAAATTCAGGTTATTAATAGTAGCGATCAGGTTACAAAATCTATTGAAATTGACCTGGATAAGCAAATTGCTGATATCGTGAAAGGTAAAGACGGCAAAATATATGCCGTAGTAACAGGGGCAACGGATAAATCTTCGTCTATGTGGCCGTGGATGCCGACATATACATCTAGTGCTTCTATCGTTACCATTGACCCTTCAACTTATACGGTAACCGCATCAAAAACGCTTTTAGATGGAGAAACCAGGCTGGATATTCGTGCCGGGCTAGAAGCTAATGGAGCCGTTGCTTCTTTAACCAGCGATGAAATATTCTTTGTAGTAGGAATGGCGTATTCTCCTGCAAAAATATATAGCTATAATTATTCAAATGGAACCATTTCTCTCGTTATGAATCAAGCAGGTATGAGTGGATCATGTGGTAAATATATGGCAACAGATAAAGAGGGCATGCTATATATACCCCTAATAAAAACTTATAATTCATGCCATACTAGTGTCTATCGTATAAGCGACAAGCAACGGATGGCTGATATTGAGGCTAAAATAGGTGTTGTTAAAGGAGACGGTGGATACATCTCAACGTATTTGTTTGAGTAATCACATGAAATAAAAACGCTATGATGAAAAAAATCTTTATAGCTGCTACTGTAATACTGGGAGTCTTGATTACGCCTAGCTGTAACAAAGACAATCCGGAAATTCCGATAAGTGGGGTTTCTATAGAAAACAGTTTGGCTCTTGCAGTAGGTCAAACACAAAAGCTTAATGTGTCTATAGTACCTGATAACGCAACCGAGAAAGTAGAGCTTATCTGGAGCAGCTCAGACCCTAATGTTGCCTCGATTGATGAAAACGGTAGCTTACAAACGCTAAAAGAGGGTGAAGCTATAATTACCGTGAAGGTAAGAAATAAAGAGTCTGTAGCTGCTACTTGTAATTTAACGGTATCGGCGGAGAATGGAAGTATTGTATTTGAAGATGCAAAATTCGAAGCACTAGTGCTATACTTTGATACCAATAATGACGGTAAGCTACAACTATCTGAAGCAGCAGTGGTAAAAGAGTTGGTAATATATGGTAACAATATCAAATCGTTGAAAGGTATTGAATATTTTACCGGTTTAGAAAAGCTGGATTGCTGTAAGAACTTGTTGAAAGAGCTGGATGTTTCACAAAACTTAAATCTAAAATACTTAGATTGTAGTAATAATATGATTGCCGAACTTAACGTTGATATGCTTGAAGGGTTAGAATACCTTAGTGGTCATGCAAACCGCCTTACCGCTATTGATGTAAGTAAAAATCTTAAGCTTAAGCATCTTAGTTGCGGAATGAACAGCGGATCAACGACTGACGATGACGGTATTACTGAAATAGATGTTACTAATAACTCTTTGCTTGAATATCTCGACGTTTACTATTTAAATCTATCAGCTCTGGATGTTACTAATAACCCAAGGCTAAAACACCTTAACATCGGTCATTGCTGCCATACAAGATGGGATTTAACACCTATCGAGAGAATTGATTTAAGCCAAAATCCGGAGCTTGAATATTTCAACTGTATGAGTAGCAATATTCGAAAGGGTATTGGAGGTTACGATTTGGATTACGGTATGGACGAGGTTGATGTAAGCCGTAATCCTAAGCTTACACATCTTATTACGTACGGAAATCCTAAGGTAACAACGCTTGATCTGAGTAATAATCCTGATTTAAGCTACCTAAGCTGTTCTCATAATTCGCTGACAGTACTAAATATTACAAATAATACGAAGCTTGATACGCTTTCTTGCGAGGATAATAAGCTAACCGCATTAGACCTCACTAAAAACGCAGATCTAAAGATGCTAAAGTGCGTAAGGAATCAAATAGAATCGCTAGATATTAGCAATACAAAGATGGGGTATTTGTTGGCGCATGATAATAAAATCGCAAGTATCAATATGGGTATTAAAACATTTGATACGAAATATCCGGAAAATGCTACGGGTAATATTGCAGGTACGCCCCACTTATATATGAATCTAAACAATAATGAGCTTACAGAAATAGACTTATCAAAGCAAACGTATTTACACTGGTTAGAGATAAAGAACAATAAGCTAACATCGCTTGATGTAAATAGTTGTGCTAAGCTACATGGTGTATTATGTAGCGATAATTTACTGACGGAGCTAAAGTTCGATCAGTTGAAAGAGTTATGGGAGTTACGTTGTGAGAATAATCAACTGAGTGGTGGCTTAGATATTTCCGGTCTTAAAAATACAGGGTCACCTTTAGGACTTTCGACGTTAGCCGCCGAAAATAATAATCTGGAGGTTATTTATGTATATCCGAGCTTTAAAGAAGATTGCTCGGCTTATATTGCCGGAGTAGGAACAAAGCCTTGCTACACTAAAGATGGCTTTACACGGTGGGAAATAAAAGAATAAGAATTCAGGTTTAAAAAAATACCTGCTTGATTTTATTCAAGCAGGTATTTTTTGTATTGATAGACCTGCCATTATGCCGAAACGAAATAAAAGATGACAATTATAATTTAGCTAAGGATTCTTCTTTTTCCATTTAGGAGATATACGAATAAACACTTCATAGCTACGTCCCGCCATAGGTCTTGATAATACAGAAAGATACGCTTCGTTAAAAAGGTTGTTTACCGTCAGCTTCAACGACATATCTGCAAAGCTGAAAGAGAACGACCGTTCTATTGAGGCATCATTCATGTAGTAAGAGTGTACAGAATATAGCTTACTTGGCTCGTTGCTTGTGGTGCCAAAGCGTTTGCTATAGTAATTATACTTGTAAGTTAGAATGTATCTTTTCCATCTCAGCTTACCTGTTACTCCGTTAGAATATACAGGTACATAAACAAGCTGCTTACCTACAGATTCGTCGTTTTCGGTTTTAGGATCGTCTTTATTTATAGAGCGTGTACAAGCCCAGTTGGCATCGATATAGAGAGACCAATCTTTCCCGAAGTCCACATTCAGCTTTCCTTTCAGTTCTACACCGTAGCTATGTACTCGCTTAATATTTATTGGTGTCCAGAACCCTTTATGAGTAGGAAGCCAAAGAATCCAATCATAAATGTTAGAGCTATATGCGGTAGCCTCTCCTGTTAATGTAAAGCTGTCTTTTTTTATACCGAATTCAACCCCCCCGTCGTAAGTAAAGCCTCGTTCAGCTTTTAGGTCCGGATTTCCTCCCGGCAAAAAGTAAAGGTCGTTTAGCGTAGGATATCTGTAGTTTTTTGCTACCGATGTTTTTATAATCAGGTTATACTTGGGCAACATAACATAATCCATAAATCCGGCAGGGATAAGAGGGGTAAAGCTGCTACCGTACCTATCTTCTCTCAAATCTAATCCAACGCTAAAGCGTGGGTGGGGACGATATTTTGCTGTAAGTAAAGCCGAAACTTCCAGCCTGGATTTATCCCAAGGCTTTCCGCCGACTATCTGATGTTCTCTGCTGCTAACAGAATGCAGGTGTGCCGAGATATTGAACGATAGCGATAGCTGTTTGGCTATATAATAGTCTGCATCCAGCTTGGCAAATCCGGTATTTACTTCGCTTTCCGCGTTAATTGTTTCTCCTAATGAGCCTCCGTTATCTTCCCAGTTATGGAATTTCATGTTAGAAAACACATACCCTAGCTTCGCCCCAAGCTTAAGCTTGCCAACATATCTACTCCATTCTCCTACGGTACGAAATGTTTGCTCGAGCTGCTCGCTTCGAGAGTTGTCCTCACCATAATCGGTGTTTAAAAGAGGTACTCCTCTGTCAGAATTCATATACCAGGCGGCAAGTTCAAATTTATCTTTTTGGTTAGGGCTATAGTAAAATTCTTGCAGAACATGAAGATCTTTAAAATCTCCGCTTTTGTTACGCTCGGTAGGGTTGTCGATTTTTTCGTAGTTAACATACTTAAAATCGTTATCAGATGTAGCATAGTAAGCGCGGGTTGAGGATCGGAATTTCTGGCTGCCGTATGTTACACGTAAAAATTCGTCAAACGTATTAAAGCCGCCAATGCCTTGTATAAAGCTAATGCCAATGCCTTGCTGAATGGGGGCTTTTGTTCCTAACGCTATTGCGCCGCCCAAACCTCCGCCGCTTACGCCTACCGACCCGGCTCCGTGGTAGAGTGTTGCATCATCGATAAAGTATGAGGGGATTTGCGAGAAATCGACCATGCCAAGCATGGGAGAATTCAGCTTAATATCGTTCCAGGTAACTTGCGTATGAGAGGGGGCTGTACCTCTGAATGAAGCGGAAGCCATGGTTGCACGTCCGTATGATTTGATGAAGATCGGCGTGTTTTGTGATAAAATTTCTGCAAACGAATTTGATAAATTATCTCTTAAAATTACCGTATCCAATTCGGTCTTGGTAATGCCTATATCTGAGAGTTTTCTGCCTAGTATTACGGCTTCTTCTATTTTATATTCCTTAATAGAATCTTGCGCAAGAGCTATTTGAATAAATGAAAAGGTAATGATAGCAGCTAAAAGTAATCTTTTCATGGATTCTGATTTACTTCTTTAAAACAAAAAGCACCCGGAATAATACCTACTTTAAACTTATCTATTTGCTCAGCCTCCGAAGAATAGCGGTAAATAACACCCGGTTGTACATAATCTATTGCATCGGCAACATATACTTCAGACGTTACCGGATCAACCGCAAGACCATACCAGTAATTATTCGTATTGTTCACTATAAATGGATTTTCAGGTAACTCATCTGCCGTTACATCCATCTTCCATACATGTTTATTGATGAAATAAATGTAGTCTCCATCTCCATTAATACATATTTCCGAACCTTGTTCGCCCAAGTTAAAATGGAATTTCTTTTCTACTTTGCGAGTTTCGGCATCTATACAATATAAAGATGGCGCTTCGTAGCCAAAAGGGCTACCCGGATACCCCCCGTCGGTTATTGTCCATATTTTATTATGCTTATCTATTACAAGAGAGGTAGGCTGTATGCCGACTTCGATAATATCAATCACCTCATCAGTGTTAGCGTCTATTACTGCAATTTTGTTGTCGTACGACCAACAGTTGGCAAATACAAAATTTTTGTATTGTACCATCTGTTCTGTCGAAGGCTGGGTTTTTCCTAGAACGTTTGTGGGTATTTTTCCTACTTTTTCAAAAGCATTCGGATCAATAATGGTAATTGAGGGGGAGTAAAGATCTGTTACATAAGCTTTATCATCGCTAACAAAATGAATATATCTTGGCGAAACCAATCCTGTTATTTTACCTACATATTCAAATGTGTTGATATTAATTACAAAAATCACATTAGAATTGTTTACAACAATATAACCTAATCCGTTTTTAATGGTCATAGATTGGGCAACGTCTCCTAAGCGAGCTCCGTTAACCCTGCGAAAAACAGCGTTTTCAATACTCTTATTGTCGATATCGTAGTATGATAAGGATGCGGTTGATGCTGTAAAATTCCCCTCGTTAATGATGAATAAGCCTCGAGAATTATTTCCGTCAATAGGCTCTTTATCATAATCGCCGTAATCCATGCAGCTTACAAATGCCGATAGGGTAAGAAGTCCAAATAAAAATGTAGATAGTAGCTTTGTTTTCATATACGCTGTGTTATGGCTTACAGCGTGCTCGTTCTAGTATCTGAAATATAAAGAGATAGAAGAATTACCGACCTATAAACCGCAGGCTGTAATTGTGTATTATGCAGTGGTAGGTCTTCTGACTTGTTCCTGTTTTAGCGCCTTCCCGATCGATAAAGTCAGTGGCAAAGATTGCTAAAACAAACACATCTTTTTTGATGAGAACTCACAGCAGCGGTTACTGTTGCCGATTTTCACGGCATTCCCTATTAATTCTTATGGCTATAAAACCCACATAGAAACCATTGCGACGCAAAGGTAGCAAATAAAAAGATTACTAGTATAATATTTGAAATGAAATAAAGGAATGCTGTATAGTAAGTATGCCAGAACTACTGTTAAGTGGGCATTTCTAAGAAAATGTCCAACTCTTAGAAATACCTATTTAACATATGCCGCTTACAGAATGGCTAATCTCCAACGAACGGTATAAATCGGGCTGAAAGATCAGGGTCTGGCATATCCTTATCTAGGGGATGCATGGGGCGTAGAATCCGTTTATAGGGTAGCCCTGCTAAGCTTTGATCCACTCCCCCGACAGTAAGCGCCATTAGCCAGTCGGCTTGCATTTCGTATAGCTCTGGCTCTAGATAGCCTATTTTTACTACTACAATATCACTATTTCGAGCGTCAAGCCCATGTTTGGTGAACTCATTCTCTTTATGAAATCCTTTTCGTACCTCAGTAACGATTACCGATACACTTCCGATTTTAACCACTACTTCTGAGTTTTCGGGATGTTCATATATAGAAGTTACCGTTCCTGACAGCTTTACAGGAGGAGCAAATCGGTGGTCAACTCTGGCGCCTGCAACTCCATTAACCTGATTACCAACTTCGGCTTCTTTTGCTTTCTGCACAAATTCCTTATCGGGTATTGATGCATAGATTAGGGACGGTCCTGATGATGATTTGAACTCATCTCGTTCAAGTATTTTGGCAATAGTCCATGTAACATCCCCAGCGCCTCCGGCAGTAGGATTATCTCCCGTGTCGCTGATAAAGAAAGGTTTCTTATCGCTGTTAGCTGCTTTTTCTAAGCACTCCTCCAGCGTCCCTACCGGTGCTACAAAGTCGAAATCATGCCTAACGTTCCAAAAATGCTGTGCAAGTGATTCTGCTGCGTTGCCGACAGCCTCTTTGTCATCGCCTGTAACCATAACTACGGCATGGTTGCGAGGTTCGTCTGCCCAAGCATAGCCAATCCAGATCCCCGCATCGATAACGCCTTCCTGCTCCGTAGCCGGAGCAACAGCGGCGTAGAGCGATTTTGCAGGCTCTACCCGAGTGCTGGTTTGCTCGCCGGGCAACAGTATTGGTACAGGAATCCATGCTTTATATTTAGGGCGACCTTTTCCGTTCTCAAGCCTTTCGATTAAATTAGCAACGGCACGTTCTTTCGATTCCATAGCATCTTCGCGAGGCGCCGTTCGGTAGCAAGTCATTAAATCGGTATTCTCTGCTAAACGCTCCGATACGTTACCGTGTAAATCCATACAGGTAGAAATAATAGCATCATTGCCAATTACCTCTCTAACACGGATTATAAAATCCCCTTCAGGATCGTCTAGCCCTACAACGCTCATTGCCCCATGGATATCAAAAAATAAGGCATCGTAAGGGGCGTTTTCTTTTAGCATTTCCAGCGTCTTGTTTACCAACGATTCATAGGTTTCGCGAGTTACAGCGCCTCCGGGTGTCGCATTAGCTGTAAAAGCCGGGAGCCACTCCGCTTTTTCTCTTAAAGGCATTCCTTTTTGTAAGAAAGGATATGAGCTAAGAAGCTCTTCTTCCGCTCTTATTCTAAACGCTTCTTCGGTAGTTAATGCCGGAGAAAACGTACTCGATTCGATTCGAATACCTGCTATTGCAATACGCAGACGTTTTTCTGTTTTAGCGCAGGAAAGCGACAAAAAAATTATAATGCCAAAGATGAAAGCATTTATTAGCAATTTTTTCATGAGTAAATATTATTTTTGACAATTTGAAGATATAATATTATTCATTATCTCAAAGTATTTAATTAATTTTGATAATATATACTTATTATGAATTAGTAAGTTGATTTAATAATATGGGTAATCTTGTAATAATTATTAAAAGATATGAAAAAGACATACATACTATTATTTTGTTTGATTATTAATATTAATCTCAATGGACAGATAAAAACTCAATCGTTAGAGGTTGCTAATGGAGAAATTCTTAATGAGATTGTGGAAACTAAGATACAGTATGCGTTTGAAGAATTTGTGGATAATGGTTCAGTCATTTATAAAAATGGAGTAATTAGTAAAGGAAAGCTTAATTACAATTATTTATTGGCAGAAATGCAGTTTATTAATCCATCTACAAATGAAATATTTGCTTTGGCTAATGTATCAGACGTAAGTATGATTGTAATAAATAATCGCCGATTTTTACCTTTAGGAAAAGGAGGAAAATTTGTAGAACTACTCTCCAAAGGAAATATTAGTTTGGCTGTAAACAGAGATGCTAAAGCATTATCTATAGGACAAACTGGGGTATACGGATCAGTTAGCCCAACATCAAGTATTACTGCAATTAATCATCTTTCGGTAGATAATAGTTCTCATAGTCTTAAAGTGAAAAACAACATTTGTATTACCGTGAATAATTATTATTACTTATATACTAATGGAAAACTTACTTTTATTAAAGGAATTAAGACATTTAGTAAGATATCTTCTAAGTCGGAAGTCGAAGTTAATAAGTTTGTAGAAGATAATAAAATTGATTTTAAAAAAGAAGCAGATCTTATAAAGCTTACAGAATATTGTAATCAGCTGTAAGAATTAGTAAGTTTATAGAAGACCATAGGAGGTTCTATTTTTATTCCATATTTTTGTAAAAAACACAGCTAGTATGGATGTAAAAATAGAACCTTCTTGGAAAGAGTGCCTACAGGGAGAATTTGATAAACCTTATTTTGCAGATGTTGTAAATTTTGTAAAACAAGAAATAGCAGAGGGAAAGACGGTTTATCCCCCCGGAAAGTTTATTTTCAACGCATTTGATAAAACTTCCTTCGACAACATAAAGGTTGTTATTTTGGGGCAAGACCCCTATCATGGAAAAGGGCAAGCGCATGGTCTATGCTTTTCTGTTCAGCATGGCATTAAGTTGCCGCCATCGCTTGTCAATATATTCAAAGAGATAAAAAACGACTTAGGAATAGATTCTCCTAATCATGGCTGCTTAGAGAAATGGGCCGAGCAAGGTGTCTTTCTGCTCAACGCTATTCTTACCGTAAGAGCATCAGAGGCGGCATCACACAGCAAGATTGGGTGGGAGACATTTACCGATGCTGTTATACGAAAGATATCCGACGACAAAAAGGGCGTTGTGTTTATGCTGTGGGGTAACTTTGCCCGTGCAAAAAAAGCACTGATAGATACAACCAAACATTATGTGCTGGAGTCGGCGCATCCCTCTCCATTCTCAGCAGATCGTTTTTATGGCTGTCGTCATTTTTCTAAGGCTAACGAGTTGCTTGTACGGCAGGGTTTAGAGCCGATAGATTGGTCGTTGTAGGCTTAAAAGAATCTACGATGAAAAAACTGGAAGAGTTAGTCGGCGTTGAATCTTGCTGGCTAGAAGTAAATCAGCTGATAGAACAAGCAACGAATAAGGTCGAAGTTTTACCCAGAGATAAAGCGTTTGCTGATATGGCTATGGTTGAGCTGCAAGAAGCGGGGGGGGGGGGGTAGGGGCAATTACCTACGAGACGGGCGGCATACTTGTAGATAACGGATGGATTAGGCTTCTAGCCTCAGGTTGTGACCGGATGAAGCGGAGCTTGCTATCGTGGAATAGAGGAAAAACATTTGAACTTGATATGGATGAAGTTCCGTATCTTTTAGTTGCAGACGATGTTTTGGGAGGTTTATTTGCAATTAATGCTGGCGGACTTGGTGATGATATTAACAGCATGTACTACTTTGCTCCCGATACACTGGAATGGGAAGAGATGGAGCTAACCTATGATCGGCTTTTATGGTTCTGCTTTAACGGAGATTTAGACGATTTCTATGCGGATTTTCGGTGGAACGGGTGGCAAACAGCTGTAAAAGATATAAGTTCTGATGAGGCTTTCTATTTATACCCTCCTTTATATAGTAATGATTTTATTACTATTGAGAAGACCGATAAAACGTCAATTGCTATGGAAGAGCTGTATGAGCAGAATATGGAAATGGCAGAAGCAATGGACGAGGAAGAGTAGCCCAGCTTAGCTGGATATCCAAATTAATATATACATTTGCTGCATGGAACGAGTTGCTATATTTCCGGGATCATTTGATCCGTTTACAATTGGACATGAAGCGTTGGTACATCGTGGGTTGTTGCTGTTTGATAAAGTTATTATTGCTGTAGGTTATAATGCCGCAAAAAGCGGTTCCTTTTCGTTAAATGCACGAATGGCAATGATAAAAAAGGTCTTTGCCGATAACCCTAATGTAGAAGTTGACAGCTACGAAGGGCTTACTATAGACTACTGTAGAAAGAAAAGAATTCCATTTTTGATTCGAGGCTTGCGTACGGCTGCTGATTTTGAGTTTGAACGTACCGTTGCTCAGGTAAATCGGGCAATGAATAACGATATTGAAACAGTATTTTTACTAACTGACCCCGAGTACTCGTTTATTAATTCAACCGTTATCAGAGATATCCTTATTCACAAAGGAGATGCTTCCTCCTTCGTACCTAGCATAGTAAACCTTAGCGATTATATTAATAAATAGAATACTATTCGTCATTTCGAGCGAAGCGAGAAATCTCCTCAGTCAGCGTACTACTGCTTTTCAAGAGATTTCTCGCTTCGCTCGAAATGACGAGAGGCTATAATTACTTACCTAACCCTTCAGACATCATTTTTAGCCGAATTTCGGTAAGCACACGTTTAGTGTCTAGCGTAAAATCTCCGTTCATCATCCAGCTATAGTAGCTACTTTCGGAAGTTAACACATCCACCACCCCGCGTCCCTTATGCTTTCCGAAGTTAAATATAGGCTCATCTTTATCGTTAAATACAATGCGTCCGGCATAATCTACATTTCGTGTACGGGTAGAAAATTCCGATAAAAAAGCCATATCATTTTCCAGCTCAGGATATCTGTCTAGCTGAGCCTGTAAGACCTCAAAAGTTGCGCGGGTATCGGCTTCGGCACTATGAGCATTCGTAAGGTCTTTTCCACAATAAAACTTATAGGCTGCTATTAGCGTACGCTGTTCCATTTTATGGAAAATATTTTGTACATCTATCAGCTTTCGCTTGCGTAAATCAATATCAATACCTGCTCTAAGAAACTCTTCGGCTAACATTGGTACATCAAACTTTATAGAGTTATAGCCGACAATATCACATCCCTCAATAAAAGTTGCCAATGACTTTGCTATTTCTTTAAATGTAGGACAATCGACAACGTCGGTATCAGTTATGCCATGTATTGCTGTTACTTCTGGCGGAATAGGTATGGTGGGGTTTATACGGCGTGTCTTCACGTCTTCGTCGCCGTTCGGATAGCGTTTAATAATCGATATCTCTACAATACGATCTTTAGCAACATCAATACCGGTTGCCTCTATATCAAATATTATGAGAGGATTTTTTAAGTTCAGTTCCACGATTTTGCTTTTTGGTATGGTAAAATTAAAAAATAGCAGATAAGGTTTAAAGCCTTATCTGCCGATGCAAAAAGTCTCTCTTATAGTTTAGGCTCCAATCATCATTGGCATAAGCAGCATAACGAGGTTTTCGTTCTCGCTATCATCTTCAAATGGCAGAATTAATCCCGCCCTTGTCGGATCTGCTAACTCCAACATTACGCTTTCCGAACCTATATTGCTAAGTATTTCAACTAAAAATGTCGATTTAAACCCAATCTCCATATCATCTCCTTCGTACTGACAAGTAACGCGGTCGTGTCCCGAAATAGAGAAGTCCAAATCTTGTGCATACGATACTAACTCGTTACCTGATAGCTTAATCTTTATAAGGTTGCTGGCATGGTTAGAGAAGTTAGACACACGACGCACGCTGTTTAGCAGCTCAACCCGGTTTACAATAACTTTATTAGGATTGCTTGTCGGAATAACAGAGTTGTAGCTAGGATATACGCCTTCTATCAGACGGCAAACCAGTTTATAGCTTGGCAGTGTAAACGATACGTTTTTATCGTCGAACTCTAGCTTAACGTTATTAATCTCTTTTGGTAAAATGGCTTTTAGCAGCGAAGCAGGCTTTTTAGGAAGAATAAAGGCTGCCGCTGTTGGCATATTAATATCCTTACGTTGATAGCGAACCAGCTTATGAGCGTCAGATGCAACAAAGGTTAGCATATCGGTAGTAAAATCAAAATAGATACCGTTCATTACCGGTCTTAGCTCATCATCTGCCGTAGCGAATAGGGTTTTGTTTATTCCTTCGAAAAGTAGATCTGCAGGCATTTCAATCTCCTGGCGTTTTTCGTCACGCAGCTGAGGTAGGGTGGGGTAGTCTTCTGGGTTAGCACCCGGTATGTTAGATTTACCCGACGACCATTGTATCTCTACAGATAAGTTCGATTTATTTACGGTAAACGTTAACGGTTGTTCCGAGAACTCTTTTAGCGTATCTGTTAACAGACGTGCGGGAATGGCAACCTCACCCTCTTCGGTAACATTCTCTATGGTTAACGATGTAGTAAAAGTTGTTTCCAGGTCGGACGCTGTAATTTCTAAAATGCCGCTGTTTAGACGGAAAAGAAAGTTATCAAGTATAGGCAGCGTATTTTTTGAGTTGATAACTCTGTTTATAGATTGTAAACGGTTAAGTAGTTCTGTGCTTGAAACAACAAATTTCATATCTATTCGATTGTTTATTAGTTACTTGTTATGATAAGAGGTGCTCTTTTTATGTAAAAAAGACAAAATAAACTCAATTGTACGAACTTTTAACGGAACAATCAAAAAAAGCCAAGTCTAGTTTTCAACAAAATAGGATAAATCTCTCAACAACAAGTCGAAGCTAACCCATTTGGCTAATGCGATATCCCTCCCATTGTTCATGCTGAGGTATAGCTGATTAGGATCGTATTTCAGGGCGTTGCCGTATGCATCCAGATTCTCGTCTCCTGTAATGTAGTATAGCTGTAACTTGATTTGTTCACCGTCTTTAAGCTCTATTGTCATGCTATAGGGCGAATCGGATAGTAAAATGGCTTTTTGATCTGCATCTTCTAAATCAAGGATTTGTTCGTACGATAAGCCGGTAAAATAGCCTAAATAGGTATTTAGCTTTGCCTGATCGATATTGGCAACATCTTCTCTGTTATAAATATCGAATAATGATAGAGAGCCATCAGCTTCTCGAATTATGCGAAACGATTGCTCGGGATTTTCCAGATTGTCAATAGTAGCTGATTTAATTTCAGATGGGAGCGTGGTAATAATTACGTTGTGCTTCCAAAAAGAAGGATTTGCACTCAGAAAGCTGAAAGGATTGTCAACAATATCGGGGAGGCTGAGCTTATACAGCTGCTTATTTTTCCCCGACCGTCCGAAATAGCCTAGGCTATCGTTTGTACCCACTGTAATATCAAGCACGTTTTTTTTATCCTCAAAGACTTTTATTTTAATACCATCTCTTAGCAATATTTCGGAGGCATTTACTGCCTGCTCTTCGGGTAGTTGTAGAGATACATGCTGAGTGTTTATCAGGTATAAAAGCATATCCATTTGCTCGTATCCGGCTTCGAAAGAGTCGTTTACCATCCATACATCGCCTGCTTTTGTCAGCTTTACAACCGACGAATCTTGCGATAGTCCTATAGAGGTAACGTTATCAATAAAATCTAAAGAGAAGCTTTTGTCGGTACGTTTACATGATGCTAGCGTAAAAAGAAAGCATAACAAAAGCGCATGTAATGAGCATTTTATTGCGGAAAGCTGTGGGCTTGCTTTTGTCATATAATACAAAGTTTTAAATACAAAGATTTTATATGATTTATTGTACAAAGGTAGCTTTTTAAGGCTATCTTTCGAGCTTAAGGTAAAAAGTACAAACATTTGCAAGAATAGCCTAGCTTTGTACCTTTGTATGCAAAATAAAGAGTTTTGAATACGGAGTTTTTTATAGCCAAGCGTTTAGCCCTTCACTTGTCCGATAAACGGAACCTTTTGCGGCTTATGGTAAAGGTTGCTACGGTAAGCATTGCTTTAGGTATGGTTGTTATGATTCTATCTATAGCAATTGTTACCGGCTTTCGTACCGAGATCGAAGGTAAAATTATCGGTTTTGGGGGGCATCTCGAAGTTACCAGCTACGACTCCAACATTTCGTACGAGAGTACGCCTATTAGTAAAAATCAGGATTTCTTGCCTCATCTACAGGCTTTAGAAGGAGTAAGGCATGTTCAAACTTTTGCTATTAAAGGCGGAATAATAGCGACTCCTACAGATAATCAGGGCGTGCTGCTAAAAGGGATGGGAGCAGATTTTGATTGGTCGTTTTTTAATACTAGTCTGGTAGAGGGTAGGATACCCGCATATTCTGATACTGCTACATCAAACGAAGTGCTTGTTTCAACACGCTTGGCACGTATGCTAAAGCTAAATTTAGATGACAGGTTTGACGTTTTCTTTGCTCAAGAACCGGTACGTCAACGTCGATTTGCTATAGTTGGCATATTTGATACTCAGCTGCAGGAAATAGACGAGAAGCTGGTACTCTGTGATATCCGGCATATACAACGGCTTAACGGGTGGGAAAGCCAGCAAATTGGAGGCTTCGAAATCAATATAACCGACATGAACCTGCTCGACAAACTTTATGACAAAGTCTCGGGTATGGTAGAGTACCGACTATCGGATGATGGTACGCTCTTAAGCGTCTCGGCTATAGAAAGCAGGTTTCCTCATTTATTCAGCTGGTTAGACATACTGGACACAAATGTTTGGATTATACTATCGCTAACGTTACTGGTTGCGGGTTTTAATATGGTTTCGGGTTTACTTATCATGCTGCTTGAAAAGGTGAGCATGATAGGTCTTCTTAAGTCGTTGGGGATGCGTAGCTGGCAGCTGCAAAAGCTGTTTATATATCGCTCTGCTTTCATGGTTTTCAAAGGCGCTCTTGTCGGAAATATAATAGGCATTGCGTTATGTCTTCTGCAAAAATATTTTGCTATTATTCCACTCGACCCTGATAGCTACTTTGTTTCTGCCGTTCCTATAAATCTAAGCGTAATACATATTCTATTGCTTAACTTGGGAACCTTAACGCTTATATTGGCTGCTTTAGCTATCCCGTCGCTATTTATAACCAAAATTACCCCCGAAAAATCGATACGGTTCGAATAGGTTTTTTGCTGTAAATAAAAAATCGTTACTTTTGTGCGCCTAAGCCCGGATGGCGGAATTGGTAGACGCACTAGTTTCAGGGACTAGCGGTCGCAAGGCTGTGCAGGTTCGAGTCCTGTTCCGGGCACATGGTTAAATAAATAGCAATTGATAATTAATCAGTTGCTATTTTATTGTTTTAATTTGCGCCACATTTGCACCACTCATATTTGCCTAATAGTATCCTATTTATATAATCCTATTTATTTTCTTCTCTTTATTCATATTTCTTATTAATTTAAAAAAACTTAAATTTCAATTAAATAATTATACCTGAGATTAAGATGACAAAAATTTTACATCAAAGATTAGATTATAACTATCAGAATGCGTATGGTATACAGTATTTAAAACTTAAAGTTGGGAACTAAGCTATAACCACAAACTATAGATAACCCTATACATTATGAAAAACCTAGCCAGAAAGTTTTCTTGCTAAGACTGTCCAAAATATAAATTATTGAACAGCAAGCAGATTATTCGTTTGTCTGCTCCAATTCCGTTGATGTTAAAAACGGTATTAATTGATGACAATAATCAAGCATTAAAGCATTACGTTAGCACAAGTATTAGATAGCGTAATTATTGCTAACTACATGATTTAAGCAGATCATTTTACCTTTCGTTAATGCTAGGATTATGGTTTATATAAGCGTAAAAACAAAAGCGGAAGTTAATTGATTTCCTCCGCTTTTACCACTAAAACCTATTTTAAGAAAACTTACTTCTTTGTCCAACCGGCTGTCCAGTCATTATCGGCAGGAACTGCACCTTTATAGGTTACCTTTGTAAAGAAGCTATCAGATGACAGGTCTTTACCGCCATCAATAACGCCTACATAGCCATTTGTAAAGCTGATAGTTTGGTTAACGCCATTACCTTCTTTTGTATCTAATGCTAAGGCGGTTCCGTTTTCATAGGTAAAACCGTTATCTGCATACAGATATTCAATAACCGAGTTGCCATCAACAAAGCTTTGTTCCGTTTCTGCTGTGGCTGTTGTTACCGAGTTTGGCTTACCTACGACTAGGGTATTGTGGAGCTTAACATGTGTGCCTGCACGTAGCCTGATACCTCTCTTCTGTTTATTAGTATCTTTATTTCCCACTAGCGTAATGTTGGCTAATGTGGGAGATGATACAGGAGTATTGCCGAAGTTATCTTCGCGATTATCCGCTTCAATCAAACAGTCGCCATTCGCTGTTCCATCTCCAGAAGGAGCCGTTTGGTCTTGTATGGCCACCCAGAATTGTCCTTTGCCAACCCATCCGTCTGTCCAGTCGAACGAATCATCTTCACTATGAGTAGAAACCAGATATTTTGCATTTACGGTTCCTCCAAACCATTCGAAACCATCGTCTGCTCCCTTATAGGTCTGCACATACTCTATTGTTGTACCGTTACCTACACCATACATTGTTAACCCGTTTGATTCTTTCGTTTCGCTGAATGCAAAACCTGTATACTCTAGACGTACATAACGTAGTACGCCTGAGTTATCATTAGGTATAGTACCACCAAATGGGGCATCGCCTATTTCTGATATACCCGTACCACCAGAAAGGTTAATAGGTGCCTTGCCGCAAATGTGCAGACCTCCCCATGCTCCCGGTTCCTGTTTAGTTGAGGTCATAACTATGGGTTTATCCTTTGTACCATTGGCCGTAATTTTTCCACCTTGCTCAACAAGAATATAATCGGGTTGTCCGCCAATAGTACGGGTTGCCTTTATAGTAACACCTTCCTGTATAATTAAGTTACCTCCTGATTTTACCTCATAACCACCAACCAACTCGTAGGTTTTACCTGCTTCGAGCGTTTTCTCGTTAGTGAGCTCTCCTTTCAGAACCAATTCTCCCGGATCGATATCTGTATTATCATCATCATCACTACAGCTTGTTGAAAGACCTACTGCTACAAGTACTACCAATGCATAATAGGTAAATTTTGTTAAATAATTTTTCATCATTTTCAATTATTAAATAAATAATATGTTGTATTAAAAATTCATCGAGAAACCTAATGCTACTCCAACACCTTTCTTATAGTATTCTACCACTTCCTTTTTCCCTGTGGTTTTTATTTCTTGGGTAAATTCCTGTTTTTGATTGAATATATTTTTTGCCTGAAGCTTTATTTTCATCTTTTCGCTCAGTGCGTAGCTTGCAATAAAATCAAGCGAGTTGAATTCTTCTTCAACTACATTGCTTACCTTATTTATGCCCACAGAGCTGATACGCTGGCCTCGCAGGTTGTACACGGCAGAAAGAGACAGCTCTCTGTCTTGTGAAAATTTGGGAGTGTAGTTAAGGTCTAAGTTCAATAAGTAAGGTGAGGCCCCTTGCAATGCGCGCGATTTATCCGTATATAATCCATCTTCAGGTAAAGAAATGTGTGTATAGATATAGGATGCATTAAAATCTACTTTTAGATTTTTAGCAAGGTATTTACGTACTTCCAGCTCTGCTCCTGCAACAATTCCTTTATCTACGTTACGAAAACTTTGCACTAACGAACCGGAATATTCTTGAATGCGCTCTATTGGGGAATCAAGATACTTGTAGTACACGCCAAGCGAATACATGTCGCCATATCCGCGAAATAATTCGTAGCGTAGGTCGACATTATAGTTATAGCCATTCTGTATATCGGCATTACCTCTTATTGTAGCACCTCCATAAGACTCTTTGTATTCGAACGGTGCCATTTCGATAAATGAAGGTCGTGTAACTGTACGAGACAGGCTAAATCGGAGGTTTTGATTGTTACGAGGGTTGTATTTGAGGTTAATTGCCGGGAATAAATCGTCAGCTACTAGTTCTGACTCCATTTCTTTTGCGGCGTCTGTCCAATAGTTTACCCATAACCTTGAATGTTCATACCGAATACCTGCTGCTAGCAACAGCTGCTTTGCCAAGTAAAATTCGAAATCAACAAAGGCGGCATAGATGTCTGCGTCGGCAAAGTATTTATTTCTTGGCTGAGAGTTTTTACTAATCTGTATGGTGCCGTTTCTAACGTTTTCGTAGCTGAGGTAGCTGTCGGTATCATATATGTTGTCTATTTGCGGGTGCAGATTTTTTACGTTATAGTAAAAGTTGGCGGAGTAAAAGTCTCTTGATTTACTGCGAATGGATGCTCCTGCTCTTAAAAAGTTGATATTGTCTTCACCCTTATTCAAGCTGTACTTAAACCTGATATCGCCGTTCCACTCGTCCTCAAACAGCTCGCCAAAGTAGCGCATTGTCTCTTGCTGGTTCAGCTTAAACAGCGATAAGGAGCCATCGTTGTTTTCGGTAAACATTACCTGCCTTCTATCGGGTTCGTCGCTGGTAGTTCTGCCATATGATACCTGCCAATCGGCCAACAGTCGGTTATTAACTAGATAATGGCTCCCCGTAAGCTGATTATTAAGTAATGTGTAAATATGATAAACGCTGTTACTACCTAGCAGTTCAATACCTTCTGCGTCAAAGCCGGCGCGCTCTGTAAAGCTGTCTTCGGTATTATTTACAAACATAATATTGTATGATAACATGTCGTTATCTCTAATAGTGTAGTTAAGCTGTCCTAATGCGGTTGTAGTGGTTTCGTAAGCATACTTATTATAGCTGTATTGATCTCGTATAATACCCTGTGCATTTACCGTTGATATGTATGCATCGTCATAGATGGTATAGTCGTTATTGAAGTTAATGTCGAATAGAGCGTTCAACTTCTTTCTGCCTATCATCCAAGATTTGCCTAACCCAAAATCGACTCCGAATTCAGGTAGTGCAGTATTCTTGTTAATTGCAAAAGATGTTTTAAAAGGATTATGGGTTTGCTGGTACTGGTCGAAATCGTCAGCGCGTATATTTTTTACCTTATTGCTCAAATTCAATCCTTTACTGATACCTAAGTAGGGTATTCCGACACTGCCTTTATCCGACGAGTAGAAGTCGGAAAAAAGCGTGTTGGTTTTACCTCCAACAGACAGGCTTAAGGTTATATAGTCAGCACCAATATTTTCTTTTGTTTCTATGTTAATATGGGCTCCGGAGTAGTCTCCGAATACAGAGGGCTGATATACCTTGTTTACTGATATATTCTTTACTACGGATGTGGGAAAAAGCGTTAGGGGAATCAGCTTATTATCGGGATTTGGCGATGCTATGGGGAATCCGTTGAGCGAGGTCATGCTATACCTGTCGCCAAGTCCGCGGACAAAAACTTTTGTGTTGCCTTCCATTGAAACGCCGGTAACCTTTTTAATTCCATCTGCAACTGTGGATAACCCTTTGGCAGACATTTCTCTTGCTCCTATATTTTCTGTAGTTACAGCCGATTTTTGCCGTTCAAGCTGCAGGTTACGTTCGGCTTCCATATTGGCGCGTCCAACAACCATTACCTCATTCAGCTTATTTGTCGCTTCTTTCAGCTCTATATTAAGTATGGTAGGTTTATCGTCACTCAGCTCTACATCGGTTATTTCTAGTGATGTGTATGATATAAATGAAGCGGTAATAGTGTGCTTGCCGACTTGCAATTTCAGCGTATATTTACCATCTACATCGCTTACAGCAATGCTTGTAGTACCCTTAGCTTCTATTGTAACACCGGGAAGTGTTTCTTGCGTTCTAGCGTCGGTTACAACACCTGTAACCGTTTGAGCCGTTAAGGAAAAAAAGAATGTTGAAAATACGGTAGTGAAAAACAGCTTAAGGGCAAAATTTATTCTTTTGTGCATTGTAGTTTTTTAATCTTTTGCACAAAAATCTTCTGAAATTGTTACATTTAAACTACATAAATAATAATATAATGCTACGTTTAAATTTTGCAATTTCATTAATATGTATTGCAGCATTATATTTCTAATAATTGAAAATACTTTTTATTCTTAGCTATTTCGCAACAATAACTTATGTATATTGTAATGCTTGCATAATAATTTTAAATTATATATTGACCGTTAGCTACAAAAGATAAAAATATTCTGACAACATTTGCTTTAGCAAGTGTTATGAATTTAAAATAAAAGAAGCTGACGCTATACTTTCTCTACCGAAAAAATAGAAACACTGCGAAAGGGAAAATGTAATGCATTAATGTTTATATTTATAATTGGAGTTGTGTATTTAAGATATTTATTAGACCAGTAATCAATACTTTATAATGAGGCTATGCAGAATAAGATATTAATAGTTGACGACGAACGGGATATATGCGAAATTCTCGAATTCAACCTTTCTAATGAGGGCTATGAAATAACATGTGCCTATTCGGCAGAGCAAGCACTTGAAAAGTTGACCGCCGACCATTCTCTTATCTTACTGGATGTGATGATGGGAGAAATGTCGGGATATAAAATGGCAGAAGTTCTAAGACGGAATAATAATAACATCCCTATTATCTTTTTAACTGCAAAAGACACAGAAAATGATATGCTTACAGGATTTTCAGTTGGTGGAGACGATTACATATCAAAGCCATTTTCGATAAAAGAAGTTGTAGCCAGAGTAAAAGCTGTGCTTAAAAGAAATAAACCATCAGAAGAACAACAAGCACAGGAAACGGGCAGTAAGCTGGTCTTTGATGAGGTGTGTATTAACCTCGAAAGCAAAGAGGTAATAGTAGAAAATGAGAAAGTGATATTAACAAAAACCGAATTTGAAATATTGGCAACTTTAGCTCAAAATCCTGAAAAAATTTTTTCAAGAGATGAGATTATCGACAGAGTGTGGAAGGACAACCTCTATATAACAGAACGTACAGTTGATGTACATATTGCCCGATTACGTAAAAAAATGGGTAAATATGCTTTTATTATATCCAACCGTTCGGGCTACGGGTATCGATTTAATACTACATACCTATGAGGCTTATTAAAACTAGCTATAGGTAAAAGCTACTTTTATACTTCGTTATAATCTTTGTTTTAGGTTCAAGATTAGTTAAGAGGTAATTTTCTAAGTTCTTTGAGTAAAATTAGATAAATATTTTGGTTTCGAAAATTGTACCTGAACT
>JAIRNF010000032.1 GCA_031258195.1 Prevotellaceae bacterium
AGGTCGTTCCATATATGGAACGACCTCTTCTCCGATAAACCTAATTTTCCTACGCTTGGTTTTTTTCTTGCTTGCGCTCTATAAGGTAGGCAGCTAATAATCCTATACCGCCAAATAGTAATTCTGACGATAAATAGATCACCCTTTTTAAATTGCTAGCCATGTTATAGTCCATTTCATACATGCTATGGTCCATTTCATTTGCATATAGATAATGGCTAAAAACAATCAGAATTATTAATCCCGCAATAAAACCAACACCCAATCCTATCATAAGTAGGCTTGCGCGTAATGCCCAATTAGATCTTTTCGACTTACCTATAAAAGGTAGATTCAGCTGGTCAGTAAACACGCTAGAATTAATATTTTCTTGCATTTTTTCAATAATCATCATGCGCTCTTTGCGTCTTGCAAAAAGTTCAACAAGACGGTAGATGCCTAAGGTAATAATACCTATTACTGCGATAACGGCGATGAAATCAAACATAATTATTCGTATTTAGTGTGAAACTTTTTTCTTTTACCCTTTTGACGTTGTGTTTGTAATTTGGTTACAGCTTTAAGACGAAAATCTGTAAAAATTATTTTCATCATCTATATTTGTAACCAAAGTGCCATTTATGCGTCATACAAAGTAGTATGATGAATTTAGAAGATATTGAATGCATACGTAAGGTTCGCTCTGGAGATATCGGGGCATTTGCGGTTATCGTTGACCGTTATAAAGCAATAGTGTTTAATATTGTTTGTAAAATAATAAACGATAGGCAACACGCCGAAGATATAACACAGGATGTGTTCATTAAGGTTTTTCGATCGTTGGGGAAGTTTAAAGAAAAATCGAAGTTTTCTACTTGGCTTTATAGTATCACGTATAATACTACAATTAGCGCTATACGAAAGATAAAAAGTAGGTGCATAATATTTAACGACTCTTTACAGGATGCTGAAAATAGCGAGCTGTTGGACGAATTAGATGCAGTAAGTAAAGAAGAGAAGCTAAAGTGCCTCGAACAGGTACTGAAACAAATGCCGGTTGAGGATTCGCTACTTATTACGTTACATTATATAGAGGAGCAGCCTGTGGCAAGTGTTGCTGAGATTACAGGTTTATCACAATCAAACGTAAAAATAAGGTTGTATCGTATTAGAAAATATATGAACTTTGAGATTAATAAATTGCTGAAAAAAGATGAATGAAGGTAACGATAAGCTGAAAGATTTATTTAAAGAGTTAAAAATAGAAGAGCCTTCTATCGGTTTTACTAGTAGGCTTATACATAAGGTAGATACTATTATAGAAGCAAAGGACAAGAAAAGAAAAGCGTTGAATAAAATACTTATTGGCATTTGCATATTGGGAGGGCTGACAGGTATATTTGGCTTAACATGGTTTTTATTTGGCTATTATGGTATAGAGGTTAATACACCTCAAATTTCATGGCCTGTGATAGAGGTTGATATGCCTACACTTAAATTTCCTTCTTTCATTGTGATGCTTGCAATTGTTGTTTTACTTCTTTTGAGCGTTGACCTATTTATTCGGAAACGTCATTATAGTAAGAAGCAAAAAGTATAATATGCTTACTGTTAAAGTATAAATCAGCAGGGAGCATTATAATAAAGAATGCTCCCTGCTGATTTGATTTATCATCTAAAATCGCTTTTAACCACTTCAATGCTGGGGTCACTAATATAGTGGCGTCCAAAGGCACCCACTCCATAGTTAATAATATCTCCAACATCACTACCACGTAGGTGCGACCAACCGAATAGTACTTCTGTACCAAGAGCTGGACGGTCTTGAATAAACCAGCCTAACTTCGGATTTAGCGTGAAAGTTGTATTAGACCCTGATTTTAAACCTATGCTTAAATCGGCAATATTTCCACCAACCATCATATACCCCTTTTAGATTTGTGCATTTGCGCTATTAGTTATAGCAAATGCGGCAAAGATTAAGCTTAGCGCAATAAATGTTTTTTTATTTTGTGAAATTTTTATGTGTTAATAATAATGTCTCTTTTTAGTTATAGATAACGGTTTGATTAATAATACACTCAAAACAAACATTTTTTTAGTTTGTTTAATTCAAGAGAGTTTAATTACTTTTTTCTTTACTAATATTCCTCTTCTACAGGGCTTATGCTAAAGCTATTTATCGTGAAAAACGAAGTTCTTATCAAATAAATTTAATTTAACATAACTATTTGATGTATATCGTGTTATGCTAATCGAAATTGTAAAACTTAAAACTTATAGTTATGACGAAAAATAATTTGAAAGAAGGAGAAATCACAAAAGGAATTGAAAAAGAAACCGCAAAAGTACCATCAGGGGTATATCTGGCAGCAGGTTTAGCAGCAATGGGTACATCCATTATACTGAAATGTGCCGGGCATAAGCATGCCGCTTTACTTATTGGGCAATGGGCTTCGCCTTTTTTAATTATGGGGCTATACGATAAGAATTGTAAAAACAGAAGGGCATGATTAAGCGGTAACCTCATTTTTTGAACAATACAGAGAATTCTTCTTATGTAGAATTCTCTGTATTTATTTTGATATTTATAGTAAATTTGAAATACTATTAATTTTAGATTTTGTCTGTTCCTTCCTTTTGATATTCAAAATAAATAGCTTACCTTTGCCGTCCCTTACGGGATAAGGGAATGTAGGTTTAACCAAATAAAAATCAATCAAATGGCTGTGAAAATCAGATTAGCCAGACATGGTAAGAAAAACTACGCGTTCTATCACATTGTGGTAGCCGATAGCAGATCTCCACGAGATGGACGATTTATCGAAAAACTAGGAACATACAATCCTAACACCAATCCTGCGACGATAGAGCTTAACAGCGAAAGTGCGCTTAAGTGGTTACAGAATGGTGCTCAACCAACCGACACATGTCGTGCAATTCTTTCGTACAAAGGTATTCTTTATAAGAAACACTTAATGGAAGGAGTGCGTAAAGGTGCTGTTACCGAGGCTGTTGCTGAGGAACGCTTTAACGCATGGCTTCAAGAAAAAGAAGCTAAAATTCAGAGTAAGAAGAACTCATTAAGCCAAGAGGCTAGAAATGAGGTTAAGGCTCGCCTTGAAGAAGAAGCAAAAGTAAAAGAAGCAAAAGCTGCCGAAGTTGCTAAAAAGCGTTCTGCCGAAATAGTAAAAGAAGCAGAAGAAGCGTCAACTGTCGAAGAGGTTTCTGCTGAAGCACCAGCAGAAGATGCTCCTGCTACAGAAGAAGCGCCAGCAGAAAACGCTTAGTATTTGTTGCCATGAAGCAGGCTCATCATTTGAGGCAGATTGGCGATGTACTAAAAACTTTCGGTACCAATGGGGAGTTAATAGTTAAGATACGAGAAGATATTCCCCAAACGATATTAAAAAACAGGGAACCGGTATTCATCTATATGGATGGGCTATCGGTTCCTTTTTATATGAAAGCGGTAGAGCCTAAAGGTGTAAATAAGCTGGTAGTCGTGTTTGAAGACATGGAAACAGAAACGTTGGCTACTGAGCTTATCGGAAAGCAGGTTTACATGGTTTCAAAAAAATCCGATATACAGCCTAACGGAGAGTTTGATGTTCTTATTGGTTTTGTTGCAATAGACGAAAGGCATGGAGAGTTAGGTATGGTAAAAGAAATAATGGATATTCCCGGCAATCCGTGTTTAGTAGTTAATAAGCAAGAGCAGGAAGTTATCATACCTCTTAATGAGGATTTGATTATAAGTATTGACACTCAGAAACAACAAATCCATCTAGATATACCGGACGGATTGTTAGACTTATTCTTAGAGTAAAGCTATTGCCTTAGTTATAGCAAGCCTGGGCTGCTTGGTTGTATGCCGCGATAAAAACAAGATCGTTTAAATGAAATTGTAGCTGATCGAGTACTTTATCTTTACAAGTTTCTCTTTTTTCTAAATCTTCCAGTTTCTCACAATTACAAAATCTTTTTGCTAAATCTTCTGCCGATTTTTCAGAATCTTCAGTACAAGCTATAGGTAAAGTAATAGCTGCTGCTGTAAGTAAAGTGGTAAAAAGAAAATAAAGATACTTTTTTCTCATGGTATGTTAACTTTTTCTGGTGCCTGTATAGTAAGCCATTTGTATAAGAGCTCTTCTTGCAGGGCTTTCAGGATATTGAGATAGTATTTCAACAGCTTTCTCGCAATACTGCTGCATCCTATTCACCGAATATTCTATACCACCATTGTGGCGGACAAATTTGATAATTTCTTCAACGGTACTGTTTTCATTGCTATGATTTGCCAGTAGCTTAAGTATTCTTTGTTTTGTTTTATCATCCGTTTGTCTTAATGCAGCAATAAGAGGTAGCGTAAGCTTATGTTCTTTAATGTCGTTACCTACAGGTTTTCCGGCGAGGTTATTAATTTCGTAGTCAAAAATATCGTCACGGATTTGGAATGCCATACCGATATTCTTTCCCACTTCTGTCATTAACGCTACATGGGTGTCATCCATTCCTACAGAGCGTGTTCCAGTAGAAGTGCAAGCAGCAAGGAATGAGGCGGTTTTTTTATAAATAATATTTAGATATTCTTCTTCTGTTGTATTTAACGTTTCTGCTTTTGCCAGCTGTACCAATTCTCCTTCACTCATCTGTTGAACGGCTTGTGTAACCAGCTTTAAAAGCTCAAACTCAGAATTTATAGTTGTTAAGTGTAATGCTTTTGAGAGTAAATAATCTCCTACAAGTACCGCTACTTGTGGTCCCCACTCAATATGAACAGTTGGGAGCCCTCTACGTTCGTTAGAGTTATCCACAACATCATCATGTATCAGGGTTGCGGTATGCACCATTTCTATAGCAGTTGCAGCAATATAGGTCGATTTACAAACTTCTCCGTGTATTTTTGCGGATAGCAAAACTACAAGAGGACGAAGCTGTTTGCCTTCGCCTTCGCTTAAATATTTCGTAACATCTTTCAGTAGTTCCTCCGGCGACATAAGGTTTTCTCTGAACATTTCTTTAAATGTCAGCATTTCCTCGGCTACAGGGGCAGCTATTTCTTGTACTATATTGTGCATTTATTGTATTTCGTTTAGGCTTGCCTATTCCAGAGTGCAAATATGGGCAAAGTTTCTTGAATGAGCTTTAAGTTGCTATTAATATTAGCTACACTACTGCAAATTGTATGGCATCTGCCGACCATTCCGCCGAACTACGTATTGCCGGAACTATTTCTTCCGGTGTCTTAACAAACGCCCATATCGGTCGATGCTTCTCAACCATAAATTTTTCGGCAATCATATGTTCAAGCAGAGTTTCTAACGAGTCGTAAAATCCGTCGTAGTTTAAGATTATAATGGGATGTGTAATTTTTCCCAATCGCTTTAAAGAAATAGCTTCGAACAGTTCTTCAAGCGTACCGCATCCACCGGGGAGGGCAACAATAATATCGGCACGCTCTATCAGCTGTTTTTTGCGCTCACGCATGTCATCTACAATGATAAGCTCGCTTAAGCCGTTATGGTTCCATTCTACGGCTTTCATAAACTCGGGCATTATACCAATAACGTTACCTCCTTCTTCTAAGGCAGCATTGGCAAGGGTTCCCATAAGCCCCAGTGCGCCGCCGCCATAAATAATGTCGTAGCTGTTTTTTATAGCATCGTGTGCAAAGCTTACTGTTGCATCAAAATATTTTTTGTCAACTTTTGCACTCGATGCACAAAAGACGCATATTTTTTTGTTCATTATTAGTGGTTTGTGGGGGGTAGAAAGAATAAAATAGGCACAACTCAAAAGTTGCGCCTACAGTTTAGTGTGTATTGTTTTTAAAAGAAAAATCCTACAAATATGCTGAATACATTATTCTTCAGCTTGGCACCATCATCTTTAGCAATGTTTTGCATACCCCAATCATAGCGGATCCCGGCATGAATTTTACTGATATCTAATCCTGCTCCTAATCCTAATCCCCAATCAAATTTATCTAAATAGTTAGAGAGACCTCCGCTAAAATCTACAGCATAGTTAAAGTAAGGACCCCCGGTTACAAATAACCCTATGTTACCTAGTCCAAATGTCCATATAGCATTAAAGGGAATTTGAAGATAGCTGTTGTGGAGAGATTCTCCCTGCGCATTCTCGCTAGATCTGTGGATATAAAGAACTTCAGGTTGAACACCCAAACCGATGATAGGCAAGTTAAAGCGAGCCATAATCCCTGCTTGCCAGCTTGTGCTATTTCTCAGGGTAATAGCCTTTGTTTTATGGTCGTTAAAGTTTAAAGCACCCTTAACCCCAAATTTTATTTGAGCATTTGCTGTAATAGTAAAGCAAGAAATAATAACGGTAAATAGTAAAATGCTAAGTCTTTTCATATTTTTTGTTTTAGTAAATAAACAACGATGAGTCTCAAGAAGTTTAACGAAAATGTTAAAATTGTTTTTAAGCAGTAATTACTGTTATGCTGCAACGCCGCTATAATCCGACAAATATATAAAAAACGGCTAAAATAAACTGATGAAAGTATAAGCCGCTGTATATGAGTAGATATATCGATATTACTAGGTTTTATTTCTTTTTTGATACCAGCCAGAATAGTTTGAATTAACAGCTTTAAGTTGTACTTTTGGTGGTTCTCAATTTCAATATTAACAGGTAACATTACAATAATGCAAGATATAGCAAAACTTAATACTATAGCCGCACAGGTACGAAGAGATATTGTGCGTATGGTATCTGCTGTTCAGTCGGGACATCCGGGTGGTTCGTTAGGCAATGCCGATTTTATGACGGCATTGTATTTTTCTGTATTAGAACACGATCCTAAACATTTTACGATAGATGGAGCAGGACAAGATATGTTTTTTCTGTCTATAGGGCATGTATCGCCTGTGTGGTATAGCGTTTTAGCCCGCTCGGGCTACTTTGATGTGAAGGAGCTATCGACTTTCCGTAAAATTCATAGCCGTTTACAGGGACATCCTACTACAGCAGAGGGATTACCAGGAGTACGAGTTGCTTCGGGTTCGCTTGGTCAGGGTTTATCTGTTGCTTGTGGTGCTGCGCTTGCAAAGAGACTAAACGGTGATAAACATTTGGTGTATAGTTTGCATGGTGACGGCGAACTTCAGGAAGGGCAAATCTGGGAAGCTGCGATGTTTGCCGCAGGGCGAAAAATCGACAACCTTATTGCTACTATAGACTGTAACGGAAAGCAAATTGATGGACCTGTTGAAGAGGTTATGCCTGAAGGAGATCTTGAAGCAAAATGGAAAGCCTTTGGTTGGTTAACCCTATATATGAATGGTAACGATATGCAAGATGTGCTAAGAGGTTTAGCCGAAGCAAAATCGCTTACCGGAAAAGGCAAACCAGTGGCTATTCTTATGAAAACAGAAATGGGACGGGGAGTAGATTTTATGATGGGTACTCATGTCTGGCATGGTAAAGCTCCTAATGCAGAGCAAACAGAAAAAGCATTGGCTCAATTACCTGTAACAGAATTGGAAGATTATTAAACAAGACTATACAGAAAATTTATGGCTAACTATATAAATTCAGGAAATAAGGATACTCGCTCGGGCTTCGGAGCAGGGCTGGTTGAGGCGGGTAAACAAAATATGGATGTTGTTGCTCTGTGCGCCGATCTTAACGACTCGGTAAAAACAGGCGATTTTGCGCGTGCTTTCCCCGAACGTTTTTTCCAAGCAGGAATTGCAGAGGCAAATATGATGGGTGTTTCGGCAGGTTTGGCTCTTAGCGGAAAAATACCTTTTGCCGGCACATTTGCAGCATTTGCAACAGGTCGTGTGTACGATCAGGTTCGTCAGTCGATAGCATATTCTAATACTAACGTAAAGATTTGTGCATCGCATGCCGGTATCACGTTGGGCGAAGACGGGGCAACCCATCAGATAATGGAGGATATAGGGTTGATGAAGATGCTGCCTAATATGGTCGTTATTAACCCTTGCGATTATAACCAAACAAAAGCGGCTACCTTAGCTATTGCTAAATACGTTGGTCCGGTTTATCTACGTTTTGGGCGTCCGTCTGTACCAAACTTTACACCCGAAGATCAAACTTTCGAAATTGGAAAAGCGCTGAAGTTAATAGATGGAAAAGATGTTAGTATTTTCGCTACAGGTCATTTAGTGTGGGAGGCATTGCAGGCAGCGGAGCATCTAGAAGCAGATGGCATTTCTGTAGAAGTTATAAATATTCATACAATAAAGCCTTTGGATGTAGAAGCGGTATTGACATCTGTAGCTAAAATACGTGCTGTAGTAACGGCAGAAGAGCATTTGCGTAACGGTGGCTTAGGCGATAGTATTGCTCAGCTATTATCTCTACATCAGCCAACTCCTATGGAGATGGTGGCAGTGGACGATAAATTCGGAGAAAGCGGTATTCCTTCAGAGCTAATGAATGCGTATGGACTAAACGCTGCCAATGTTATAGAGGCAGTAAAAAAAGTATTAAAGAGAAAATAAAATGCAACCTCAACGTTTTATTACTAACCGATTGGTAAAGAGTGAAGATCTGAACCATCACGGAACCCTATTTGCAGGTCGGGGGTGTGAGTGGATTGTAGAATCCGGCTTTATTGCTGCAGCAAGCCTGTTAAATCCTAAGAGTATTGTTTGCGTCAAAGTACATGGAATACATTTTACCTTACCCGTAAAACCGGGAGAAGTAATCTGCTTTGAATCTATGGTTATTAACACAGGGCGTAGCAGCCTAACATCGTATGTATCCGTTACGCACAGCGGATATTCTAAAACTATAGTAGATGGATTTATTACATTTGTTCATGTAGATGAGAATACAAGATCTAAGCCACATGGTATTGTAATTGAGGCTGTAACTGACGAAGAAAAACGAATTCAGGAAATAGCAAAAAACTTACCCAAATAAGTTAGAATTATTCTATTGAAAGTACATGCAAGATTTTAGCGACAAAGAGTTGGTTGGAATGTTTCGCAATGGGGGAAATCCCAGCTATGCGTTCAACCTCATTGTTCGCAAATATCAGGAGCGTGTATATTGGCATATCCGTAAGATGGTTATGTGCCATGATGATACTGACGATCTGGTACAAGATGTCTTTGTGAAAGCATGGAAAGGACTAGAAAATTTTCGCGAAGATTCGCGGCTCTTTACTTGGCTTTATCGTATTGCTACTAACGAAACCCTCGCATTTTTAAAAAAGAGACAGAAGAAGCAGGCTCTTCCTTTGAGCGATGTTGAGAACTATCTTAGCAATACGTTGGAGAGTGATGAATATTTTAATGGTGATGCTATTCAACTAAAATTGCAAAAAGCTTTACTTACCTTACCAGAAAAACAGCGTTTGGTCTTTAACATGCGGTATTTTGACGAACTGAAGTACGAAGAAATATCAAAGATTTTAGGCACTTCGGTAGGGGCATTAAAGGCATCGTATCATTATGCAGTTCAGAAAGTTGAAAAATATTTAGAAGAAAATTAAACCTTCTAGCTATATACTTGTCAAATAATCGTGATGAATAAAGATAGTAACATACCAAATTTTGGCGATAGCTTAAAAAAGAACCCATTCTCAGTACCTGATGGGTATTTTGATAGCTTGCCTTCACGTATTCAAGAGAAGTGTGTAAAACCGGTGCCTAAGAGAAGCTGGGTAAAAACGCTTATTCCTCAATTAGGTTTCGTTGTCGGTTTTGTTGTTCTTGTGCTCATTGCAAAAGGGTTTTTTGGCATAGTTGGTCAAACGCCGGAGAATCCACAAGCAAATGTTGCCCAAGTTACAGATACTACAATGTATTATGACGAGAATGGCGAGCAGTTCTATGCCGACGAAGATATAGCAATAGACGATGCAATCATCTCTTATCTTGTTGATAACAATATTAGCGATATTGATATTGTACAGGAGTAATCTGTTTATTTAAACAATTCAGAACATGAAAAAGTACAGTATATTAATATTGTTTGGAATTTTATCAATAGCTACAGTAAAAGCGCAGTGTTTTACATATAGCTATCATGATTTTGATCTGGAAGATTTTATTGATGATGCGGATACTGTTAGCTGTGATACTTATATGTTAGCATACTATGCCGAAGGAGATACCACATCGTCAATGCGTATTAACTATGTTAGCAGAGGTGGTAAGCAGCATCATCAAACGCAGGTATTTGTTATGAAAAGACAAGAGTCTATGCGCGAGATACAAAGCCAACGTGTTGCATTCTTTACCGATGCCATGAAGTTAACTCCCGAAGAGGCTCAGGTTTTTTGGCCCCTTTATAACCAGTATTCTGAAAAGAAAAATAAGCTGGCCGAAGAGCAAAAAAAAATGATGAAAAGTTTTTCTCCAGAAGGTATTGCCGCAATGACAAACAGCGAAGCAACAGCAGCAGCTAATACTTACGTCAAGCTACAGCAACAAGAAAATGACTTACTTCAAGAATACCATCAAAAGTTTACAAAGCAGCTTCCTACAAAAAAGGTGCTGCAAATGTATAAAGCAGAGAAAGATTTTATGCAAAATCTTCTTTGGCACCTGAAAGGTCAGCGAAAAGGAGGTAAAGAATAAAACCTACTTCAGCTGATTTATTAAGCTATTAGCAATTATTTCAAATGCTCTTGCAGTAATGGGGTTTGCTAGTACTGACGGTTTTCCTGTATCGCCGCCTTCTCTTATTCCTTGTACTATAGGAACTTCGCCAAGTAGTGGGATTTGCATTTTTTCTGCTAGCTGTTTTGCTCCCTCTTTTCCAAATATGTAGTATTTGTTTTCAGGTAATTCCTCGGGTGTAAACCAAGCCATGTTTTCAACAATGCCAAGCACGGGTACGTCTATTTTATCCTGTCTAAACATGTTGATGGCTTTAATTGCGTCTGCCAGCGCAACATCCTGGGGGGTGCTAACGATCACCGCGCCGCTTAGCTTCATTTCGCTGACCATAGAGAGGTGAATATCCCCTGTTCCGGGAGGAAGGTCAATAAGTAGGTAATCGAGATTTTGCCATGTACCTTGTTTTGTTAGCTGCTTTAGCGCACTTATAGACATAGGACCTCTCCAAATCAAAGGATCTTCAGGATTTATGAAGAATCCGATAGATAACGTTTTTACACCGTAGTTTATTGCGGGCTCAATCAGCTCTTCACCGTCAATTTCCACCATCATAGGTTTGGCATTTTCTAACCCCATCATTTTTGGCACAGACGGACCATAAATATCAGCATCTACCAGCCCTACCTTATAGCCTTTTTGCGCTAACGTAATAGCAAGGTTTACCGATATGGTGGACTTGCCTACACCGCCCTTTCCTGAAGCGATAGCAATAATATGCTTTACATCTTTTAATCCCGACGGTTCGGCATCTGCCTTTTTCTCCTTCTTAGGTGCATCCTTTACCAGCCGCATAATGTTTAGCTGAACGTTGGGATATATGGCAAGGATTGCTTCTTCGCAAGCTTTCTTTATAGATGCAGCAAATGGGTCGTTACTTCGCTTCAAAACAAGGCGAAAGTTAACCTTTGTGTTTTCAACAGTTACGTTCTCCACAATTCCTAACGAAACGATATCTTGCTCGTATTCTGGATGAATAATTCTTGATAGTATGTCTATAATAGAATCTTTATTCATAGCTGCAATATTTTGATTTTTAGCAGCAAAAGCTGCTCTAAATAAATGCTTTTTATAATTTTGTAGTTTATTCGGACTATACCGAAGTTTTTACAAAGATATTACATATTGTGATATCTTGTTTGAAGTTGTTGTTATATAATTGTAAGCTAGATGATTACTGAGGTTAAAAATTCGTGGATGGTTATTGTTAACCCTAAAGCTGGAGTAGGTAAGGGGTTGACAGATTGGCCTCAGATATCCAACCAGCTTAATCGTAATGGGGTTGAGTTCAGTTGTGTTTTTACCGAAAAAAAATATCATGCTGTAGAGCTTACCGTAAAAGCTGTAAAGGATGGTTATCGTAAAATTGTTGCCATTGGCGGAGATGGTACAATAAACGAAATTGTAAATGGTATTTTTATTCAGAAAATCGTTCCTACTACCGATATTTATTTAGCTGTAGTAGCTGTAGGTACTGGCAACGACTGGATTCGTATGTTTGGTATTCCTAAAACTTACCCCGAGGCTGTTCGTGCAATAGAACTGGCAAATACAGTGCTGCAAGATGTCGGCTTAATCAGCTTCTACGAGACACGGGTTAAGCATCAACGATACATGGCAAATGTTTCAGGTCTTGGCTTTGATGCAATGGTAAACCGTAGGTTTAATAAGCTGAAAGAGGAAGGACGAAAAGGTAAATGGCTATACGTTCGTAGTATGCTGAGAGCTTTGTTATCATACAAGATTAAAAAGTTTAAGGTTACAGTTGATGGCGAAACATTGGTAAACGGTGATGTATTCAGCGCTACTGTAGGTATTGGTAAATATAACGGAGGCGGCATGATGCAGATGCCTAATGCTGTTTTCGACGACGGTTTATTTGATGTTACCGTAATCCGTAAAAAGACAAAAGTTTCTGTGCTGTATAACTTCAAGAAGCTATACAACGGTAAAATTTATAGGATCGCAAATATTTCTGCTTGGCAGGGTAAGCGAGTTTATGTAGAGTCGCAGCCCGAAAGCCCTATAGAAATTGATGGCGAAGCAATGGGATACTCCCCTTTTACATTCGAACTTATTCCGCAAAGTATCCGAGTAGTAGTGGGCGAAGAATTTTACCGTTCATTGCTAAAAGAAAATCCTCACTTGCTTGATAAAACAGCTTAAGCCCTTTTCGTTTTTGGCATATCTTTTCATTTAGCTTACTTTTGCTACAAACTTTAACGATGGGAGAAAAAGATTATAACGCTCCAATGCACTCGGCAGAGCATATCCTAAATGGTACAATGGATAAGTTATTCAATTGTGGTCGTGCATTCAGTAGTCATGTTGAGAGGAAGAAATCGAAGTGTGATTACCATTTCGAGAGACCGTTAAGAGAAGAAGAGTTACAGCAATTAGAGAATAAAGTAAACGAGGTCATTGCTCAGCATTTTGAAGTAACAGAAGATTTTATTAGCCGTGATGAAGCGGAGAAGCTGTTCAACTTTTCCCGTTTGCCTGAATCGGCAGGCGAAATGCTTCGTATAATCCGCATAGGTGATTACGATGCTTGCCCTTGCATAGGAATGCATGTTCAGAATACATCAGAAATTGGGAAGTTTAAAATCATTTCTTCAGATTATAAGGAGGGCGTTTTGCGCATTCGATTTAAGAGAGAAGATAATAACTAGAAATAAAAATATTATATGTCATTAAAAAAAGTTCGTGTTCGTTTTGCTCCAAGCCCCACGGGACCACTGCATATGGGTGGTGTTCGTACCGCATTGTTTAACTATCTGTTTGCGAAACAGCATGGCGGAGATTTTATTCTGCGTATAGAGGATACCGATAGCGCGCGTCATGTACCGGGAGCAGAGCGGTATATTATAGATTCAATCCACTGGTGCGGAATGAAATTCAACGAAGGAGTCGGAGTGGGTGGACCACATGTCCCATACCGCCAGAGCGAACGTAAGGCTATTTATCTGAAGTATGCTAAGCAGCTAGTTGCTTCCGGAAATGCCTACTATGCCTTCGATACGCCCGAAGCGTTAAATAAATTACGTGCTGAATATGAGGCAAAAAAAGAAACGTTTATCTATAGTTATAGTATTCGTAATAAGATGGATACATCGCTTAATATGAGCGATGAGCTGCTAAAAGAACGTTTGGCAAAAGATAAGTGGGTAGTACGTTTTAAGATGCCGGAGAATGAAGTGGTATCAATTAACGATATTATTAGAGATGTAGTAACCGTTAATACCAATACGCTTGACGATAAGGTGTTGTTTAAATCGGTAGATATGTTGCCAACTTACCATCTGGCAAATATTGTGGATGATAAACTGATGGAAATTACCCATGTTATCCGTGGCGAAGAGTGGCTACCGTCGCTTCCGCTGCATGTATTGCTATACCGGGCTTTTGGCTGGGAAGAAACCATGCCGCGGTTTGCCCATCTTTCACTTCTGCTCAAACCGGACGGTAAGGGGAAGCTTAGCAAACGCGATGGAGATCGATTAGGGTTTCCTGTTTTTCCTCTGGAGTGGAAATCTCCCACAGGAGAGATATCAAGAGGATATCGAGAAGATGGTTATTTTCCGGAAGCGTTTGTAAACCTGTTGGCATTGTTGGGTTGGAATTCGGGAACAGAACAGGAGCTATTTACAATGGATGAGTTGATAAAGCTATTCAGCCTAGAACGCGTTATAAAATCTGGGGCACGGTTTAACCCGGATAAGGCTAAATGGTTTAACCAGCAATATATGAAACAGAAGCCCAACAAAGGGCTGGCGCTGCTATATCAACCTATACTAAAAGAAAAAGGCATAGAAAAATCTGACAAATATGTTGCTGCGGTTTGCGGTTTAATAAAGGAACGTGCGACATTTATATCCGATTTCTGGGATTTATCCTCGTACTTCTTTGTTGCTCCTGCTACTTATGACGAGAAGGTTGTAAAGGAGTTCTGGAAGGAAGATACTTCTATTTGGATGCTAAAAATTGCGGAAATTATAAAAAGTATAGAACCTTTTGATAAAGAAAAAGCAGAGCATGAGACTCATGAGTGGATAAAATCGAATGAGCTAAGCATGGGGCAGGTAATGAATGCTTTCCGTCTTTGTGTTGTTGGCGCAAGTATGGGACCAAGCATGTTTGAGATTGCAGCTCTGTTAGGAAAAGATGAAGTAGTAAGTCGAATTGAAAAGGCTGTAGAAATATTAAAATAGACACGGATATACTTATAAAATTACCGTTAAAAGCCTATTCTTAGGTCATTTCGACCAAAGGGAGAAATCTCTTGAAAAAACGCAGTCTGAATGGGGCGATTTCTCCCTTTGGTTTGGTCGAAATGACGAGGGGGAGAGAAATAATTTCAAAAAAGGGAAATAAAATATTCTTTGCTTCCCTTTTTTTGAAATATGTAAACCAACTAAAAACTAATCTTCCATTTCAAACTCGAAATGCTTTTCAAAAATCGAATCAAAATCAATATTGTTCAGCGCTTCCAGACCTTCCATTCCTTTTAGTCGTTCCTTAATATCTCCAAAATCGGCATCTCCAAATCTAAACGATCTCATTTTCATTTTTCCCATACCATCTCCAAAATTGAAGTTAAAGCGATGATGCTTTCGACTATCAAATGCAATCTTTTGTTCATCGTCAAGCAATGCACGTACTTTTACGTGGAAGTTCGCTTTTGCTTTCATTTGCTTAGCCTGTAAAGCCGCAATTTCATCAATGGTTTTATTAATAGCACTCATGTCTGCCTTATCTTCAGATTGAAGCGTATTAAGACGAGCACGTTTTTCTGCTATCTGATTACGGATAGAAGTCGTCTCCTTAGTCATTTCAAGTCGCAGTTTCTTTACCTCCTCTTTTTGTCCATCGCTGAGATTTGGAATTGAGCAATGGTTATCTCCTCCCATACGATAAACGTATGTTGTAGCCTTTTTCCCATCTTTTAGATTTTCTTTATGTCCTTTTCCTGGTCCGTGTTGAGCCTGAGCTGTAAGAGTTACAACAGCAAATGCAAGAAATAGTAATGCTATTTTTTTCATGCGAAATGGTTTTAATAATACACTGAATAATTATTTCCCGAGATTTCTACTTTTGAGACGATTTTTTTCGCGTTAGGTTTAAATAAGAAATGCAAATTAACGTTAATCTTATAGCGGACATCAAAAAAATCCGATTTGATTTTTATCAAATCGGATTTTTAATGCTATCTTAATATTTACCACTAACTATTTTAAGGTAGGCTTTAACTACATATTAAAAAAGAGAATCGTCAATAAGTTTATTTACTTCAATAGAAGTTATAGCTGTATTCATTGCCATACCTGCTACAGACTGCTTTACTGTATGAGGGAACATAACGCCATCTACCGGCTTATAATCGCCATATTCTGTAGCTTGCTGCATAGCTCCTTGCGGGCTATCAACTGTGGCAACGGACTTAACTTTAAGTCCGCTTTCTACATCGTAGTAATCGATAGTTGTATTGCTTCCTTTTACAACTTCTAACGCATAAGCGTCTTTACCGTTTACTTGTTCTACACCTTTTACTGTAAGCTTATAGCCATTTTTGGCATAGCTAAGTTCCGGACAAATACCGGCACTTGCTTTCATTTCTTCTAGTTGATCACCTTCTGTAATTTCTTGTTCACCCTGCATGCCAGACATTTTCAGCTTGCTGCCGTCGAATACTATTTTTTGTACAACCATGCCACCCATGCTCATTACCATTGAGGTATGGTTAGGTTTTTTGAATGCTTGAGTTACTTCAACTTTCTGTCCCATCATGCTCATTTCGCCTAACATTTTGTACGAGTCTATTTTATCAATGGCAGCCTTTCCACCTAGGGCAGTGGCGTAGCCATTAATAATTTGCTCTGCACTTACATCTACCGATTTGGCAACAGGTGCTTCTACCGGGTTTCCATCTATATCGTAGAACTGAACGGTTTTGTCTCCGGCAAATTGCTTTAATCCTTCTGCATGAGATTTATCGCCAACAACAATAATCCACGCGTTATTTGGCTTTAGATATTTTTCTGCAGCAGTTTGTATATCACTTGCTGTAACAGCCTCGAGACGTTTTAGGTAGTTTTTATAGTAATCTTTTGGTAAGTTATACTTATCAATATTTACGGCATAGTTTGCAATAACAGAAGGCTCGCTAATTGAGCGTCCGAAGCTACCAGCAAGAGCCGCCTTAGCATCTTTCAGTTCTTGTTCGCCTATTGGATTATTAATCATACCATTCATTTCGTAAATGATTTGGTAGATTGAGCTGTCTGTTGCAACACCTTTAACCGATGCGGCGCCACGACCAGACGAGAGGCTGAATGAACCTATTAGCTCTCCGCTGCTAATGTCGCTATATACACCATAGGTGTAGCTGTGAGTTTCTCTCAGATTTTGGAATAAGCGGCTAGACATTCCGCCTCCGAAAGTATGCTGTAGAAGGCTTACGGCAGAAGCATCAGGAGCACCAACCTTATAGTTGAGAGGATAAGTTATGTTGATGGTAGATTGAGGAGCACCATCTTTATTTACCATAGCAACTTTAGCTGATGCAGGTGCTGTAGGTAACACATATTTTGCTTCGGGAACGTTTTTCTTTTTCCAGCTGCCAAAATATTTCTCTGCATTTGCTTCTGCTTCTTTTTCTGTAATATTACCTACAATAACAAGCCGAGCGACGTTAGGTGCAAAATAGGTATCATAAAATTTTTGAAGATCTGCTATTTGGATGCTCTCAAGAGTTTCAATAGATTCAACTTCTCCATAAGGGAACTCTTTTCCATACATAAGAACGTTAGATACTCTTTCGCTGATTTGACCGGGGTCATCGGCAATCATTGCCAATCCGCTTTTTTCCTTATCTCTCCATAAGTCCAGTTCTTCTTGACTAAATAACGGGTTGAATAGCATGTCTGCCATAAGCGTAAGCATTTTATCTTCATGCTTTCTCAAACCGCTAGCATATCCGCTACGAGAGTTAACGCTGATTCTTGCGCCAATTAAGTCTATTTCTTTGCTTAGCTGTTCTTTGCTACGATTTGTTGTCGCAGTACCAATCACGCTGCTAAGCAATGATTCTAACCCCGCCTTGTTCTTTTCGAGTTCAGGCTTAACATCTAATCTGAGAGAGTAGTAAACAATAGGTGCACGGTTATCTTCTACAACAAATACCTTTAGTCCGTTTGAAAGGGTGAATGTTTTTGCATCCTTGAAATCTATTTCTTTTGCAGGAGCAGGCTTCGGTTGGATGCTTCTGTCAAGTTTCTGTGCATTAACAGCGGCTGTACCGATTAACAATGCTGCTAGTATAGTATATATTTTTTTCATATTATTTCGTTATTAAATTGGTGTACTTGCTATTGTTTTGCTGATTCGGGAAGATAGTAAAGAACCACCCTGTTATTTTTAGTTAAGTACTTCTTAGCAACATTGCGAATATTTTCGCGAGTAAGGCTAGTATAGTCGTCTAGTATTTTATTAATGCGGCTTGCATCTTTAAAATACGTATAGTTATTGGCGAAGGTTTGAGCCTTGCTTGGAAGAGAGATTAAGCTGTTGGCTACCTCAAATTCTTTTGCAGCCATTGCCATCTGAAATTCTTCTTCGGATACCAATTCGTTTCTAACCTTTTCTATTTCTGCATCTAGTGCACTTTCTACATCTTCTAGTTTACCACCTGCATTTGCAAATCCGATAACGTAAGTTAATCCTGGATGTTCCTGAGTAAATGGGAATATAACAGTTTCTAAAGCAATACCTTTGTCCGTAATATTGGTTTTAAAGCGAGAACTTTTTCCTCCTTGAAGAATGTTGCATAAAATTTCTAATGCATAAGCATCTTTTGTATCCATAGCAGGAGAATGGTATCCCATAAATAATGCAGGCATTTGTATCTTATCGTAAACAACTTCTCGAATCTCTGTTTTATCGAGAGGTTCTACTACTGTTGGACGGAACATAGGTCTGGTACTTTTAGGAATATCCCCAAAATATTTTTGTATCCATTCTTTTGTTTGCTTTTCTTCAAAGTCGCCAACTACCACTAGTACTGCGTTGTTCGGAACATAGTATGTTTTGTAGAAGTTGTTGATATCATCAAAAGTAGCGTCTTTTATGTGCTCGGGATAGCCGATAGTTTGCCAACGGTATGGATGAACGGTAAAAGCCAGCTCTCCCATTTTCTCCATCCAAGTTCCGTAAGGTCTGTTATCGTACGATTGTTTACGCTCTTCGATAACAACACCTTTCTGGGTGTTTACACCGATAGTGTCAATCTTCGCATGAAACATACGTTCAGACTCCATCCAAAGAGCTAATTCCAGTTGGTTTGTAGGCATCATCTCAAAATAGTAAGTACGGTCTTGAGAAGTATTGGCATTTAATGTACCTCCGTTTGCCTGAATCATCTTCATGTATTCTCCACGTCCGATGTTTTCAGAACCTTCGAACATTAAGTGTTCAAAGAAATGGGCAAATCCCGTTTTACTTGGATCTTCGTTTTTTGCTCCAACATGGTACATTATTGATACCATTACGTTGGGCGATGAGCGGTCTTGATGTAAGATTACATGTAATCCGTTGTCTAGGTCGTACTCTGTGTACTCAACCTTTGTCTGTGATTGCCCGTTGGCAGCAAAGCCAAATAAAAAGGCAAGCGATAGTAGAATTAATCGTCTTTTCATAAATGTAGTTTAATTGGTTTTTGAATTAGTATTGATATCTGATTCTTCTAATGTAAATATATCTTCAACCGTTAAGTCGAATAACCGAGCCATTTTTAGAGCTAACACCGTTGAGGGTACAAACTTACCGGTTTCAATAGCATGAACAGATTGCCGAGTAATGCCCAGCCTGTCGGCTAAGTCTTGCTGCGACATATTGTGTCTTGCCCGTTCAACTTTTATTAAATTTTTCATACTATTTTATTTAATCTCCATCTTCTGAATTAATTCGTATAGATGCCACAACTTTACTTATCTTAAATACTATTATGTATGATAGGAACTGGATAAGAAGTAGCCATATACCTTGTATGTAACATTCGAATGCATATGCTGCAAAGCAGCTTACTAAACCTATGAGTAGCGCTATCATTAACGATTTACCCCTAATAACATTAATGTATTCGTCATCGTTTTTATCTTTTGATAAAATATATACAATCATTGAAATGATTAGTAACGTATCAGATAAATATTCTAGTAAGGTTATGCCATCATTATGCATTTCATCTACTAAATTCAGATAGAGTAACAGCATCGTCCATGTTTTTAGACGCATTATAACCAGCTTCAAAACCTCTCACAAAATCATTTATTCCTAAAGCAAAAGAGCTAATAAATAACGCCAAGCTTAAGTATTTACACCAGTTAGGTAGAAATGCGATTTTCATAAGCTATTCTCCTATATTCGACTTTTTTACCTTAAACGTAATAAGGTAAGCAGTAAACTGAATGAATAGAATTGTTTTGGCTGAAAGTTTCCGGCTTAAAAGAATACAAATTATGGTAATAACAATACTCATAATAATTGAAAGCCGTAACGACTCCCAACGCATTACATCCATATACTCATCGTCTATTTTTTCTTTTGCAAGCGTATATACCGCCATAGAAAGCATAAGTAAAATGCTGCTTAACCTGGTAATCCAAATATTTTGGCGAAAACTCTTGAGCCATTTCGTAAGCGGAGCTGAAAGATATATTGTCGTTTCCTTGATCATAAACAGATAAAACTTCAGCGCTTGTAATCTGTGTTGCTGTAACCATAATTGCTATGGATGCAAGAAAACATACGATTCCTATTTTTTTGAAGTAGTTGGGTAAAAAGGCAAATGTTATAATAATGATATCTATTTTACAATGCAAATGTATAAATAAATATTACAATATGCATGGTTTGCTTTACTTTTTGTAAGGCAAATTTGTATTTGATTGATTGATAAGTTAATACAAACTAAAGAATTTATTAAATGGCGGCTTTTATAGTTTAAGATCGTAATTTATGAACAATAGAATAACTAAAAGAAGAAGTGATGATGTTATATTAATATATAGACTATAAGCGTCTCTCTGAAGGTATATGGAGAAAGGTCCCAAATTCTTTATGTATACGAAATATGCCCTACAATAGGCTTTTAATCAGTCAATATTACTACATTTGCAGTCTTAATTATTTAGGACATTCTTAAAATAATACAATAATTCTACTATGGCAGAAAAATTATTTACCGAATTCCCCCCAGTTTCGACTGAACAGTGGGAGGAGGTGATTAACAAAGACCTTAAAGGTGCAGATTACGAGAAGAAGCTAGTCTGGAAAACGATGGATGGCTTTAATGTTCGTCCTTACTATCGTGCTGAGGATTTAAAGAACATAAAATTCTTGCAGTACAAGCCGGATGAATACCCGTATGTTAGAGGAAACAGGGCTTGTAACGAATGGAAAATTCTCCAAAACATTAAAGTAACTGATGTAAAAGAAGCAAATCGCTTAGCATTAGACGCGCTGTCGAAAGGTGCGAATGCTATTGGGTTTTGTGTCCACGGCAAAGAGAAAGAGCTAAGTCAGGCAGAATTTGATACGCTATTTGAGGGTATCGTTCTTGACGCTACTGACATATTTATTACAGGAGCATGCTGTAAGTCTCCCAAGTATGTTGAAATGTTTGCTAACAGAGTAAAAGATCAGAAGAAAAATCCCGAACAAGTTATGGGTGGCGTTGAGTTTGATCCTCTTCGTCGTTTAACCCTTAAAGGTTCGTTCTGCAAGAGTATGGAAGAAGATATGGCTGAGCTTAGGAAAGCGGTTGTACTATCTGACGAGTTTACTTGGTTTCGTCCGATTTCTGTTAGTGGGTATATTTTCCATAATGCCGGCTCTAGCATTGTACAAGAGTTAGCATTTTCACTTGCTATGGGTAATGAATATATGGCTCGCCTAACGGAGTCGGGATTAAATCCCGATCAGGTAGCAACGAAAATGATGTTTAGTTTTGCTGTAAGTTCTAACTACTTTATGGAGATTGCCAAATTCCGTGCGGCACGTCTTCTATGGGCTAACATTGTACATGCTTATGGCACTAAGTTTGCAATAAGCGAAAAGATGAAAATTAGCGCAATTACTTCAGAATGGAACCAGACGGTTTACGATCCGTATGTGAATATGCTTAGGGGAACAACAGAAGCAATGTCGGCTGCGCTAGGTAATATACAGTGGCTAACTGTTACTCCTTTCGATAAATCGTTCCGTAAACCCGCAGAATTCTCTGATCGTATCGCTCGTAACGTTCAAAACATACTTAAAGAAGAATCATACTTTGATAAAGTTGCCGATCCTGCTGCAGGTTCATACTATATCGAAAATCTTACTAACTCCATTGCTGAAGAGGCTTGGAAGTTATTTAAAGAAATTGAAGATAAGGGTGGATATATTGAAGCGTTTAAGGCTGGCTTTATTCAGGATCAAATTAAAGCAATGGCTTCTAAGCGTGATATGAATATTGCTATACGTCGCGAAATACTGCTTGGTACCAACCAGTACCCTAACTTTACAGAAACGCTTGATAAGGAAGTGAGAGAAAATTTTGCTAATCCCAAGTGTTGCTGTGGCGGACATAAAAATACCGGCGAAAAAATTGCAGAACCTATTAAAACATATCGCGCAGGTATGGCTTTCGAAGAGTTAAGAATGAAAACTGAAAACAGCGGAAAACAGCCGATGGCTTTCATGCTTACATTTGGTAATTTGGCTATGTGCCGTGCACGTGCTCAGTTCTCGTCTAATTTCTTTGCTTGCGCAGGAATTAAGGTGGTAGATAATAACCGTTTCTCAACTATCGAAGACGGTGTTAAAGCTGCTATCGAAGCAAAGGCTGATATTGTTGTTGCCTGTTCGTCTGATGATGAATATGCAGAAACAGTTCCTCAAATTGCTGAAAAATTGGGCAACAAGGCTATCCTTGTTGTTGCAGGAGATCCTGCAAGTAAACCTGAACTGGAAAGCAAGGGTATTACACACTTCATCAGTGCGCGCTCAAATGTGCTCGAAACATTACAACAGCATCAAAAAGAACTAGGCATTTAATTTTAGAAGAACAATGAGACCAAAATTTAATAATATAGGATTTGAAAGTTCGTCGGAGTATTGTGAAGCCTGCAACGTAAAGCTTTCATCATTCACAACCCCCGAACACATTGACATAAAAAACCTCTATACTGCAGAAGATTTAGAGGGAATGGAGCATCTTAACTATGCTGCAGGTATTCCTACATTTTTACGTGGACCTTACAGCACAATGTATGTACAACGTCCTTGGACTATTCGTCAGTATGCCGGTTTCTCTACTGCGGAGGAGTCTAATGCGTTCTATCGCCGTAACCTTGCCTCTGGACAGAAAGGTCTTTCGGTTGCATTCGACTTAGCTACTCACCGCGGATATGATGCCGACCACGAGCGTGTAGTTGGTGACGTTGGTAAGGCAGGGGTATCAATCTGTAGCGTTGAGGATATGAAGATTCTTTTCGATCAGATTCCTCTCGATCAGATGTCTGTTTCAATGACGATGAACGGTGCGGTGTTGCCTGTTCTTGCGTTTTACATTGTTGCGGGATTAGAGCAAGGTTGTACGCTTGACCAGCTAAGCGGAACAATTCAGAACGATATTCTTAAAGAATTCATGGTGCGTAATACATATATTTATCCGCCAGAATTCTCTATGCGTATTATTGGTGATATTTTTGCATATACTGCACAAAAGATGCCTAAGTTTAATTCTATTTCTATCTCAGGTTATCATATGCAGGAAGCGGGTGCGACCTGCGATATAGAAATGGCTTATACATTGGCAGACGGATTAGAATACTTACGTACAGGTATTAAGGCTGGAATGACTGTTGACCAGTTTGCTCCTCGTCTTTCTTTCTTCTGGGCTGTGGGTATGAATCATTTTATGGAGATTGCCAAATTCCGTGCTGCACGTATGTTATGGTCTAAGATCGTTAAGCAGTTCGATCCTAAGAACGTAAAGTCAATGGCGTTGCGTACTCACTCGCAAACATCTGGCTGGAGCTTAACCGAGCAAGATCCATTCAACAACGTTGCTCGTACTTGTATCGAGGCTATGGCTGCTGCACTTGGTGGAACTCAATCACTACACACAAATGCGCTTGATGAGGCTATTGCATTACCTACCGATTTCTCGGCACGCATTGCTCGTAACACTCAGATATATATTCAGGAAGAAACCAACCTATGCCGATCGGTTGATCCATGGGCTGGCTCATACTATGTCGAATATCTTACTAACGAGCTTGCCCATAAAGGTTGGGAGCTTATCCAGGAAGTTGAAGAGCTTGGTGGTATGGCTAAGGCTATCGAAACAGGTCTTCCTAAGCTTCGTATCGAAGAGGCTGCTGCTCGTAAACAAGCGCGTATTGACTCCGGTACCGATACTATCGTAGGTATTAACAAATATCGTTTAGAAAAAGAAGATCCTATCGATATTCTAGACGTTGATAATACTGCCGTTCGTGAGGCTCAAATTAAGCGTCTGAATCAGCTTAAGGCTAACCGTAACAACGATGACGTAAAAGTTGCTCTTGCCGCAATTACCGAGTGTGTAAAATCCGGTAAGGGTAATCTGTTAGAGCTAGCAGTTGATGCTGCCCAGAAACGTGCTACATTAGGAGAAATTTCTGATGCTTGCGAAGTTGTTGTTGGACGTTATAAAGCTGTTATCCGTATGAATTCTGGAGTTTATTCTGCTGAAGCAAAGAGCGACAGCAACTTTGATAAAGCTACCAAGATGGTAGAAGAATTTGCAAAGAAGGAAGGTCGCCAGCCTCGTATTATGATTGCTAAGCTTGGTCAGGATGGACACGATCGTGGTGCAAAAGTTGTTGCTACCGGTTATGCGGACTTAGGTTTCGATGTGGATATGGGATCGTTGTTCCAAACACCTGCCGAAGCTGCCAAGCAAGCCGTAGAGAACGATGTTCACGTAGTTGGTGTATCTTCTCTTGCAGCGGGACATAAGACGTTAGTTCCTCAAATTATTGCTGAGCTTGAAAGATTAGGACGTGAGGATATTATTGTGATTGCCGGTGGTGTTATTCCTGCACAAGATTACCAATTCTTGTACGATGCGGGCGCTGCTGCAATCTTTGGTCCTGGTACTCCTGTATCGCTTGCGGCTATTAAGATTATGGAGTTGCTGATGCAAAAGTTTGATTAATTAAGCTTTGTTAAACTATAAAAAGAGCTTACCAAAAGGTAGGCTCTTTTGTTATCATCCTATCGTCATTTCGAACGCAGTGAGAAATCTCTTCATTTAACGAACTACTGCTATTTAGGAGATTTCTCACTGCGTTCGAAATGACAATGAAAATAGTATCGGAGTTTTATAGTATTTTTGTTGTCCACTTGTAATGATAATTGATGACAAAAAATAAAATAACAATTGCTATAGACGGCTATTCATCTACAGGTAAGAGTTCGTTTTCTAAAGCCATAGCAAAACGTTTAGGCTACATCTATGTTGACACTGGGGCAATGTATCGGGCTGTTACGCTTTACTGTATTGATAACGGCTTAATAGGCGAGGGTGGCTTCCCGGATACACCAGAAATAATACGTAGGTTATCGGAGATTAAAATATCATTCGCTTATAATAATGAGACAGGTAAAAGCGATACTATGCTGAATGGCGTGAATGTTGAAACGGATATACGTGGTATAGAAGTTTCTCAATATGTGAGTTCTATTAGCGCTATACCTGAAGTGAGAGGACAAATGGTGGAGTTACAGCGGGAGATGGGTAAACATGGTGGTCTCGTTATGGATGGTAGGGATATTGGTACGGTCGTTTTTCCGAATGCTGATCTTAAAATCTTTATGACTGCCGACCCAAGAGTAAGAGCTATACGTCGTTTCAAAGAATTAGAGGCAAAGGGGAAGAATGTTTCGCTTAAAGAAATAGAAAAAAACATTAGTCATCGCGATTACGAAGATTCTCATCGTACTACAAGCCCTCTACGTCGGGCAGAAGATGCTGTTGTTTTAGATAATAGTAATATGACCTTAGAAGAGCAGCTGCAATGGTTTGATCTGCTATTTTCTAAAGTAGTTGGTGCTACAAAACAATAACCCTTAATCATTTCTCACTATGTTCGAATGGCGAATGAAATAATATATGCTGGTAGAAATAGACGATAAATCGGGCTTTTGTTACGGGGTTATACGTGCAATAGAAAAAGCGGAGGGAGAGTTGAAAGAATCCGTTTCTCTCTATTCGCTTGGCGATATTGTGCATAATACGGTAGAGGTAAATCGTCTTAAAGATTTGGGTTTGCTCACGATTGAACATACTCGTTTAAACACTCTTAAAAATACAAAGCTACTTATTCGCGCGCACGGCGAACCACCTTCGACATATCGGCTACTAAAACAAAGTGGTATTGAGATAATAGATTGTACATGCCCTGTTGTACTTAAGCTGCAAGAGCGGATTAAGAAAAACGATGAGCAGATTAAGCAGCAAAATGGACAGCTGGTAATCTTTGGTAAACGAGGGCATGCAGAGGTAAATGGTCTTATCGGTCAAGTAAACGGCGATGCAATAGTTATAGAAAATATAGAAGAGATGGATAGTATAGATTTTACACGTCCGGTTAGTCTATTTGCTCAAACTACGATGGGTCTTGCAGAATTCGAAATTTTGAGCAGTAAGATTAAACAACGTATGCAAGAGGTACAAGTTCACCTTGATGTTGTATTTCAATCTCACAATACCATCTGTGGTCAGGTAGCAAACCGTAAGCCTCATCTTGAAGAATTTGCTCGTAAGCATGATGTTATCGTGTTTGTAAGTGGCAAGCAAAGCTCTAACGGTAAGGTGTTGTATCAGGCTTGTAAAGCGGTTAACGAGCACACTTATATGGTAGAAGATGAAGGAGAGCTACAAGTAGCATGGTTCGAAAATTGTTGCTCAGTAGGTGTTTGTGGTGCAACATCTACACCTAAGTGGTTAATGGAGCAGGTTGCTGTTGCAATCCGTAAAATTGCATAGTAATGTTTGCAGATATTGTTCTCCCCTTAAATTTATCGCCGTTAACCTATGGTGTACCATTCGAATTAGAAGGGCAAATAAAAGTTGGATGTAGAGTTACCGTTCAGCTTGGTAAGCGTAAACTATATGCGGGTATTATTATCAAAATTCATAGCAACAAACCTCAAGGTTATGAGGTAAAAGATATCCTTTCGATTATCGATGAAGATCCCTTAGTTTCGGCTCATCAGATTCAGCTATGGCAATGGATGGCTGATTACTATATGTGTACATTAGGTGAAGTGATGTCTGCCTCTCTTCCCTCGGGTTTAAAGATGGAGAGTGAAACTAAATTAATGTTTTGTAAGCAACCTGATGATTATTCTACGCTAAATGATGCTGAACGCGTAGTGCTGGCACAGTTGGAAAATAAAATCGGTCAAACTGTTGAAGCGTTAGCAAGGGTTGTTGGTAAGAAAAATATTCTTAGTACCATACAGCAGCTGCAAAATAAAGGTTTGGTAGACGCTGATGAATGGTTGAAAGCATCGTATAAACCAAAGGTTGAGGTATATGTTAGGTTAAGCTCTTCTATAAATAGCGAGGAGCGGTTGAATGACATACTATTGTCGTTAAAGAGGGCAAAGAAGCAGGAGACGTTACTTTTGCATTACCTATCATTTACACATAGCATAGATTTCTCGTTACCGCCTTTCATTTCAAAAAAAGATTTATTAAGAGAAAAACCTGAACTGCAATCGGTGTTAAAAGCCTGTGTGGATAAAGGGATATTAGTTCAAGAATCAGTAGAGGTTGCCCGCCTATCTGCTTCGACAGAGAATATAGAGTCCATTGCTGAGTTGACAGAAACACAGCTGGCGGTTTTTAATCAAATAAAGAATCTGTTTGCTGCTAAAGATGTGGTACTGCTTCATGGAATTACCTCGTCGGGCAAGACCGAGATATACTTTCAGCTGATAAAAGAGCAGTTGGATCAGGGTAAACAGGTATTGTATCTTCTCCCGGAGATTGCTTTAACTTTTCAGCTTATTAATAGGCTACGTAATATATTTGGCGATAGGGTAGGGGTATCTCATTCTAGATACAGCGATGCCGAACGTGTTGAAGTATTTCGGTCATTGGGGAAACGATATGATATTATTATCGGTGCTCGTTCATCGGTTTTTCTTCCTTTTACTAGTTTAGGCTTAATAATTGTCGATGAAGAACACGATGGTAGTTATAAACAGCAAGACCCTGCTCCCCGTTATAATGCGCGCGATACGGCAGTTGTATTAGCGAGCATACATAGTGCAAAAGTAATATTAGGAACGGCAACACCATCTATTGAAAGTTACTATAACGCACAAACCGGTAAGTATGGCTTAGTCCGGCTGAAAGAACGGTTTGGCAATGCTGTTCTACCTGTTATTGAAACGGTAAATATGCTTACGGCTCGTAAAAAGCAACGTGTTACTAATCATTTTTCTCAGCAGCTGTTGGAAGAAATCGAGGAATGTTTGAAAAATAAGGAACAGGTAATACTTTTTCAGAACAGAAGAGGATTTTCTCCTTTTATACAATGTAACGATTGTGGGTATATTCCTCAATGCATACAGTGTAACGTAAGTCTTACTTACCACAAGCAAAGCAACCAGCTACGTTGTCATTATTGTGGATATTCGCAGCCTATGCCAAATAGCTGTTCTTCATGTGGCAGTACTAATATCGAAACGAAAGGTTTTGGTACAGAAAAAGCAGAAGAAGAGCTGTCATACATTTTTAAAGATGCGCATATTCGTCGTTTAGATTTAGATTCGGTACGTTCAAAGAATGCATACGAAGAAGTTATAGCATTATTTGAGAGTGGGGATACAGATATTTTGGTTGGCACCCAGATGGTAACAAAAGGACTTGATTTTGATAAGGTCAGCCTTGTCGGGATTCTTAATGCCGATAATATGCTCAACTTTCCCGATTTTCGGGTACATGAGCGTAGCTTTCAGCTGTTAACTCAGGTGTGTGGAAGGGCTGGTAGGAGAGAGAAGCAGGGTAAGGCTATTATTCAAACAACAAACCCTTCTCATCCCATTATTCGCTATGTGGTACAGGGAGATTATGAAAGAATGTATAAAGAACAAATAGAAGAACGAAAATTGTTTTTCTATCCCCCGTTTTACAGGTTGATAAATACTACATTAAAGCATAAAGATATTTCTGTTGTTAATTCTGCGGCAAAAGAGCTCGCACGTTTAATGCGACTGAAATTTGGGAAGCGAGTTTTAGGACCGGAATCGCCTTTAATCAATAAGATTCAAAATAGATATATAAGTGTTATTCTACTTAAGCTGGAGCGGAATACGAACTTATATGATGCAAAAAAACTGCTGCAAAATTGTATTGCAACAGTTCTGTCTGATTCTAGATTCAAATCACTATCAATAGTGCCCGATGTCGATCTTTATTAGGTTTACTTGTAAATAACAAGTTTTTGCCCGATACGGATGATATTCTTACTTCCAATATTGTTCCAATATTTTAAATCGCTTAACCTTACCTTATACTTTTGAGCAATACCACCGGGTGTATCTCCTTTTACAACCTTATGGGTAATCTTTGTTTTTCCATCGGGGGTGCTAACAGAGTAATCGGCTGGTGCAGCAAGTACTTTAGGGTTAAAATATATAGAATCTTTATAGGCGTATATTTCTTCTTCTTTATCAATAAATGCAGTTGTGTATTCGTATGGAAGCGTTAGAGTATAGGGCTTTTCTTTGCCCGGAATGATATCGCGGCGATATTGCGGATTCAGATCCCGTAACTGTTGAATAGGAATATCAACAAGTGAAGAAATCTGTTCGAAATGTAGCATACGATTTACCATTATAGTATCCGTTTGTATCGGTTTGTCTGCCTTTAGCGGAACCATTCCATGTTCTTTATAATAATGTAGCATATATGTAGCACCTACAAATAGCGGAACATATCCCCTTGTTTCATGCGGTAGGTAGGGGTATATTTCCCAATAATCGGTTTTTCCGTTTGCTCTACGTATGGCTTTTCTAACATTTCCTTCACCACAGTTGTAGGCGGCAATGGCGAGGTTCCAATCGCCAAAAACAGAATATAAGTCATGTAAATATTTTGCTGCAGCATGTGCCGACGCAAAGGGGTCTCTCCGATCATCTACAAACGAAGTTACGTTTAGGTTGTAGTGCTTACCTGTTCTGTACATAAACTGCCACATACCGGTTGCGCCAAATCTTGATACCGCTAAGGGATCTAGTGCTGATTCGATTACCGCCATTCCTTTTAGTTCGAGAGGAAGACCGTATTGGTCGAATACTTCTTCGAATATTGGCATGTAGTACTCGGCTAAACCCAAGATAGCCTCCGATTTTTCCTTATATTTTTGTGTATAAGTAATGATACAGTTGCGTATTTGCTTGTTATAGGCTAAATGGACGGGAGAAACAATTTTACTTAACCGCTCGATATAAATAGAATCCGGAAGATCTGCCGCAATATTCATCGAATCAATTTCCGGATAGATGATGCTATCGCTCATAGAGCGTTGTATGTGAAAAATAGAAAGTAGGCTATCAATACTTTCATATCGACTATTGTCTGGGGTATCCGGATTACCATCATCGCTACCTTGTGCTAAAGCTGTATTAGTGGGGAGAAGATAGATTAGCGTAAGAATTCCTAAAAGCTGTGATATTTTCATCGCTTTCTATTTTAGCGTTAATTTTATATTGAAACCCACAGTGGGCGTATAAGTTATTGGCGTTAACGTAAGATCAAATAGAGTCGGCTCAAACTTCATCGATAGATTGTCGCTGATATCATAGTCTGCTAAATGTGCAAAAACGTTGGCATCAATTATATTTAAAGCATACACAATAACAAATGCCAGTATGCTATAATCTCGATTTCGTCGGTATCCGTCTCTAAAATATTTTAGGTTTTCCGGTGTATAGTTTTTGTTTTCAAATTCATGAGGCTTAGACGGAGTGCCGGTTGCGTTGTTATAGGCATCTCTAAATCTATTATATTGAATGTTGTTGTGGTTGATTAGATAGCCGCAAAAAGCCAGTCCTCCATATATAATTGGAACTTTCCAATACTCTTTGTTGTATATCTGCCCTAAACCGGGAATCAGGGCGGAGTAAATTGTTGGTTTTTCAGGCAAAACAGATTTATCTGTTTTATACTGCCAAACTGCATCTAACGCCCCACCAATGTAAAATAGGGCAGCACCTGTATAAGCAAGGTTACGTCCGTGTTTATAGTTGTCGAAATTTTTCTTGTAGCCATCAATTACCCAAGCCGGGTTATTATTTGCAATGGCGCTCTGATATTTGCCCCAAGCCTCTTGCTTTTTTCCGTTGAAGTGATAGCCGACGTATGTTAAAGAGCCTATACCCCCATAGATAACCGGAATTTTCCAGTACTGTTTGTTATATGCCTGTCCGTATCCCGGAACAACCATCGTGGCAGCCCATACCCGTCCTACAGTAAGAGTATCCTGTCCCTTCAGCCCTTTAATGAAATTTTTTCCTTGTGCAAAAACTTCTACTCCATTTGATACAAATAATATCAATAGACATATGTATGGTAGTAGCTTCCTCACAATATTCAACAGTCTTGTTTTTTTATTCTTTACCCAAGTGGTCGAGTTTTTTAATAAAATCAGCAATTTCGTCATCGGAGCCGAAGTTAATGGTAATTTTGCCTTCGCCTTTCTCGTTTCGTTTGATATTGATCTTACTGTTGAAATATTTTTCGAGGTGTTCTACTAGCTTAAAGTAGCTATCAGGTAAATCGGCAGAGTCGCCTTCTTTTTCTTTTTTCTTAGATTCCGAAGGCTGATTCATCTTTCTGATGAGTTCTTCAACCTGACGAACAGACAGTTCTTCTTCTATAACTTTTTTGCCTAGCTTTACTTGCTCTTCAATATCTTCCAGCCCTAGTATGGCGCGCGCATGACCCATTGACAGCTTACGCTCTCTAATGCTTAGTTGTACTTCTGCAGGTAGCTTCAGTAATCGGAGATAGTTAGCAATAGTAGCACGCTTTTTACCAACCTGTTCACTTAGTGATTCTTGAGTCAGCTCGCACTCATCTATTAATCGTTGGTAGCTAATGGCAACCTCAATGGCATCAAGGTCTTCACGTTGGATGTTCTCTATAAGAGCCATTTCCAGCATACCTTGGTCGTTAGCAGTACGTAGGTAAGCAGGTATAGTTTCTAATCCAGCAAGTTTCGATGCGCGGAACCTTCTTTCGCCACTAATAATCTGATACATTCCGTTATCTAGCTGGCGAACGGTAATGGGTTGAATAATCCCATGCTTTTCTATCGACTTTGCAAGTTCCGATAAGGCTTCCTCATCAAAGTAGTTACGAGGTTGATAGGGATTTGTTTCTATGCTATCTATACTAATTTCAACAATTCCATCGGTCACTCCGTCTTCCGGTCTTCTGGTATTAGTTACCGAAGAATCTTCTATTAGTGCGCCGAGACCACGACCTAGTGCTGTTTTTTTTGCCATTGTAAAATTCTGAAAATATTTAGATGTCTTACTTTGCTTCTTTAAGCGGAGCATTACGCTGAATAACTTCTTTAGCCAAGTTTAGGTAGTTTGCCGCTCCTATAGAGCCTGCATCGTATAGAATAACAGGTTTACCATACGAGGGCGATTCGCCCAACTTTACGTTACGCTGAATAATAGTTTGGAAAACCATATCCTGAAAGTGCTTACGCACTTCCTCCACTACCTGATTGGCAAGGCGTAGGCGGGCATCGTACATGGTAAGAAGAAAGCCTTCGATGCTTAGCCTTGTATTAAGCCTCGATTGTATAAGCTTTATGGTGTTAAGTAGCTTGCCTAAACCTTCGAGGGCAAAGTACTCGCACTGTACAGGAATCATAACCGAATCGGCCGCAGTTAGCGAGTTAACGGTAATTAGTCCCAGCGAAGGGGAGCAGTCGATGATAATAAAATCATAGTTATCGCGAAGTTTATCAACGGTATGCTTTAGCATTTGCTCTCTGTTGGGTAGCTTAACCATTTCAATTTCGGCGCCCACAAGATCGATATGAGAAGGAATAAGATCGAGCCCCTTTATCTCAGTAGAGAGAATAGCCTCTTTAGGAGAGGCTTTATCAATCAAACACTCATAGATGCTTGTCTTTACGTTTTTCAGATCGAACCCGAAGCCTGAAGTTGAGTTGGCTTGAGGGTCGGCGTCAATAAGTAAAACCTTATTTTCTAAAACAGCCAGACTAGCAGCTAAGTTAATAGCAGTAGTAGTTTTTCCTACTCCACCTTTTTGGTTTGCTATTGCAATAATTTTTGCCATGGTGTGTTTATGTTTAAAGCTAGAGGCTTGCTATAAGCAGCCATAATTTACAAATGTAGGAATTCTTTTTCAAGCATAACGAATTTTTATCGTCGCTTAATATATTTTATGATGAAAAAAGAGGCTCCGTAAGCCTCTTTTTCTGTATTAATATTTTAACTTTCAGCTATTAGTTTAATTATTCTGTTGTTGATGGGTTAGCTGGTTCCCTTAGGCTTTTTGCATAAGCTTCGTTTAAGCCCTTAACAAGATCATTTGTAATATCTAAGCCCGGATTACCCCAAAGAAGAGCAGGGTTGCTGCCAGAGGTATTTATAATTAGGCTATAGTTCTTCTCTTGATTATATACCTTAACGTAATCTTCAATGCTCTTGCTAACACGGTTTAGCATAACATTTTGTTCATCGTCTAGTTCCATGGCAACTTTTTGGCGTTGCTCCAACAGCTGTTGCTCTCTACGGCTAAGCTCTTCCATTTTTGTCTGAGACTCAGAGCGGGTAAGAAGTCCCTTGCTGTATTTGTCTTGAAAGTCGTTAGCATCTCTCTGGAAAGCGCGACCTTTAGTATCTAAATCGTCTTGTGCTTTTTTAAACTTTTCTTCAAACTCTGCTCTTAAATCAAGAAACATATCATATTGATTTAGCAGAGAGTCCATACGTACATATACCGTAGAACCTTCCATTGGAGTTAGTATCTCTCCTTCATGTTCTGTTGGTGCAGCTGTATCTGTATTTGATGATGAAGATGAAGAATTACAGCTAACCGTAAATAGCATTAGTACTGCAACCGTGAGTATAAAAGCAACACTAGTTAATTTTTTCATGTTATATGTTTTATATAAAAGATTGTTTTTGGGACTACAAATATAGCAAATATGAATTATTGAGAATGACTTATCTGATAATCTGCACTATTTAACAAAGATAAGTACTGCTTAACGGTTTGTAAAAAATCGCTTTGTTGCTCATTATGAGTCCAATGCCCTGCATTTTGAATTGTCTTAATGGTAGAACGAGGAAAAAATGTTTTAATAGCGACTTCGTCTTCGTTTGATATATATTTTGATAGTGATCCTCTGATAAATAGAGAGTATATATCAGATGGTTTTACTTCATCCGTTATATTTTCCATTATGCGATATAAATTTTTAACTAATACTCCTAAATCTATACGCCACACTAGCTTACCATCTTTATTTCGTTGTAAATTTTTGAGTAAAAACTTATTCAACGAAACGTCGTTAATAGCTTTAGAGAGAGCGATCTCCGCTTCTTTTCTCGATGTAAAATGGTTTATTGGTAAAGATTTTAATGCGTTGATAATATTTTGGTGATAGATAACGTTTTCATGATTTTGCAGATAAGCTAAAGGTGAAATATCTTCGACAATTAACCCTTTAACCCGCTCTGGATAATGGAGAGAGAAGTGCATAGCAACTTTTCCGCCCATCGAATGTCCAAGCAAAATAGCTTGTTCTATGGACAATTCGTCAAGTAATTCAAGCAAATCCTCACTCATCAATGAGTACGAATGATCTTGTGAGTGCGGAGAGCGCCCATGATTTCGGATATCTACTAAAATTACCTGATAAGTATGGCTAAGTTCATTTACAATAGGTCCTATCCAGCTGTCCCGCGAAGCGTACAACCCGTGTAGCGCAACTATGGGTATCCCTATGCCATATGTACGATAAAAAAGGCGCACAAGTTACGTGCTATCTTAGCTGCCTGAGGTATAGCTGAATAGTATTTTCGAGTCCGTAGTATAGGGCATCGGAAATGAGGGCATGACCTATAGATACCTCAAGTAATCCCGGAACATTTTGAGCAAAATAACTGAGGTTTTCTAGGCTTAAATCATGCCCGGCATTTACGCCAAGTCCCAGCCTTACAGCCTCTTCTGCTGCTGCTTTGAATGGAGCAACAGCCATTTCTTTATTTGTGTTAAAATCTGCTGCATAGGGTTCGGTGTATAGCTCTATCCTATCACAGCCTGTTTCAACAGCACCTCGAATATTCTCTAGCTGGGTGTCCACAAAAATAGAAGTTCTGATGCCCTTACTCTTGAATAAGGCATTAATTTCGCGTAGAAAAGCAACATGTTTTCGCATATCCCAACCGGCATTAGAAGTTAGCTGGTCGGGACTATCGGGTACAAGTGTAACTTGTTCAGGCATAACCTCTAATACCAATTTAATAAGCTGATCGGTCGGATTACCCTCAATATTAAATTCTGTAGTAACAACGCTGCGTAAATCGCGCGTATCTTGAAAACGGATATGCCTTTCGTCCGGACGGGGATGCACCGTTATTCCTTGCGCTCCGAAACGTTGACATTCAACAGCAGCCTTAAGCACGTCGGGGATGTTTCCGCCGCGAGCATTTCGCAGGGTTGCTATCTTGTTTATGTTAACACTAAGTCTGGTCATCATGTTAAAGTTTCTAAATTGAAGGCAAAGTTAGCGTTTATTCGCATGCAAATGGTCTATAAAAGATGAAAAAAATATAACTTGCCCCAGTTTTGGTTAAAGCGTATGGGCATTGTCAGTTTTCAGCTTTAATCAGGGGTACATAAGGTATTATAACAAATGTAAGCATGAAAGTTGCTATACACGGCAGAAGTACAGCATCAGAGAATATACCCGGTATTATTCCTATTCTTGATTTTTTGGAAGATCAAGGAGTAGAATTATCTATATATACTACTTTTTACCAGTTTATGAAAGATAAAGTAAGGCATATTCGCAGCTATTCTACTTATTGCTATGATATGGATATTCCTGACAATACGGAGTTTATGCTGAGTATTGGGGGTGATGGTACGCTTTTAGATGCTGCTCGTTTTGTTAGAAAACGTGGCATTCCCCTGGTAGGGATAAACCTAGGGAGATTGGGTTTTTTAGCATATATTTCTTGTAATGATGCCAAATCTTCGCTTAGTCGGATAATAGCAAAAAACTATACGCTGGAAGAACGAAGTATGCTGAAGATTTCGGGTAATTTTTTAGAAACAAATCATACACCCTACGCTCTTAATGAAGTAGCCGTTCAGCGTAAAGAGCCCTCGCTAATAGAACTGTCAATCGCTATTGACGACGAGCCGTTGGCATCATACTGGTCTGATGGTATAATTATTGCAACACCAACAGGCTCTACAGCCTACTCTATGAGTATTGGAGGACCTATTGTTTCGCCTTCTGCTGCGAATCTAATTTTGGCACCGCTTGCTCCACATAATCTTGCTATCCGTCCTATTGTTATTCCCGATAGTTCGGTTGTAACCTGTAAGCTAAATACTCGTGGAGAGCGGGCTATGGTTACAGTAGATAATCAAATGTTTGATATTAATGATGGAGCATCTCTTATAGTAGAAAAGTCATCATATACAATAAAGCTTATAAAGCTTAAAGAGACAAATTTTTATAGAACATTACGAAATAAGCTGCATTGGGGTTTTGATCCTCGCAACTAGGTGGGTATCATCTAAACGTTGAGGTTGGAGCTATTGCTTTTTTATTACCTTTGCAGTTTGCCTAATTAACTAAAGTAAAAAGTTGAGTTTTTGGAAATACGAGTAACACACAAACGGTTTTTGCTGCCATTGGCAGTTTTTCTTTTGGCTTTTAGCGGTTCTTCATTTGCTCAAAAACAAGGAAGCAGCCTGCTTAATGCGATAGAAAAACATGATGTTGGTATTTTCGGGGGAGGAGCAACATATCTCGGTGACTTTAATGAAAAAGATCTTTTATACAGGCTCAAGCCAATAGTTGGGGTTATGTATAGATATAATTTTAATCCATATTTTGCATTGCGAGGGCAAGCAGGATATACAAGGATAGAAGGGTCTTCTAAAGATTACTACGGAGATTTACCCGGTTTTCCTACAGGGGGTAGCATGAAATTCAATAGATCTATGGTTATGATAGATGGAGTATTCGAGCTCAACTTCCTTCCATTTTCTCCGACAGATAAAAGACGTCAAAAGATTTTTAGCCCATATTTAGCGTTAGGCGTTGGCGTAAATTTTATGGGTACAAATAGCTATAACAATAATCCGCAGCTGGATATCGCCGCTAATACATATCCCGAGTTATACGGAGAACCAGGAAAAGCGTTCCCGCAAAGCTTTGTTCTTGAGATTCCGGTAGGATTTGGAGTTAAGGTTTCGCCAGTTAAGCGCTTAACTATAGCGGGAGAGTGGACATTCAAAAAAATGTTCTATGATGATATTGATGGCTTTACAAATAGAGGAGGCGGCTCTTTTAATCTCATAAACGACGATTGGGTATCTACTATAACCGTAAGCCTTACCTATCGGTTTGCATCTAACTGGAAGTGCGATGCATACCGGGGAGGAAGTAGCGGAAAGCTGTTAAAAGGTCTGAAAGCCAGAACCTATAAGGTAAATGTACAGCAAAGCGCGGCTAAAGATTTGAAAAAAGGTTCTAACGTAAAAATGCTGGAAGGTCGGTCTGAAAACGATAGTAATAGGCTAAAAAAGAAGAAGAGAAAGTAAAATGACGGACCAAAGCATTTCTACAAGTCCTATTCCTCAACACGTTGCCATTATTATGGATGGTAACGGTCGTTGGGCGAAACAACGGGGTGAACAGCGAGTAAAAGGACATCAGAACGGTGTTCAACCTATTAGAGATGTTGTTGAAACAGCCGCAAAGGTAGGGGTTAAGTATCTTACGTTATATGCATTTTCAACCGAAAATTGGACAAGACCTAAAGACGAAGTAGATGCTTTAATGACTTTGCTTGCCAGCGTGATAGAAAGTGAAGTCAGCACTTTGCATAAGAATAATGTTAGGTTAAGCGTTATTGGAGACATTCCTTCGTTGCCCTCAGAAGTACAAATGAAGCTTCAAGAGGCATGCAAGTTTACAGGTACTAATACAGGTTTAACTCTAACTTTAGCTTTGAGCTACAGCGCAAGATGGGAGATACTCGAAGCAATTAAAAAATATACTACCGATATACTAAATAAAAAGAGAGATATACACGATCTTACAGAAAATACTTTTAAGCAATATTTGGAAACAGCCAATATGCCTGATCCGGAGCTTATGATCCGGACAAGCGGCGAGCAACGTATAAGTAACTTTTTGCTATGGCAGCTGGCATATACGGAGCTATATTTTACAGAAGTGCTGTGGCCGGATTTTGGAGAAAAAGATTTTATAGATGCTATCATAGATTTTCAGCAACGCGAAAGACGATTCGGAAAAACAAGCGAACAGCTATAACACTAATTTAGCCAATACTATATCAGAATGATGAGGAAGTTATTATTAACAGCGTTTATTACCATATTATACTTTAATGTATCGGCACAACAAGATTCTACCAAGTTGGTACTTCCCCCTGCAAATGTTGATTTTAATTACAATAGACCGGAAAAATACGTTGTTGAAGATGTTATCATTACAGGCTTAGACTACCTCAATCCTGCTCAAATAGAATCTATCGCTGGCATTGTAAAAGGCGATACAATTCTTATACCCGGACAAGACCTTCAGTTCCTAATGAAAAAATTATGGATGCAGCGCATTTTCTCCGATGTAGAGCTTAGAGGTCTTAATGTTAATGGCGATAAAGTTACTTTACAAATTCATTTGCAAGAGCGACCAAGAGTATCATCATGGGATTATACTGGTGTTAGAAAGGGAGAAAAAGACGAGATAAAAGAAAAGTTGAATCTTAGACGCGGAGGAGAGCTCTCAGATTATGCTATTGAAACTTCTAAGAATGCAATAAAAAAATATCTTGCCGAAAAGGGATTTCTGAATGCAGAAGTGCGTATGCGACAAGAACGGGATACCGTATATAAGAGCAACTACGTGAGGGTCTTTTTTGATATAAAGAAGAACAATAAAGTCAAAATTAAGAATATAAACATAGAAGGAAATAAGGAGATAAGTGATAGAAAGCTTCGTCGGTCAATGAAGAAGACTAAGCAAAAAAGGCTTTCTACATTCCTAAAAAGCTCAAAGTTTATTCGTAGCAACTATGAAGATGATTTGGTAAACCTTATTACCTACTACAACGAAAAAGGATATAGAGATGCTAAAGTTCTTTCAGATTCAATTTATCCGATAAATGATAAGCGTGTTGGTATAGATATTAAGGTTTACGAAGGGCAGCGGTATTATTTCCGCAACATCTCTTGGGTTGGTAACTCTATTCTTACCGACGACCAGTTAAACCTTATGCTGGGCTTAAAGAAGGGAGATGTTTACGATAAAGTAGCAATGGAGAAGATGTTGTTTATTGATGATAACTCCGTAACAACAACCTATAACGATCAGGGGTATTTATTCTTCTACCTCGATCCGGTTGAAGTAAACGTTGTCGGCGATTCTATTGATATAGAAATGCGAATAATAGAAGGAGATCAGGCAACATTTAGTAGAATTAATATTGCCGGCAACAACCGTACGAATGAGCATGTAATCCGTCGTGAGCTATTTACTAAACCCGGAGAATTATATAGTAAGTCGTTAATTATCGAATCTATAAGACGATTAAATAATACAGGATATTTCGATCCCGAAAAGCTTGCTGCACCCGGAGGTATTAATATTATTCCTAATAGGGCAGAAGGTACGGTGGATCTTACCTATAACCTAGAAGAAAAAGCGAGCGATAACTTCGAGATTTCTGGAGGATACGGTAACAGCATGTTTATCGGATCGCTAGGCTTCCGCTTCTCTAACTTTTCTACCCGACGACTTTTCACGAAAGGGGCATGGCGCCCGCTACCTAGTGGCGATGGTCAATCGTTAAGCGTTCGGGCGCAAACCAACGGTAAGTACTACCGTGCTTTAAGTTTTGGGTTTGTCGAGCCTTGGTTAGGCGGTAAAAAGCCGACATCTTTGTCTATAAGTGTTTATCATTCAACGCAAACCAATTCAAACTACTTCTATCAGACCAGCGATGAGTATATGAAGGTTACCGGGCTGGCTGTAGGAATAGGTAAACGTTTAAAGTGGCCCGATCATAACTTCTCGGTTAATGCAGAAGTTGGTTGGCAGCACTATAAGCTGAGAGAATGGCCCGGTACCTTTATTTTTAATAATGGTCAGTCAAATAACTTTAGCTTGAAGCTGGGTTTTGGACGCTATACGCTTGATAACCCTATTTTCCCTAGAGACGGATCCGACTTCTCTATCAGCGTACAGTTTACTCCGCCATATTCTTTGCTAAATAACAAAGACTACAAAAATATGCCGAATAGCGAAAAGTATAGGTGGATAGAGTACCATAAGTGGTCGTTTAAAAGTTCGGCATTTACCCGTATCGGATCTAGTAACTTTGTGCTGATGGCGAAAGCACAGATGGGTTACCTTGGCTATTATAATAAAGACGTTGGATATTCTCCGTTTGAAGGTTTCTTGGTCGGAGGTGATGGTATGTCGGGATATACGCTTTATGGGCAGGAAAATATAGGTGTTAGAGGTTACTCTAACGGTTCGTTAACTCCATACGTACAGACATCTTACGGGCAAAGGGTTGCTGCCGCTAATGCTTATGTAAAATATACGGCAGAAGTTCGTTATCCGCTTATTATGCAGCCTCAGTCAAGTATATATGTGCTAGCCTTCTTAGAAGGGGGTAACTCTTGGTATAATCTAGACGACTTTAATCCCTTTGCAATTAAGAGGTCCGCAGGGGTTGGCGTTCGTTTGCTACTGCCAATTGTAGGGTTAATCGGGTTCCATTGGGGGTATGGGTTTGATGATGTACCAAGCAATCCGGGAGCAGGAGGAGGACAGATCCACTTCGAGATCGGTATGCCCATGTAATTATTTAGCTGGTTGTTACATTTTGGTATAGAATTTGTATTTTTGGAAAGAGTAATACATAAAAAATATAGAGCTATGAAAAAATTATTAGTACTTTTTGCCGTGCTGGCATTTCCTGTTGTAATGTTTGCACAAACTCAGCGATTTGCATACGTTGATACCGAATATATTTTAGGTAAAATTCCTAACTTTCAGTCAGCAACAGATCAGATTGAAAAGCTTGCTACTCAATACCAAAAAGAGGTTGAGGAAGGGTATAAGAAGCTAGACGAAACGTATAATACCTATCAGGCAGAGAAAGCCTTGCTAAACGAAAGTATGCGTAAGAAACGCGAAGATGAGATTATAGCCAGAGAGCGTGAGCTAAAGAACACTCAGCAGAAATATTTTGGTCCAGAAGGGGAGTTGTTTACGAAACGCGAAGAGTTGCTGAAGCCCATACAAGAGCAGGTTACAGAAGCTATTAATAAATTTGCTGAAGAGGGCGGATACTCTGTTATATTCGATTTAGCTAATAACCCCTCGATGGTTTATACAAATCCTCGTTACGATATGAGCGATAAAATCCTTGAAAAATTGGGATTTAAGTAAGAAGTACCTTATACATTATTTTCTTACATTTGTAAACTTTAAAACATACAAACAATTATATTATGAAAAGTATACTAAAAATTCTTCTGCCACTTGTAATAGTATTTATTGCATCAAGTAGCTTCGCTCAGCAAAAAATAGGATATATTAACGCTGATCTTGTGATTTCTGCTATGCCCGAACGGGAAGAGGCGATGAAGCAGCTAGAAGCTTATCAGAAAGAGCATGAAGAAACGTACGAAGCGATATATAAAGAATTCGAGTCTATGCGCGCCACTTACGAGGAAAAGAAGGATACATATACTGCTGCTATTAGAGAGCAGAAAGAAAAAGATTTATCTACTTTAGGGCAGAAGTTGCAAGAGTATCCTACTATTGTACGACGAGGCGAGCAGGAGTTGGGGGAGAAGCTTATTGGTCCTATTCGGGAGAAGGTAATGAATGCGATTGATAAGGTGGCAAAAGCAAATGGTTTTGCATATGTTGTAAACAGCGCAGCGTTAATGTACACAGACGATGCTCAGATGACAGATCTTGTTCCTTTGGTAAAGAAAGAGTTAGGATTATAGTAGTATTTGTATAGAAAACTATTTAGCTATGAAAAGTATTTTAAAAGTATTCTTATTCCTTGCATTTGTTTTTCTTTCCATAAACGGATTTGCTCAGAAAGTAGGACATATCAACTATATAGAGCTTATACAGTCTATGCCGGAAACCGCGGCTGTTAATAAAGAGCTGGAGGCTTTATCTCAAGCTTATGGAGAAGAGCTGGAGACGATTGAGGTTGAGATGAGAAATAAGTTTGTTGTATATCAAAATAATAGTATAACATGGACGAAGGAGGTTTCTGATGAAAAGTTGGCGGAAATCCAAGCATTATCAGAAAAGCGTGATGTAAGGGCGGCGGAGCTGGAAAGAGAGTTTCAGCAAAAGCAGGACGAGAAGTTAGCACCTATATTCGAAAAAGCACAAAATGCGATAAACAAAGTTGCTAAAGATAATGGTGTGGCATGTATATTAAACGCTCAAGCCATTCTATATGCCGATCCGAGTTCGGGCTTTGATCTTCTGCCGCTGGTAAAAAAAGAGTTAGGTATTTAATAGAAGAATAAATAATTAGTACATTTAAGCCACCTTGTAGATTTTTTAGGTGGCTTTTAAATTATCCGGCTATATGAGTAATAATAGCGCATCCTCATTTCCTATTGGTATTTTCGATTCTGGAGTAGGAGGGCTTTCGGTATGGCGAGAGCTGGTTAAGCTATTGCCTAACGAAGCTATTCTCTATGTTGCCGATAGTGCTAATTGTCCGTATGGAAATAAAAACCAGGATGAGATTATTATCTTAAGTGATCGTATAGTATCATTTCTAATAGAGCAAGGATGTAAGCTAATAGTTCTTGCCTGCAACACCGCTACGGCAGGTGCTATAGATTATTTAAGGGGTAAATACGAGGTGCCTTTTGTAGGTATGGAGCCAGCCGTAAAGCCTGCCGCGCTTAACTCTAAAACGGGCGTTGTGGGAATACTTGCAACAGCGGGAACGTTTAAAGGGCGGCTGTTTAATGAGACCAAAGAGCGCTTTGCCTCTGATGTTAAAGTTATCGAACAGGTTGGCGAAGGCTTAGTTGATGCGGTTGAGCATGGGATGGTTGATAGTTCGGAAACAACTCAGTTGCTTAAATCGTATCTCCAGCCTATGTTAGATGCTAACGTTGATCATTTGGCTCTTGGTTGTACTCACTATCCGTTTTTAATTCCGCAAATCGAAAAGATAACTCAAAATAGAATTATTATCATGGACCCTGCTCCGGCAGTGGCAAAGCATACAAAGCATTTGCTAGAAGAAAACAAGTTGGATAATAAGAATAAAGAAAAAGTACCTTTTTATATCTTTTACTCAACAGCAGATACAGCTACTTTAAAAAGAATGCTGACAGAGTTGAATATAAAGAACTACGAGGTACAAGAACTTGATATATAAAGAAGAGAAGTTGTTCAAGAAGTCAACGAATAGTTAGAACACTACATAGGCGCATAGTAAATTTAAAGGCTATGTGCCTACGTAGTTCAAAAAGGATGGTAAAAATTGCGTCATGCTTTGTTCTCACCATTCCGAGCAAAGCAAGGAATCTGCTTACATTCGGCAGATTAGTCGAAATGACGTATTTGCAGCCGCTTAAAATGATGTATGTGATTATATATTACTCTCTAATAAGTCGAACAGACTGCGTATAGTTCTGATTTAAGGTATAATGGTGCATTGCCCTATTGCTATAGTAAAGGTATAGCCTATACGCGTCACTCGTTCCTGATATGGTAGAAGTCCACCATTGACCGTAGTAGCCTAATTCGTTATATGTACCGGTGTTGGTTCTTCGCCCTGTGGGTAGCCCGCTAAAACCGGTTACATCGTCGTTATAGCTTAAGCTATTCCACATTATATTGGCTTTAAGCTTCATTCCCGCGTCAGGCTGTATGTATGCGTGTAATGAAATGAAATCCGCGCTTGAGGGCACTCGCCATCCATCAGGAGCAATGCCTTTCGAGTCCATCGCGGTTGCCCATGTATAGTATGCGCCATACCTATCTTTGTTGTCTTTATTATCGTCATAGTAGTAGTAGGCTAAACCGGATCCATCTTTAAAATGTTCTACCTTCAAATTCTCTCTTATCCAGTACTGTACTCCGATTTTTACGATAGGATACGTATTACCGTCAATATCAGTCAATACTTCAGGGCTGGTAGTTAAGATCGGAATAGCGTTCTCATTAGCAATTTTTATTTCATCTTTCGATACAATTTCAACTTTATCAAAGAGAGTAGCCGTTCCTTTCGTATAGGATTGAAGGGTATTGTCGCTTGTTGAAAAGCTAACGACTCCACCGTGTATTTCATTATTGTTAGGCTCATACTCGTTTGTTATAGAGTTTCTGTTTCTATTCATCGCCCTTGCGATAAAGCCTTTTGTAAGATCGGGTTTTCCGTCTATCCCCATAGGGTACACAACTATAGCCTGATAGTCCACAGTTCCGTTTTTATAGATGTATTCTTTGGTTACCTCCGCTATTGGTATGCCTTTGTTGAATACTGTATGTACTAACGATTTTTCCCAATCAATACTGTTTAAATCTAAGACCTGAGGGGCAAACGTACCTATATCTCCTTCGATAGGTAGCGTTGGTTCCCAATCTTTTATTTTATCAATGGTAACAGACAGCCCCATTCTTGTTATTACAATATTGATAGACCGCTCTTTTCCTGCTTCAAATCTAATGTCATCGGTAAGTATATAGTCGTATCTCGTATCATTCAGGTTCAGCTCAACTCTAATAAATGGATTCCCTTTTTCTGCCGTTTGAGGGATAATGATAGCCTCTCTTGTCAGTTTATACTCCTCTGTTGTTTGAACATGCAGCGGATTAATATTGGCTAGAGGAGAATCTTCGGCAACGAATACGGTACCATCAGAAAGGTTGATATTGCCTTCCTGTTTTACGTTCAGTATTGTAACAGATGCAGAGGGCAATGCGTTTGAAATTATATCTAGTTCCGATCTAACGTTTACTTTTACTTTGCTGAATGTATGAGAAAATATAAGCCCCACAGCATTGGCGGTAGGTATTATCCCTTTGTTTTGTGCCCATAGAAAATCGCTGGCATCATAGTTCGCTTTGTTCTGCTGGTCTGATTTTACCGAAAATCTGTAGCTTGTCGGCTGCTGCTTATCTAATGCTTCGCTATATGGATAGTAAGCATACAAATCTACCTTAGAGATAGTGTCGGGCCATGCGACTTTTCCACCCGATTTTAAAAGCCACGAATCCCCGTTAAATATATGCTCTTTATTTGCGGCATAAGCCGTATTACTTATAGAGCCGGGGGTGTTTTCTGCTTCATAAGGTATTACATATAACCCTATGCTTTCGTTTACCTCGAAGTTATTGGTTAATAGGCGGCTTGCTTTTGGCGTTATTGTGGAATATAACGAAATGTAGTCTCCCTCGGGGATATAGTGAGGTTGTTCATCGTCTTTAGTACAAGCGTTGAAAAGAATGCCTATAGCCAAAAGAGTTAGGTTTACATTAATATGTTGTAGAAATTTCTTCATAATAAATAATACATCAAAAGTTTGTTGTTTTAAGGCTTAGTAGATGTATTGGTGATATCGTTCTGTTTTTAGCCTCTCCAACGCCCATGTTAAAAATATAAGCTTTGTGAGGTAATAATACCAAATCTTCTTCCACAGAATATATCAGCATATCTCCATTCACAATAATTGAGAAAAGCGGAGTATCGGCTCTTATGGTTTGTGGAACTACTATTGCTTCATACTTTAAGTCGAAGTTAGGTTCTGGTATTGGTTGTTTTTGTGGTGTAATAACTCGTTTTTTATCAGCCGGCGTAACGTCTCCGTTTCTTAGGTTTATTACGCAGGATGTTTGTGTATTATGGATGCTGAATTTTAAATCTTCTGCTTGCGGGTAGTTGTTGTATATGTTGACAACTATTTTGCTTAGAAGATGTTCGAATGTAAGATTCGCTTTGCTGTTAGTATCAGACAGTTCTGTGGATTTCGCCCACAGAAAATCGCTTTTTGCCGTTGTTGCTTGCTGGTTGAACTCAATGTCGAAAGGGTAGGCAGCCAGATTTCTTTTACCCGATACTCTCCCCATTTCCGCATCATACGGATAGTAGGCATACACATCGGATGTACTACTGTAAAGAAAGATTTGTTTTCCAACCTCGGGTATCCATCTATCCTCTGATAAAGCATGTCCCACATTTTTTGATGAGTTTGCAATATCGCCTAAAACGCCCGGTTGTCCACCGACGTAATCAACCAGATATACCCCTATACGATCTCCATTAGAGAAATATTGCTTATCTGCGCTATAGGTATCTGCTATTGCGGCTCGCAGTACCAGCTCTATGGGGGTACCTTCTTTATTTTCTTGCGTATGTCGCTCATCGTCTTTAGAGCAAGATACGATTGCTAGACATGCAAATACGACAGGCAGAAAATATTGTATGTTTAGTTTAAATGTGTTCATAATTTACCATTCTCCAACCTTATAATAGCCCTTCTTGTCGATAAGACGGGCTATTAATAAAATGTAGTAGTAACAAGTGTTTTAGTTAATCGATAGTACCTTCTCCTTCTATCGGATCGCCACCGCTTACCCAATCTTCTATGCTCGATGTAATCGTAATACCTGCATGGTTAATGGTAAGTATGTAGGTGTACTTTTTACCGCTTTCAAAGCTGAAATCTGTATTAGGCGTATAGTAGTACGATACTTCGTTTCCGGTACCGCCGTTTACAGTTACCTTAAACAAACGGTTTCCAGCAGTGAAATCTTGTGGAATAACAATAGCCGCCATTCCTTCAACCTGAGTTTCGCTTTCAGCTATGCCATGTACACCATATACGTTGATAGGTGTAATATCTCCGAATGCATTGCTTATCAATCCGTTCGCCAAGTCTATCGCGGTTTCGGGAAGAAGGTTTAGTACTTCAACCGATGTTAAGCCTGAAAGATCCATTCCGGGACCTTCTTTAATAGTAAAGTTCAACTTACTTAGTTTGTGGTAGAACTTTAGAGGAACGGCGCTTGTACTTTTCGAGATATTCTGTTTTCGCGCGTACAGAAGATCGGAATTCAGATAGCTTACTTTTTCAGACTGATCGGGCTTTATTGAAAAAGATAATGGGTTATCCAATGAGCAGCCTGCCATATATGGATGGTAAGCACAAAAGTCAACATTCTCATTACTTACCGGATAAAACATGGGGGTTGAATAAATGAACCCACCGTTTCCTGTTGCCGTAAGCTTCTCATTTGTATATAGAACATCAGCCGAGGGAGAGGTCTTTTTTACAAAAAAGCCTACTTCTTGTCCATTCTCAATTTGTATATCCTGAAGCGAAGTTCTAGATATTACGTCAACATTGCTGGTTAGCATAATAGTTACTGGATCGTCATTATTGTTACCATTTTCGTCGGCAGACGAGCAGCTTGTAATAAGCATGCCACTCATAATTAGGTATAAAAGACCTAAAATGCTTATTTTATTAAATGTCATTTTTTGAAAAGTGTTTTTAGTTTAACGGTACAAAAATATACAAATGATGTGCCATAAAAACATGTAGTTTAAAACATTAACCATTATTAACAGGTTTATATTTTTTATATATTGTCGGGAATAGTTGTAGATATTCGAATTAAGTATTTCGATGCTTATATAAGTGTGAAAAAATTAAACACTATAGTGTTAATGAATATTTCGGCTATAAAGTGCGGTCTGCCACTAATCTGGTTTTGGCAGAGTTGCTTGAATGCCGCATGCTATAATAACATACTTTATATATAATGGAGGAAATTCTCGTTAGATCGTAAAGAAGAAAGAGCCTTATTTAAAGGCTCTTTCTTCTTTCAGGAGGTATGATAAAAACAGTTGGACTAAAATCTTTTAGGGATGCAAAAAGTGAGAAACAACAATATACCAATAATCAAAAACACTAGAGCATACTACTACTTGCCATACTACCACTTTAGCCCAACTGTTTGGCTACCTTATTGTTTATTTTTATATTTTTACAATTGAATATTCCGGGTAAGCGGTATTGCCGAGGGGTAGCGTGCATATACATATTATTGCTCACCCCGGAATATTCAATAGCTCAATTTTCGTTTTAAACGGGCGATTTTTTATTTAACCTTGTTACCTTTCGATATATGTCGCCCGTTTATCGTTTACCATCAAGTTAATGTGCGTATTAATGGTAATTTCTTGTACAAATGTAATATCCATAAGAGCGAAGTTTGTTCTGTTTTTAGAGTATTTTTAGTAAGCTATTTTTCTATTGTAGAGGTCGAATAAAGAATTAAATCACTTTTCGAAAAAATGTAGGTTTGTGGTAGTGCGATTTTTATTTTTGATAAATGAAAACCTCTAATTGTCATAGTTGAAAAAACGGCTACCTTTAGCGCGGAATAAGTAATGGCAGGAAGTAATGAACTCTGAAAAGCTGAATAAAAATCTGATTGCGGCTATAAAAGGCAAGCTAAAAAATGAAGCAGAGCAGGCTAGTTTAGCAAATGAGTTAATGGATATGCTCTCTATTGGAAAAGAAGCAATATACTGGAGGCTGCGTAGCGAAGCGCCGTTTACATTTTCAGAAGCAGCACGCATTGCAAAGAAGTTGGGTATATCGCTAGATAGTGTTGTAGATACAACACTATCTCAAAATATTTCGCTAGAGCTTATTCCAAATAGGTATAGCAACCCTCAAGAGGTTTACTATCACATGTTAGAAGAATATTTTGATGTGTTAAAATCGGCAAGAGGTTATAGTGAGTCGGAGTTAGTTTATGCGTCTAACATATTTCCTCAATTTCCCGGCTTTTTGTATGATAATCTCACAAAGTTTTACAGCTTTAAATGGGATTATCAGCATAACGAATCGGAAGAAGTTGTACCGCACCACAAAGTTATTGTGTCCAGCAAGCTTGTTGAAGTGAGGAAAGAAACTATTCGCGAAACTATGAATATCAGGCGTACCTGTTATATATGGGATGCTGTAATATTTTCGGGCATAGTAAACGATATTAAGTACTTTGAAAGTATTGGCTTTTTAAAAAAAGAAGATATCAAAATATTAAAAGACGAGTTAATGCTATTGATTAGAGATATAGAGGTTATTGCTACAAGAGGAATGTTTGAAACTGGAAATAAGGTACAGGTCTATATCTCGAACACCCACTTCGATGCTACCTATAGCTATCTAAATACGCCAAAGTATAAGCTTAGTTTAATAGGTATATTTGCACTGAACTTTGTAAATTCTTTAGACGAACGAACTTTTGCAAAAATGAAATCGTGGACTCAATCGCTAAAGAAGCTTTCTACCTTAAGATTGTTGCCGATGAGTTGGAGCGGATTCGTAATGATGAGAACTTGCGGCATTTGTTGTCGAAGGAGGAAGAATAAAATGATTAGAGCCGCAATTTGCGGCTCTATTACTTAAACCCTTTGGATGAGGGCTTCATTATAAGGTTGATTATTCTTGTTATATATTCGGTTCATTTCTCTGTGAATATATGGATTATCTTCAAATTTTCCCATTATATATATACAACAACATACAATTCTTTAATTTCTGTTCTTTACCTAACATTTTTTCATTCCAGAAAAGATATTTCCAGTTAGAGTTTGACAGATTAAAATTCACCCGTCTTAATTTATTGCTAAAGTCTTGTATTTCATCTTGGTTAAATTTCATATAAGATTTAGCAATCAATTCTTGCCCAACTGGACGTAATAATAAACTTCCACCCGTTTCATGATTACGAGAGATTTTTTCTTCTAAAATCTCAATCTCATTATTACCGTCAATATATGAAACAATTTCAGGATACACATTAAAAAAAGTATCCCAATAATTTACAGATTTTTGATATAAAGCATTTAAGTCTTCTTCCGCTGGTCTTTGGGTATAATATGTGCTGGTCCTATTATATATAATTTTGTTTATACTATTAAGAGTTACCAAAGTAGTGAAAGATTGATTATCACTATTCGATATAGCTCCGGTTTTTGAATTTGAAATTGCATTGGGTTTGGATAATATGGGATGTTCGGTTACTAATCTACGTGTATTAATTGCTGCAACATCATCCTCATCCAATATTATTAATTCTGCACCTCTTGGTTTTTCAGCGTATTTGTTCAATACAGTAAATAATCGCCTTGTCCTTTCCACTTCGTCATGATTATGAATTACGAAAGTTAAAGATATTTCCAAGTCTCCTATATCAGGATTTTGATTAAAGGCCTTTCTGATACCTTTTAATCGATGTTGACCATCTAATGCAAAAATTTGTTCATTACCTGACAAAGATAAAATTCCATACTTACTTCCTAAAGAAATTAATTCATCTTCGGAAATAGTACTTCCTTCTATCTCTATTTGTTCATAGAGGTCAATATCAGTCCGTTTAGGAGTACCTTGATGAATGGCTACCACTAAGCTACTGAAAAATCTTTCATCAGTATTTAAAATGTAATTTGATATTTTACTTATGCGAGAAGTGCTTATTTCTCGCTGTAAAATCCGATTAATATTTCGGGTATATAATTCATTCGATTCACTGACTGTAATAATTCGATTATCAGAAACAATATCTCTAATTTTCATTATTGTCGAATAGTAAGTCCAAAAACCTATATTCCCTCTAAGGCAAGCTAAGTGTATCATAACTAATTGTATAAATCTCTTGTTCTGTTTGCAATCCCAATAAATTCATTATTAAGAGGAGGTACTATCTTATTAATTAATAATTTCTCAATCTCAATAATTTCTTCATCTGTTTTATCGTCGAAACAATAAAAATAGACATAAGTATATTCCGGCCATAGATTAGTCAGAAATTGCCTATTTCTCGCAGCATTTCGATTTCCTATGTCTTTAACATAATGATATAGTCTCTTAAAAAAATTGAAACCTGTTCTTCCCGCTAAAACTCTACCAACATATATCAAATGTTTAATTTTTGGAAAATTGTATTGTCTATACATTTTTGATGACAACATTTCAGAATCATATAAAGCAGATATACAGTTATATACAGCTATATCGTGACCTTTTCTAAAATGTCAAAAAGGTCACGATTTGACCACGATTTAGAAACAAAAATGATGAAATAGTGGGATAATTTCTTATTTATCAATGAATAGGTTACGGATTATTAATTTAATAACCAGACGATTGAACAGTTTTAAGTCCGAGGGTTCGAATTGCTATAGTTGTTAAAGAAAAACCCTTGTAAATTATTCATTTACAAGGGTTTACGTCTTCCGGCGGTGAAGGGGGGATTCGAACCCCCGGTACAGTTTCCCGTACGGCAGTTTAGCAAACTGCTGGTTTAAGCCACTCACCCACCTCACCTTTTGTGACAGGTTTCCTCGAAAAAGGAATGCAAATATAAACAATCTTTGTTGAGATTCAAGAAAAATTTGTGATAGAAAAAATATTCTTGACCACAGTAAGCCGGTGGTGGTCTATATATGCCCTGGCATACTGGAACTTGTACTACTCGATCTCAACTGATAGACCTCTATGGTTCAGCATATTTTTTACGGGAATCAGGTCGTTTATGTTTCCATTCATTACGCTGCATTTACCCTTATAGTGAGTAATTATAGCGCATTGTTCAGCCTGGTCTTCGTTATGACCACATATCTCAACTAACGAATGAATTACATAGTCGAACGTATTCACATCGTCATTAAAAAGAATTAGGTGATGATCTTTTTCGTTTAGTGTCTGATCTTGACTACTTTTCTTTTCTTGTGGTGTCATAGCGTTAGTTATTTACTTCAATCCCAACAACTTCAACGTTTACAACCCCTTCCGCTATAAGCTTATTTCTTACATCCTCGGCTTCGGCTTGTTTCGTGTATATGCCGACACTATAAGTTGTAGAGCCGTCGGGGTTTACTTTTCTTACAATATCCCTTCCTTCTGATAGCGAACTTAGCAATGTAGAGATATTGCCCGGAGAACTACCTAAAACAGCAACATTAATACGGTAAACGGTACTCTTACTGTCCGGCTTCGCTTTGATAGAAGAGGACGTTGATCGTTTTGTCTTTTGCTGTTTCTCAACATTTCTTGCGCGACTTGTTGTTTCTGATTTTCCATTTACCCAAGCATCAATAGCGGCATCTTTAAATCCTTTCTTCTTTACTTCTCCTAGCGCTTTTAGCGCATCATTATAGGTACGGAAAACACCTACATAGTAGCGGGCGGTACTTCCTCTCTCTTCTGTTGTAACGGGGCTTAGATTTTTTAGCTGCTCTTCCGATAGGGTTTTAGAAAAGATACCTATTCTTATTTTGTAAACTATACCTTCTTTTGGTACAGGGTCGTTAAGTAAAATAATACTTTTGCCCGTTGTGCGGAAACGGTATTTATCGGCATCAGATAGCTTAGGTAGTTTCATGGTCATATTTGGTGCATTTTGCAGCCTAATCGCTTTTTCACCAAAATTTGCTACTTGCGCATTACTGGTAGTTGGTTTACTCGGTTCTTCCGATAAGTTCTTTTTAAGTATAGCTTTAAAATCTTCCGAGATAGATGGCTGTGTGCCGTTGGTGTAGAATTGATATTCGGCGTTGCTAAGTAATGCTTGAACTTGAGCGAATGTTGCCTGCGTAAACTGTACTTCTTGTTCGCCGATTATTATTTTTTGTTCCAGCTCGTTCTTTTCGCTTGCTGGGGCAAAAGAAAAATCTTGCCTAAGCTTGTTAAGCGATGCCAGCTGATTTGATAGCTGTTCGGATAAGGCTGCCGCACTTTTTACCAACAGCACATACGATTCGTTTCCTGCCAACTCTTTTATAGGAACTTCAACTTTCTGAGTGCTTGCCGTTGGCGAGTTTTGCGAAAAATCCACGTTAAACGAAGCCATTGCCATAATTTCATTTACATCGTTTAGCGAAATTCGTTCCGGCGTAACGCTCATTTCTACCTTATAAACGGTTAGCTCGTCATTATTCGTATCTCTTGATGATGCGAAGCAAGCCGTGCGATTAGTAGCATCGGGAACAAACAAGAAATCATCATATGGAGACGATATGGGGAAACCTAGATTTTCGGGAATAGTCCAGCCGCGCGTTGCATTATTGTATTCGCTCTTATAAATATCGAACCCACCCATTCCATAATGACCGTTCGATGCAAAGTATAGCGTATTTCCATCGGGTGTTAAGTAAGGCGATATTTCGTCAAACGGGCTGTTAACCGCAGCAATTTCCTCAGGCTCTCCCCAGCTGTCGCCTTCAATTCGTTTTATACAGAAAATGTCTAGACCAGTCTCCTTATCCTGTCCGTACGACGAAAAATAAATAATGTTAGCATCTCGCCTTTTATTTTTTTCGGGAAAGAAAACAAGATCGCTCAGCGGATGCCTGTTCTCAACCAACGAATCTGCTGACATCCACATAGCCTGTGGTTTTTTTGCAAGATAGACATCGCCAAACGTATCGTAAACGGAGTAAAATTCCGTAGCCGGTATTGCTTTCTTTGCAATTCTATTTATACGTGTTGCGTAGTCTAGCATCTGCAAGCCGTTTTCGCAGCTATTAATTTGCAGCTCAGCCTGCGTAATTAGTTCGCTATCATCTTTCGCCCTATTTAAATAAATGTTGAAGTAGTCTATCGCGTCCTCAAACTTATACATTCTACGATTTGCTTCACCCAGATAGTACCATGTTTCGCTAGGGGCGATCGGAAACTCCGTTAGCTTACTTAGCAGGTTAATAGCCTGTTGTTGGTTGGTGGTTCCTTCAGTCATGGCTACACCCATACGAAACAGCTGGTTAACCGTGAGGCTCTCTTGCTCGCTTTGCGGCTTCATATACTGTTCTAGCGCTTGCGGGTATTCTCTTAGGTTGAACAACGAGTCTGCCTTTACTGCAGTATCGCTGTCCGCATAAGAAAGCGAAGGAACGATCAATGAAAAAAGTAGGAATACGATATATTTTTTACACTTCATTATTCATATTATCAATAAACACATGTAAAAATAGAAATTTAATTCTAGTCGGGCAAAAACAGGCGTATTATTACAACAAATTAAGAGAGGATTTGATTGTAATTTGTAAGGTTATTTTTTCGCTAAAATAGCTACCTTTACAATTCGTGCTTTTTCAATAACCATTTGTAATCTATTGCTATACAATTGATTTATTTTTTAAGAAAGCATAATTTCCTCTAAACTATAATGATATAATGAGGCAGCTGAAGATAGGAGATAAAGCGCCCGATTTTAAGGGAAAAGATCAGGACGGAAAAGATGTAAGTTTGGCTGATTATAAGGGTAAGAAGTTACTGCTTTATTTTTACCCTAAAGACAGTACGCAGGGATGTACGGCAGAAGCTTGCAGCCTTTGCGATAGCTATGACGATTTGTTAAATTCTGGCTATGAAGTTTTGGGTGTAAGTATAGATAGCGAAGCCTCGCACCGGAAATTTATCGAGAAGAATAGCTTACCGTTTCGTTTGCTGGCGGATACCGATAAATCGGTGGTTACAGCTTATGGCGTATGGGGCGAGAAAAAGTTTATGGGTAAGACATATATGGGTACTATACGCACTACGTTTTTAATTGACGAAAATGGTATTACAGAGAATATTATTACAAAAGTGCAGACCAAAGATCATGCAAATCAAATATTAAGTCTGAATAAATAACTCTTTAACTAAATACAGAAATGGCTAAAAAAGAAGAAGAAAAGAAAACAGCTCCTGAGGTAAGTAAGGAAAAGTTGAAAGCATTACAAGCTACGCTAGATAAGATTGAAAAAGATTTTGGTAAAGGAGCGATTATGACTATGGGCGATCATCCGGTTGCGGAAGTATCGGTTATTTCATCGGGGTCTATTGGGTTAGATACGGCTCTTGGCATCGGCGGATATCCGCGCGGACGTGTAATAGAAATTTATGGTCCCGAATCATCTGGTAAAACAACACTTGCCATACACGCCATTGCCGAAGCGCAAAGGCAGGGTGGTATCGCTGCTATTATAGATGCCGAGCATGCATTCGACCGTACGTATGCCGAAAAGTTAGGCGTTGATACGGATAATCTCCTTATTTCGCAACCCGATAATGGCGAACAGGCTTTAGAAATTGCCGACCACCTTATTCGCTCAGGCGCGGTGGATATTGTTGTTATCGACTCAGTTGCGGCGCTTACTCCTAAGGCAGAAATAGAGGGCGATATGGGCGAATCGAAGATGGGGTTACAAGCGCGTCTTATGTCTCAGGCGCTGCGTAAGCTCACGGCAAACATAAGCCGTACCAATACATGCTGTATTTTTATTAACCAACTACGCGAGAAAATCGGTGTTATGTTTGGTAACCCCGAAACTACTACAGGAGGTAATGCGCTTAAGTTTTACGCATCCGTTCGTTTGGATATCCGCCGCGTTAACCAGATGAAAGAAGGTGAAGAGGTAACCGGAAACCGCACTCGGGTTAAAGTGGTAAAGAATAAAATGGCTCCGCCTTTCCGTAAGGCAGAATTTGATATTATGTTTGGAGAAGGAATTTCGAAGGTAGGAGAAATTGTTGACCTTGGAGTTGAATTTGGAATCATAAAGAAGAGTGGCTCATGGTTCAGTTACGGTGATACTAAGTTAGGACAGGGACGCGATGCCGTTAAGCAGTTGCTATATGATAATCCTGAGCTTGCAGATGAACTGGAAGCAAAGATTCGCGAACAAATGGTAGAAAAGAAAGACTAAACGAAGCTATGATAAAGGGTTAGCTGCTTTAGGAGGCAACGTTAACTTTTTTCATTTTCCTATATGAGAAAAATACTGTTTCTAGCCCTATTTCTGTTGCGCTTTACATGTGTAAAAGCGCAGGAGCAAATGTCGGAGCCGTTTATATTTAACGGTAAGCACCAGCCTAGCGTTATGATTCTTGGTGTATTTCATTTTGACTATCCGGGTCTTGATGCTTATAATGAGCAGTTTTGGCTGGATGTTCTTTTAGAAGATAAGCAGCAAGAAATAGACGATTTGCTAAACCCGCTTAAAGAGTATAAGCCTACAAAAATATTAGTAGAGCTGAACCGTATCGAAAGTGATAGCCTTTTCAACGCACGCTATAGCGGTTATCTAAACGGTAATTTCGATATAAGCGGACGTAGGAATGAGGTATATCAGCTGGGATTTAAGCTGGCGGAAAAAATGAATCACACGAAAATTTACTGTGTAGATGCAATGCCCGAATGATGCGGAGTTGACCTAGATCGGGATACGTTCGATGAAGATGCTTATATGAAATCGTTAAGACAATTTGAGAAGATAAACAGATATGATTACGACAGCTTTTATCAATGGTCTGATTCTATTAAAATGGATTTTACGCTTACCGATTATTATAGGATACTGAACGATTCTAAAGTTATAGCCGAAAGCCATCAAGTATATTTAACCGACTGGGTTTTGTCCGGCTCCGGCGATACCTATCTTGGCGCAGATTCGCTTGCCGGGTGGTACAGAAGAAACATCCGTATTTTCTCTAACATATACGATATTGTCGATTTTGAGAGCGAAGATAGGTTACTGCTAATTATTGGTTCTGGTTATATACCAATGCTCAAGCAGCTGTTTACTGATTCACCCGACTTTGACTATGTTGAAATTAATATTTACTTATAAACTATATAACATGAAAAAACTAGCTATAGCAATGGGTGGGCTGATTTTATCCTCAATGCTTGTTGCATGTGGTGGGGAGGATGGCTCACAAAAGAAAGATACAAAACTAATAGGTATGAAAGATATTAAGCTAACCAGTAATCTAATGCAGCCCGAAACGCTTTGGATGTTCGGTCGTTTAGGCGATATGGCTGTTTCGCCCGATGGGAAGCAGGTTGCCTATACAGTTACATGGTATGATATTGAGGAGAATGCGAGCAACTCCGAAATCTATATCATGAATACCGATGGCAGCGATAAAAAGCAGCTTACTCAGACTACTGAACGCGAGAATTCTCTTACATGGCGCTCTGATGGAAAGGTACTGAACTACATGCGTGGCGGACAGCTTTGGGAAATGAATCCTGATGGAACCGGAGCAAAACAGCTTACCGATATCGAAGACGGAATCTCTGGATATCTATTTTCGCCAACTCTTAGCCACATTGTGCTTGCTAAAGAAACTAAGATTGACAATATGAGAGGTAACGATATCTATACGGATCTTCCTAAATCTGATGTTTATATATACGACGATTTAATGTATCGTCATTGGGACAGCTGGGCAGATGGTAGTTATAGCCATTTATATATTGCAGGCTATAATGGTTCGGCAGTAGGTACGCCTGTAGATATTATGCCTAACGAGCCTTTCGATTCCCCAATGAAACCTTTCGGCGGAATGGAAGAGGTGGCTTGGAGTCCGGATGGAAAGCAACTTACATATACATGTAAGAAGCTGAAAGGAAAAGATTACGCTTTTTCTACCGATTCGAATATCTACTTATACGACTTAGACAGCAAGCAAACGACTCTGCTTACACCTGATAAGCCAGGCTACGATAAGCAGCCTGTTTATTCGCCCGATGGTAAGAAGTTGGCTTGGCTAAGCATGGAACGTCCGGGCTACGAGGCGGACAAAGAGCGCTTGTTTATCTATGATTTCGATACGAAGACAATGAAAGAAAGTATGCCTAAGTTCGATACCGGCCCTTCGTCAATGCAGTGGAGCGCAGACAGTAAGGATATCTACTTTACGGCTTGTATAATGTCAACCTATCGTATTTTTAAGCTGAATGTTGAAAGCGGAAATATCGAACAGCTGTCTAAAGACGGTATGTTCGACTACCAAAGCATACACCTGCTTGATGCTAATACAGCGCTGGTAGCCCGTACCGACTTTATGAATCCTGCTGAGATTTATCGTGTAGATATGGCTAATCAGGATGCAGAGCCTAAGAACCTTTCGGAAATTAATAAGCCTATACTTGATCAGCTGAATTTACCGACGTTTGAGTTGCGTACGTTTAAAAACAGGGTTGATGGTGCCGATGTTCTTACGTGGGTGTTCTATCCGCCTAACTTCGATAAGAATAAGAAATATCCTGCAATTCTGTTCTGTACTGGTGGTCCGCAAGGAACATCAAGCCCTTCGTACAGCTACCGTTGGAGTTTTGCGCTAATGGCTTCACAGGATTATATTGTTGCCTATCCCTGTCGTCGTGGTGTATCAGGAATCAGCCAGAAGTGGACGGACGCTATCTCACGTCATCATGGCGAGTCGGATGAAATCGACCACTATTCTGCTATCGATGCGCTTGCAAAAGAATCTTATGTTGACGAAAACCATTTGGGCGCAACAGGAGCAAGTTACGGAGGCTTCTCTATTTATCACATGATGGGTACGCACAACAAGCGTTTTAAAGCAATGATTGCTCACTGCGGAATTTTCAACTTCTCATCAATGTACACCACTACCGAGGAAATGTTCTTCGAACAATGGGAGAAAGGCGGACCGATTTGGGAAACTCAAAATAACAAAGAATTGGCACGTATCTATGTCCAGTCGCCTATTAACTTTGTAAAAAACTGGGATACACCTCTGATGGTAATACATGGCGGACGCGATTACCGTGTACCTTATGCGCAGGGTATGGCAGCCTTTAATGCAGCGCGGATGATGGGTGTACCAAGTAGGTTTGTTTATTTCCCCGAAGAAAATCACTGGGTGCTTAAACCGCAAAATGCCATTGTTTGGCAGCGCGAGTTCTTCGGCTGGTTTGATAAGTATTTAAAAAACTAGTAAATAGAAAGAGGTAAAAAAGGGGTTGCATTTTTGTAATCCCTTTTTCTTTTTCCTGTCATTTCGAGCGCAGCGAGAAATCTACCGTATAGCGGCAACACACTAAATGAACAGATTTCTCGCTGCGCTCGAAATAACGAGGTATAATGAAATGGTTGCTGCTAAGAGTTATTTTTTACAACCCACTTTGTAACAACTCTGATTTCATTCCAAGTGATACCATCGCTGAGTGCTTGTTTTATCTGGGTAATCGAGCTAACCTCATTTTCGGTAATGTAACTACTTATCAGAGCAATTTTGTCATCGGGTATCAGTTCGTGGATATCCAGTTCTCCTGCTTCCACAAAATGAGCAAGATGCGTTTCTATTGTACCTATCGTTAATCCACGCTCTGAAGCAATATCTTCTACCGACCAGCCTTGCTTAAACAGCTCGAAGCTTACTCGTTTGGTATCTACCTTTTCTTTCTTTTTCTTCTCGTCGAAATCAAACGAGACTTCAATATCCGGTAGTGGCATATCGTTGCGGAAGCGGTAGCTACGGATTATTTCCAGTAGATCTGCTCCAAGCTGCTGTAGCTTCTTTTTGCCAAGACCTTTTATTTCCTTTAGCTCAGCATAGGTTGCCGGTAACTTCTCTACTAACTCTAGCAACGTTTTTTGCTGTAGAACTAAGTACTCATCAACATCTAACTCTATCGTTTTTTCGTGTCGCCACGAACGTAGTTCGGCATACAGTTCAGCATGTTCAGCATTAACAGCAGCAGTACTTCTGCTTCTGGCTTTCCGTTCGGTTTTTGGCTCATCTAATAGCGCTTTGGCGCGAGTATTTAGATAGCCTGCGACATCAAAACCGCTTTTGATTTTGTGAAGGCAAGTGAGCTTAACACGTAAATCTGTTCGAAGCGATCTGTAGTTCTCACTCCAAAGTTGGCGTACTTGTTTATTATCTGTTTGGGTAGGTAATCCTTCGAGGGCTATGCCGAGGTTTTGCAGCTTATCAATAAAATATGTCGAACCTTTGCAAATACGCTCCTGTATGGCTTGGCTCCCTTCAATATTTCTATGCTGATTTATCAGCTGTTGTAGTTGTAGCTTAAACTTATCGGCGATAGTAAGTGTATCGTTTTTAATATTATCAATTTGTTTGCTGAGTTCGCTACGAACGCTATCGGGCATAGCCCCCGAATTTTCTCTTACAACTTTTAGAAGCTGAAATAGCATACGCTGCATATTGCTGAAGTCAAATAAATCGCAAAGAAGCTTAAAGCCATATTCCAGCTTAGATTTGTCTAAAACTTTTTCGTCCGGAGCATTACGTTCGGCATCGTCGGTAAACTGCTTAACTGTTCCGTCGTTAATAATGCTGCTGTGCGAGAGAGGCATTCCGAGTACTAATCCCTCTAATGATTTACAGCGGCTTAGCGCAACATATACTTGCCCGTGTGCAAATGATAGATTGGCATTTATTATAGCCTTATCGAACGTTAACCCCTGACTTTTATGTATAGTTATTGCCCATGCAGCGCGTAACGGAATTTGTGTAAACGTTCCGATAATTTTCTCTTTTATTTCTTTAGTATTGCTGTCTATTTCGTAGCGTCCGTTAGTCCATTCAAGCGGTCTAACTTCAATAGGTATAGGTAAATCGTCACATTGTACAGAGATACTTTCGTCGCTTATTTCCACTACTTTACCTATTTTACCGTTGTAGAATAATTTCTCGGGCGATGGGTCGTTCTTAACAAACATAACCTGTGCATTTTCTTTCAATATCAGTTCAGGCTCTGTGGGATAGGAGTGTTCCGGAAAATCGCCGTCAATAGTAGCGTTAAAGATATATGCTTTACCCGGAAGTTTATCCAATCGGCTTTTATTTAGCTGCTGTGCTTGTGCGTTGTGTGTAGTTAGCGTAATGTATCCATCATGTTCACCTTTAGCAAATACAGGGTCGTAGCGTTTATTCAGCTCGTCCAAACACTCTCTGTCAACACGGTTTTCACGAATCTTATTCAGTAAAGTTATGAAACGTTCGTCACTCTGTCGGTAAACCTTTTTCAGCTCTATAGTAACATAATCGCTTTGTTTCAGCGCTTGACTGCTGAAAAAATAGGGGGTATCGTAATGCTGTTTAAGTATATTCCATTCCTCTTCTCGAGCCACGGGCGATAGCTGTTGCAAATCGCCTATCATCAGTAGCTGAACTCCCCCAAAAGGTTGGTCGGCGCGTCGGGTACGGCGTAATATATCATCTACCGAGTCGAGTAAGTCGGCGCGCACCATGCTTATTTCGTCGATAACCAATAGGTCTATACTGCGAAGTATATTCAACTTCTCTCGAGTAAATCCCTTCGATTGCTGGTTGTTTTGCGCGTGCCGGTATTCGGGTAGGTAGATGCCGAACGGTAGCTGAAACATAGAATGTATGGTAACTCCACCGGCATTAATAGCAGCAACACCTGTGGGAGCGACAACTACCATTCGTTTCGGCGATTGCTCTCTAAGACTGCGAAGAAAGGTGGTTTTCCCTGTTCCTGCTTTTCCGGTAAGAAAGATGTTTTTCCCTGTATATTGAACAAAGCGGTAGGCTAATTCCAATTCGGGGTTTGTTCGAAGTTCCGACATGCTAACAAAGGTAAGAAAGAAAGCTGTATTTTTTTAAGCGTAGTACTTTGTATAAACCTTGATAATAATTTTGTCTATATAGCTGTTAAGCTCGGCAACTTCTTGGTTTCCCATTATCCGCATAGGGTAGCTTATGTTCTTATTGCTGTACGAAGGTTGCTGATAGTTCTTATTGAGAATCTTGTAGCCATTACGTTCGTAGTAAGCTATACGACGGCTTGCAAACTCGCTGCTACCACTGGGTTCTACCTCCATCAGCCGTATTCCGTTAAGATTATCTGCGATCCAGTCCAATACTTGTTGCCCAATCTTATGGTTGCGCATATCGGGCGAAATAGCAAGGTGCTCTAAAAAGAAAAAATCGGCTAAATTCCAATATACAAATAACCCCGCTATTTTACCTTCAAAAAGTACGAGGTTAAAGTACATGCTATCGTTCTCCTTAATCAGCCGTTTTAGCTGCTTTTCGCTACGTCTTTCGCTTGGCGGAAAAGCTTCGGCATATATGGGCATTAGCTCCGTTAGTGCAGGGTCTTCAGTATTTCTTATGCGTAATAGCGTAGTCATTCTATATAAACCATTTAGCTGTAAAGATAGGCAGCTTATACTTTATTTGCAAAATATGGCGGAATGTTGATAAAAAATTATTTGTAAATTTTGCTGGATATAAAGGATTGTAACTATGTAGGACATCAGAAGTTTTAGCTTGTAAATACTCCTTAACGATTATGTTGCCATAAACATGAAAATATTATGTACCTTTGTACCCGGTTTAAAAATATTGTGTTTAGATAAAATGATGACAATCACTGATATAGTCGATAACATACAAGAAACATATTATTCCTATCTTTAAACGGCAGAAGTTCGGCACTTCTGCCGTTTTTTTATTTATAGATTGAAATAATAAAATAAAGTAAACAGTATAAGTATAGATGAAAGCAACATTAACTCTCGACAACGGAATTGTTTTTGAAGGTCGTTCTTTTGGAAGTGAAAAACCCACATCCGGAGAGGTGGTATTTAGTACGGCAATGATGGGATATCCCGAAAGTCTTACCGACCCTTCTTATCTCGGACAAATTCTAACGTTAACGTTTCCATTAGTAGGGAACTACGGCGTGCCCGACTGTTGCATAGAAGAGCAAGGGTTGTCGAAATTTCTCGAGTCGCATAAAATTCACGTTAGCGGGTTAGTAGTTTCCGACTATTCCGAGCATTACAGCCATTGGAATGCGCACGAAAGCTTAGGCGAGTGGCTGAAGCGTGAAAATGTTCCCGCTATTACGGGCATTGATACGCGGGAACTTACCAAAATACTTCGCGAGAAAGGTTCGATGCTGGGACGGATCACAATTGGAGACGAAAAAGATAGTAGTCCGCTGTACGATCCTTCGGGAGAAAATCTGGTTGCTAAAGCATCATGTAAAGAGATTATAACCTATGAAAACGGCGATAAACGGGTAGTGCTGGTAGATTGTGGAATTAAGCAGAATATTATTCGTTGCCTGCTAAAGCGGGGTGTAACCGTTATACGTGTGCCGTGGGACTATGATTTTTCTACTATTGGCTACAATGGTCTTTTCATTTCGAACGGACCCGGTAGCCCTACTTATTGTGAAGAAACCATTGCTCATATTAGGAAAGCGATGGCGGGAGATAAGCCGATATTCGGTATCTGCATGGGTAACCAGCTGCTATCCTTGGCAAGCGGAGCAAAAGTTTTTAAGCTGAAGTACGGGCATCGTAGCCACAACCAGCCGGTGCAGCATATCCCAAGCGGACGTTGTTTCGTTACTTCGCAAAATCATGGCTATGCAGTAGATAACGATACTTTATCTAAAGATTGGGAACCGTTGTTTATCAACCTTAACGATGGAACGAACGAAGGTATTCGTCATAAATCGAAGCCGTTCTTTTCGGCGCAATTCCATCCCGAAGCCTCAAGCGGACCAACAGATACAGACTTTTTGTTTGACGAATTTGTAAGCCTGGTAAAGAACGATAAGTAAATGAAGGGATCGAAATACATGCTGTTAGCGTTGCTTATGGCAGTTCCTTTTTGTGGCTCTGCACAGAAAAAGTTGATTTTTTCTCCGGGAGTTTCTTACCAAAAAGAGTTTTTTGGTGAGCTAAGTATTATGTATGCCGAAACAGCTACGAACAATACCGGACTTGGCATATACGGTCCTAAGTTGGGCATTGAAATGAACTTCAGCTCAGATAGTTTTATCTATGCGTCAAAGCTGGGGTTTGAGGTTGATGTGCTATTCTTCTCTGTGCGTGCTAATGCTGTTAGCTATATAAAAGACGGCAATGTCGATCTTCGCCTGTTGCCCGAAGTTGGATTCGGCTTTTTTGGTTTGGCGAATCTTACTTACGGATATGGCATACCGGTTCTTAATTACAGGGTCGAGGATGTCTCACGTTATCGTGTAACACTTACGTTTAACTTATCACGAGATTTGTGGCGAGATATATTTAAATAAAGAACGCATGGAAAAAGGCTAAAGAGAAAAGACAAATGATAGCAAATTCAGCTAATTGGAAAGATATAAATGATTCAAAATCTAAATGCAATAAAGAGGTTGAAGTCTTTAAATCCTTTGTCTTTACTCTATTGTCTTAATCTTTTATCAAATAATACACAATATACAAATGAGTACTCAGATTAAAAAAGTAGTATTAATAGGTTCGGGAGCATTGAAGATCGGCGAAGCCGGAGAATTCGATTATTCAGGTGCGCAGGCTCTTAAAGCTTTGAAAGAAGAAAGTATTGAAACAGTATTGGTTAATCCCAATATTGCCACCATACAAACTTCCGAAGGTATTGCTGATAAGGTTTACCTGCTTCCTGTTACACCCTACTTTGTTGAGAAGATTATTGCGAAAGAAAGACCCGAAGGCATTCTGCTTGCTTTTGGTGGGCAAACCGCGCTAAACTGTGGTGTGGCGCTATACCGAAGCGGAGTACTCGATAAGTATAATGTGCAGGTTCTTGGTACTCCTGTACGAGCCATTATGGATACCGAAGACCGTGAACTCTTCAACCAAAAGCTGGAACAGATAAACGTAAAATATATCCAAAGCGAAGCTGTAACCGGTATAGACGAGGCACGTAGGGCTGCTAACGAGTTGGGTTATCCAGTTATCGTTCGTGCGGCCTATGCGCTGGGAGGACTTGGCAGCGGATTCTGTAATAACGATGATGAGTTAAATATTCTTGTAGAAAAGGCGCTAACGCATTCTCCTCAGGTGCTTGTCGAGAAATCCCTTAAGGGTTGGAAAGAGATTGAGTACGAGGTTGTACGTGATAAGTACGATAACTGTATTACTGTATGTAATATGGAAAATTTCGATCCGCTTGGCATACATACGGGTGAAAGTGTTGTTGTAGCTCCGTCGCAAACGCTTACTAATAGTGAGTACCACTTATTACGTGAAATAGCAATTAAAATTGTTCGTCATATCGGTATTGTAGGAGAGTGTAACGTACAGTATGCCCTTGATCCTGAATCTGAGGATTACCGGGTAATTGAAGTCAACGCACGCCTTTCACGTTCATCGGCGTTGGCATCAAAGGCAACAGGATATCCGCTGGCATTTGTAGCGGCAAAGCTAGGTCTTGGATACGGATTAAATGAACTAAAGAACTCTGTAACTAAAGATACTCCAGCATTCTTTGAGCCTGCTCTCGACTATGTAGTATGTAAAATTCCTCGCTGGGATTTAGGAAAGTTCCACGGTGTTAGCCGCAAGCTTGGTAGCAGCATGAAGAGTGTTGGCGAGGTAATGTCTATAGGACGTACGTTTGAAGAGGCTTTGCAGAAAGGCTTACGTATGATAGGGCAAGGTATGCACGGTTTTGTAGGCAATAAAGATATTAAGGTTAGCGATATCGATAAGGCATTATCTGAGCCTACGGATATGCGTGTATTTGTTATAGAAAAAGCATTTGAGGCGGGATATACGGTAGATAGAATACATGAGCTGACGCGTATTGATAAGTGGTTTCTCTATAAGCTTAAAGGTATTTTTGACCTTTCGAACGATTTATCAACTTTTGAGTGTGTAGATGACGTTTCGATAGATAAGTTGTTGCGTGCTAAGCAACTTGGCTTTTCAGATTTTCAGCTGGCGCGATTGATTATGAAGCCTGCCAATAAAGAGATTGAAGCGGCTACGCTTGCCATACGTGCCTACCGTAAGCAGAATGGTATTTTACCTTACGTAAAGCAGATAGATACGCTTGCTGCCGAATTTCCGGCACAAACAAACTACTTATACCTTACCTATTGCGGCAATGAGCATGATATTACTTTTAGCGAGGACTCAAAATCGGTTATTGTTTTGGGTTCTGGAGCTTATCGTATAGGTAGTTCGGTAGAGTTCGACTGGTGCTCCGTAAATGCCGTGCAAGCCGCTCGCAATGCCGGATACAGATCGATAATGATTAACTATAACCCCGAAACGGTTTCTACTGATTACGATATGTGCGACCGTCTTTACTTTGACGAGCTATCGCACGAAAGGGTGTTGGATATTGTGGACTTGGAGCATCCTAAGGGGGTAGTAGTATCAGTAGGTGGGCAGATTCCGAATAATTTGGCAATTAAGCTGCATCGTCAGGATGTTCCTATACTTGGTACATCGCCTGTGTCTATCGACCGTGCAGAGAACCGCCATAAGTTCTCGAGCATGCTCGATCAGCTTGGAATAGACCAGCCTAAATGGCAGGAACTTTCGAGTATGGACGAAATCTATAAGTTTGTTGATAAAGTGGGCTTCCCAGTGCTTATTCGTCCATCGTATGTGCTGTCGGGTGCGGCAATGAACGTATGCTCGAATAAAGAGGAGTTAGAGCACTTTCTTCAATTGGCTGCCAACGTATCTAAAGAGTATCCCGTTGTAGTTTCAGAGTTTATACAGAATGCTAAAGAGGTAGAGTTTGATGGCGTTGCCGATAAAGGAGAGGTTGTACAGTACGCTATATCAGAGCATATAGAGTTTGCCGGTGTCCACTCTGGCGATGCTACGTTGGTTTTTCCGGCGCAAAAAATCTACTTCGAAACCATGCGGCGCATTAAAAAGATTAGTCGATCTATTGTTAAAGAGTTTGGTATATCAGGTCCATTCAACATTCAGTTCCTTGCAAAAAATAACGATATAAAAGTTATAGAGTGTAACCTTCGTGCATCGCGTAGCTTCCCGTTCGTATCAAAAGTTCTAAAAAACAACTTTATTGAAACGGCTACCAAAATTATGCTGGGCGAGCCTTACAGCAAGCCGGATAAAACGGTGTTCGATATAGATTATATCGGTGTAAAAGCATCGCAGTTCTCGTTCTCTCGACTTCACCTTGCAGATCCTGTTTTAGGCGTGGATATGGCTTCTACGGGCGAAGTAGGCTGTATAGGCAGCGATATAAACGAGGCGCTTCTGTCAGCTATGATGTCGGTAGGATATACCATTCCTAAAAAAAATATTATGCTCTCAACCGGCGATTCCCGTTCTAAAATAGAGTTGGTTGAACCTTGCCGTATGCTGGTTCAGAAAGGCTACAAGCTTTTTGCAACTGCCGGAACACAACGCTTTTTAGCCGATAACGGAATTGAGGCAACATCGGTACATTGGCCCGACGAAACCGAACAGCCAAATGTCATGGATATGATACGTAACAATGAGTTCGATCTGGTTATCAATGTTCCGAAGAATCTTTCGAAAGACGAGCTGAACAACGATTACAGCATACGCCGTGGTGCGGTCGATCATAATATCCCGTTGCTTACTAATGCTCGCTTGGCAAGTGCTTTCCTTATAGCAGTATGCGAAAGAAGTATAGACGAGATAAGCATTACCAGCTGGCAAGAGTATAGCTAAGCCGAACTAGCTTTGTTGGAATTGGTTTAGAATTTATTTGTATTTACAGATAGCATACCCATAAATGTGGGGCGTTTTTACTTTATCCGCAACTCAGCTTAATATAGTTCGGTGATTAGACTGTTGTTTTTCCATTAGAACCCTTATAGTTGTTAAGTATTTCAACCATTTTATCTACCTTAAATATTCCGAATTTCTCAACGAGTGATGAATACTCATCATTGGTCATTGTTGCAAATTCTGCGCAGGTATTTTTTCTTAGCTCACCTTTTTCTTCTTTAGTTTTAGTATCAGTTATATTTTCAGTTCCACTTTTCATATGTTCATCATATCATTAATATTTACAGAATTTTCTTTCTTCTTTTACGGTTACTCGGGAGGCTTTCATTTAAACTTTTTCATTACATCCTCTCTGGTGCATACTTTTTTGGTATCGCTTTCTTTGAGTGAGTCTTTCTGATGCTGTATGCGGAGCGGCTTAATATGCTGACCGATCTCTTTGTCGCTCATCAGTATTGTTTACGAAAGGAAATCGGAGGTATAAAATAGAACTGCGAGATTTTTTGCCATAAAGACAGGTTATTGGTTACACCAACAAAAATGCATAAATATATGTATTGCGATTTATGTTGTTTTGCCATAAGTTGATTTATAGTGAATTATGTTTTGACATTAAACTGACAAAAGGAGGGTAGTATCAGGAGTGTATCAAAGTTCTACCTTATTGTCCATGTCGAACGTAGTGAGACATGACAGTTTGCAAACGCTTAGCGCACTTTATTTCTTAGCCTAATTTTCCCTATTCTATCTGAAAGAACTGTTAGTATTACGGCGATTAAAACTAAGGTAATTCCAATAGCAAGGTTAACGGTAAAAGGTTCGTGAAATATGATTATAGTTATAGCTACCGCCGATATTGGTTCCATAGCCCCCAGTATAGATGCGGGGGTTGAGCCTATCAGTTTTATGGCGTTTACTAAAGTAATGAGAGAAATAACGGTAGGGATAATTGCAAAAAGTGCAAGGTTTAGTCCGGCATTGAATGACGGTATAGCCTGAAAAGAATTCACGATGAGTGATTTGCCTAAAAAGAATATGGTGCAGAATGCCATAGAGTAAAACGATACCTTCATTCCCCGCATGCTCTTTATGCGAGATTTATTTACGATAACCATGTAAAGCGCATACGCAAGGGCAGATAAAAATACGATAACAAAACCGACGAGGGGAATTTTGGCGTTTCCCCCTCCGCCGTTTAGGGCAGTAACGCCCAGAAAAGCAATGCCAATGGCAACCCACACTATCCACGATATTTTTTCTTTAAAACCAACGCTTAAGATTATTGCAACCAGTGCAGGATACAGAAATAGCATAGTAGAAGCAACTCCGGCAGGCATATAGTCGTATCCTACAAGTAAAAACTCCGAAGAACCGGAGTACATAAGCCCTAATAAAGCTAGTACGCCAAGTTCTTTCAGGTTAATTCGTAAGTCTATTCCCTTGTACCAAAGGAGCAGACTTATAGCTGCGGTGCTGATTAAAAATCGGTAGAACAAAACGGTATCAAAAGAGAGGTGCACCTGCTTTAGCGGGATAGCGAAAAGCGGAATCATTCCGTATGTTATGGCAGATATGGCGGCCAGCAGATATCCCTTTGCTCTCATTTTTGTGGCTTGTTATTTATGGCGTACAAAAGTAAACATAATTATGAGTCATGGTCATCGCAAGCCACATAGCCTCTGATTTTGGCTATCTGTTATTACTATGAGTTTATGGCTATTTATATTATTTTGGATAAGTGTAGCCGGTTATATGGTAATATATACATTTGAGTCTGAAATAGAGTGCGTTATTGATTGGAGGTCCGGACTCCTTGGTCTAAATGTTTGCGTATATCGAATAAAGGGTTGTGTCATTAATAGACCTTTATAGTGTTATATCAATAAGTAAGTCGATATTTTAAAGGTAGCCATTTCACGAAACAACTATGAAACATTATTACGCAAATGTACGGAATTTTTCCGTTCGTTTCGACATTAAACAAAGCGCGCGGGCTATAGCTACCGGCGCGCTTTGTTTCTGTGACCCCAGAGGGATTCAAACCCCCGACCTTCAGAACCGGAATCTGACGTTCTATTCAGCTGAACTATGGGGCCTCTTTCCTTACAAAAGGCGAGGTACAAAGGTAGTAAAAATCCGATTGCTATAAAATACTTATCTTTGCGTTTTCGGTTCTCTACGAGAGCCGATCAGAATCTGTCGAAAAAGAAGTTTAATAAGAAACAAAACATTTATGAAAGCATACGTATTTCCGGGGCAGGGAGCTCAATTTGTAGGAATGGGTAAAGACCTTTATGATAACGTTCTTCAAGCAAAAGAAATGTTCGAGAAGGCGAACGAAATTCTCGGTTTTAGAATTACCGATTTAATGTTTGCCGGAACCGACGAAGATTTGAGGCAAACAAAGGTTACCCAACCGGCTATTTTTCTTCATTCCGTAATTCTTGCCAAATCGTTATCTGATTTTAAACCTGATATGGCTGCGGGTCACTCGCTTGGCGAGTTTTCGGCGTTAGTTTCGGCAGGGGCTATGAGCTTTGAAGATGGGTTGAGGCTGGTATCGGCACGTGCAATGGCTATGCAAAAAGCATGCGAGCTGGAGCCTTCTACAATGGCAGCAATTCTTGGGCTTGACGATCATACGGTAGAAAGTATTTGCGAGCAGGTTGAAGGTATTGTTGTACCTGCAAACTATAATAGTCCTGGTCAGCTTGTAATATCTGGCGAGGTTGAAGCCGTAAAAACCGCTTGTGAACTATTAAAGGCAGCGGGAGCAAAGCGTGCGCTTATGCTTGCCGTAGGTGGTGCTTTCCACTCTCCGCTTATGGAGCCTGCCCGTGTTGAGTTGGAGGCTGCTATTAAGGCTACCAACATTGTAACACCTATATGCCCTGTATATCAGAACGTAGATGCTAAACCTTATACTGACCTCGAAGCAATTAAGGAAAATCTTATTGCGCAGCTTACTTCTCCGGTGCGTTGGACGCAGACTGTACAAAATATGATCGCCGATGGCGCTACCGAGTTTGTAGAGTTGGGACCGGGCTCAGTACTGCAAGGTTTGGTAAAGAAGATTAATAGAGAAGTATCGGCCGAAAGCAAGCAAAGTTTATAAAGTAATAAGTCCCTTGAGGCTACATTAACTAACAAATATCAAATATGGCAACTGCTAAAACTATATATCTAGGCGATCTTAGAAGTGAGATAACCCACCTGCAATCGGGCGAAAAAATCGTTACCGATGCACCAACTGATAACTATGGCAAAGGCGAGTTTTTTTCGCCGACTGATATGTTTGCAGCATCGCTGGCAAGCTGCATGCTGACAATCATGGGCATTTCGGCTAAAGCACATGGTTTCGATATTGATGGAACCGAGGTGCTGACAACTAAGGTTATGGGCAGCAGTCCACGTAGGGTAGTAGAGATTATTGTGGAGATGACATTTCCACACAATAGTTACTCTGCCAAAGAACGTAGAATGTTAGAGCTAGCGGCTAATGAGTGTCCGGTAGCGAACAGTCTCCATCCCGATATTAAAAAAACCATTACATTTAAGTTTAAAGAGTAAATGCTGTTATAGCAAAAACATCAACCCGAGACCGTAAAGCGCATTCTCTGGTTTTTTAATCTAAAATGTCATATTAGTTGAAAAACATCTTTTGAAAAGATGCAGAATAACATGTTTTTCCTACATTTGTAGAATAGTCTTTCCCCTTTTGGGCTAATGCTTATTTAATCCTAAACTATCTGAATGATGAAAAAAATAATCGCACCCATTGCGGCTATGGTATTGTTATGCTCATGCGGAGGTCAATCCGGTCCCGCAAAACCTGTGTACCCTGGCACAAAAAAAGTAGATCAAGTAGATGAGTACTTCGGCGTTCAAGTTGAAGATCCTTATCGTTGGTTGGAAGATGATAACTCCGAAGAAACTAAGGCTTGGGTAAAGGAGCAGAATAAGGTAACCTTTGCATACCTTGATGCTATACCTTTCCGTAATGCCCTTAAAGAGCGTATTACCATGCTATGGAACTATCCTAAGCAATCGTCGCCCTCTAAGTATGGCGAATTTTACATCTACTCTAAGAACAACGGGTTGCAGAACCAGAGCGTAGTTTACGTAAAGCAGGAAGAGGACGGAGAAGAACGGGTACTGATTGACCCGAATAACATGTCGGACAAAGGTACGGTTGCGCTATCGGGGTTGGCAGTAAGAGAAGACGGTAAGTATGCTGCCTATATGGTAGCCCAAGGCGGCTCTGACTGGAACAGCGCTTACGTTATGGATGTTGCAACAGGCGAAACGCTTAACGACGAGCTTAAGTGGATTAAATTTTCAGGTCTTTCGTGGTATGGCGACGGTTTCTTCTACAGCCGTTACGATGTACCCAAAGCCGGCGCAGAGTTAACCACTAAAAACGAATTTCATAAGGTGTACTACCATAAGCTTGGCGATAACCAAGAAAATGATGAGTTAATTTTTGTAGATGACGTAAATCCGCTTCGTAACTGTAGCGCAGGCGTAACAGACGATCAGAAGTATCTTATCATTTATCAAACTGAGACTACAAGCGGAAACGTACTGTACATAAAAAATCTTGAAAAAGACGATCCGTTTGTTCAGTTTAACGATGGTTTTACTAGCGATTGGGGTGTGTTAGATCATATCAACGGTATGCTGTACTTACAAACTAACTATGGTGCGCCAAACTACAGAGTGGTTACTGTTGATGCAAATAATCCTAAGATTGCCGGTATAAAAGACCTTATTCCCGAAAGCGAAAACGTAATGCAAGGTGTTAACTACGTGGGTGGAAAGTTATTTGTATCATACCTAAAAGACGCTCATAGCCAAATTAAAATTTTTGATATTGACGGAAAATCGTTAGGCGAAGTTGAGCTCCCTACAGTTGGTAGCTGTAGCGGCATATATGGTAAGCCGACGGATAATATCGCATACTTCTCGTTTACCTCGTTTACATTCCCTACCATAATATACGAGTATAATGTTGCTGAAAACACTTACACGGAATACTTTAAGCCAAGCATTGATTTTGATTTCGACAGCTACGAAACAAAGCAGGTATTTTATACCAGCAAGGATGGCACTAAGGTTCCGATGTTTATCGTTTACAAAAAAGGTATAGCTATGGATGGGTCGAATCCGACTTTACTATACGGATACGGCGGGTTTAACGCCAGCATGACTCCGGGTTTCAGCGTAACTCGTCTGGCTTGGTTAGAGCAAGGCGGAGTGTATGTCATGGCTAATATCCGTGGCGGTGGAGAGTATGGCGAAAAGTGGCATAAGTCTGGCACTAAGCTGCAAAAGCAAAACGTATTCGATGATTTTATTGCTGCGGCAGAATATCTGGTAAACGAAAAATATACTTCGCCTGTAAAGTTAGTTATGCAGGGTGGTTCTAATGGAGGTCTGCTAGTTGGTGCGGTTGCTAATCAGCGTCCTGATTTATTTGCCGTTGCCATTCCGCAGGTAGGCGTAATGGATATGCTACGCTTCCATAAGTTTACCATAGGTTGGGCTTGGACAGGCGACTACGGCTCTAGCGATAATAGCCAAGAAGAGTTTGAATATCTACACGGCTACTCGCCGCTACACAACATCATAAGCGATGTTGATTATCCTGCAACCCTTGTTACTACTGCCGATCATGACGACCGTGTAGTTCCTGCACACTCGTTTAAGTATATTTCAACATTACAAGAAAAGCAGAAAGACAGAAAAAATCCGATGCTGATTCGTATTCAGACCGACGCGGGGCATGGGGCAGGTAAACCGACAGCAATAGCAATTCAGGAAGTAACCGATATATACTCGTTCATTTTCTATAATGTTGGTGTTACTCCGAAGTACTAAAAAACATTAGCATTAAATTAAAATGAATTTTTACCGGCAAGTTTGAACATTATTGTTCCGTACTTGTTGATTTATACACGCTATTTTAGGCGTATGCGTTATTTAAATCGATGATAAATATTAAATTAATACGCTTATAAGTATAAATCCTATTCATAAGTTTTATATATTTGTCTTTAAAATAAATTAGCATCAATGCGCAGTTTAACTAAATTAACTCTATAATTATGAAAAAGTCCTTATTATCGTTAGCTACGGTATTAGCAACCTTATTCATTTTCACGTCTTGTAATAGTCCTAAGAAAATGATTAAGAATGCAGACCAGGTTGGTGTGCAATGTGCACCACAGGTATTAGAAATAAAGAATAATGAAATTATCGCTCGCTGGACAGCGAACTTCCCCGATGGATATTTCCACAAGAAGGCAGTTCTTAAGCTTCAACCGGTTCTTGTTTACCAAGGTGGTGAAGTAGCAGGACCTGAAAAAATGTTACAGGGAGATAAGGTAACTGAAAACTATGAAGTTATTGCCAGAACAGGTGGTTCTACTTCTCAATCGGTTAAGCTTGACTACAAGCCGGGTATGGAAAAAAGCCGTTTAGAGCTTCGTGCCACTCTTGTATATAACGGAGAAAATCTTCCATTCAACCAACCATACAAGCTTGCAGACGGTGCTATTGCAACTTATAAGCTGGTTAGCGCTGATGGTATTTCTGCTTACGAAAGCGACAGATACCAACCATTCTTAACCGAAACTAAGGAAGGCGAAATTAAGTATGTTGTTAATCGTTCTGATGTTAGAAAAAGCGAGCTTACTAAAGCTGAAGTTACTGAACTGAAGAAATTTATTGAAGAAGCAAACAGCGATCCTAGGAAAGAATACCAAGGATTAGACGTTGATTCATACGCTTCGCCAGAAGGTCGTTTACATGTAAACGAAAAGCTTTCTGTTGATAGAGGTAAAACTGCGCAAGACGCTCTTAAAGATATTCTAAAGAAAGATAAAGTAGAAGTTAGCGGTGCCGTTAATGCTAGAAATACTGCTGAAGACTGGGATGGTTTCAGATATCTAGTTGCTCAATCAAATATTCAAGATAAAGACCTGATTCTGCGCGTTCTTTCAATGTATAGCGATCCTACAACTCGCGAAAAAGAACTAAGAAATATGTCTAAGGTGTTCAAGATTCTTGAAGATAAGATTCTTCCTGAACTTCGTCGTTCTGTAATGGTTGCAAAGGTACAAGTTGCTAACTATACCGATGATGAGCTTAAGGCTATGGTTAACGCTAACAACATCGAAAGTCTTGATACCGAAGCTTTATTGTATGCTGCTACTCTTTATAACGATATTCCTACTAAGACTAAACTTTACAAGAAAGCTGCCGATAAGTATGGCGACGACAGAGCTTATAATAACCTAGCTGGCGCATACCTTGCACAAGGCGATGCTGCTAATGCTAAGGCTGCTCTTAACTCTGTAAAAAATAAAACAGCTGCCGCTAAGAATAACCAAGGTCTTGTGGCATTAAGAGATGGTAATGTTGATAACGCTGCTCAGCTGTTTAACGAAGCTGGTTCGTTGGCTCCTGCTAAGCAAAACGCCGGTATTGTTGCTATCGAAAGAGGTACATACGATGTTGCTGCTAATGCATTAAGCGGAACAGGTACTTTCAACGAAGCGCTTGCTCTTGTTCTTACCGATAAGCTAGATGCTGCCGATAATGTTCTTGCTAAGCTTGATAGCGGTAAAGCTTCTTACCTAAGAGCTGTTATTGCTGCACGTAAGGGTAATGCTAGTAACGTTTCTAGCTACCTAAACGCTGCTTATGCAAAGGATGCGTCTTTAAAAGTTAGAGCACAAAACGATATTGAATTTGCAAAATTTCCGAACGCTATTTAATTAGCAAGCGATATAAGATAAAAAAGCCGTCTGTTATAGACGGCTTTTTTATTACCCCTATTAAATAAAAAAGATTGCCACTAAAATTCAATGGCAATCCCGGAAACCTAAACTAATATGAAAATAAAGGGTTTTTAATCTTCTGTATGGATACCGTTGAGGTGGTCTAACCCTAACTCTTTTGCTGATATTTCGCGCATTTCAACCTTACGAATCTTTCCGGTAACAGTCATCGGGAATTCTTGTACAAACTTCCAGTACTTTGGCGTTTTAAAAGTTGCTATACGTCCTTTGCAATAGCGTAGTAGAGCATCCGCATCAATATCCTCGTAGCTTTCGCGTAAAATTACCCATGCCATTACTTCCTCACCATACTTATAGCTGGGCACACCGACTACTTGGATATCAACAACGCCCTCGTGCTTACGTATAAAATCTTCCACTTCTTTAGGAGATATATTCTCACCGCCCCGAATGATAATATCTTTTATACGCCCAACAATATTTACATATCCTTCGTCATCCATTACTGCTATATCTCCAGTATGCATCCAACCGTTACGGTCGATTGCATTGAGAGTTTCTTTCTCGTTGTTCCAGTAGCCTAGCATTACAGAGTAGCCTCGTGTACACAGTTCGCCTTTTTCTCCTCGAGGTAGTATGCGTCCTGTTTGCGGGTCGATAATTTTAATCTCAACATGGGGATGGACTTTTCCTACAGACCCGACACGTTTTTCAAATGGATCTTCAGGAGTAGTCTGGGTTGATACCGGCGAAGTTTCGGTCATGCCATAGCAAATGGTTACCTCTTTCATATTCATCAGTTTTACCACTTTTTCCATAGTATCTCGGGGACATAGCGAACCTGCCATAATACCTGTGCGCAGGGTAGAAAAGTTGTATTGGCTAAAGTTAGGATGCTCCAACTCCGCAATAAACATGGTTGGTACACCATACAGGGCAGTACATTTTTCTTCCTGAACGGTTTTCATTACCAGTTCGGGCTCAAATACCTCTCCCGGAATTACCATGCATGAGCCATGCGTTACACAAGCCATATTGGCTAATACCATACCGAAACAATGGTAGAACGGTACAGGTATGCATACCCTGTCGTTCTCGCTAAAGTACATTCGTTCTCCAATAAAGAAGCCGTTGTTTAGGATGTTATGATGCGTGAGCGTAGCACCTTTTGGATACCCTGTAGTACCTGATGTGTATTGAATATTTACAGGGTCGTCGAAGCTAAGCGATGCCTCTCGCTCTGCCAGCTGCTCGTCTGATATTTTTGATGCAGCCGCTAAAAAACGATCCCAATTACGACCTAAGATGACTGTTTCTCTAGGATATGAACAGTGAGGGCGAATCTGGTTCAGCATCTCTATATAATCAGTTTGGCGGAAGCTTTGTGCGGTTACCAGCATATCTACCTCCGATTGTTCTAGCGCATATTTTAATCCAGACTGCTTATAGCCGGGGTTGATGCTTACCAGAATTCCTCCAACACGCGGAACGGCAAACTGCATAAGCACCCACTCGTAACGATTAGCAGACCATATTCCTACGCGATCTCCTTTTTTTACGCCATAGGCTAATAGCGCTTTAGCAACGGTGGTTATTTGCTCCCATAGCTGCGCGTAAGTCGCTCTATAGCCTTGAGATATTACAACCAAAGCCTCTCTATCTCCAAATCTTTCGGCGATTTTTTGCAGGTTTTCACCTAAGGTTTCTCCAATTAAAGGAACGGCAGATGTACCTTGTGCGTAAGATTGTTGCTTCATATTACTGGTGTTTTGGTAAACAAAACGGAGAATCTTTATTACTCCATTAGTAATGAGGAAGCAATATTATAAATTATCTATCAAATCGTAAAAGCTGTATGATTATTGTTATTGTTAATTATTGGGATATCTATAGATAAGAATATCCTATTTTTACTTTAAATTGTAAGTTTTTTCATATAAAAAATGATTAATTATTACATTAGTGGATGATGTTATTTTTCTCTTAAAACAACCAATATTATAATAACCATCATTTTGTCAAATAGTTGTAAAAAATAAGGGCAATTCAAAGTTGAATTGCCCTTATTGGAATTATATTTAGAACGTACGTTTTACATCATTCCGCCCATTCCGCCACCCGGCATTGCAGGCATTGGGTTTTCTTCTTTCTTGTCAACTAAAATACACTCGGTAGTTAGTAGCATGCCTGCAATAGAAGCGGCATTCTCTAACGCTACGCGAGCGACCTTAGTTGGGTCGATAACACCCGCATCGAATAGGTTTTCGTACTTGTCGGTGCGGGCATTGTAACCGAAATCGTCCTTACCTTCTTTTACTTTCTGAACAACGATAGAACCTTCGATTCCTGCATTTTCTACAATCTGGCGAAGAGGCTCTTCGATAGCGCGCTTAACAATTTCAATACCTGTTGTTTCGTCTTCGTTATCGCCCTTCATCTCTTCTAATGCAGCAATAGCACGGATATAGGCAACACCACCACCGGGTACAAATCCTTCTTCAACGGCGGCACGAGTTGCGCTAAGCGCATCGTCAACACGGTCTTTCTTTTCCTTCATTTCAACTTCGGTAGGAGCGCCAATGTAAAGAACGGCAACACCACCTGCTAATTTAGCTAAACGTTCTTGCAGTTTTTCGCGATCGTAGTCAGAAGAAGTAGCCTCCATTTGCTTACGAATCTGGCTGATACGGTTGTTGATATTTTCTTTTTCTCCGGCTCCGTTTACGATAGTTGTATTTTCTTTATCTATAGTAATCTTTTCGCAGTTACCAAGCATATCAAGGGTTGCAGCGTCTAGGCGAAAACCTTTTTCTTCTGAAATAACTGTACCGCCTGTAAGAATAGCGATATCTTCTAACATTTCTTTACGACGGTCGCCAAAGCCTGGAGCCTTTACAGCAGCAATTTTTAGCGAACCACGTAGCTTATTTACTACAAGTGTAGCAAGCGCTTCGCCGTCCACATCTTCTGCAATAATAAGAAGTGCGCGTCCGCTTTGAGCAACCGGCTCAAGAACCGGAAGAAGGTCTTTCATAGTAGAAACCTTCTTGTCGGTAAGAAGGATGAATGGGTTATCAAGAACCGCTTCCATCTTTTCGGTATCAGTCATAAAGTATGGAGATATATAACCGCGGTCGAATTGCATACCTTCAACAACTTCAACGGTTGTATCGGTTCCTTTTGCTTCTTCAACGGTAATAACACCATCTTTTTGTACCTTAGCCATAGCTTCTGCAATGAGCTTACCAATATTACTATCGTTGTTAGCCGAAATGGTAGCAACTTGCTCTATCTTGGTAATGTCGTCGCCCACAGGACTGCTGTGCTTCTTAAGGTTTTCAACAACGGCAGCAACAGCCTTGTCAATACCGCGCTTTAGATCCATAGGGTTAGCACCGGCCGCAACGTTCTTTAAGCCTACGCTGATAATAGCTTGTGCTAAAACGGTAGCAGTAGTTGTACCATCACCTGCATCGTCAGCGGTTTTAGATGCTACTTCGCGTACCATTTGAGCGCCCATGTTTGCATTACGATCGTCCAGTTCTATTTCTTTCGCAACGGTTACACCGTCTTTAGTTACCTGAGGTGCGCCAAACTTTTTATCAATAACTACGTTACGACCTTTCGGACCAAGCGTTACCTTTACTGCATTAGCCAACGCATCAACGCCTTCCTTAAGTGCGTTGCGTGCATCAATATTGAATTTAATTTCTTTTGCCATTTCTTATACTGTTGTTTTTAGTTTTCGTATAAATAAAATATCGGATAGCTTAGATAACTGCTAAAATATCCGACTGTTTCATCATTAGGTAGTCTTTGCCATCAACGCTGATCTCAGTGCCTGCATACTTGCCGTAGAGCACTTCATCGCCAATCTTAACTTCCATCGTAACATCTTTTGTTCCGCTACCGACAGCAATAACTGTTCCGCGCTGTGGTTTTTCTTTTGCTGTATCTGGAATATAGATTCCGCTAGCTGTTTTTTCTTCAGCCTCTTTAGGTTCAATCAGAACTCTGTCTGCCAATGGTTTAATTTTTACTGCCATAGTAACTATTGATTTTAAAGTTTATAATGTTCATTTTAATGATTAATGTTCTATCAGATTTTGTGCCATACGTAAGAAACTGCATTTTTTTCAGAATCTGGCGTAAAGTAAATGACAAATTTATGACAATTTGTCAAGATACATAGAGTTTTTAATGACGAATAGCAAGTTTTAGAAAATAATATAGAAATACCTTTTGTTTTATTAACGAGCTATTTACCTCGTTGCATTGCATAAATTACGCTATCAAAATGCGTACTATTTTTATACACTCCATTTTTAATAGTTGCTTCATGTGTAAATCCCGCCTTTTTGAGAGCGCGTTGCGAGGCTTTGTTGTTAGAAAACGGGCGGGCAAAAATTCTTGTTATGTCAAAAGTATTAAATCCGTACTCGACAATTTGCCGGATAGCTTCGGTTATAATGCCCCGACCCCAATATTCTTCGCCAAGCCAATAGCCTATTTCAGCATTTTTCTCGTAGATATCGGTTTGCGGGAAAATTCCTATGGAGCCTACCACTTCGCTATCAGCAGTTATGGCAAATGCTTGAGTAGGATTCTGATTTGTCGTTTTATTTAAAAAAACCTTGCCATCTTCTTCTGTGTATGGGTGAGGAATCTGGTTAGACATAAACTGAACAATATTGTGATTATTGATTAACCTTACCAGCTGATATAGTTCGTTTGTTTGCCATGGTCTTAGTATAATATCCATATGCTTAACTTTATTGATATGGTAAAAAATAAAAGCCGACACCTTTACAGCCTCGGCTTTTTACTATATGTTATTAGCCTTGGGCTATTCGGGTTGTTTTTCAGTAGGTTGTGCCGCAGGAGTTGCTGTTTGCTCTTGCGGTTGTTCTTGTATTTGCGATGGATCAATAGGGAACGGCATTGTAGAACCCGGTGTTGTAGGTTGTACGTTTTGCATTTGTTGCTGTACAGCCGATTTTGCAGCAACGCCTTCTTCTCTTGATGCCGAGACAGTTCCGGCTAAGCAAAGAATTAGTACAACAATAGCTAATGTCCAGGTTGCTTTTTCAAGGTAGTCGGCAGTCTGGCGAACGCCGAACGTCTGGTTTCCTGCTGCAAAGTTAGCGGCAAGTCCACCACCTTTAGAATTTTGAACTAAAACAACCAATACCAGTAAAATGCTGGCAATTATAAGTAAAACGCAGATAGCTACAAACATGGTGTATAGTGTTTTATTTTGTTTCTTCTTTTACCTTCTTAATAAGGGCTGCAAAGTAAGCTCTTTTTTTCGGATTTTGCAAGCCCAGTTCTTTATAAACAGCTAATGCCTTATCATAAAATTTCTGTTCAATATATATTTCTGCTAACGATTCACTGGCAATCCCCTCGGTAGAATTGGCTAGCATGATTTCAGTAACCTCGCTCTCTGGTTCTTTGCGAGGGATAATTTTAGGATTTGCCGAAATAAATTTTTCTAATAAATCTTCGTTACTCTCTTTGTTCTCTGTCGCATTTTCGTTTTCTGTTTCCAGAGCAAAGTAGTCGGTTACAACCTCTATAGGAATGATGGAGTTTTCTTCTTTATCATTCGTAATGACTTCATTTTCTTCTGTCTCTGGAGTCGGGATATCTATCTCATCGGGCTGGTAGTAGAAAATAGGGTCTAGGTCGTCGTCTTTTTCAGCAAGAGGTTTTTCTATAAATAAATAGCTGTATAGCTGTCCCCTGTTAACGGTATGAGCGGCGGTAACTGGTAGTAGGCTGATAAATAGCTCCTCGTCAAATGTTTTTAAAACCTTTAACCTCAGCTGGTAGGCAATAGAACACCAAGGATATTCACTAATTAGCGCATCAAGTTTCGGCAGCAGTTCAAGATCGGGCTGCCTGTTCTGTTGCATTAGCTGTATTATTTCGTTGGCTTGCATTTACTTTACTACCAGTTTGCGGCGGAGGCGTTAAAAATATCTTCGGTTAGCTTTTCTATAATCTCTTCAACTAAACCGCTTTCTGCACTGGCAAAAGAGGTCGTTGTTTCGTATTCAGCATACTGAGAAAAGGTTTTGTCGAAGCTGGTGGCATCGTCGTACCTGTTTCTAAATATTACTTTTATAGTTATAGTTAAGCGTTCTTTTGCCGCTAAATCATCAGAAGTAATAGCTACCGGACCATGAATATAGCTTACTACTTGTCCCTCGAAAGCAAAATCGCCTTCAGCTTGTATTAGTGAAAGGCGCGTTTGTTTAAGGAATCGGTCTTTCAGTTCTTCGGTTAGCCTATTGGTAAGACCCGGCAAAGTTGCTTCTTGTGCCATGTTAGAAAAATTTGCTACGCTAAACGTTTTTGCTTCGGGCGGAATAGATGCCCCTGTAAACGAATAAAACCAGCAACCCGATAGGCTTGTAAGGCATAAGAGAATGGTGCATAGTTTAACAATGTTAATGGCAGAGAATCTAACGTTCATAGATGCTTTACTTAATGTTATATTCTTTGATCTTGCGGTAAAGAGTTCGTTCTGATATGCCTAGCTCTTCGGCAGCCAGCTTTCGCTTTCCGTTATGTTTAGCCAAGGCTTTGCGAATAAGTTCTGTTTCTTGATCTTGTAACGATAGCGATTCTTCTACAAACTCTTCAGTATCGGTAATATGAGATTGGTTTCCGTCAACAGGATCAATACTTATAGGGCTAACGATTTTTGTTCCTCTTACTCCGCCGCTATAAGGAGGTTGGTCTACTCCCATATATTGTGCCGATTTACCGTTGATATGACTTGTTGCTGTCAGCTCATGAACAATTCTTTTTAAATCGTTCATATCATTTCGCATATCGAAGAGAATTTTGTAGAGAATGTCTCGTTCCGAGGCAAACGTGCCATCATCATTCTTTCCTGTGCCTGTATAAAGAGCAGGTAGTTTTTGCATGCTAACATCGGGTAAATAGCGTTGTAGCGTTTCTGCGTTTACTACCCTCTCATTCTCGATAATAGACAGCTGCTCGGTTACGTTTTTAAGCTGACGTACGTTTCCAGGCCAGTAAAAACTTTCTAGTAGCTGGCGAGCTTCTGCGTCTAACGAAATGACAGGCATTTGATATTTTTCTGCAAAGTCTGAAGCGAACTTGCGAAATAGCAGGTAAATATCGTCTTTACGTTCGCGAAGAGGTGGTATTTGTATTGGAATGGTGTTTAGCCGATAGTATAAATCTTCGCGAAAACGTCCGTTTTGTATTAACTGTGACAAATCGACATTTGTTGCAGCAATGATACGAACGTTTGTCTTTTGCACTTTAGACGAGCCGACTTTAATAAATTCCCCTGATTCAAGTACACGTAAAAGTCGTGCCTGAGTGGCTATGGGTAGTTCTGCCACTTCGTCCAAAAAAATGGTACCACCATCGGCAACCTCAAAATACCCCTTACGGGTTTCGTGAGCTCCAGTAAAAGAACCCTTTTCGTGTCCGAATAATTCTGAATCTATCGTTCCTTCGGGTATAGCCCCGCAGTTTACAGCGATATATTGCCCATGTTTACGAGCGCTATATGCGTGAATTACTTTTGGGAACGACTCTTTCCCTGTTCCGCTTTCGCCTGTAATAAGCACAGAAAGGTCGGTAGGAGCCACTTGGCAAGCAATATCTAATGCCCGGTTTAATCCGGCAGAATTGCCTACTATATCAAATCGTTGTTTTACACTTTGAATATCCATATCATCTAAATAATACTGACAAAGTTACAGTTTCTTTTGTATCAACCCAAACAATATTGTTTTCCGGTAAGTTAATTATCGTTGATTTATATGGAGATTAAAGCAACAGGCTAGGCTGCAAAATGTTTAGAAAAGATGACTTATTGGCTATAAATTTTTCAACTGCTTAATTAGCTGATTGAAGGTAACTTCTTTAAATTTCAGCTTTTTAGAAAGTAATCCTACGCCTATTTTTATGTAGCCTTCTAGAGTGTATATTTCTTCTTCGATATCGAAATCATCTTCTATCAAAGCAAATGGATTTTTGAAATATATTTCTAGCTGTAGTTCGTACAGCTGATTTGTATGCGCCGGAATCTTTAGCGTTTTTGGTAGATTTAGCTCTGCAAATGTATATCCTTTACGATAGATATTGAGTTCAACTTTTTTAAGCTTTAGCGCATGCCCTGTAGGATTATCAACCGTTGCAGGAATTATGAAAGTTGCTTTACTTCCTTTTACTGATCTTAGCTCTACATCGCCATCATAACTGATATCTACATTGCTTAGATTACCGCAAGAAGATAGCAAGAGTAGAAATAAAAATAGTAACCAGTGAGAATGCTTCATCTGTTTGCAAATAAAATGTTTTGCGAAGGTAGTAAATGGTACTAAAAAATTGTTGTTTCAGTTATTTTGTGTTGAAAAACTTGTGGTTTATTATTTCTTGGCATTGAATATGATTACTTTTGTGAGTTAAAATAATAGTACACTTTAGCTGAATAGCGTATTAATGTTATTGTTTATTAGCTGCATACGTCAAACAAGTTGTCGTTCTGTTTGTTTACTGTGGCAGCTATAAGAACGTTTTAAAATGATTTGTATTGATAGTAAATATAAAATAAAGGTTAGTAAAATAATTCTTTTGTTCGTAAGTGCATTTGCATCTTTATTAACTATACCTTTTTGGTCCAAAGAAATAATAGAGGATGGAGCAGGTTATTCTTTTGTCCGGTATTTACTGGCTGTACTTATTGCAATACCAGCTTTAATATATTCAATAAAGAAATATAAAAGAACAGCATCACGCTTTTATGTGCTGCCTTGCTTTGCTATAGTCGTGGGTTTCTGGATAGTTAGTATGTTTTTTATGCAAAGGCTGCCCGAGTCATTAAACCAAACCAATGCTGTTTTTGCTGCAAAGCAAAAAACGAACAGTTTGATGCGAACGAGTCGCAATATGTTTACTACATAGCACATCGTTATGGCGATGGAAATGATTTTACTTTTTTTAAAGAAAAACTTGGAGTAAAGCCAGATAGCACTAGCCATTGAAATTGAGAATGCTCTAATCGCTAAAATTCTAAAATATAATAAGTTGTATAAAGCAAATACTATAGGGTATTTGTTTTAGTGCCTTATTGCTATAATACGAAATGCTAGTATAATTGGCAATTTATGCTTAACCTGTTTTAAATTCTTGTACGCTGTACTTATTAGCGAAAGAGCAAGTGTTCTACAATTTTTTTAACCTGCTGAAAGGAATTAGCGATAACATCTTCTTCTCCTATCAACATCTTGTGGTAAATCATATTACTTTTTTCATCTACAATAATACAAGCCGGACAGCCAGTGATGTAGTTTAGCCTATAAAATCGTTATTACTAACAGGATATACCTCATAAAGGATGTTATATTTCTCGACAGCATCTTCAGCAATCTTTATATCATCTCTAACAAAAGAAATAAATTGGAATTTGGGATTACTTTTAAAGCTATCATATAGCATGTTATACTTATCAGAAATACGAGCAAAATTGTTACAACAGTCAAACCAGAAATTTATAATGGTTACTTCGCCTTGCGGTAATTTTTCGGAAATGGATATACCATTTAACGAAACGGCAGAAATAGGCAGGTAGGACTTATTCATATTCTCTCGAATAATACTATCTCGTTCATGCCTAAAAGCCAGCTCCAAATCCCAAGCTTTTGTCGCTGTTATAGAATCTACTTTTTGAGCAAATAATACTTGCGAACACAGGATTAGAAATGTTATACCGAATAATAATTTTTTCATCTTTTTCATTATAATATGAGCAACTAAAATGGGATTTTCCATTCGGGCCATGTAACCGCACAATAATAAGATTTACAGTGTACCTCTTCTACATGATGAGCATCTCCTTGATAACCCCAGTCACAAAGACACTGTTCGCCAGTCCACCTAAGACCAGTTGGCCATTCACCACCTGTTAGGTGTTTCTTTTCCTCTAAAGAGAGAATGCTGCTTTGCTCTATGCTGAGATCATTTAATGCTAATTTTTTCATGGTATATGTATATATTTTTATATGTTGCAATACAATAAAAAATGCATTCCATTTTACATATTTCAAATAAAAAATAACAAAAATATGTAAAAATTTCATCCCATTTGTTCTATTATAACATTATTGTAGAATAAATACAGCAAAACCTATCTCTTATATAGCATAAGGAGTAGCTGAATAATATGTGTTTCTAATTCATATTGTTCTTGTTTGGCTATCTATTTCCTAATTAAACCAGATTCAAGCTAGCTTTAGGAAGATATTATCCATGAAAGCCGTTGCCGTCCGATGAAGAACAGGTAAATGAAAGCCGCGCGTTTCCGAGCGAAAAACGGGAGCCGCGGTTCGTCTTTTCAGCCTCGATGTCGAGGCTGAAAAGACCGCAGAGCTCGCCGGCGCCTTGCGTCCGGCCGTAAACGGATTTTATAGTACGCTTTGCGAAGCGGAAAGTCCGCTTACGAACGGTGAGATCGAGCTTGACGAGAGCCGCTTCGGAGCCCGTAGCATTCGCGGGCTACGCGAAGTAAGACCGGCTAAGTTCCGAGGAGTTCGCGAGCGTACGTTTCACTCGCGCGTCAACGAGCGCGAGCTTATCGATAGTTACGGAAACAAAAATATTTACCTGACTTTACTCGGAAGCTTTAGAAAAGCTCCGCTAAAGTTATCTTGAACCTTAATCTAATAATGCCTTTTACCAGCTCAACTATAGGAAGAGGCGCGATTGATAGCACTACAACCCATATCCATTGTGTACTTGTAAGTGTTGTTAGATGGAATAGGTCGTGGAATAGCGGAACTTCTAATAGCGCAATCATTATTGAAAGTACTAAAGCTATTGCCCCTAAAAGATATTTGTTTGAAAACATATTACGAAATGCCGAATGCGAAGCAGAGCGTACATTAAATACATGCATAATCTGGCTAATGGCAAGCACTTCAAAAGTCATAGTTTGTGCCGCTTCTATGCTCGACTGTAGTCCTATTCTATACGCAACTAATGATAATAATCCTATCATTGTGCCCTGTAATAGTATTCTCAAAGTAAAGTCACGTGTCATGATACCCTTTCGCGCATCTATTGGTTTTCGTTTCATACTGTCGGGGTCAGAGGGATCTACGCTAAGAGCAAGTGCGGGCAGGCTGTCGGTTACTAAATTTATCCATAGTATGTGTATTGGCAACAACGGACTTATCCAGTTGGCAAGAACGGCAACGAAAAGCACCAATATCTCACCGATGTTGGTAGAAAGCATAAACTGAATAGCTTTAAGGATATTATCGTAAATTCTTCTACCTTCTTCTACTGCAGTAACTATTGTGCTGAAATTATCATCGGTTAATACAATATCCGATGCTTCTTTGGCGACATCTGTTCCGGTAATACCCATAGCGCAACCTATATTTGCCAGCTTAAGGGCGGGGGCGTCGTTAACGCCATCTCCTGTCATGGCAACTACGTCGCCCGATTTTTGGAATGCTTTTACAATACGTACCTTATCTTCGGGCGCAACACGCGCATATACCGATATGTCGTGCGATTGGTTGAACAACTCATCGTCCGACATTTGCATTAAATCGGAACCTGTAATGGCTCTATCGCCTTCGTTCATAATGCCTGAATCTGTAGCGATAGCCATTGCTGTAATTTTATGATCGCCCGTAATCATAACCGGTTTAATGCCGGCGGTACGGCATTTATCAACCGCATCTTTTACTTCGAGTCGCGGAGGGTCTATCATACCCACCATGCCGATAAAAGTCAGGTCTTTTTCTAAACCTGCCATTTCATTTGGTTCATGGTCCAGTTCTTTGTATGCCATTGCCAAAACACGTAAAGCGCTTTTAGCCATAGCAATATTTTCGTTGGCAATGGATTCTTTACTTTTGCCATCAAGAGAGCTAACTTGTCCGTTATCTAAAATAGTTGAACAGCATGTTAGTAGTTCGTCTAAACCACCTTTGGTACATACTATGTAGCTATCGTTGTTGATTCGATGAACGGTAGTCATCAGCTTACGTTCGGAGTCGAACGGTATCTCTTTTACACGTGGATATTCGTTATCCAGCTTATTTTTATCAATCGAAAATTTTAAGCCTAAATCAACCAGCGAGGTTTCGGTGGGATCGCCTGTAGTTTTACCATCGTTGGTAAGGTTGGTATCGTTTGCAAGTATGGCGATCTCTATCAGCTTCTCTCTATCGGTTGACTCTTTTTTTAAAGCGTCCTCTGTGGTAATTGTAGCCCCATTCGTATATAGCCTTACAACCGTCATTTTATTTTGCGTAAGCGTACCGGTTTTATCAGAGCAGATTACGGTAGTACTTCCAAGCGCTTCGACAGACGGCAAGGTGCGAACAATAGCATTTTTCTTTACCAGACGTTGTACCCCTACAGCCAATACAATGGTTGATACAGCAGGCAATCCTTCTGGAATAGCAGCTGCAGCAAGGCTTACTGCGGTCATAAACATATCAACTACAGGCTTGCCATATAGTAAGCCGATAACAAACAGCAGAGCACATATTGCCAAGGCTGTAATACCAAGCATTTTACCAAGTTTGTCAAGCCGTTGTTGTAGTGGCGTTTGTGTATCGGGTACCGATTGTATCATAAAAGCAATCTTCCCGACTTCGGTTTTCATGCCGGTTTCGGTAACAATTCCCGAACCACGTCCGTAAGAAACAGATCCTGATGCATAAACCATGTTATCTCTATCGCCTAGCGGCGAGTTAAGGTCGTCTATTGGATGGGTAAACTTTTCTTCGGGAACAGACTCGCCGGTCAACGCCGCTTCCTGTATTTTTAAGTTAATAGCTCCGGTAAGTCGTATGTCGGCGGGAACAGAATCGCCGGTTTCGAGTACAACTAAATCTCCGGGTACCAGCTCTCGCGAGGTAATTACGCTCATTTGTCCGTCTCTGATTACCTTACAATGCGGAGACGACATTTTTTCTAGCGCTTCTAATGATCGCTCAGCTTTAGACTCTTGAGCCACACCGATAATAGCGTTCAGAATTACAATGGCAAGAATAATAATGGCATCGGTAAAGCCCTCGCCGTGTAGGAATCCTATAATCCCTGATATTACTGCTGCAACCAGCAAGACAATTATCATGAAGCTTTTAAACTGTGCCAGGAATTTTATAAAAAGACCTTTTTTCTTTTTTTTCTCCAGCTCGTTGTAGCCATATTCGTTATGACGACGTTGAACTTCTTTCGGCGATAAGCCTTTATCAATAGATGTTTTTAGCGACTCTGCCAGTTCTTCGGCAGTTTGGGCATAGTATGGTTTTGTCATATATCTATTCTCTATGAAGTTGATAATGCGGCAATAAACAGATAAGCTATGTATAAAGTTGATCGAAAGTAGTAATTACTGTGGAATAAACCTGTACACAATAACACCTTTTTGTTTTTTAGGGGCGGCATAGCTGGCTGTAAAACGAGACGATTTTGCAGCTTGTATAGCGGCTGCTTGTAAGTTGGGATCGGCAATAGATTTAGCCTTATCAATTTCGGCACTAACTACATATCCGTTTTGGTTAACCTCTATATTTACCGTAATATCGCCGCCTCGCTCGCATTTATACGCCGGATTAGATAGGTATATCGCTCTGCGTCCATCAAGCGTATAGGTGAGCACAGACGGACCTTGGTAGGTTTCTTGGATTGCAGGCGGTGTCTCTGTTTGAACTGGAACAGAATTGTCGGTCGTTTGCAGCTCTTCCATCATTCTGCGGTTGGCATCCATTCGCTCTTGCAGCTGCCGTGCCTCTTCATATACCGAGTTATTTATGCCTTTAGAATCTATTAAAGTTGAGGTGGGTTGGTCTTGGGTATTTACCACTACATTTCTTACAGATGTAGATGGGCGAGTTTCTCGTAAAAGTGCTTCTACTTCTTCCTCTAGCCGTTCGCAATGTGTTTCTTCAACTTCAGGCTCTACTACTACCTCGTCATCTAGCAGGCTAAGAATTGAGAAGTTGTAAGTTTCGGCAGTAGCCGCCGAAATCTTATAGGCTAATAGGAATATGGTTAAGAGCATAGTAACGATAATAGCCACGTAAATACCAATACGGTATTTTGTTAAGATACCTTTAAGCGTTCTTGCCTCTAGTAGTTCGGGCGAATAGGACGATTCATCGCTATGGTAACCGATCTCGTTGGAAGTTTGAGCTATATGTTCGTTTAGGCTTATCATTTAGGCGCAAAGTTATTAAATCTGCGAATGATGTAAAATCATTCAACAAGAAATAAGAGCATATTGTTAGTATTTATGTTGACATTCAACATAGTTTAACACTCCGTAAGTAAAAGAATTAATACTACTTTTGTAAAAAGTACAATAGGTAATAGCAATGGCAGAACAGAAACTCATCATTTGTAATACGCTTAGCAGAACGAAAGAAGTATTTACACCTGTACATCCGCCGCATGTGGGACTATACGTATGCGGACCTACGGTTTATGGCGACCCGCATTTGGGGCATGCCCGCCCTGCTATTACGTTCGATTTGTTGTTCCGTTATTTAAAACATATCGGCTATAAGGTACGCTATGTACGTAATATTACCGATGTCGGGCATTTAGAGAATGATGCCGACGAAGGCGATGATAAAATTGAAAAGAAAGCACGGCTTGAAGAGCTGGAGCCGATGGAAATTGCGCAGTACTATACCTTGCGCTACCATAAGGCTATGGATAGTCTGAATGTTCTTCCGCCTAGCATAGAGCCTCGTGCGTCGGGGCATATTCTTGAGCAAATTGAGCTGATAAAGAAAATACTTGAACATGGCTTTGCATACGAAGTAAACAGATCGATTTACTTTGATGTTGACTTATACAATAAAAAGTATAAAAACTACGGGCAGTTGTCGGGTCGGATTTTGGAAGATTTGATGGCTAATACCAGAGAACTTGATGGACAAAGCGACAAGCACAATGCCTGCGATTTTGCATTATGGAAAAAAGCGTCGCCCGAGCATATTATGCGTTGGTCTTCGCCTTGGGGTATGGGGTTTCCTGGCTGGCACTTGGAGTGCTCTGCCATGAGCGTAAAATATTTGGGTGAGGAGTTTGATATTCATGGGGGCGGAATGGATTTGATGTTTCCGCATCATGAGTGCGAGATTGCCCAGAATATTGCAGCAGACGGTAGGCCGGCGGCTAAGTACTGGATGCATAATAATATGATTACCATTAATGGTCAAAAGATGGGTAAGTCGTTGGGTAATTTTATTACGCTGGAAGAAATGTTTAGCGGTAATAACCCTAATCTTGAGCGGGCATACAGCCCAATGACCATACGTTTCTTCCTTTTGCAGGCACATTATCGTAGCACCCTCGATTTTTCTAACGCTGCCTTGCAAGCGGCAGAGAAGGGGTTACAGCGTCTTTTAAAAGCTGTGGAAACGTTAGGCAAGCTTAAACCTAGCGATAAATCTAGCAATGCTGTTAACGTTGCAGAGCTGGAGAAAGCCTGTTACAATGCCTTAAATGATGATCTTAATAGCCCTATAGCCATATCTGTACTATTTGACGGGGTACGCGTTATTAACTCTATACACGAGGGTAAAGAACAAATTTCGGCTAACGACCTTGCCCAGCTGAAAAATTTATACGATAATGTAATCTTTGACGTGCTTGGCTTGCAAGATGAGCAGGTAAGCGAGGTAAATAATCATCTTACGAACGATTTAGTTGCGTATATTCTGGATTTACGAAAACAAACTAAGGTGAATAAAGATTATGCAGCTGCCGATGGTATTAGAGACGCACTGGCTAAGTTGGGTATCGCTATCAAAGATACAAAAGATGGGGTAGAATGGGAAGTTGAGTAAACTATAATGGCTTGCTTGTTGTTATACTTATGATACTTTAATTTTCAATACATAATATAATATACAGACATGATTGATGGTAAACTTAACGGAACAGTTCGCCAGCTAGATAATGATCACTTTGTTTTGACGTTCAGCCGTAAACTTCATATAGCCATAGAGGAAGCGTGGGATGCTATTGCTAAGGAAAATGAGAGACGTGAATGGTTTCAGGGTGTAAGCTTTGTAGATAGGGCAGATGGTATTATTCGCTTGGCTTTTGGAGATGAAGGGATGGCTACAGGTAATATTTTAAGTATAAACAAACCGACAGAACTTGCTCATACACTAGTTTGGGAGGATATGCCGACATCAGAAGTCAGTTGATCGTTTATACGCGAGGATGCTAGAAACACAACAGTTATGTTGTCGCGTCAAAATTTGACTTCAGGATATTTAGTTGATTGGGCTATTGGTTGGCATATTATACTTGACGATTTGGTTGCTTATGTTGAGCATAAAAAAGCACCGCTTCCCGATTTTGAGGAACTTGGAAAATATTATACCAAACAGCCGGCACTATAAAAGTTAGGTTACAAAACTAATAGTTAAGAATGAGAAGAATTTTAGGGGTATTTCTTATTTTGAGCTGTGCGAATATTCTATTAGCGCAAGAGTTCAACTTTAATCAAGCACAAGCTGATTCTACGGGATACTATATTACGCTACCTTATAAAAATGTAAATGATAAGCTGATAGTTTCTGCCGAACTTGGCGGAAAGGTGCGGAGTTTTATATTTGATACGGGTGCTGCAACTTGCATCAGCCAAATTTTGGCTGATGAGCTTATATTAACACCTAAAGAGGTGGCAAGTGCTGTAGATCAGAGCGGCAAGCGCAATTCTATTCCGATTGTTCTTATTAAAGAGTTTATTTTAGGAGGCGTGGCATTTAAAGAAGTGCCGTCACTGGCTTTTGAAAAATCTGTATTTTTCGACTGCTTTAATGTTGATGGATTTATAGGAAGTAATTTACTTCATAATTCAATCGTTCAATTTACCGACAGCACTATTATTATTACAGACCGATTAGACTCATTAGGGTTAAATAAAAGGTTTGCCACCAAGCTGTATTTAGACAAGGCTCAGAGTAACCCTTATTTTTATATCAAGCTGAATAATATAAAGATTCAGCTACTATTTGATTCTGGCTCAAATGAGTTAATGGCAATGAGTACCGATGATTTTGAGCGATTGAAAGATCGCAGGGCATACAGGTTACTTGGCAGCTCTTATGGAAATTCGTCTGTAGGGATGTTTGGTGTAGCAGAAAATGTTGATGTATATAGAATTTATATACCCAGATTTACGTTAGGTAAAAACAGGCTGGCGAATGCTGTTGTACAAACCACAGAGGGTGTATCTAGAATGGGAATTAAGATACTTGAGCATGGTAAAGTTACGATAGATTACATTAATAAGCAGTTTTATTTTGAGCCGGATGACCCCGACAATCCATATACAAATGTGAAAGAGCATTACTGGACTATAAGCCCTGGCATACAAGACGGAATGCTGATAGTTGGTACTGTATGGGACGATTTAGGGCAGAATGTAAACCAAGGCGATAGAATTCTTGCTATTGATGGCGTTAGCTACAGAGAAAGAACAGATTGCGAGGTATTACTAAAACCCCTTATTGATAAAGAAAAGAATGAGGCTGTACTTACAATAGAAAATAAAAATGGGGTGCGGCGTAACATAAAAATCATAAAGCAGTAATCCAGTAGATTGATAGGTAGGGGGGAATCTTAGTATGCTTACTAAGGTTCTTTTTATTAAATAAATTAGTTTTCAATTTCGCTTAGTTCCAACCAGCGCATACCTTTTTCGTCAAGTAAATCGTTTACCTCCCCAATACGTGTTGATTTTTGCATTAAGTCGTCATTGTTCAATGCTCCGGAGCTTAATGCTTTTTCCAATTCTGTTTTTTCTTTTTCTAGCTGCTCAATATCTTTTTCCAGTTGCTTCAACTCTTCACGTTCTCGGTAGCTTGGGCGGCGTTTTTGCTCACTTCCATCGTCACGAGGGGCAAGTATTTTAGTGGATTTAGTACTCTCAGAATCATTTACTTTTTGCTGGCGATTTTTCTTTTCTTGTAGTTCCCGCCATTCCCGGTATTGAGTATAGTTCCCGGGAAAATCTTTTATTCTGGCATTACCCTCAAAAACCAAAAGATGATCTACTATTTTATCCATAAAATAGCGGTCGTGAGATACTACAATTACACAGCCTTCAAATGATTGTAGGTATTCTTCAAGAACGTTCAGCGTAACAATATCAAGGTCGTTAGTAGGCTCGTCAAGTATGAGAAAGTTGGGACTTTTCATTAGAACAGTACACAGGTATAGTCGTCTTTTTTCACCACCGCTAAGTTTACTCACGTAGTTATGTTGTACCTCAGGCGTAAACATAAAGTAGTTCAGAAACTGCGAAACGCTCATTTTCCGACCATCACCTAAACGAACTTCTTCAGCAATTTCGCGAACAACATCTATTACCTTCATGCCTTCGTTAAGCTGTAGTCCGTCTTGGCTATAGTATCCAAATACAACGGTTTCGCCAACATCAATAGAACCTCTGTCGGGCTTTACTTCACCCATCAGTAGCTTAAGGAAAGTGGACTTGCCTGTTCCGTTACGACCTACAATGCCCATTTTTTCCCCACGGCTGAATGTGTAAGCAAAGTCCTCTAGAATTTTTATTTCGCCATAACTTTTACTGATGTACTTTGCTTCGAATATTTTTTTTCCGAGGTATGAACTCTTTGCATTTAAGCGAACTTGCTTCTCATAACGTTTTTGAGATGCTTTCTCTTTCAGCTCATAGAAAGCATCAATTCTCGATTTTGCTTTGGTACCACGCGCTTGAGGCATGCGCCTCATCCACTCTAATTCTTTACGGAGTAAATTATTTGCCCTATCTAATTCGGCGTTGAATACTTCAACTCTTTCCTGACGCTTTTCGAGGTAGCAGCTATAGTTACCTTTATAGCTATATAGCTGCTTATTTTCAATCTCAAGTATATCATTACATACACGGTCGAGAAAGTAGCGGTCGTGAGTAACCATTAGCAACGACATTTTCGAGCGGATAAGATAATCCTCAAACCATTCTATCATATCTAAGTCCAGATGGTTGGTCGGCTCATCGAGAATTAGCAGTTCAGGCTCACTTATCAACACGTTGGCAAGCGCAATACGCTTGAGCTGTCCTCCCGAAAGATGTTCAACTTTTTGTGAAAGGTCTTCGATTTTTAACTTAGTGAGAATTTGTTTGGCTTGCAGCTCATAATTCCATGCTTTTAACGCATCCATTTGCGCCATTGCCTCATCCAGCTTGCTATGGTCGTTTGAAAGTAAAGTTTGTTCGTATTCTGCAATGGCTTGCACCGTCTCATTCTGTGAGTAAAAGCAGGCTTCTAAAACAGATAGTCCCGAAGGATGGTAGGGGTTCTGTTCGAGATAGCTAATTCGTAAATCTCTTCGAAAAATAACAGCACCACTATCGGCACTCTCTCGTCCGGCAATAATATTTAGTAAGGTAGTTTTGCCCGCGCCGTTCTTTGCGACAATAGCAACCCGTTGTCCTTCGCCTATCCCAAACGAAATATTTTCGAATAACGTAAGATCGCCAAACGATTTAGTGAGATTTTCTACTTGCAGAATACTTACCATTTAAACAAAGTTAGCTATTTGATTTTTGCATATACTGCTGTTTTTATTTGTACATGCTGCAAAATTCCACGCAAACTTAAGAATAAAATAAATGCCAACCATAATGAGTGCGCATGCCAATGTGGGTATAGCCAATAGTAAACGGCAAAAAACACTCCGGTAGCAACCAGCATAGCATTACGCATAGTTTGCGAAGAAGATGCGCCTATAAGTATCCCATCCCATAAGAAGTCCGAAAATCCTGTAATTGGTACAAGCAATATCCAGTAAAAATAGTCGGACGATGCTTCTATTACATCTTTTTGATTTGTGAGTAGATTAAGCAAATCATTACCCCACAAGAAGTAGAGTAAGGTAAATGTTAAGCTGAGAATTAAACCCCAACGTAAAAGCAGCTGTATGGTTTGCTTTAGTAATGAGCGATTCTGGGCGCCAATATATCTTCCAATCAAAGCTTCACCGGCATAGGCAAAGCCATCCATAATATATGAGAATAGCGTAAACAGCTGTAACAGCAATGCATTTACGGCTAGTTGAGTATCCCCCATTTTTGCAGATGCAGAGGTAAAAAAGGTAAATACGGCAACCAGGAAAATGTACGGATAAAAATATTTCCGTTTACTTTAAAAAAGTCAAACATCGGCTTAAGCTTGAAGATGCTCTTTATAGTTAGTTTCGGTAGGAGTTTGCGGTATTGCGCATGGAAAAAGATTGGCGCTGTAACCAATCCGCCATATTGTGCTAGTAGAGTGCCAAGAGCAACACCTTCAACTTTCATCCCTGATCCCAAAACAAAAATTAGGCTGAATGCTATATTTAGTATATTAATGATTATGGCAATAAACATTGGTGTTTTAGAGTTCTGCATACCAATAAACTAACCTTTCAGCGAATACAGCGTTAGTGTGGCAGGGGTACCCCATATTAGAATACTGAAATAGGTATGCGAGAATTCTTCTACACCTTCACTTGCATCAATAAAATAAGCCGCCAGCTTATACATAGGTTGCTGTAGGGCTACCAAAGTTATGGCAATAGCGAGTCCTACAATCACAGAGCGACCCAAAATAAGGATGGCTTCGGATGGATTTCTACGTCCGTACGCTTGAGCAGCGAAACCGCTTGTACCCATACGAAGAAAACTAAAATTCCAATACAGCAGGTCGAAGATGGCAGCACCAACCGCGACAGCACCAATATACTGCTTATTGCCCATATGTCCCACAATAACCATATCTACCATTCCAAGTGGCGGAACGGTAATGTTTGATGTGATATTGGGGATGGCTAGTTGTAGAATTTTGCGGTTCATAACGTGTACAAAGCTACACTAATTGATAAAAAGGACAAAAGATTGGCTGTATAGAAAAAGACAATAATGCATAGACTAAAACAATGCTGGCGTATAATTATCTGATGCTATGTGATTTGTTGAAGCGTCGAACAAAATTGGGAGCGGGAATGTTTATTACTGACATGAATTGAAAGTTTTTGAGTAATTATTTTGAGTAATTTTAAGAAAAATTAAAACACAGATGGCTATTAAAACAACAGCTATTACAATATTAAGCATGATGCTACTGGCATCAGTAAGTTATGGTCAAACATCAAAAAATAATAAAGCTATGAAACACGAATTACCAGCATTACCATATGCTACAGACGCATTAGAACCCGCTATTAGTAAGGAAACAATGGAACTACATTGGGGAAAACACTTACAAACATATATAAACAATCTAAATAACCTTGTTCAAGGAACAAAGTTTGAGAATGCAGATATTGAAACTATAAGTAAAGAAGCTGATGGTGCTATTTATAATAATGGTGCACAGGCTTGGAATCATAAGTTTTATTTCGACACATTTTCTCCAAATCCTAAAAAGGCTCCTACCGGTAAGCTGGCAGAGGCTATCAACAGTACTTACGGCTCATTCGAGAAGTTTAAAGAAGAGTTCGAAAAACAAGGAGCAGGATTGTTTGGATCTGGTTGGGTTTGGCTATCGAAAGATAAAAACGGAAAGCTTGTAATAACTCAAGAGTCTAATGCAGGTAATCCTCTACGTCAAGGCTATACTCCACTTTTAGGATTAGACGTTTGGGAGCATGCATACTACGTAGATTATAGAAATCGCCGCGCCGACCATCTTAAAAAGGTATGGGATGTTATTGACTGGGCAGTTATTGAAAAAAGATTCTAATAAGTATTTGCCATTTATTTAACGAAAAAAGAGGAGCCTCATAAACGTGAGGCTCCTCTTTTTTCGTTATTTCAAGAACTAATTCTTGAAATAAAAGTATTAAATATAGTATTCATATTCATTTGTGTTGATTATTTCTTTATGTTGGAACAAAGTAAAATATTATATGTTGACTGATATTATGCTAAATTTGTAATCAATCACTAAACTTAGCTTTTATGATAAGAGACTTAATACTTAAAAATCGTAGCTATCGCCGCTTTTATGGGGATTTTAAAATAGAGCGAAGTGTATTAAATGAGCTAATAGATTTAGCACGTTTATCACCATCGGGTAAAAATCTACAGCCACTTAAATTCATTATTGTAAACGATGAAAAAATAAATGCAGAAGTATTCTCAACCTTAGCTTGGGCAGGATATCTGAAAGATTGGGATGGTCCTGAAGAATCAGAAAGACCAACAGCATATGTTGTGATGACGGTAGATAAAAACCTTACGATGGGTACGCCTGCTATTGACGAAGGGATCGCCTGTCAAAGCATTCTTCTTGGTGCTGTAGAAAGAGGATTGGGAGGGTGTATTATTCAGTCGGTAAAGAAAAAAGAGTTGGCAGAGATTTTAAGCATTCTGGAATCGTTGGAAGTAGCATTGGTTATTGCCCTAGGAAAGCCAAAAGAAGAGGTACAGTTACTTCCTATGAAAGATGATGATATAAAGTACTATCGCGACGAGAAAGGAGTGCATTATGTACCTAAACGAAATTTGAACGATATTATTATTAAGTAGTATAAAGCATAATATAATCTGAATTAGTCACGACTTAATCTGACAGTTAGGAATAAAAGTTTATAGATTCACTAACTGAAAAAGATTAAGTTATGACGACACAACAGAAGATCATCAAGAACAAATCGGGCTTACTGGAGTTGGTCCGGATGCTCGGCAACGTATCACAAGCCTGCAAAGTGATGGGGCACAGCCGCGGCAGTTTTTATCGTTTCAAGGAACTCTACGATCAGGGCGGCGAGCAGGCCTTGCGGGAGATATCGCGCCGCAAGCCGATCATCAAGAACCGCGTCGAGGAGCATATCGAG
>JAIRNF010000054.1 GCA_031258195.1 Prevotellaceae bacterium
TCGCCTCGCTTAAGCATACCCAAAACGGGGAGCTCGCCCCCGGCTCCTCTTCTCCGGATTCCCCCCGCGCGCCCGACCCCGACGCGGCTCTCGTCGAGCTCGACCTCCCCGTTCGCGAAGCCGGACGATTCGCGCGCGGTTCGCCGTAAATACCGCCTATAGCACCGCGATTCGGACCCGTAAATTCCGCGACTTCTTTCGCCTCGACGTCAAGGCTAAAAAAAAGATAGTTAAATAACTTTTCAAGTCACTTAACTAATCTTGAACCTAATTTTAAAACCAGCTACATTAAGTAAAGAGGTTTTAAGCCGTAAAAAAATGAATAGAATTATGGGGGGAGGACAACTGAGTTGTCCTAAGCCTGGATGCGGAGGTTTATTATCTAAGCCTAAACCTGTTGAAAAGGAAATAATAAGTGAGGTAAAAACCACATTAACATGTGGAAGTTGTGGTACTACAGTTACAACAGACAGTCCGGGTCTTTAATTGAAATTTATAAAAAATGAAAGGGGTTATATCTTGCATAACCCCCTTTCATTTTTTACGCGCATAAACTATGTATGAGTGTATTATTCAACTATTTCAATTTCAAATAATTTAGGCCAATTTTTCCCAGTAATAAAAATGCGATTATTTACTATATCATGAGCTATGCCATTTAATACATCAGTATCTCTACTATAATATTCTTGTTTTAGAATATTCTTTAGGTCTATTCTTCCTTTTACAGCTCCCGTTTTAGCGTCAACTATAACGATAAAATCTTTACCATAAACATTTGCCCATATTTCGCCATTAATATACTCTAGCTCATTCAGCATTATTACGGACTCGCTATTCGAGTACACCTCAATTCGTTTGGCTGTAGCCATATTTGCAGGATCTATAAAGTATAAGCTATTCGTCCCATCGCTCATTATTAAATATGTCCCATCTGTTGTTATTCCCCAACCTTCTGTCGGGTAGCTAAAATCTCCAATTTTCTCAAAGTTATCGGCATTATATATAAATCCAACCTGTTCTTGCCATGTAAGTTGGTAGATATAATTATTTAGAAGGCAGATCCCCTCTCCAAAATAATTATTACCGAGGTATATTTCATGTATCACATTTCCTGTCTGTAAGTCAATCTTACAAAGGGTAGAATGCCCATACTGACCCGTTCCCTCATATAAATATCCATTATGAAAAAAAAGCCCTTGCGTATAAGCATCTCGGCGATGAGGGTACTCTTTTACTACCTTATAGCTATATACTTTTGGCGGATACGGTGGTTTTACCGTATATGCAAATGATAGTACGCCTAGCCGCTCTCCTGACCTGTAAGATGTCAGTACGGCTCTTTTTCTGCCCATTTCCGAATTTATGAGGGATAAGTTATAACTTAACCCGCTAAATACGTCTACTCTCTTTCCATTTATACTTAATATTGTTGAATCTATTGTTAAGGTATCGCTTATAATTTTAATCAAAATATTGTCTGTAGCAGTATAGTAATTATCATCTAATGAAGGGTCAAGTTTAAAGGGAGATGGAATAGTTTGTTTTCCTTGTAAATTTTGACTGTTGTTCTCTTTTGGAGAAGTAGTTTGTTTATTATTGCATGATTGCATTAAGTTGCATAAAAAAATTAATGCAAAAATAAATAGTCCAGGTATTTTCATGATAATCTATTTCAATTTTTATGGTTTTAATAAAAGTTCTCCATTATCAGTTATAGAGATGACTGAACTCATTTCGGGGAAATCAACTTTTGTAAGATCTTGAATAACTTTTATTACCCTGTTTTGCGGATCTATACGCACAGGCTGAAATTTTACCTGATAGGTGGGGTGTATTTCGCCCTTTAAGAACTTTCCTGTTTTATCAGTGTATATTTTGAAAATTGGTGCTAAACCGCTTACGCCACTTATGTTTACCCTGTCGTAAGTACAAAAGTTACCCATGCTGTATGCAATAAAACGGTCTTTATAAACCTCTATCGCGCGTGTTACGTGGGGACCATGACCCAACAGAATATCTGCTCCGGCATCAATCATTCGATGGGCAAAATCATAAACATTACCTCTGTTCTCGCCTATATAGGTTTCTGTTTTTCGGGTTACATGCTGATGTGCCTTACCCTCTCCGCCTCCATGAAATGAAACGATAATCACATCGCAAGAATCGGCTAAACGCCGTACGATTTTTTCAGCAGCAGGGATATCCTTTATGCTAACCGTTCCCATATTAGAGGCAAAAGCGCAAAATCCGTATTTTACTCCGTCTATTATAAATGTATTAGTAGGGCGGTAATCCGCTAGCCCGGCAAAGCGTATTCCATTTTTACTTAATATTTCTACCGTAGATTTTCTTCCCTGTTCGCCAAAATCTCCTACATGGTTATTGGCAAGGCTAAGTAGGTTAAAACCTGCTTCGATAAGGCAATTCACAAAGTTGGTAGGCATCCCGAATGTATAGCAAATCTCCGGGTTGTTACACTTTTTCATACCTGTTTTACTATCGGTAAGTACGCCTTCAAGATTGCCAAACGTAACATCCCCACTGGATAGAATGGGAATCAACTCTTTTAACTGAGGCGAGCAATCGTTGTTTGGTGGTAGCTTGCCGTCTGGGTAAATGGTACCCATCATAATATCTCCAACCGCTACAATTGTAAGCGTATCCGATGCTTTAACCGTAAAAGAAAAAAATACTAAAGAGAGTAGTAAGAGCGAATAGCGAATCATAGTGAGCTAATACTTTATTTTCTGTCCCGGCTTAAGAATGCCGGTGCGTGATATGCCATTAACATTGCAGAGATAGCTGATAGAAGTTCCGGTGCGTTGCGCTATGCGGCCTAGCGTATCGCCACTTCGAACGGTCCATACACCGCCTTCTCCGGCTTTTAAAGCGGGAGCAGAGGAGGTGCTACCGGCAGCGCTATACGTTTGTTTACTAATGTGCTTAAAAAGATCGGCGGTTAATAGCAGGGTGTCACTTTTAGCCGTAAGGGTTGAGTCGAAATCTACTAAATGACGTGGATTAATGCTCTTTCCCAAATAGCGTACTTCGTAATGTAAATGCGGACCTGTAGATCGCCCTGTATTTCCACCCAGCCCGATAACCTCTCCGCTTTCTACCCGCTGGTCTTGCTTAACAAGTATTTTGCTTAGATGACCGTAAAAAGTTTCCAACCCGTTATGGTGACGGACAACCACTAAATTCCCAAATGCGCCGGATTTTCTTGCAATGCGTACCATACCTGCCATTGAGCTGACAATGGTATCGCCTGTATATACCTTCAAATCTATGCCATTATGAAAACGCCTGCCTCGCTTTCCGAACTCGGAATTCACACGAATATGCGTTAAAAGTGGATATGTGTAACTTTCTATTGGGATAACAATAGTGTCGTTTGGACTTATTATAGAATCTATAGGTAGTCGATACGGATCAGATATTGCGTTATTCCAGACATTATATAAGTCGTCAGCGGGAATAAGAGGTAAGTTTTCTCCTCCGATACCAACCTTTGCGGTGTCAATCAGAGTAATTTCATCATCAAGAAAAACAGTATCGTTATTTTTTTGCTCAGTCAGCACGACAACAGATTGTATTTTGGTTGTATCCCTTTTTTCAGGAGTCTTTGCCTGTAGCGTGATAGCTGCAAATGTGCCAAGTAAGGCTAATAATAATCCCGCTTTCTTCATATCAATAAACTCTTTAGTTTTACCTGAAAGTTTGTCTATCAAAAGATAGAACGGTAGGTAACAAAGTAGGTTTTGGTAGTAAAAGCTAATACTTTACAGGCTCATTATGAGTAATTAAAGCGATAAAGGTAGTAAAATATCTGTACATCGAACCCATTTACCTACTATTTTTGAAGTAGAGAGAGTATTTTTTGAGTGTTGTTTAATACTTTACTACCTGAAAATGCTGGAAAATATCTAAATTTGATTTTTAAACTTTATAAATGATGCTTCTTCTTACATATCTATTACTGGCATTAAGTATTTCGTTTATTTGTTCTGTTACCGAAGCCGTAATTCTATCCGTTTCTATCCCGTTCGTCGAGCTAAAAGCGCTTGAAAAGAAAAGAGGTGCGAGACTGCTAAAGAAATTCAAGAACAATATCGATCTTGCCCTATCTTCAATATTAACGCTTAATACAATTGCCCATACAGTTGGCGCAGCCGGGGTAGGAGCGCAGGCCACCATGCTGTTTGGCGAGGCGTATTTTGGTGTGATATCCGCAATTCTAACCCTGCTCATTCTTTTACTTTCAGAAATATTGCCAAAGAGCATCGGGGCACGCTACTGGCGGAGTTTGGCATTGCCCGCGGCTCAAATTATAAACGTTATGGTTTACGTTTCTTACCCTGTTGTACTATTTTCTAAGTTGATTACTAAAATTATTTCGGGAGGTAAAGATGTACCAAAGGTGAGTCGTGAGGAGATAGCAGCCCTAACGGAGATAGGCAAGAACGAAGGGGTGTTCGACGAAAGCGAAAGTAAAATAATCGGCAACCTTATTAATATGCAATCGGTTGCTGTTCGCGATGTTATGACACCTAGAACCGTTGTTTTTCTTACATCCGAAGAAACTACGCTGGCAGAAGTGGTTCAGCAAAAAGATATTTTAAAGTATTCACGCATTCCCGTTTATAAAGGTAATACCGACAACGTAACGGGTTATGTACTAAAGTTCGATATTCTTGAAAAGCTGGCAGCCAGTAAAGAAAATGAACAACTACAGCTTAAAGATATTCGCCGTCCTATCGTTATCTGCTACGAAGGTACTAGTGTGCCAAAGCTGTTCGAAATGTTACTCGAAAAGAAAGAACAGATTGCGTTAGTCGTTGACGAATACGGCGGGATGGACGGTATTGCTACCCTCGAAGACGTTATCGAAACTATTCTCGGTATGGAAATTATTGATGAAAGAGACGGACAGATAGATATGCAGGAACTCGCAAAAGAACGCTGGCGATTACGTGCAAAGCGTTTGAATATTGATCTGCCGGAAGAAAAAATGTGAGAATTTGAAGATGTAGAAATAGACAAAAAAGAAGGCTATGTGAGTTTAGCGGTATCGCTTATCATCATTTCGAACAGAGTAAGAAGTCTCCCGAAAAACGACAGATATTGAACGGATGCTTATTTCTTGGATTTGTTAACACTGTCGCTAATACTGCTATTTTACTAACGCACCTCTGATCTTCCTAAACCTCAACCTTAGCACACCCCACATAGCCTCACCAAAAATACCGCTACTCATTTTAGAGTTACCCAGCTTACGGTCAACGAAAACAATGGGAACCTCTTTTATCTTAAAGCCCAGCTTCCAAGCCGTGTACTTCATCTCTATCTGAAAGCCATAGCCCTTCATTTTAATTCTGTCAAGATTTATAGACTGTAGCACCTCGCGCTTATAGCATACAAACCCCGCTGTTGCATCCATAACCCTCATACGAGTTACAAGCCGTACATATGCCGAAGCGTAGTACGACATAATAACCCTTCCGATAGGCCAGTTTACCACGTTAACACCCGTAATGTAGCGAGAACCAATGCTCATATCTGCTCCCTCCACGCAACAAGCATGGTAAAGCGTAGGTAAATCGTCGGGGTTGTGCGAGAAATCAGCGTCCGTCTCAAAAACATAATCATAGCTATGCCCAATAGCCCACTTAAAACCAGCAATATAAGCCGTGCCTAAGCCCAACTTCCCCCTTCTCTCAACCAAATGAACACGCTCAGCAAGCTCCTGTTGGAGCGACTTGACAATATCAGCAGTACCGTCGGGCGAACCATCGTCAATAACCAATACCTCGAAACCTTCGCTTAGCGAGCAAACTTTTCGGATAATCGCCTCAATATTTTCTTTTTCATTATAAGTAGGTATAATAACCAGCTTTTTGCTACCTACCTCTGCCATATTGTTGTTTGTCATAATTGCCGATAAAGATATAACAAAAGTAAGAAATAATTCGTTAAGTGCTGACAGAAAAGCCTTAAGCGAAAATAATGAGAAGAAAGTAGTAGGAAATATACACACCTGAGACACACGCTATCGCCCTTATCATAGAAATGCTGTTTATATGTCCTTATTGATACCACCCGTACAAGCCGCTTAAAATTTACATAATAGGCTAACATTTTATAATGAGTAAATATCAGTTTACCTACGACCGAAAAATAATGTACCTGTAAATCAGTATTTTGTTATTTTTTTTGAGAAAACATTTGGAAAGATGAAATTACTTTCCATATCTTTGCACCCGCTTTGAGAGAAGCACACGTTTTTTGAAATTTAGATTGAGGTAGAAATTTTTAGCCAAGTTTTTTAAAAGAAAGTTTGTGAGTTAAAAAATTTGTGCCTACCTTTGCAACCCTTTTCGCCCTCAACGGCGATAAGAAACAAAGGGGAGTTCTTTGAAAATATTGGGAAACAGATAGATACTATCTTGTAGTACAAAAAGAGTAAAACGTCTTTTCTATTTTAATGAATAGTTGAGTATACTAAGTCAGATCGACTAGGAAATTTTGAAACACAAATTACCGTGAAGAGTTTGATCCTGGCTCAGGATGAACGCTAGCGGCAGGCCTAACACATGCAAGTCGAGGGGCAGCGCGGGCAGCAATGCCTGGCGGCGACCGGCGCACGGGTGC
>JAIRNF010000033.1 GCA_031258195.1 Prevotellaceae bacterium
TTGCCTACCGATATAGGAAGACCCGCGCTTGGCAAACTTTCGCAACCGCCGCTGTAAACCTTAACCACATATGTCGCTGTATTACCCGCGCCAATGTCACTACCCAACGCGTGGTAAACATTAGAAACTGTTGTAGCTATTAGGTTACCATCTTGATACCATTCGTACTTAGTAATATTATCAGCGCTTACATATGGCTGATTATTATTTTTAACTGCCTTAAGCTCAATACTTCCGTCAACAGCGCAAATGCTGGTAACATCATTCTTAGCAGTAATCTTAGGTTGTACAGGAGCAAGACTTCCGCTCTTTGAAACCACGATCTTTTCGCTAGCTTTAGTCTGGCAACCAGAACCATCGCTTGCCACTACCCAATATGTTCCGTTGGTAGATACATGAAGTGACCTTCCTGTTCCGTTAACATTGATGGCTCCATTTAGGTCGTGCCATTGGAATATAACATTCGGGTAAGTATCTTCAGGGAGATTAATTACTGAAAGTGTTACGCTACCACCATCACAATATATTGCTGAGTTAGTGTAGTTTAATACTGGTTTATCTATATTTACCTCAGTAGCTGATTCTGTAACATGTACCGGAGTACTAACTAATGAATGACATGTTCCGTCTGAGGCTATTACATAGTACCAGCCTTCTGTGTCTGCCGCAATCGAAGCACTTATTCCGTCAGCAATTGCAATACCACCCGTGTTGTCGTTCGCATGGTTGTAGTACCACTGATATGAAAGTCCGCCTACAAAGTTAACTACCGAAAGTGTTACGCTACCATTCTTACAGAACTCTGCCTGTGTTGCCGGATCTACAATAGGTTGATCTGGCGCAGGACCTCCTGTCTGAGATACTGTTACAAATACTTCAGATGAAGGACAACCGCCAACATATACAATTACAGAATAAGTATCCGGATCTGAAACCGATAATGTATTTCCTCCGTCCGGTATAACTACGTAAGAAGCATTGTTCTTGTACCAGTGATATTCTGCAGTTGCAGGATACTCTGTACCATCTGCCTTAGTAACAGTAAGTACAGCGCTACCTCCTGCACAGAATGATGCCGGTGATGGAGCAATCTTAGGTGTAGCAGGTGTATAACCAGAGCCAAATTTAAACGGCAGTCTGATTGAACTCTCTATTGCACAAGATGTTGCGTTTAGAGACATTTCTACCCAATACTTACCACTTACACCATCAACGATTTCATATACGTTACTAGGACCCGTTTGTAGCGGTCCATCTACAATAGACTCGCCGTCTTTAATTCTATACCAACGGTATGTAACCGGATCGTCTTCGTCAGTACTTGCAGTAATGGTAACTTTTGGAGTACCACATACTTCACTCGGGCTATTTGAGCTAATGCTAACAGGCTCCGGTAATCTGTTTACTGTAAACTGATGAGAAAACTCGCGCTCGCAACCATATTCCGCAGTTACTACTACCTTATATTCATAGTTACCAGCAGTAAGACTATTTACAGGAATTACAAGCTTATTAGTATTTGCACCACCAATCAAAGTACCTCCCTTATACCATTTATAAGTGAATGTTCTTCCTCCAGGTGCAGCCTGAGCTGTTAATTCTAACTCCTCGTTTGCACAAATAACACCTAAGCCACTGATACCGTTATCTATACCTACAGGCTGAACCTTAATCGTATTAACATTATCCTTAAACGATACTGTTAAGCCAGCAATAGCATTAGATGGATCTGTGTCCACAGCAGCGTTAAGAACAATTGTTCTAACATCTGTAACCGTATAGTTACATGGAGCCCATACCTCAACAGAAGCCTCTGTTTGATATGCCGGAATTGTAAGTACGTAAGGATTGGTAAGAGTATAATCTCCACCTATTGTACTTGCTCCGTTTAAGGTTAATGAAACCTTAACCGGTACTGAAAATGTACCTCCCAGCTTAGCTGTAATTTTCACCTTATCGCCTGTAGCAGAAGTACTTCTAAGTAGGTTGTCTTTATCTAATTCAACAACTACGTTCTTAGCACTTGGACCCGTTACGTCTTTAATAGTAAAAATTGCTCTATCTTTACCAGTTTCCCAGTCATGAGTATAACCTACGCTACCGATTATTGTACCGGCTTTAATAAAGTGTACATACTCATCCGGTTCTGTATCAGTATCCGTTCTTGCGGTAAGCTTTATTATAGCCCTATCACCTCCGGGAGGAATAATAGCCATTGCAGGTGTATCCTCGGTTGTTATTGTCGGATTAGATACGGTGTAGTCCGTACCGAGATCAGCTGTACAGCTATTGCCATCTATCCGGATTGGAATTTGAAGCTCCGTAAACGTTGTAAAGCCATCTTTAAGCTTAATAACAACATTTACATCATTTCCTTCTAATACATCGTCTGCTGTAGGATCAAACCTAACGTCAAGATTGTTCTGAACCAGATGGTTCTTATCTACAATCATTACGGTAGCATTGGCTATATCGGTATAGCCCATTGCCTCACCTTTAATTACAAGATCCCAACTACCTCCCAGTACATGGGCATTCTCTCCTCTAACCTGAACGCTATTAGAGCAGCTGCTTATGCTATTACCGGGTATAGTTACTTGTGTTCCTAACCAAGTGTAGTTATCTGGCAAGACAGCCGTTCCTGAAGCCTGGCTTAAGTTTACAACAATATCTGTTGCAGTTGTTACGTTAGAATTTACAAAGCATACTGATATGTTAGATACATCTGATCCGTCTCCGTCTATCGGAGATTTGCTAGCAACAACTTTTAGCTTAAGGTTATCAGGATTATCTTTAGTCTTATCATTAATATTTACCGATACATTATTATTTATACCGCCATATGTAGTCGGAACTCCTGCTATCTTAAATTCAACAGCACCATTATCGTATAAAACATCATCCGAATCGGCTGATAAGGTAAATGTTGCTTCCGATTGATTTGCTGGTATTGTTACAGGATAGTTACTCCAAGGGTTCACAGCATTCGGTGTTCCGTTTAGCATATAGTCTCCTAAACGTGATGCACCGTTACCTCCTGTTACTATTAATGTTACAGGTACTTCCACAGAAGAAGTTATACCGTAAGGCAGCTTAACTCTAATTACAGTTGAGCCTCCTTCGTCAATACCCATATCATCTGCGGTAACAATAATAATCTTATTCGCAGGGTTATCTCCTGTCTTGTCGGTAATAGTAAACTCATAAGGAGTGGCTACAACAGGGAATTCTGTTGGAGTAGTATCATCCTCAGAAAGAATTTCTGGATCTGCATAAGGAACATACGAGCCGCTATTTAACAGCTCGATATGAAGATTCTCTAAACCTTCAATAATATTATCACCAAAAACATTTAAGGTAATAACGTCACTTTCGTTCTCGCCTTCAGGAATTTTTACCTTGTAAATTCTATCCGCTACTTTTATCAAATCAGTAGTAGCTGTTGGAAAAGTAAAATCTACGCCTTCTGCATACGAAGCGTCGCCTTTTGCGCTACCATCGTTTATCTTAAAGAACGCCCAAACATCTGATACCGCAGTTGTTTTATCCGGATACCCTTCAGGGGCATTACCATCATTATAGAAGCGTACCTTAAACCGTATATTAGTACTACCGGCAGAAGAGCCCGGTGTAGTACCTTCAATACCATCAGATACTTTATCTACAATAATAGTACGACGCTTTCTCGAATCGATTCCCTCTGCTGTAGAGTTCGAATTCAAGTTGTCATCATCTAAAATCTTAAGGACTGCCCTATCGTTGCTAGTATCAATACCAACCTGTCCATAATAGGGAGGTTGTGCCTGTAGGTTAGAAACCCATGGCGCTAAGAATAGCAAACAAATCAATCCGCATCTACATAGTGTAGAAATAACGGACTTCCTTATACGCACATTATTCATTACGAGTGAATTTAATTTTGTATTGCGATTTTTGTACTTACTCATAACTTTTACTCCTTTGAAAGAAAAGTAAACCGGCTAGGTGCTACTTTACTTTTGTTATTTGGTAGTTTTTATACTATTTACTTTTATTATTGAATGAAATAAACATTTCTTATAGTTTGCTATTTATATAATAGCAGAGAAAAAGCGTAAAAGCCGTTCCTCAGTAGTAAACATACAGCCTCTTTTCACAACTAATATCTTTTGTTGAAGGGTATTTCACACCTGAAAAATTTGACCAAAGGTACGCTCGTAAGGGTAATTTAACAAAATCTAAATTCGACTATTAACTGTAAATAACAATCCTTAAGTATAATATTAAGAAAACACTCTGCTGGAAAGAATCTAATTTTCAAGGCTTTAAATGCTTAAAAAAAGCAAAAATCAACGAGTGCAAACAAGGGTTAAAAAAATAATTTAGCTCAATTTAACCAGACGGTGTTTGTTACTTCATTAAATTTGTTCATATCTTTTTAATAACATGCATACTTAATTATGTATCAATATATTATAAATAAGCATTTTTATTCCGATATATTTGTTAAAAATATGTTTCATTATTGATATTCAAGTGATTGTATTTTACTTTTTTTACCTTTCAGATATATTAATCCGCCTATTTTTCTGTTAGAATCCCGTACTCAACAACTAATTTTTGCGTATATATTTAACATCTTCTCTATCCTAATCCTAGTGATAAACCTCTAAACCCCTTCATAAACAACAAAAAAGATACAGGTTTGGATGATTCGGCATATCCTAGTATCTTTGAATCATTAATTTTCAACCAACGTAAAGAAATTACTACAAAAAGTACATAATCATTTTATGGTCTATACTTTGATGAAATTATTTTTTACTACGCAAAACATATCTTAATTACTTGTACAAATATCGAACTAAAAGATCATAATATTTTCTTTTATACCAATAAACAACAATTATTAACAGACAATAAATCAGGTCTCAACAGAAATTCGGACTTTTACATATGGCCCTTTTCGGACTCTTTTCTAAAGAAAAAAAGGAAAGCCTTGATAAAGGCTTAGAAAAAACAAAGCGCGGCTTTTTTGAAAAACTTTCTCGGGCAATCGTCGGCAAATCGAAAGTTGATGATAGCGTACTCGATTCGCTTGAAGAAGTGTTAATAACATCGGATGTTGGTGTTGAAACTACTCTTCGCATTATTGAGCGTATTGAACAGCGTGTTGCAAAAGATAAATACGTAAATGCTAACGAGTTAAACTCTATTCTTCGTGAAGAGATAGAAGCGTTGCTGGAGGAAAGCGGCTCTACAGACGGAGACATACCTTTTGACTTCTCAAAAAAGCCATATGTAGTTATGGTTGTGGGAGTTAATGGTGTTGGAAAAACAACCACCATTGGCAAATTAGCAGCCCAACTAAAAGCGGATGGAAAAAGTGTTTACCTGGGTGCAGCCGATACATTTCGTGCAGCAGCTGTAGATCAGCTAACTATATGGTCAGAACGCGCAGGAGTTCCCATTGTTAAACAGCAAATGGGCTCCGATCCTGCCTCTGTGGCATACGACGCAGTTAAATCGGCAGTAAGCAACAATGCTGATGTGGTGCTTATCGACACAGCAGGTCGTTTACATAATAAGGTAAACTTAATGAATGAACTAACCAAAATTCGTAACGTGATGGCAAAGGTTGTTCCGGATACTCCTCACGAAATACTTTTAGTGTTAGACGGCTCTACCGGACAAAACGCTTTTCAACAGGCAAAAGAATTTACCAAAGCAACTAATGTTACTGCGCTTGCCATTACCAAGCTGGACGGGACGGCAAAGGGAGGGGTTGTTCTTGGAATATCCGATCAATTTAAAATTCCGGTAAAATTTATTGGAGTTGGAGAGGGAATAAATGATTTGCAAATTTTTAACAAGAAGGAGTTCGTAAATTCGCTCTTCTCCGAAAATGGTGCTTAAATATTGGCTTTATGACAAGCGCTTGCACAACCATCTGATAGCCAAACATATACTTCGATATCAAATTATCCAATATTACAGCACACTGATAATAAAAGCAAAAGAATAGATATTTAATCTAATAGATAAAATACAAAAAGAGAACTGACTATAAATCAACTCTCTTTTTATTTTTAAATCATTTTGACCTAAAATTTATACTATATATTATAAGGTATATTACTTAGCATAGCTTACCGCACGTGTTTCTCGGATAACAGTAATCTTAACCTGACCCGGGTAAGTCATCTCGTCCTGAATCTTCTTCGCGATATCAAATGAAAGCTGCTCGGCATCCTGATCGGAAACTTTTTCGCAACCAACAATAACCCTCAACTCTCGACCGGCTTGAATAGCAAAAGTTTTAAGTACGCCAGGATAAGATAGCGCTAAGTCTTCCATTTCTTTAAGACGTTTAATATACGACTCTACCACTTCGCGGCGCGCTCCGGGGCGAGCACCAGATATAGCATCACATGCTTGTACGATAGGTGCAATAAGTGAAGTCATTTCTACCTCATCGTGGTGTGCACCTATGGCATTGCTAACTTCCGGCTTTTCTTTATACTTCTCAGCCAACTTCATTCCCAGCACTGCGTGTGGTAGTTCAGGTTCGTCGTCTGGAACTTTTCCGATGTCGTGTAGCAAGCCCGCACGCTTAGCCAGTTTAGCATTTAAGCCAAGTTCCGAAGCCATTATAGCGCAAAGGTTGGCTGTTTCGCGCGAGTGTTGTAAAAGATTTTGTCCGTACGACGAACGATATTTCATCTTACCAATCATACGGATAAGCTCAGGATGTAAACCATGTATACCAAGATCTATAGCAGTTCGCTTACCTACCTCTACAATCTCTTCTTCTATCTGTTTTTGCACCTTAGCAACCACCTCTTCAATACGGGCAGGGTGTATGCGTCCATCTGTTACCAATTGGTGTAGGGCAAGGCGTGCAACTTCTCTACGAACCGGATCGAATGCTGAAAGCACAATTGCTTCGGGTGTGTCGTCAACAACAATTTCTACACCTGTTGCTGCTTCTAGCGCGCGTATGTTTCTACCTTCACGCCCAATAATACGTCCCTTCATTTCATCATTCTCTATATTAAATATAGTAACAGAATTTTCTACGGCTGCTTCAGTTGCAACACGCTGAATACTTTTAACTACAATCTTCTTAGCCTCTTTAGTAGCTGTCATCTTAGCCTCATCAATCACTTCGTTGATGTAAGACATTGCTTGGGTTTTTGCTTCGCTCTTCAACGATTCAACAAGCATGTTTTTTGCTGTTTCAGCCGACATACCGGCTAATGCTTCTAACTTTTCAATCTGTTCTTTACGTAGCTTTTCGTATTCATCAATTCGCTTTTCTACCAGTTCTATCTGATTTGTGAGGTTTTCTTTAATCGCATCAACTTCTTTTTGCTTACGTTGTAGCTCACCTGTTTGCTGGTTAAGCGTTGATTCTTTTTGTTTAATTCTATTCTCTGCTTGAGACAGCTTTGAGTTTCGCTCTGCTACCTCTTTATCAAACTCAGATTTCATATGCAGAAACTTTTCTTTTGCCTGTAAAATTTTTTCTTTTTTCAGATTTTCTGCTTCGAACTCTACTTCTCTAAGCATGCGTCTCCGTCTCTTTCCAAGTGCCGCCACCATTACGAAAAAGGAGATGACTACTCCCACAACGAGAGCGACCGCCGCAGCTATTATTGTTGATACTTCCATATTTTTATTGTTATTATTATAGTTGGTTTATAATGGGGTTAAACTTATATTCTCATTTTTCTTATTATAATTTAAGCAGCATTTTGCTACTATTTTACTTCGCGATTAGATACAAAAAACCCGTACTGCAACTTGCTGTTCTAATGAAACCCTGTAAAGTCAAGGTCAGGAGCTTCCGGATAGATTTCGGACGTCCGACGTCCCGAAGAATCGGAATCATCTTGCAAGCAAGACTACCAGGCCTGTCCTAGATTTCCGAGTTAAACTCCTTATTGTTTTAATGTTGAGTTTCGCAAAGAGCGAGCAAACAATACGGGTAAGCTATAATCTATACTACTTTAAAATATTAAACAAACATACTAACTAACCAAATGAATCGAGATAATCCCCCAACTCCTTATCGAGCCTATTCAGCTCTTCAACAATTGGCGGTGTGGTTCTTTCTTCTTCTAACTCTAGCAGCTTTATTACAAACTGCAAAGTAGCCATTGATAGTGCATCCTGTACATCTCTGTCGGCATAACGCTGCTTATAGTATAAAACCTTTTCGTTTATCCGTTTAGCTGCACTTCTTATTTTTTCTTCATCTTTTCGTACAATCCTCAGCGGATAGTATCTATCTGCAATATTAACTTTAATTGACAGCTTACTACCATCGGGATTGGGTATAGTCCCATTCTCTGCTATTTGGTCATATTCGTTCATGTTTCCTTTAGCTATTCAGAAGCCCAATACACCTTTCTATTTCTTTAACAATCTTGCCGATCTTTTGTTTGGCATCTTGCTTATCTATACTGGATGCTTTAAATGCTTCTGCCAGCTGTAGCTTTTTATTCTTATCTTCCAGTTCTTGTATTCGCCTGTCTTTTGTATCAACAGCGTCTTGAAGCATGGTTTTTTCGCTTATAAGCATATCACGTTCCATCTTTACTTGTTCGTAAAGCGAGATTAAACGTTCAACTTTATCTCTTAGCTCAAAATCCATTACTCCATAATTATTACTGAATACAAAGAAAATACTTATTTTTGATTTTTCAAAAAGCAAAGGACATGCCAGACTCGTGTCAAACGCTATTTTTACTTATATTAAACCTTATTGAGCCTTGTTAAGAATACATAGAAATAAAGCCATAGCCGTTGCTATTGGAGTATTATTACCCCTACTTGCTATTGCACAAAATAATAATCTTCATCAGCCGCTTTCTGGCAAAATGCTGCTTTCGGCAAACTATTTTGAGCTCAGAGATAATCACTTCCACTCCGGCATCGACATTAAAGTTGGAGGCGTTGTAGGGGCTAAGCTATTTTCTATCAATGATGGGTATGTTTCTCGAATTCAGGTAAGAGCAGGTGGGTATGGGAAGTGTCTTTATATCAAGCACAATGATGGGACAAGCAGCGTTTACGCCCATTTGCATGATTATGCCAATCCGATAGATAAGTTCGTTAAAAACATACAATACGAAAAACAGCAATTCGAAATTGATACGCTTTTAGTACCTGAACAGATTTCTGTAAGCCGCGGTACACTTATCGGATATGCCGGTGATACGGGGAATTCTTTTGGCCCGCATCTGCATTTCGAGATAAGAGATACCGCTCAAATACCTCTAAACGGCATAAAGTTTTATCCGTTTGCCGATACAAAAGCGCCTGAGCTAAATACGTTGGCAATATTCAGCATTGACTCTATCCGTACCGTAGTTCATAGCCGTACAACCCATCTTATTGATTTAAAAGGAAGAAGTGGAAATATGAAAGCTGATAGCATTATCCGTATTGAAAGCCCTGCTTACATTGGGTTAGAATGTACCGATAGAATGAATTATACTCACAATAAATTCGGAGCCAGAAAAATGAAAGTTGAGCTGGATAATGAGGTAATATTCTCTACAACCATTGATAATATTCCTTTCTCAAAAACCAGATATATTAACAGCTTCATTGCTTATAATGAAAAAGTACGCAACAGAAAAACGCTCATGAAATCGTATGTTGAACCCGGAAATACCCTCGAGATATACGATGTGATTAAAAATAGCGGACTAATTGCTCTTAACGACGACAAGGTACATAACCTAACGATAAGCGTTACAGACGACTACAACAATACAAGTACACTTAGCTTACGTGCACAAGAAAAGAAAACAAAAGGCAACTTGATAGAAGATAATGGAGGTAAATTCTTTAGATGGAATAAAGATAATTTCCATATTTCAAACGAACTGGTGGTTCACATACCTAAGGAGGCTCTCTATAACAATATACTATTCGATATAGAAAAAATAGAAGATAGTACAGCCAGCTTTTGCTCTCCTATGTTCCGTTTACACACCTCAGAAACTCCACTACACAAGCCTATGCGATTAGCATTAAAAGCCAATGTGCCCGATTCGTCACAAAGCAAAGCATTAATAGCATATCACAGCTCGCTTCTTTCGTCTAAAAGAGGTTGTATTGGAGGAGAATATAGTAATGGATACGTTAATGCTTCGTCTGCAAGCTTCGGCTATTTTTATGTAACGGTAGATACCATTCCTCCTATTATCACACCTAACTTTAAGGATAAAGCAGATTTACGGGGAAGAAAAGAAATTTCTATAAAAATATGGGATGATTTATCGGGCATAAAATCGTATAACGGATATATTGATGACACATGGGTATTATTTGAGTATAATGCAAAAAAAGATATGCTAACACATACTTTCGATAAAAGCCTTACAACACAAGGAAAAAAGCATAAGCTTACGCTCGAAGTGAGCGATAGAAAGAACAATGTAACAACACTTACTACAGAATTTACATGGTAATAAAATATAAACCTAATCCAATACCAGCTATGGCTACACAAAAAATTAGAGTAATTGGGTTAATGTCGGGTACATCGTTGGATGGCTTAGATGTTTGCCTTTGCGATTTCGAATTCTCTAACCCGGGATGGAAGTTTGAGATACTACACGCAAAAACTTACAGCTATACCGACGAGCTAAAAGAACACTTGGCAAAAGCACAAAACTACGATGCGCTATCGTTTATTACGCTACATAGCCAGTACGGATTTGAGATTGGTAAAATTGTAAATAAGTTTATTGATGAGTTTGGTATAAAACCTGATATTATTGCATCGCACGGGCATTCTATTTTCCATGTTCCGCAAAAGCACATCATGTACCAGATTGGCGATGGTGCTGCCATTGCTGCCGAAACTAAAATACCGGTAGTTTCAGATTTCCGCCGCTTAGACATCATGCTTGGCGGACAAGGAGCGCCACTTGTACCGATAGGCGACAGAACGCTTTTCGCAGAATATGATTACTGTTTAAACATAGGAGGATTTTCTAACGTATCATATGAAAAAGACGGGCAGCGTATAGCCTACGATGTATCTCCGGCAAACTACATAAGCAACTACTACTGCCGCCAAATAAGTTTAGAATACGACGAAGATGGTAAGTTGGGTAGAAAAGGTACTATTTGTCAACCACTGTTAGATGAGCTGAATGGATTACCGTTTTATCACCAACATGGCCCTAAATCATTAGCGCGCGAGTGGGTTGAGGAAGATGTGTTCCCGCTATTCGAAAAATATGGGCTATCATTAGAAGATAAGCTACGTACGCTATACGAGCATGTTGCCTACCAGATATCGCGTGTTGGTAAAGGCGGTAAGATGCTAATTACAGGTGGCGGCGCTTTCAATAAATATTTGGTAGAGCTGATAAAAGAAAAAGGCGGGTTTGAAGTAGTCATCCCCGACCCTATTATTATTGGCTTTAAGGAAGCACTAGTTTTCGCTCTACTAGGCGCCATGTATATGTTCGACCAGAAGAGCTGCTTAACTTCAGTTACCGGTGCATCTCAAGACAATATTGGCGGCATGCTATTTAAGATGTAAATTTCTTTTCCGTCATTTCGAAACGCGCCACTGGTTATCTACGTATGTATCAATCAAATAGTTGATTTAAACATATAATAACTATATGCCTGGCTTTTAATTATACCTTTGCCGCAAATTTTCAAACAATAAACATGGAAAAAACACACGTAAAAGTGGTAGTTGCAGACCCAACAACACTTGGTCTGTTTGGCTTAGCAATGGTAACATTAATAGCTTCGTCGCAAAAATTAGGGTTAACAAATGCTTAGCGTATGTTCTCCCTTGGGCTTTATTTTTGGGCGGAATAGCACAGGTTATAGCATCGATGTTCGACTTTAAGCATAATAATCTTTTTGGAGCAACAGCATTCAGCGCTTACGGCTTATTCTGGATTGGAATGGGCATGAGCTGGCTTATTAAGCTTGGTTGCTTTGGCGAAGTACTTGCCAGTACAGCGGATGTGCGTCAGCTTGGCGCCATCTTTTTCGGATATATGATAATTACCATTGTATTTGTCGTATCATCTTTAAAAATGTCGAAAGCGATGTTCTTCCTTTTATGCCTAATAACCCCACTATTTCTTGCTTTAGGGTTAGATGCGTTCGGCTGTGGTCATATGTGGCATAACGTTGCAGCATACACCGAACTTGCTATATCGTTACTAACATTTTACGTTCTTGCCGCAAAGTATCTTAACGATTTCTTCGGAAAGCAAATGCTTTGTGTTGGTAAACCGTTTATACAATAAGCAACATAGCACTAAACAAAAAGAGCCATGTTATTGCACAACGCTCTTTTTGTTTATCTTAAACCTTTCCGACTATTCTTCGTAGAATGCTTTAAATCCTAGCAGCTGCTTTCCGTTTACATCCATAAGGTAAAGCCTGAGTCCGTCAACATCATACTTTCTAACCTCAGCTAATACTTTGTGGAACTTGTTTTCTACCTCCATGTTCTGACACATCATCATTGTGCTGGCAACCGAGAACTTAATGCTTTCTTCATCCACTTTATAGGTAAGAATGGTATTTCCGTTATTATTTAAGTGAAGGTATAATCCATCAACATGATAGGAATCAACTTCGCTTAATGCGTTAAGATATTTTGTTTCGGTCTCCATGTTCTGGCACATCATACGAGTACTGCCCATTTTACTGAATGAAACACCGCTATTATCCGCCTCAGTAAACTCGCCAAAATAACGGTTACAACCAGCCATACCTGCCACACGATTTCCCTCTTCGCCTTCTTCCAGCTGAATGTAAATAGGATTTTCTTTGTTGGCATTTTCAACTTTTTCTTCACCAATAGCCGTAAGTAGCCACTTAGTATCTAACAGCTGAGGACGATTACCGACAAACATCAACTCACCAGGCTCTCCGACAAGGTAAGAGCCGAAAAAACCGTTACATCCGGCAAAACCATTTAGCTGATGGCTTCCATCTTCCATAAATAGATAGACTGGTCTATCCTCGTTGCTATTATCTATAGTCTCTTCACCAATGGTCTCCAATATCCAACGGGTGTTGAGTAAAGTTTGATCGGGCACGGCATTCTTACCCTTGCACGAAGCAAGAAGAATTACAGGAATTAATACAAATAGAATTTTTTTCATACGTTTATTTTTCTTAGTAATGTTATATGGAACTTACAAAATAACTTGCTATGCTATATACTACCACATGTAATCAGGTGTCTTTTTTACATAGAAATGCTCTTGTTCGTTTCATCATAATTTTTAAATGTTTATTTTCGTTGCAAAATTAGTAAATACTCTCATGTTTATCAAAGAAGCAAAGTTTATTTGCAGTAGTAGCACAGTTTCGCAATGCCCCAAAGCTGACTTACGGGAGTATGCATTTATTGGACGTTCTAATGTTGGTAAATCGTCTCTTATAAACATGCTAACAGGGCAAAAAGTTCTGGCGAAAGTATCGTCTCAACCCGGAAAAACAAAGCTTATAAATCATTTCCTGGTAAATAACAAGTGGTATTTAGTTGATTTACCCGGTTATGGCTATGCCCGAACATCTAAAAAAGAGCGAAGCATCTTTTCTGTCATTATTAGCGATTATATTGCTAAAAGAGAAAATTTAACCCTGCTCTTCGTTTTGGTTGATAGCCGACTTGAACCTCAAAAGATAGATATTGAATTTATTAATAAGCTAGGCGAGCATCAAGTTCCCCTCGCTATAGCTTTTACTAAAACGGACAAGCTGACAAAGCGTGATTGGGATATAAACATTGATCGCTATAAGAAAACCTTGCTTGAATATTGGGAAGAACCTCCGCCCATATTCCTAACGTCGGCAGAAAAAGGATCAGGAAAGGATGAGCTGCTAAGCTATATTGATAGCATTAATAGGCAACTTGATGGCTAAATAGAAAAAGGCTGACGGAAAAATCGTCATTTCGAACGAAGTGAGAAATCTCTTCTCTTTTCAGCAGATTTCTCACTTCGTTCGAAATGACGATTTTATTATTTTACGGAATATAAATTTCCAATAGCTTACAGCCTCCGTCAGGTATCAGCCGCAGTTCTCTTAACGAAGCAGGAATAAGAATTGTTTCTCCTTGTTTTAGCTGCTCCTTACCTTCTTCATAAGCTATCGCACATCCTCCTGATACGCACATGTACACAACAAAAGAATCTAACTCATAATAGTCTAACTCCAAACGCTTATCAAAATCAATAAGGTTAACTTTAAAGTAAGGACTTTCTACCAACAGCGCTTCTTCATTTTTCTTTTCTTCGTATAAGGCTTTATATGATTTCGGAATAGAATAATCTATAGCATCTATCGCCAGTTCAACATGCATTTCGCGTGCCGTTTTGGGATCGAATTCGCGTCCCCAATCGTACACACGGTAGGTAACATCGGATGTCTGCTGAATTTCCGCCAACAGAATATTTCGACCAATGGCATGCATACGTCCGGCGGGTAGATAGAAAACATCTCCTGCTTGTGGTATTTCTACATTAAGCATAGCGGGTAAATTTCTTTCTCCTATTGCAGAAAGCAGGCGCTGCTTATCTACACCATCTTTTAATCCCACGTATATTTTAGAATCATTTTCGGCGGCAATGATATACCACATCTCCGTTTTTCCATACGCTTTATGCCGTTCTAAAGCCAGTTCATCATTAGGATGAACTTGAAGTGATAGTTCTTCTGAAGATCCAATAAATTTAAAAAGCAACGGGAACTCCAAACCGAATTTTTCGTACACTTTTTCTCCCACCAAATCGCCCATATATACTTCAATCAGCTCATCTATGATATTATCTTTTAAGAATCCATTGCTAACAACAGAAAGAGTACCCCGTACAGATGAGATTTCCCAGCTTTCGCCAAAAACTTTTTCTGATTTTCTCAACGATTTAAAATCAGGGAGCATAGCGCTCCCCCATACTCGTTCTTTAAGTATAGGTTTAAATTTTATTGGATATAAACTCATAGATTTGTTTTACTAAATGGTATCAGAAGGAATAAGAAAGCCCTATCCCTAGCACTTCTTTAACTTGTAAAGCAGGTCCTTCATCTTCCGAGACTTTGACATTATCATCGTATAATAGCTGCGTATATAATCTTGTAGTAAGCCAAGAGGTTGTCTTAATACCTATATCAACCTCAACGTTAACGTTGATATTCTGAGGATCGTATTCTAAGTTTGAGAAGAGTTCGACTTTTGATTTCAGCTGAATTTTTTCAAAAAAAGTTTTGCCGTATGTTGCCTTAATCATTGCTCCATACTCCGAAAGCATATGGCTATCCGGCGTTACACCAAATGCACCTTTATGAGATAACGTATCATCTAGAACTATTGTGTTCCGTAACGAAAGAGGAGAAATGTAAACTGAAAGATCTTTATTAGGTTTATAATCCATACCTATTGAGAAAGTTAAATAAGCAGGCGACATAAACATTGACGTGTACTTACTTTTATCTTCTATCGGATACGATTTATATCCTCTATCAAATTGGGTTTTTAGCTGCGCTAGAATTGTATAGTTCCAAGATTTTGAAGCAGCATATCCTAGCTTTGTGGCAAAGTCTATTTTATCATCGGTCTTTCTTCTATCAGATTCTTCAAACTGATACAACGTTCCGTATGCTAATTCAAGCGTATTCTCCCACGATAGCTTCTTTGCTTCGTGCTTCAACCTAACGCTACCTGCCAACACTCCCGATATGGAATTCTGACCACCCGAAGCCCAGTTAGAATAAGAGGTCTGACTCATTGTAAGCGAAATTTTCCCTCCCATATCCCATGTTTTTTTACTTTCTTCTATGCTTGTACTATCGCTTTGAGCATATAGCTGCAACGAACATAAAATCATCGCAAATACTACTATCAACCTTAGCTTCATGGATACGTTCAGTTAGTAGGTTTAGTTTAGAATAAAAACAACTTGCAAGTTACGATATCTTGGCATCTACTCCAAATGCAATATATATTAAAAAATGCCGTTGGCTAAACTCTTTCCAAGCATAGCCAACAGCATTAGCTGTTTTGTGTAATAATTTTCTAAAACGATTTAGAAAATATAAGAAAGACCTATGCCTAACACTTGCTTAACTTGTAAACGCGGACCTTTTAAAACCCCGTTATCATCCGGTATGCGAACATCGTCATAATAAATCATCTGTCCGTATAATCTGGCTGATAGCCATTTTGTAACTTTAAAGTCAATATTCAATTCAAAGTTTACATCTATATTTTCCGGATTTTCAGCCCAGTTGGTAAATAACTCCAGCTTACTTTTTAGTAAGATTCTATCTTCTACCATTTTTTTCTGATAGGTAGCCTTTACAAATGCACCATACTCTACAAGACTTTTCTTTCCAGGATCGACGCCATAGCTACCGACATCAGATAACATCTTATCTTGAACAAAAGTGGTGCGCATGGTTATAGGCGAAAGAAATAGCGAAAAATCCGCATTAGGGTTATAGTTCATACCTAATGATGTGGTAAGATAACCGGGAGCCATAAACCGTGATGTATAGCTACCTTTATCCGCATCTTCTACAGGATACGATTTATATCCTTTATCGAACTGTGTTTTAAACTGAACCAATACTGTATAGCTCCATTTTTTAGCTGCTTTAAGCCCTAACTTCGATGCGATTTCTATTTTATCGTCTGTTTTACTTCTACCCGACTCGTCTTGTATCATAAGTCCGTATGCAGCATCCAGGGTATTGTTCCATGTCCATTTATTTTTCTTATAGTTTAAAACTAATCCTCCGCTTAGAACTCCTGCAATAGAGTTCTGTCCGCCGACAGCCCAATTGCTATACGATGATTGTGTCATATTAATAGCTGCAGATCCCGAGAGTTTCCAATATTGAGGTATAGTAGCTGTATCTGCTGTTTGAGCTTGTAGCCCCATTACTCCAAAAATGTAAACGATAACTATAAATGTAATTTTTTTCATATCTTATTATAGTTGTTATGTATTTGTTTATTTATGAAAAGTTGCAAAAATAAGCTTAATTAGATAGATATAACAGAAAACATCCGTTTTTTGTTTTCCTAACCCCTCTCATAAACAATATTTGCTGTATTTTTACAGGCGAAAACAAATAAAACCATATGTTGGTAATAGGCATTGCAGGTGGTACAGGATCGGGAAAGACTACCGTGGTAAAAAAAATCATGGATTTACTTCCCAAAGGCGGTGTTGTTATTATTCCTCAAGATTCGTACTACAAAGATTCCGGATATCTTCCTCTAGAAGAGCGATTGGAGCTGAATTTCGATCATCCGGACTCTATTGATATTGACTTGCTGGTAAAACAGGTTAAAGCATTGAAACAGAACAAAGTTGTGGAGCAGCCTATTTACTCTTACCTTACCTGTACACGCGCCAAAGAGACTGTTCATATAGAATCTAAATCGGTAATTATTGTCGAGGGAATTTTAATTTTTTGTTATCCCGAACTTCGGAAGTTGATGGACCTAAAAGTCTTTGTGGATGCCGAGGCTGATGACCGCTTGAGCCGTGTTATCTGTCGCGATATTATTGAGCGTGGACGTTCGGTTGATATGGTACTTGAGCGTTACGAAAAAACGGTAAAGCCGATGCATTTGCAGTTTATAGATCCAACCAAACGGTATGCTGATATTATTGTGCCACAAGGTGGGCATAACGAGGTTGCCATTGATATTCTACGAACATTTATAGAAAAGGCACTAAGAGAGCATGCGTAGAAATACACCGTCATTTCTCACTACGTTCGAAATGACGGATGGTTTATTTTTTGTCTCCCTATTATTTTACCTATCTATTTCTGATATTTCTAAATCCCCCATACTGATATTGCTGTGTATTACTATCTTTCGATGATTTAATATCTTCTGTTGAGTATATGCTTACATGTAGCGGATGTTCGCTGGCACTTACGTTATACGACTTAAAAACCATAACTTTATCTGTCTCCCGTTTTCTTAACAGCATATCTTCTCCCGTTTCGCTAACCGTTTCTATGCCTTTTTGTGCTTCAGCCAGAAACTCATTTGCGGCAGAAAGTGTACACGCTGTATGTTTTAAGTCCTTATTAATTATATGCAAAAATAGCCTCGCTTGCAGCAGATTCTAACAGCTTAGACCGTAACTTCTCTGCAAGCTTAGCATTTCCGAACCACTCGGCAGAAACAACTTGTCCGTTTATACAACATACAAAGCCTACAATATTTTCTTTCCCGGTAAATACTGCCGATAATGCTTTTTTATACTCAGCAAGCATTTTCTGGAAATCTTTATTCTCAAGCGATAGCTGAAGGCTGATAGCAGATTCGCTGCTTCGTATATCGGCATTAGCATTTACTCCCGCATTTGTTTGAAACTCGGCAACTCCTTTCCATACCGCCGACTGATTTTTTGAGACCGCGCTGCAATTTTTAAATCCCTATTGCTCAACATGTTCGATGAAGAGGTAAACTTTGCAACATCTTCGCTACCTCTTTTCTCCCAACGGCTTTGTTCAACACAAAACGAAGCTAGCGGTACCTTTTTATTTTTAGGCTTTAATACCATATCTTCAGAAATGGTACGATCCTGCTTTCCGCCCTTAACAATATCTCCAGACATAATAAAATACATAGTCGTTTGACTTATTCTCTATCTGTAGTTCGTTAACCGAACCTGTCTCATGCAGTACAACCTTATTACTTTTCAATGCCTCCTCAAGCGTAATATAATTTCGTTGTATCAAATCCTCGCTTTGTAGTAAATAGATTGTAAGGTTTTTATGTGAGCAAGCTTTATCCAGAATCTTAGGTTGCGAAAATAAAGACAAAGCATTAACAGACAAACAGGTAAAAAAAGAAGTTTTTTCATGACAAATTATTTTTAGTGAAGCAATTAATTAATTTATGACAGCTACTAATGTAGATGGAAGCAGCAATCATATTCCATAAAATATTTATAGCTTTTTTATCCGAAACTTGCATATGAGCTAAAACATCTGCTTTTACACACTATAAATCAATATTTTGCACGTAATAAAATTGTATTGTGCTAATTGTTACACTTTTATCTGCCATAAATTTTTACCTTTGTTGTCCTCAATACATTTGTTTCTCAAAATGGCGGGGAGAAATAACACAATTACACACACCGGAAAAGTTGTAGGCGTAAGCGATGATAAAATCACCGTTCTTGTTCCTCGTGCTTCTGCGTGTAGTGCTTGCCATGCTAAAGGTTTTTGCACCAGCACCGACTCTAAAGAAACATTAATGTCTATACCTAACAGGGGCGAAATCGTTACTCTTAACGAAGACGTAACTGTTTCTATTCAACGTTCTGTTGGCTTTCAGGCTGTTGCACTTGCTTTTATTCTACCTGTAATACTCGTACTTGCCGTAATTTTTATACTTCCTTCTGTAAGCAATGTAAGCGAAGAATTTGCAGGATTGGTGGGTTTAGCATCACTAATTCCATACTTTTTACTGCTTCGTTTACTCAACAATAAATTCACTAAAAAATTTATCTTCCATATAGAAAAACTACAATAATGGACTATTCAATTATTCTGTATACCGTTATCGCACTTGGCTCTGTGGCTCTTCTATTAGCTATTATTTTGTATGGTGTAGCCCAAAAGTTTAAGGTTTACGAAGATCCCAGAATTGATATTGTCGAGAAGATACTACCCGGTGCAAATTGTGGTGGTTGTGGTTTTGCAGGTTGTCGTGCATTCGCAGAGGCTGCCGTAAAAGCCGAAGATCTGGCAACAATTTTCTGCCCTGTTGGTGGTAACGATTGCATGAAAAATGTTGCCGAAGCGCTAGGCAAAACCGCAGCAGAAAAAGAGCCTATGGTGGCTGTTATTCGTTGCTCCGGTTCTCCTGCTCATCGTCCACGTACCAGCATATACGATGGCGCTCAGTCTTGTGCCGTAATGGCATCAGTATATGCAGGTGATACAGGTTGCTCATTCGGATGTCTTGGTCGTGGAGATTGTACTTTAGTCTGCGATTTTGATGCTATACACATGAATCCGGAAACCCTATTACCCGAAGTTATCGACGATAAGTGTACAGCCTGCGGCGCATGTGTTAAAGCCTGTCCAAAATTCATTATTGAGCTTCGCAAAAAAGGTCCGAAGAACCGTCGCATCTTCGTTTCTTGTATTAATAAGGATAAAGGTGGCGTTGCACGTAAAGCGTGCAAGGTTGTATGTATCGGTTGTGGCGTTTGTAAAAAAGCATGTACATTCGATGCCATAACTATTGAGAACAACTTGGCTTACATTGATTTCAATAAATGTAAACTATGCCGTAAGTGCGTTGAGGTATGTCCTACCAACGCTATACACGAACTAAACTTTCCTCCAAAGAAAAAAGTAGAGGAAATCGCTCCTGCAAAAGAACCAGTAAGTAATGCATAAACCTAAGACACTATACTAACCCGTGATGATTAAGACGTTTAAACGAGGCGGTGTACACCCACCGGAGAATAAAATCTCGGCACAAGTCGCAATAGAGGTTTTTAATACTCAGGACACCGTACGCATATTCACTTCCCAACACCTTGGGGTACCTGCAGAACCTGTGGTTACCAAAGGTGATACGGTGAAAGTCGGTCAGCTGATTGCAAAGTCTTCGGGCTTTATATCGGCTAATGTACACTCATCTGTATCAGGCACTGTTACTTCTATCGAAGCAATTGCCGATCACATGGGATTCAAGAAAACCGCTATCTGCATTAAGATAGAAGGTGACGAGTGGGAAGAATCTATCGACCGTAGTCCCGATATTATCAGGGAAATTAAACATACACCCGAAGAAATTATTCAGAAAATAACTGATGCAGGTGTCGTTGGTCTTGGTGGCGCAACATTCCCTACCAACGTTAAGCTGAGTATTCCTCCGGGTAAAAAAGCCGAAGCATTAATTGTTAATGGTGCCGAATGTGAACCATATCTGACATCAGACCACAGGCTAATGCTAGAAGCCGGAGAGCAAATACTGATTGGAATGGAGATCATTCGTCAGGCTCTTAAGATTGATAAGACATATATCGGTATAGAGACCAACAAAATGGATGCCATTAACCATTTGAAGTCTTTTACACAATGGATTAAACATATAGAAATTGTTCCGCTTAAACCCCGCTATCCGCAAGGTGGCGAGAAGCAGCTGATAAAAGCGGTGACAGGCAAAGAAGTTCCCATCAACGGACTGCCTATAGATACAGGCTATGTGGTTTGTAACGTAGGTACGGTTTACTCTGTTTACGAAGCTGTACAAAAGAACAAGCCTCTTATCGATAATACCGTTACCATAACAGGCAAAAAGCTAAAAACACAAAAAAACTACCTTGTACGTGTTGGTACACCTATGAGTCAGTTGATTGAATCAGTTGGTGGAATTCCTGAAGGAACCGGCAAGATAGTGAGCGGTGGACCGATGATGGGTAAACCCATTGCAAATATCGACGGTCCCACCCTTAAGGGTTCTTCGTCCATTCTGTTTATGACAGAAGAGGAGTCTAGCCGAGGTGACTCTTCAAATTGCATACGTTGTGCTAAATGCGTAGGTGTCTGCCCTATGGGCTTAGAGCCATACCTACTGCTTCGTTTGGCAGAACGTAAGATGAACGATCAGCTCGAAGCTAACTTTGTACATAATTGCATCGAGTGTGGTTGCTGCCTTTATACCTGTCCGGCACGTTTACCTCTGGTAGATTATATCAGGCTAGGCAAAGCGGAAGTACTGAAAATAATGCGTTCGAGAAAATAATAAGACTAATAAATTAGATAATATACCATCGACCTATGAGCAATATGAGAATATCACCTGCTCCTCATATACAAGGCAAGCAAAATACGCGAAGTCTGATGCGCGATGTTATTATTGCGCTGATGCCCGCCCTTGCCGTTTCTATCTGCTTTTTTGGATGGGGAACAATAATTGTTACGCTTACGGCTATCCTGTCGTGCGTACTTTGTGAGTGGCTTATCCAAAAATTTTTGCTGAAAGAGGAGCCTAGTATAAAAGATTTATCGGCGATTGTAACAGGGCTCATTCTGGCATTTAACCTGCCTTCTAACCTATCGCCATTGTTGGTTGTACTGGGTAGCGTTGTGGCGATCGGAGTTGGCAAAATGACCTTTGGAGGGCTGGGTAATAACCCGTTTAATCCAGCATTGGTAGGGCGTGTTTTCATGCTTATTTCTTTCCCTGTGCAAATGACCACATGGCCCAAGCCAACAGGGTTCTTCACTTCTATTGATGCTGTAACAGGAGCTACACCTCTTGCTATTATGAAAGAAGGGTTAGCAAACGGAATGACCGTACAAGAAATTACAGCTGCTAATCCCGATTCATTCTCATACATTCAAATGCTCTTTGGGCAAATAGGGGGGTCGCTTGGCGAAATATCAACATTAGCATTGTTGATAGGATTCGGGTATCTGCTCTTCCGTAAGGTAATTACATGGCATATCCCAATAACCATTTTTGCTACCATATTTGTATTTGCCGGACTTCTTCATCTGGCAGATTCGGCGCATTTCGTAGATCCATTGTTCCACCTGCTTACCGGAGGTATTATGTTAGGCGCTATCTATATGGCTACCGACTATGTAACATCGCCTATGACGAAAAAAGGGATGGTTATATTCGGCATAGGCATTGGTGTTGTAACTATTATTATCCGTGCGTTTGGAGGATATCCCGAAGGTATATCGTTCGCTATTCTGTTTATGAATGCATTCGTACCGCTTATTAATCGTCATATGAAACCTAAACGTTTTGGGGAGGTAAAGAAAAATGGCTAAAGAATCGACCCTTAAAAATATGGTGCTTGTACTCACGCTGATTACATGCGTAGCAGCAGCACTACTGGCTGCTGTATATGGACTGACTAAAGAACCTATTGAGCAAGCAGGTGTAAATAAAGTTAACGCTGCTATACAAGATGTACTTCCCGAGTTCGACAATAATCCGTTTGAAGAGAAAATGGAGCTACCGTTGGAAGGTGCCGCTGCCGTTCAATCGATCCTATATCGCGAATCAGCACCGGAGAGCCTTACTTTTTATCCTGCTGCTAAAAATGGAGAGCCAGTTGGTATGGCTGTAGAAACGTTTACCAATCAGGGTTTTAGCGGACGAATAACATTAATGGTAGGTTTCTTACCAGATGGTACTATTAATAAGACTTCTATTATTTCTCATTCAGAAACTCCCGGCTTAGGAGATAAGATAGACGCCAGTAAAAGTAATTTCAGTAAGCAGTTTGAAGGGCAAAATCCTGCAACATTTAAGCTGATAGTGAAGAAAGATGGCGGAGACATTGACGCCATTACCGCGTCCACCATTACCTCGCGCGCGTTCTGCGATGCGATGGTACGCGCATATAATGCCTATATCCTATATAAACTTGAATAAAACGAACTAAGATATGAGCAAGCTTGGCATTTTAACCAAAGGTATTTTCAAAGAAAATCCGATTTTTGTTCTGGTGTTGGGTATGTGTCCCACGCTGGCTACAACCACTTCGGCAATTAACGGAATGGGTATGGGGGCAGCTACTATGTTCGTACTTATGCTGTCTAATCTTTTTATTTCACTGGTAGCAGGTATTATTCCCGATAAGGTTCGTATCCCTGCCTATATTGTTGTTATTGCCGCATTCGTTACTATGGTCGATTTATCTATGGCTGCATACGTACCCGATTTGCATAAAAGCTTGGGTGTATTTATTCCGCTTATTGTTGTAAACTGTATTGTACTGGGTCGTGCCGAAGCATTCGCCGCTAAAAACAAGCCTTTCGACTCAATGCTCGACGGTATTGGCATCGGACTAGGCTTTACACTTGGTCTCACTCTATTAGGGGCTGTACGCGAGTTGCTGGGCAATAACTCTATCTTCGGAATTAAGCCGCTTGAAGGAGATGGAATGCTGATTTTTGTACTTGCTCCGGGTGCTTTCCTTGCTCTAGGGTATTTAATGGTGCTTTTCAATAAGCTTAAAAAGAGAACGAGCAGTTAATATTTGAGACTTAAGACTTAAAGAACAAGGATTAAAGACTTTATAAATATACCTAATATATACTACATGAGATATAAAGATTACAACGGTTTGAAGAGTTTAAAAATTCAGAAACTTGAATCTTTACATCTTTGTGAGCTGTGTCTTTGCTCTTTTACCTTTAATCATTTATCTATATAAACACTTACGATTAAAATTTACCATTATGGAATATATTCTTCTCATAGTAGGAGCCATTTTCGTTAACAACATTCTCCTTTCACAGTTTTTAGGGATATGCCCTTTCTTAGGTGTATCGAGTAAAGTAGATACTTCGTTGGGTATGTCGGGTGCAGTTATGTTCGTTATTACCATCGCTACGATGATTACCTATCTGCTCAACTACTACCTGCTCGTACCGCTGAACATAGAGTTTATGCAAACTATCAGCTTTATTCTGGTAATTGCAGCACTGGTGCAGATGGTAGAAATTATACTTAAAAAGATTAGCCCTGCGTTATATCAAGCATTGGGAATTTTCCTACCGCTCATAACAACCAACTGTGCTGTACTTGGCGCGGCTTTTCTTACCATACAGAAGAACTACTCTTTCCTCGGAAGCATTACCTATGCTGTAGGTATATCGCTAGGATTCGGGTTGGCAATGGTTGTATTTGCAGGTATTCGTGAGCAGCTGGACCTAGGTAAAACTCCGGTAGCATTCAAAGGTGTGCCAATCGCATTGGTTACCGCAGGTATTCTGGCTATGGCATTTATGGGATTTGCAGGTGTAGTAAAAATGTAATTTGCTGAATGAAGAAAAATCCGAACGAAAACATGCTTCGCCTCAAACCATTTCTGGATAAGATGGCGGAGAAATACAACCAAATCGGATTTATAGAGAACGACCCTATATCTATTCCGCATCGTTTTACAAAAAAGCAAGATATTGAGATAGCAGCATTTTTTGCTGCTATTCTTGCATGGGGACAGCGCAAAACCATTATCAGTAAATGTCGTCAGCTGATGGAAATGATGGATAATACTCCTCATGATTTTATTGTAAACCATACAGCAAACGATATCCGGCACATGAATGTATATAAACACCGTACATTCAATGCCGAAGATTTAAGATATTTTCTTGCTTTTTTTAAATACCATTATCAAAATCATGATTCATTAGAAAATGCTTTTATTCCAGCTGATTTCAATGAAAATATGAAGGATACTCTAACCTACTTTAACAGCTACTTCTTTTCTTTACCCAATTCGCCACAACGAACACAAAAACACATTGCTACACCTGCTCGTAAATCGGCATGTAAACGGCTCAACATGTTTCTACGCTGGATGGTACGCAAAGATGATAACGGTGTTGATTTCGGTTTATGGACAACTATACAATCCTCTCAACTCATTTGCCCTATTGATGTACATGTAAATCGTGTTGCCAATGAGCTGGATATTATATGTTGTAAAAATGCCGACTGGCAAACTGCTGTTGAATTGACAAATAAGCTGAAAGTATTAGACAGCGAAGATCCCGCAAAATACGATTTTGCTCTGTTTGGTATTGGAGTAGAACAAAATTCGGAACGCCCCTAAAGAATAGTATCTGCTACTCAACTCTGTCATTTCGAGCGTAGCGAGTAATCTACTGAATAGCGAGCAGATTACTCGCTACGCTCGAAATGACGTTTTACATTTACTCTCCAAACAGATCATTATATATTCCGCTTAGCTTGTTACGTAGATGCAACACCGCATAACGTTTTCTTGAAATAAGTGTATTTACTGTTACTCCTGTCGATTCTGAGATTTCTTTAAACGAAATTCCCTCCAGCTCTGTTAATTCAAATACAGTTCTTTGCTCCGTAGGAAGTTCCTTTAATGCTTCTTCCAACTCTACCCAAACCAACGATTTAAGATACTCCGTTTCGGGTGACGAATCTTCATCGAATAGTAAATCGGTTAGCTCAACTAAAAACTCATCTTCTTCACTACTTTCCATATTTACCGTAACGCTCAGTTCCCTTTTCTTCCGACTTTTGTCAATAATCTTATTACGTGCCACTGCATACAGCCACGATGAAATTTGTTCAATAGGGTTCTCATCCAAATCAATTTTTGATAGTTGATAAAATACATCCTGAAAAATATCTTCACGATCTTCTTGGCGACTTACCCGTTTAGCGATATAGCTTTTAAGTTGTGCCTGATACTTTTTAAAGATATCAGACACAGACCGCTTTTCGGATATTTTATTATGGGTACTCAACTTTTATTCGTACTATTCAGCTTCCTTTTCAGGTGTTTCTTCTGATTTATTATCAAAACAAAAACCTTCTGCCATACGCTGACGAATAAAATTGCGACGTTCGTCTCTTGACATTCCTCTCAACTTTTCATGAAACTGATGATACTCTCTTCGATTCATTCCGTTCGTCGCCGGGTGATGTCCCATTGGTCTTTTTAAACCGCCAAAAAGTATTCTACATAACACCATTAACCCCAACGCCTGCCAATAATTGATAACCGACCAACCAATAACCGCCGGTATTATGGCATTCCAAAGCAGCATAACTACGGCAGTTAGAGCTGCTACGACTGCTAAAAATATAAACGAACCAAAAATTCGGTGTTTTCTTCTCATTCTCATTATTTACAGGATATTATTGTTAGTATTCCATTTTTTATGAGGCTAAATACAGTAGCAATAGACATAAAGATATTACTAATTTTCATAACCAACTTATATTTAAATTATTGAACTATTTGATTCAACCACACTTTCTTGACTTTCGTCAGCTAATCTTGATTTATATACATATCGTAGAATGTATATAGCTGAAACTACGCTGAATGTTAGCAAGTAGCTGATAGTCGGTAATCTCAATATACCCGGAAGTATAAGATTCCATAAAAATGTAACCACAGCAGCTATCACAACAATATCTATCAATAACTCGCCTATCTTCTGTTTATTAATTTCGATCTTCATCACTTTATAATAATATTATAATTATGCTATTAATAGCTCTACAGCTCCCACCGGACATGCTTTCATACATTTTCCGCAGCCTATACACGCTTCGGGGTTTACGGCTATGGCATACTGGCATACACCATTACTTTCCATTTTTAAGACATTCCGCCTACATCCACTTACACATCTTCCGCAACCTATACAATCATCTGTAAAAACATCTATTGATGCTACTTGTCTTTTTTCTCGTCTCCTTCTTCCGAACATTTTCTGATTATATTAATAAGTTTATATTCATGCGACATGTCGTTCTACTTGTATAGACGAACGAAAAAAGAAAATATTTTAACCTGTTGAATATTTTTTGAAAAAACAAGAGAGAATGTTTCTATTCTCTCTTATTCTCATCACTTTAGCATTTATTTTTTATAAGTTATAATAGGATAACGCCCAATCCTACGTTTGATTTGAGTAGTAGTTTTACGAAATGTAACCTGGCTAGTGAAGGCTGATAATATTTTTTCTATTGCCATTCCATCATTAACAGCCCTAAAAGAGTATAACGGCTTAGAATAAAAGTTAAGTAGCTCTAATTCGCAAAAGCCTTTTTCTGTTCAAGTACATTTTATCTATACTGGAATAACGGATAATAACCTCTTTACCTTTTTTAGGCTGCGCTCTTATTTTCTCATCATCAAGAATTACTGTTATACGGTATGATGTAAACGGCAGTATCAGCAATAGTGGCGCTATAAGTATAACTCCACCCAATAGCCCGACAACGGTATAATATAACGAATTGACAACGTGAACTATTGTATGGGTACCAAAAGTGGCATACAAAAGAAACATCAGCAGCAAAACAAAATAGGTTATTGCAATTAGCTTTAACCGGGAACTATTAGCTTGTTTAAACGCTATACGTTTCTCCATGCTTACCTACAGATCTTTAGCTTGGCAAACTTAAGCAATAGCGTCTTTTTGCCATGCTCTTTAAACGTAACAACAGCTTTACGCTCGCCGCCTGCACCTTCTACAGCCTCAATTTTACCAAAGCCAAAACGCTCATGCTCTATATCCATTCCCACCTCTATTTCCGAAGGATCGTCAGGTCTAAAATCAGAGGACGGCTGATGTGGTTTAGCCAAAGAAGGACGTCTTACAATTATTGTCCGTTCGGGTTTACGTATTATAGGCTGACGGTCATCGTTATTATCATCTTCTTCGTCATCCGCATCATCAATCTGGCGATGAAATACAGACGATTCGAGGTACTCTTCGTCAATCTCCTTAAGAAAACGACTGGGCGGATTGCTCACAATATTACCCCAACGATAGCGGGTTTGAGAAAACGACAGCGTAACTTTTTTCTCAGCACGGGTTAAAGCCACGTAGAATAACCTACGTTCTTCCTCTAAATCCACAGGCGACATTAACGCGCCACCGCCCGGAAAGAGGTTATCTTCCATCCCAACAACATATACATACGTAAATTCAAGTCCCTTAGCAGAGTGAACCGTCATTAACGATACCTTATTTCTGTCTTCAGGTTTTTCATTATCGGCATCAGTAAGCAGGGCTACATCTTGCAGGTACTCTGTTATGCTTACTACGGCATCAACCTCATCTTCTTCTCGCTGATAGGTATCGCTAAACTCTTTAATGCTATTTAGCAGCTCTTCGAGATTCTCTAGCCGCCCAAGCCCCTCGGGAGATTTATCTTCGCGCATTACGCTAATCATGCCAGAACGTTGCGCCACATTTAGCGCGAAGTCATACGCATCAGTAGTAAACGCTTGAGTAGTAAATGACATTATCAACTCCGTAAACTCTGTCAACTTCTTAACAGCAGCAGGCTTTACCCCTGTTTCGCTAAAATCTAACGTGGTAACAGCATCCCATAAACTCATAGATGCTGCGCTGGCTGCATACTGCAGGCGCTCCATTGTAGTACTACCAATACCACGAGCCGGATAGTTTACTACCCGCTTAAAAGCCTCGTCGTCGTCATGGTTTACGCTAAGACGAAGGTATGCCATAATATCTTTTACTTCGGCGCGCTGATAGAACGAAAGACCTCCGTATATTTTATACGGAATATTTTTACGTCGTAGCGCGTCTTCCATAGCCCGCGATTGTGCATTAGTGCGATATAGTATGGCAAAATCGTTATAATCGGCATGCTTAGTATAGATAGCTTCGCTAATAGAGCTGGCTACCAAAAATGCTTCTTCCTGATCGGTATATGATTCGATAATCGCAATTTTATCACCAACCTCATCATCGGAAAAGCAGTTTTTTTGTAGCTGACGACTATTATAGCGTATTACGCTATTTGCGGCATTTACAATGGTTTGAGTGGAGCGGTAGTTCTGCTCCAACTTATACTCCTTATATTCGGGATAGTCATTACGGAAATTGAGGATATTTTCTATACGAGCTCCACGAAATGCGTAGATACTCTGTGCATCATCGCCCACTACCGTTACGTTATGGTGCGTTTCTGCCAGCTTTTTTACGATAAGATACTGTGCCCTGTTAGTATCTTGATACTCATCAACCAGTATATACTTAAACATATTCTGGTACTTCTTCAACACTTCGGGATGATCGCGAAAAAGTATGTTGGTGTTGAGCAACAGATCGTCGAAATCCATTGCATCCGACAACTTACACTTTTGTTCGTATAATAAGTAAATATCAGCAATACGAGGCTTACGAGTAGCAGCATCTTCGGCAGTAAGCGTATGGTTGTTTTGGTAAACTTTAGCCTGTACCAAATGGTTTTTTGCCATAGATATACGCCCCATAACATCGCCTACCTTATACACATTATCGTCTAGATTCAGTTCTTTTATACATGCTTTGATAACGCTTTTAGAGTCGGTGGTATCGTATATGGTAAACGACGATTTATAGCCTATGTACTCCGCCTCTGTGCGCAAAATACGGGCAAAGATGGAGTGGAACGTGCCCATCCACAAACGACGCGAAAACTGTTCACCAACCAGTGAACCAATACGTTCTTTCATCTCGCGAGCTGCCTTATTTGTAAACGTAAGCGCAAGCGCTGAGCGAGGATTTACGCCATGGCTGAGCAAATAAGCAATACGATAGGTAAGCACGCGGGTTTTGCCAGAACCTGCTCCTGCAATAATTAACGACGGTCCGTTAAAATCGACTACCGCATTATGTTGTACTTCGTTAAGCTCTTTAGAAAAATCGACCATATATAAACCATTCTTACTAAGTTGGTAAGAATTATACTGACTAAGTTATACTTTTATGAAATTGGAGAAACAAAGATATTCGGCAAAGGAGTATGGGGCAAATAAACTTATAAACAGCTAAAGCACTTATTCCATTTCCATAGCGTATAAACACTCTTCCCTATCATTTCAACCGAAGAGAGGAATTTATTTGCTCAGCGCTGTGCCGATATAGGGAAAATTTCCCTCTTCGATCAAAATAACGATATTCATATATAAATACCAAAAAGATAAAAATAGTTGACGAGAAGCTACCAGCAAAATTTAAAAGTAAAAACACATGCTGTACCTAATAATTCTTAATGCCCTCCTCAAATTCTGCCAACGTTTTTTAACCCGCTCTATACATTCGTCCAGTTCTCCAATACTGCCATATGTCATATAAAAACTACGCATCCGCTGTTGGTTCGGAGTGCTAATATCCACCGATGCCGCATTTTTACTTTTGCTGATAGCCACCTCCCAAACATTAACTTTTCTGCGCATATAATCATCATGCTCTGCTTTATACAATTCGAGTCGGCTATAGCCATTCCAGATATCAAGAAGCAACTTCTTATCCTTTAGCAAGCGCATTGCTACCGATGTTTTCAACATATCAAAGGTTCAAGATTAGTTAAGAGGTAATTTTCTAAGTTCTTTGAGTAAAATTAGATAAATATTTTGGTTTCGAAAATTGTACCTGAACTCGCACTCTTTAATGTGTAAATAGAATGTGT
>JAIRNF010000041.1 GCA_031258195.1 Prevotellaceae bacterium
ACACATTCTATTTACACATTAAAGAGTGCGAGTTCAGGTACAATTTTCGAAACCAAAATATTTATCTAATTTTACTCAAAGAACTTAGAAAATTACCTCTTAACTAATCTTGAACCTAAGTTTAACTACGCAGCGATGAGCAAATGCTCATCGCTGTTTTAAAATTGAATGTTATGAATCTCATTAGACCATATAAAGAGGCTTTGCCAAAAAAAACGATTAGAAAAGTACTGAATGTTTTGGAAGAAATAGACTTGTTAGCCTTACCCATTAATTGGGGAAATCCATACCATGAAATATATTCTGTAAGGGTTGAAGCAGTTAATGACGATGGTAAGTTTGCCGCAAATGGTAAAGGTCGAACTCAGATATTTGCTTTAGCTAGTGCATATGCAGAATTAGTTGAGCGGATTCAAAATCAGTTAATTTCTGGAGCAGCAGGGTTTAGTAAAGTATTATTAAATGAAATAAATCATCGTACTGGATTTTATTACTATCCTGATGAAAAACCAATGCCAAGAAATGATTTTGAAAATTTACCAAAAGAATTACTTGAAGATATTTGTTCCTCAAAATCTCAACAAGTAATTGATAAGTTTACGGATTATATTTATAGCAGAAATCATATAGTTGAAAATGGAGGAATCACATCCGTGCCTTTTTATGATATACAAAATGACAAAATTACTTATTTGCCTTATAACTTACTCTTGTCATTGACAGGCTCAAATGGTATGGCTTCGGGAAATACCATATCAGAGGCCACATATCAGTCTCTTTGCGAAATATATGAACGTAAAGCGGCATCAACCATTTATTATGATAGGTTAACGCCTCCTACGGTTGATGAAGAATATCTGGAGTTGTTTGAAAAAGAATATGAAATTATAAAACAAATCAGGCGTAAAGGATTTGGGGTAATAGTAAAGGATTTTTCATGTAATATGATGATGCCTGTCGTTGGGCTTATCTTAACAGATAAAGAGACTAATAAATACAGGCTTAATGTTGGCTCGGATACCTCTTTTCAAATTGCATTATCAAGGACATTAACAGAAATATATCAAGGTTCTGCTACATATGATGACATCAAAAAATATCTTCTTGATATGCCTAACGAAGAAAATTCTCCGTTTTTACTTTTCAAAGGTACAAAAACGTACTAAAAAATAGCAGAGAAGTTTTTGACATTCCTCTGCTAATTACCTGATAATTATCTATTTTACCTTGTGGAGCATGTCGGAATCGAACCGACGACCTTTTGCATGCCATGCAAACGCTCTAGCCAACTGAGCTAATACCCCAATCGTTAATGTCTCAAAGTTAGAAAAGAAATAGCAATCCTCATAAAACTTTAGTCATTTTCTATATTTTCATATTGAAACTTTGTTATTGGCACATTTTTTGCTTCATATTTTAGAATATAGGAACTATATATTCGTTAAACAATTATTTAGAATATTATATTTTTTGAATTGCTAAGCTAGGTTGTTTAATAAAATCCGCTATATTTGTCTTTCGGTAAGAATTGAAGAGCATTGTATGCTCCATAATATGTTATGTTATTGTAAACTATATCGTCTAAACACAGATACACCATGGAAACTAAAAAAAGTAAAAAAGCCGACTTAGAAAGATACAGAGGCGTATTCGTAGAAATTGGTTTGGTCTTTGCGCTTGCGGTTCTGATTGTCGCATTCAACTGGTCTTCAAGTGGAGAAACTAAAGCTGTTCTTCAAGAGTTTGTAGGAGAAGTAGAAGAAGAGGTAGATGTTCCTATTACCGAAGAAGTACCTCCTCCGCCTCCTGAGCAAATTGAAGTTCCAATGGTTTCTGATGAAATGCTTCTTGTTGATAACGATATGGAAATTGAATCTACCAACCTTTTCTCGTCTGAAGATGATAGCCGCTTTGCCTTAGTTGAAGTTCCCTATGTTGAAGGAAAGCAAGTGGAAGAAGAAGAGGTATTTGAAGAAGATATTATGTACGACGTTGTACAGGAAAAGCCCTTATTCATGGGTGGAGATGCCAACAACTTTAGCAAATGGGTTTCCGGAAAAGTTGTTTACCCAACCATCGCCCAAGAAAACGGCGTACAAGGAAAAGTATTCCTTACATTTAGAATTGCAGCGGATGGCTCGTTGACTGACATTAAGGTGCTCAGAGGCGTTGACCCTTCGCTGGATAAAGAAGCCGTTAGAGTTGTTTCTTCATCTCCGAAGTGGACTCCGGGAAGACAGCATAACAAAGCCGTGCCCGTACGATATACATTCCCTGTAAACTTTACGCTTGCTAATTAAGCACAGCGTTTAGATAGCTAAAAACCCACCTTTGAGTGGGTTTTTTTATTTATTTTGCAGGTTAAATATACATATAAATATGACAGAGCTTATCCAAACCATTACAGATTGGTACATGACTAATCTTAACTACCTCACCATAACTCTTTTAATGGCTGTTGAGAGCTCTTTTATCCCATTCCCATCAGAAGTCGTAATTCCGCCTGCCGCTTGGAAAGCCGCGAGTGGGGAATTAAACGTGGTTTTGGTCGTAATTTTCGGAACCATAGGCTCGCTTATCGGCGCGCTTATAAACTACTACCTAGCCCTATGGATCGGGCGCCCGCTTCTATATAAGTTTGCCGAAAGTAAGCTGGGGCATATGCTGCTGCTCGATACCCATAAGGTAAAAAAAGCCGAAGATTACTTCATAAGAAAAGGCGACATCTCAACCCTTATTGGGCGGTTAATACCCGGTATTAGGCAGCTAATATCTATTCCTGCCGGGCTAGTAAAGATGAACATAAAGAACTTCCTTCTTTATACCGCGATAGGTGCGGGTATATGGAATATCGTGCTTGCCGTAGTAGGTTATCTGGCACAAGGGCAAGCCGATCTAATAAATCGCTACAGCTCTGAAATTTCTATTGTTGTAGTAGTTTTGGTTGTTCTGGCTGTTGCTTATATTATTTACCGAACGTTTTTCAAGAAACGAAAAAAGACGTCTATTGAAAATAACGATAAGCTACAGCGGGATTAAACAATCAGTCCATCGCGCATGGCAAGTGTTCTATCAGACATTTCCGCCAGCTCCTTATCGTGAGTTACGATTACAATCGTTTGGTTCAGCTCATCGCGTAATGTAAAAAACAGCTTGTGTAGCTCTCCTTTATTCTGCGAGTCGAGGTTACCCGACGGTTCGTCCGCAAGGATTACCGATGGGTCATTAATAAGCGCGCGCGCGATAGCCACACGCTGCTGCTCTCCGCCCGACAGCTGTGTAGGCTTATGCTCTAACCGCTCGGATAGCCCTAGAAAATCGAGCAGCTCTTTAGCCTTCTTCTCCGTCTCGGCGCGTCCTCTTTTTGCGATAAATGCCGGAATACATACGTTTTCTAATGCCGTAAACTCCGGTAGTAAATGATGGGACTGAAATACAAAACCGATGTGCTTATTTCTGAACTCCGCCAGCCGCTTACCTTTTAACGCTAATACATCGCTATCTTCGATAAACAGCTTACCGGAGTCGGGATCGCCCAGCGTTCCTATTATTTGTAATAAGGTGGTTTTTCCCGCCCCGCTGGGTCCTACGATAGATACAACCTCGCCTTTACGAATCTCGATAGAAATACCCTTAAGCACCCGCAGCCGCTCGTACGATTTTACTATATCAAAAGTTTGTATCATAGAATATTCTTTTTCTAATAGCAAAGATAGCGTAAAACTAAGAGGAACATATACATGAACAAGAGTAAGCCTAAAAATAAACGTCATTCCGACCGTAGGGAGGAATCCGCTCGGCTACGGCATGACGCGGCTTGTAGGCGGATTCCTCCCTACGGTCGGAATGACGAATTGTAATAAGGCTTTTAAACCGCCTTTATCTAAGCTGTAGGCGTTTACTACTTCTTAGCGGCAATCCGTTTGTTTTGTTTCTTCTTTAATAAATCGTACGCTACCGGAATCGCGATGTATAGGGTCGAATACGCCCCTACGACGATACCGATGATAAGAGCGAACGAGAATCCTCTAATAACTTCTCCTCCAAAGATGAAGATAGCGATTAACACGACCAATACCGTACCGGAGGTATTAATCGTACGCATTAAGGTTGAGTTTAACGCCTCATTGATGTTCACGTACAACTCTCGCTTCGGATACAACCGTTGGTACTCGCGAACGCGGTCGAACACAACCACCGCGTCGTTAATGGAGTAACCGATAATGGTTAGCACCGCCGCAATAAACTGCTGGTCAAGATCTAGGGTGAACGGTAAAATACCTGAGAATATGGAGAATATAGAAATGGTTATCGCGGCATCGTGCGCCAACGATAGAACACCTCCGAATCCCCATTGCCATTTTTTGAATCGGACGGCAACGTAAATAAAGATAGCGACTAGCGAAAGCAATACGGCGAATACGGCTTTAACCTTTAAGTCGTCCGCAATGGTAGGACCTACCTTATCAGAGGCTGTGATACCATTAGGGTTAGTTTGTGTAGAAACAAACTCGTCAAAAGTAAGCGGCGTTTCGTAGAAGTCTTTTAAAGCGTCGTATAACATCAGCTCGACTTCTCTATCAACCTCTTCTCCTTGGAACCGATCTTCTATCTTATACTTAGTGGTGATTTTTACCTGGTTGCTAGGACCAAACTGTTTTACTTCCGACGCTGTTTCAAACTTATCGATTACAGCTTGCCTAACCTCGTTTGTCCTAGCCTCCTGGTCGAAACGGATGGTATAAGAACGACCTCCCGAGAAATCAACGCCAAAAGAGAATCCTTTTGTGAAGATAAAGGTTAAACCGATGGCCACGACAATTGTAGAAATAATATAGGTGTACTTTCTAACTTTCAAGAAATCAAACTTGGTATTGGCAAGCATGTTGATGGTGTACTTGTTGCCATACGAAATGTTTTTGCCTTTATCAAGCACGCGTTCAATTACCAAACGAGAAACGAAAATCGATGTAAACAACGAAGTAATGATACCAATGATAAGTGTGGTAGCAAAACCTTGTACGGGACCCGAACCGAAGATAAACAGAACGATACCTGTAATCATAGTGGTCAGCTGACCGTCGATAATTGCCGATAGCGCATTTTTATAACCTTCGGTAACAGCAATTCGTTGGCTCTTACCCGCGCGTATTTCTTCTTTAATACGTTCATAAATAAGTACGTTAGCATCCACCGCCATACCCAAGCTGAGCACGATACCTGCAATACCGGGCAAGGTAAGTACGGCGCCGAACGATACAAGCGTACCAAATAGCAGAATAACGTTTGTAAATAAAGCGATATCGGCTATTAAACCTGCCTTACCATAGTATGCCCACATGTAGATAAGCACAAGTAAGAAGGCGATAACGAACGATATCATACCCGCGTTGATAGACTCGGCGCCAAGTGATGGTCCGACAACCGCTTCTTGTACAATACGCGCCGGAACAGGCAGCTTACCAGACTTAAGTACGTTTACTAAGTCGTCTGCTTCTTGAACGGAGAATTGACCTCGGATAACTGATGACCCTCCCGTAATTTCATTTTCAACAGTAGGGTAAGAGTAAACATAACCATCAAGCACTATTGCCACATGGCTACCAATATTATCCGCGGTAAGACGAGCCCAATCGCGGCTACCGTCAGAGTTCATCGTCATAGACACCTCCGGGGTACCGGTCGCGGGGTTAAAGTTCTTATAGGCATCTACAATTGCACCGCCATCAAGCGGAGCTTTACCGTCTTGTGTGTTTTTCTTAAGCCCAATCAAATCGAAGTAGCTGCCTGTTTGAGCATCTGCTTTAACTGTCCATGCGGGGCTAAACGATGCGGGGAAAAGGTTACGGATTTCATCCATTTCCAACCATGCATTAATCTTAGCAGTATCGCGATAGTGGGCACGACCAAGAGTCGGTGTTTGGAATGGCTTTCCGTTCTGATCGACCGAGGGGTGAAGAACCGCGAAAAGCGGGAACATCTCCTCGTACTCCCGCTGTGCCGCTATGCTATCCTGCTGAGATTCTATCTGCGCTAATAAATCGTCCGTTTGAGTAGAATCAACTACTTCAGCGTCGGCAGTAGCTGTAGTAGTGTCATCGGTATCAACGTCAACATCCGCAACATCTGCCGGATCGTCAATCGTTCTACTATTAATATCTCTGATAATCTGGTTTGCCCGCGCTAGTCCATCGTACATTCCGGGGTCTGCTCCATAAGGAAGGTTGTTATAAACAGCCCAGAACTCTAAGCTAGCCGTTCCTTGCAGCAGCTTACGAACACGTTCGGGTTCTTTAACACCGGGTAATTCGACCAAGATACGTCCTGTATTGCCAAGACGCTGAATGGTTGGCGATGTTACGCCAAAACGGTCGATACGGTTACGAAGAACGTTGAATGAGTTATTGATTGCCGCTTGTGCGTCGTCATTAATAATTTTTAGAACTTCTTCGTTAGCTGTTTCAGGACGAACCCTGTCTCTTAAATCGTAAGTCCCGAAAATTCTAGATAAGCGATCACCTGATGCGACAGTATTCCATGCTTCTCCAAAAAGTTCAACAAAGCCTTTTCCGCTACCCCCCTGATTTTTCCGAGCAAGCTCCAGCGCGGAGATAAAAGTCGGATCGTCGGCATTCTTGCCGGCCATCGCCTTAATCATATCGATTACCGACACTTCCAGCGTTACGTTCATACCCCCCTTAAGGTCAAGACCAAGGCTGATTTCCTTTTCTTTAACTTCCTTATAGGTAAATATTCCGAACGGATAGGCGGATTCCGTTGCTACAGAATCGAGATAGTAGCTCTCTGCTACACCTGCTATCGAGTCGGCATATGCCCGCTTTCTGTTATCGGGTAAATTCTTGTACGCCTCTGTTCCTTGTGCTTGTAGGCTTTTAGCCTCGGCATAATTCTTTGCCTTGCCTTCTACAAGACGGGTAGCCAGTGTAAACGAAAGCTGATACAGACAGGCTAACAGAACGATAATGGTAACAAACCTTATTGCGCCTCTACTTTGCATTGTTTTGGTATTTTGGATAATTATTCGATTGTAATTCAGATTTTTGTAAAATAGGTTGCAAATTTAGTATTTTTTTTGATTAGTGTAGCGCGGTTTGCTGTAATATCGTTAGATTTATCTACTTTATTAGCTGTATTCGCCTTGCTATACGGCTAAATGCAAAAGCCATACAAGCGTATATCGGCTTGTATGGCTTTTTAACATTAGCAGAGTTGTTACAGCCTATATATCTGGCTTTTAATTATTTAGCTCTAAATACTCTAGCGCTCTACCCGATATCTGCATTAACGATATTTCGGCAAGCTTAGCCTTGTAGCTAACGTTCAACAGACGCTCTTGGGCATCGAGCAAATCTTTTTGAGCTTCGCGAAGCTCTATGCCCGATAACGCGCCCAGCTTATAGCGCTCCATCGCGATGTCTAAATAATCTTTGGCTGTCTCAAGGTTATCTTCTTCCATTTTCCGCAAGATAAGGTTATTACGGTAACCGTTATATATTGTAGCCAAGTCGACCTTTAACGATTGCTCTAAGCCAATCCGCTCTAGCTCCCTGTTCTTTATATCAATCTTTGCATTCTTTAGATCTCTCCGTTGATTAAATCCGTTAAAAATATTGAAGCCCAGCGTTATTCCGTAATCAAGACCGAGCGATTGTGAGTAGTCTGTTGTACCTGAACCATACATAGTTCGGCTATATCCATAGCTTCCGCTTACTCTAAGATAAGGGTAGCCGCGAGATTTTACCAGCTTATGATCTAGCTGCGAAACAGCGTTATTCCGTTCAGCAACAAGCAAGCTGGCATTTACTGCCAGCATTTGCCGCTCCAACTCCCTTTCGTCTAATTCGGTGTTTATATGAATTTCTCTGTTCTCGATAGTAGGCGAAATTGCAACATTCTCAACGGCCATTAGCTCGTTTAGCTCAATACCGGTTTTGTATAGCGTTTCTGTTTGTGCTATATAGTTCGAGCTGTCGCTATTGTAGTTTACCTGCGCCTGCTGTAGCTCGAGCTTAGACGCCGAACCAAGAAGGTATCGTTCTTGTACGATTCTCACGCGTTCTTTAGATATACTAAGCGCATATTCCAGATTTCTAAGCCGAATATTTTGCTGAACAAGGTCGTAATACTGAGAGGTGATCTTTGCTACGATATCCTCGATTGTAATACGGGTATTCAGCTCGCCCAGCCGCTTCAGCTCTTTCAGCTTCTTATAGGTGGTTTGAACGGAAAAGCCATTGAACAAGTTCCATGATAGATCTAATCCGGTACCTAAGGTTTGGGTATGAACGCCATTCGATTTTGTTACAACACCGGCAGTGGTTTCCGACTTGTTGTTGTCCACTGACCCGCTATAACGACCGCTTAAATCAAGGGTTGGCAGATAGCCTGCGCCGCCAATCGTATAGTTATTTTCGGCTTTCTGTTGGTTATTACTCGAGATTCTGATCGAGTAGTTCTGCTCTAAACCTATTTCTAAACAGCGCTTAAGGTCGTAAACTTCTTGCGCTTTAAGAAATGAGAAAGATAGCAGTAGTACGGCCGTAGATATAAGAATTCGTTTCATTATATTGTTTATATTAATCTTTTAAGACGATATTTTAAAAGAAAAGTTCGAATACAGATTCTATTATTCTTCAACTTTATTTTTTTCTTTATTGCAAAGATATAGCAAAACAACGATACATTTTATTCGGCTTTCATGGCTTTTACAGGATTTGCGCGCGCTGCTATAATTGCTTTTCCTCCCACTGTCAGTAAAGTAACAACAACAACTATAAGCATAGCCAGAACAAACATCCGCCAAGTAATATCAATTCGGTATGCGTAGTTTTGCAATACCCTTTCCAACAAATAGTAAGTAATAGGTAAAACAACTACTACGGCAACGCCAAGAAGAAACAGAAAATCTTTCGTAAGTATAGATACGATACTTCGGACGCTAGCGCCAAGCGCTTTACGGATACCTATTTCTTTGGCTTTCGCTTCCGTTGAAAATGTTATCAACCCAAATAAGCCAAGACATGATATAAGAATGGCTATTAAGGAAAAAATGGTAAATAGGAGATTGGTACGAAGTTCAGACTTATATACCATATCGAAATCATCATCTAAAAATCTGTAGCTAAAATTATAATCCGGGTTATACTCCTTCCACATCTTTTCAACCTCCGTCACTAATTTTTCCGCGTTATCCGGCAGTGTCTTTATATATAAATGACGCAGCATCAAGGGGTGATAAAAGAGAATTAAAGGTTTAATCTCCGAATGCAAACTTTCATAGCTATAATCTTTTACCACTCCAACTATTTCAAATATATCCGCGTAACCTTTATCGACTCGCGTACCGACTACGGATTCTCCCTGACCTAATACTTTAGCGCCTGCTTCATTAACTATGGCGCTTAACTTCAGGCTCTCTTCCGACATATCCGACGTAAAACCACGCCCTTCGATAAAGGGAATTTTCATTGTTGAAAAATAACTCGTATCAACAAAGTAGGTCATAAAATTAGCCGCTTCGCCCGTGGTCTTTTTTCTAATACCTTGAAATGCTGTACTACCTCTATGTCCGTACGCTGCGGCTGTCATATCTATTATTTCGGGGAAAGCGCTTAGCCGATCTTTTACTGTATGGTAGGTTGTATTCATCAAATTTACCACTAACATATTCTCTTTATCGTAGCCAAGATTTGCCTTTCGCATATAGCGTACTTGCGTTGTAAGAACAATAGTAACCATAACTAAACCAACAGAAAAGGCAAACTGTAAAACTATAAGAACCTTCCTAAACAGCGCTTTATTTCTAGCTAAACCGCGAGGTTGAAATGCATAGGTAGGTTTAAAACCAATCAACGTAAGAGCCGGGTATAAGCCGGCTAACCTTACTGTTATTAGTAGGGTTAATACATATATAGATAACGTAGAAAAGCTGAAAAAGTTAAGTGTTAGCTCTTTTCCACACAGCTCGTTATAAAATGGCATTACCAGATATATTAATAAGGTTGCCGTTAACAATGATATTATGGCTAAAATTACCATCTCCGCTATAAGTTGAACGAACAATGTACGTTTTTCGGCACCCATAATTTTTTTTATAGCAATCTCATCGCCTCTTTTATTTGCGCGGGCTGTAACTAAATTCACATAGTTAATGCAAGAAACGATAAGAATAAGGATGGCTATTCCTGAAAAAATATATATACTTCGCATTCCTCTGGGCTCTCCGCTTAAAGAGTAAAGATGCATTTGATAAAGCGGCTGTAAGCTTGTCGTTATTTCTCCCGACCCGCCATATTTCTTCGATAGGTCGTTAAGCTTATCTGCCAGCTTACCACTAATATCATCGATTGAAGCCTGTTGTGAAAGAACAAGATATGTCGCGTAATCGTACTTACCCCAATTATCATCTAGCGTAATACCATCATTATATATAACGTTTAGCAGCTGAAATGGTATAAGTATATCTGCCTGTATACTGGAGTTATCAGGGATATCGTCGATTATACCGGACACATGAAGTGTAATTCCATATGATGATTTGAGAGACTTCCCTATGGGGTTCTCATCTCCAAACAGCATCCCCGATTTCGATTTTGAAATTATGGCTGAGTAACTATCCGGAAATGGCGTCTTTTTTTCTCCTTCAAGCATCCTAAAATCAAATATTTCAAAAAATGAAGAGTCAACCGCAAGCATGCTAAGATCATAGAATTTTTTATCTTCGTAGCTAATATATCCTTCAGGTAAGTAATTACTAGTTCGGCAATAATTCTCTACCCCCACAATGTCCTCTTTCGCGTATATACCCAATGGCGCAGGAGAAACGCTCCATATAGCCGTCTGCGAACTTAACTGAGATACAATTCTATATATTCTATCGCCCTTTTTATGTATTTTATCAAAACTAAGCTCGTTTTGTACCCAAAGCGTTATTAGAATACAAGCTGTAAGGCTTATGGTTAACCCAATAATATTTATGATAGAGTAAATGCCGTTACGCCTCGGATTGCGAAAAGCTATCTTTAAATTATACATCCTTAAAAATTTAGACTACATCGTTCTTACACTATGCCAACAAAGCATATGCCAAAAACATAATCGCTGATTATCAAAACAATAGCTACAGTAGAGTTTTGGATATTGTACGATAACGAACAATTTGTGTACGGTTTTATACAAATTGTTTATTCTGTTTTTATCGCTTTTACGGGGGTTTGCTCGTGCCGCGCGTAACGCCTGCCCGCTAACGGTTAATACTACTAAAACAATAACGATTAATGCCGCTAATACAAATACTCTCCACGATATATTTATTCGGTAAGCATAGCCTTGCGGCGGCTGGTTGGTAAGCATATACGCAAATGGCGGCGCCAGCGATACGGAAATACCGACTAGCAATAAAAACTCCTTTGATAACGTTGTAATAATATTTAGCGTATTTGCTCCTATAGCTTTACGAATGCCGATTTCTTTAGTCCTAGATTCGGCTGTATATGTTGCGAGACCGAACAGACCTAGGCATGAAATAAAAATACCGATTACCGTAAATATATTAAAGAGCGCTCCATTTCTAGTATCGGCACGAAGCATTTTTTCGAACGTTTCGTCCATAAACTGATAGCTGAACTCGTAATCTGGATTATACTGCTGCCGCAGCTTATCTACGGCGGCTATTGCTTCCGGCGCCTTTGCCGCCGTGGTACGCACATAAATTACTCTAGCATAAAGTGTCGGATAAAAAATAAATGGTTCGATCGCTTTGTCCATGGTCTGAAAATGAGAATCTGAAACAACCCCGGTAATTCTAACAAACCCGTCTCCTAAAGCGATCCTTTTATTTACAGGATCCACAAGCCCCATTTGCTGCTATTGCTCGCTCGTTCAAAATAGCCTCTCCTTCGGTTGCGTTAGGGCTAAAGCCATTACCTGAAAGTAGCGACAAGCTCATTACTCGAACAAAGTAGGTGTCGATAGGTAGCTGTGCGACCATTATATTCTGACCATCCACGCTTCCCTCCCACTTAGGGATTGATGTTTTTGACCCGACATTCATAATATTATCTCTGGCTCCCGTAATACCCGCAATAGCGGGATCTTGCATCAGCTCTGTTTTAATCGTACTAAACGGCATGTTATATGCAGGGAAGGTGAAAACATACTCCTTCTCGTACCCCAAATCTTTTTCTCTAAGATATTTCATTTGGGAGTTTAACTCAATTGTTGCAATAATCAGTACTGTAGAGCATGTAAACTGTAGCGTAATTAGCACTCTCCGGAAAGTAATATTTCTTCCTTTTCCTGATGTCCCCCCTCTCATTACCGCAAGGGGACCATATGATGACAACATTACCGTTGGGTATATACCCGCAAAAACCACGACCACCAGTAAAACTCCCCCCCATAATCAGCCATATACCAGAGCCGAATATCCTTAACGGTTTATCCGTAAGCTGAGCATAAGCAGGCGCAAGCATATAAATAATTAAGAGAGCGAGCGGCGTTGCCATAATAAATAGCGCGATAGCTTCTACGATAAGCCGCCAAAAGATTTGAACCTTCTTAGCACCCATAATTTTTCTCGCGCCCACTTCTCTTGTTCGCTTAATAGCCCGCGCGGTTACCATATTTACATGGTTAATACAAGCAATAAGGAGAATAGTAATAGCAATAAAGAAAAACATGCGTACTTTTTTTATATCGCCGGGCTCTCCTTTTGCGGTATAAAGGCGCATTTTCCGCAAGGGTTGTATTGTAAAAGAGCGATAAGAAGCATGTTCGGGCGGCTGTACTTCGTTAGTCATTTTTTCTGCTATAGCGCTGATATTCGCTCCGGGTTTTATCCGAAGAAATGTATGAAATTCTATGCTATACCAAGTTTCCGCAATCCACGTATAGAGCGGATGCATATTTGCCGATAAAGGTGTAACGATATCTACAGACGGAACCATTGTGTTATGAGGTAGATTTTTCATAACGGCTGCTACCCTCATAATCTTTACCTCACTTTCTCTTTCATCATTTTTTCCTTCGATATTTATGATTTTACCAATCGGGTCATTGTCTCCAAATAGCAGATCGGCTAAACGCTCGCTGATAACTACGCTAGATGGATATTGAAGTAAATTATTTCGTTCGCCTTTTATAATAGGAAAATTAAAAAACGAAAAAAAGTACTGTCAGACATTAAATATTTGACGTTACATATTCGCTCATTTTCGTATTTAACAAACGCCGCATTCTCTTCTTTCGTTCGGCAATATGCTGTTACCTCATCAAAATGCTCGTATGCAGCCGGAGCAAATAATCCGGTAGAACGTTCGAAGTACATTTTTTCTCCTCCGGAATCGAGCTGTGCCAACCCTATATAAATATTATCGGCATCTTTATGAAAGCTGTCATAGCTACACTCGTCCTTTATCCAGAACAGTATAAATATAACAGCCGCCATACTGACGGCTAAGCCGACAATATTAATCCGCGAATAGAATGCCTTACGCCAAAGTCCGCGAAATGCTATTTTCAAATTATACATAAAAAAGGGGTTCCGGTTATTCTGTTTTTATTGCCTTTACGGGATTCGCTCGTGCTGCGCGTATAGCTTGTCCGCTAACCGTAAGTATTGCGAGAGCGAATATTACTACTGCTACTATTGCTATCATCCACCATGTAATACTAATACGATATGCATAATATTGCAGTATTTCGTCCATAAAATAGTATGCTACCGGAAAACCTATGACAAAGCCCAGACAAACCAGCGCCACAAACTCTTTTGATAGCATTTGAACGATACCCGAAATGCTTGCCCCAAGCGTTTTTCGAACACCGATTTCTTTAGTTCTGGTTTCGGCTGAATAGGTTGCCAGACCAAACATTCCGACGCATGATATAAACACTACTATAGCGGTAAAAAATAGCAACATGCGTTCTAAGTATATTTCTTTTTTATAGTACTTATCAAAAGCATCTTCTAAGAACGTGTATTGGAAATCGTAGTCGGCATTATACTGTTTCCATAATTTTTCGGCAGTCTCAACTGCGCTTTTCGCGCCACCTGGTCTAACTTTTATATAAATACCGCCTACGTATTTCGAATCATTACTAATAACTAAAGGACCTATTCGCTTATCAAGCTGTTCAAAATTGAAATTTTTCACTACTCCTTTTATTGTGTAAAACTCTTTAGATCCCTTATTCATATAAAACGGCTTCCCAATCGGATTATCCATCTTCATAATACGCTTTGCCTCTTCATTAATCAGGATCGCGAACGAATCTTGAGGGTACAGCGGTTCTCCTTCTAAGATTTCGATATTCATAACCTCCGTAAAGTTACTTACGATACTGATTGTATATATTGTTGGATCATAATCGTTTGGTTTACCTGGCCAAAATGTGCCGCCTCTCGAACTTGTTCCAGCCATATCAACCATTCCCGATCCCGTTACATCAACTATTTCGCTATTCTTTAGCAGCTCGTTTCGCGCGACATCATAGTGTTCCCTCATATTTCCGGCACGCGTCGTAAAGATATTTTCCTTATCGTAACCTAAATCTTTCTTACGCATATACCTTATCTGCTCACCGATGGTAAGCGTAGAGGTAATTAATGCGACTGAAATAGCAAACTGAAGTACGACCAATCCCTTACGAAGAAAGCTCTCTCGCTTTTTTCCTGAAATGTAACTTCTGAACGCATCTAAAGGGTTGAACGACAGAAGCGATAGGGCTGGATATAGCCCGGCTAGCGCCATTGTGCTTACCGCCATAATAGCGTACGCTAGCAGTACCGTCGAGTTTGTAAAGCTAAATACTAAATTTTTACCCGCCAGTACGTTATACGTTGGTATTAAAACATAAATCAATAGAGACGCTATTATGAGCGCGAACAACAATAGCAGAAAGGTTTCTAACAACAGCTGAAAGAATAGCTCGCTTTTATTCGCTCCCATTATTTTACGCATGGCTATTTCGCGGCTTCTTTTGGCCGCTCTGGCGGTTACGATGTTTACATAGTTGATACAGGCTATGAGCAGAATAAAAACCATTATTACAACCAATAAGTAAAGCGTTCTCAGATCGCTAGACTTGCTTCCGTCAGCCTCGTACAGGTGTATCTTTTTTAATGGCTGTAATACGAACACATAGCTATTCTCTTCTTCCTCCTCATCTTCAAACCACTTTTCGTTACTTCTTACGGTAGTTACCTGGCTAGATATTTTTTTTGCCAGCGCGTCCGGATCGGCATCGTTATGCAACAAAAAGAAAGTTTGATACCGATAGCTACCCCAGTCGTCGTCAATATGCTTCCATATCCAATTACCTCGAAATGTTTTCTGAACGACTAAGCGCGGTAAAATAAAATCGAACCGAACGCTAGAATTATCGGGAGCATCTTCTACTACGCCTACTACATGAAATAACAATCCGTTACCATCTTTTACGACTTTACCGATAGGGTCTTCTTCTCCAAACAATATTTTTGCTTTCGATTCGGAAACAATCAATGATAAGTCGTCTTGAAAAGGGTTATCCGCGCTCCCTTCGCGCAACCTAAAGTCGAAAAACGTAAAAAAATCGGTATCAACAGCTATACTCTTAATCCCAAAAAACTTACGCCCGTCATGCTCGAAGAAATCCGTAAAGTATCGCTCCACACGACAATATTCACGTACTTCCGGATTATTTTCCAATGCCATCGGAGCTACAGGCGCGGGAGTCGTCGTCCAATAGCCCATATTCTCTATATCGGCGTTAAGTCGGTAGATCCGATCTGCGTTTTTGTGAAAATGGTCGAAGCTTAGCTCGTTTTGTATCCAAAGCGCCAACAAAATACATATGGATAAACCTATTGACAAGCCGACAATATTAATCCAAGAATAAAGCCCGTTACGCTTTAAATTCCGAAATGCTATTTTAAAGCTGTACATAATCTCGTATTTTATTCTGTTTTTATCGCTTTAACGGGATTCGCTCTTGCGGCCTTTAGTACCTGCCCGCTAACGGTAAGTATTACCAAGACCGAAACGACCACCGCTGCTAATACAAGTATCCGCCATGATATGCTTATGCGATACGCGTAGCTCTGAAGAAGCGTATCGAGAAGATAGTACGCGAGAGGAAACGCTATAAGAATGGCGATAGCTATCAAAAGCAGAAATTCCTTCGATATCATTGTAATAATATCGGTAATGCTCGCCCCAAGCGTTTTGCGTATTCCTATTTCTTTGGTTTTCGTTTCGGCGGCATAGGTTACTAAGCCAAACAAACCCAAGCCTGAAATAAGCATCGCGATAACCGTAAAGACGTCGAATAGCTTCCCGATCCGTTGATCGGTACGATACATATAATCGAACTCGTCATCCAAAAAAGAATACCCGAATGTATAATCGGAATTATATCGCTTCCACGCTTTCTCTACCGCTGCGATCGCAGCGGTGGCGTCAGATGCTGTAGTACGCACAAATATTTTGTTATATGAGTATTGTTCGTGCCAGTACATTACTAACGGTCGGATCGGATCGTGTAGTGAGGTGTAGTGAAAATCTTTAACCACTCCCGCTATGGTTCCCGGTCCAACAACATCAACTCGCTTGCCGATAGGGTTGGTAATACCCATTGCCTCAATGGCTGCTTCGTTAAAGATATATTCCGTTTTATAGGAAGACGTAAAACCCTTACCGGCAATAAGCGGAGTTCGCATCACGCTTAAAAAGCCTGTATCGATACGCTCCTGTACAACGGCTACCGGACTGAGTATCGTTTTACCTTCCCAATCCGAAACTTGGTGACCTGACGAAACATACATAATATTCTCGCTAGCGGCCGTAACTCCCCGAATAGAATGATGCTGCGTCAGCTCTGCTTTTACCGCGTCGAAATGCTCGGCAATATTATAAGAGTCGAATGTAAAGACATGCTCTTTATCATAACCGAGAGCTTTTTGTCTTACATATCTCATTTGGGCATGCAGCGTAATAGCGCCGACAATAAAGACTACGGCGCACACAAACTGTATTACAACCAGAACTTTCCGGAATATATTATTGCTACCTCCTTTAGAAGTACCGCATTTCATAAAGTTCGTCGGTTTGTAGGTAGTAAGCAAGATCGCGGGATATACGCCGGCGATTAGGGTAACGGTAAGCAGGCATCCTCCAAAAATCAGCCATATGTTAGGATTTAACCAATCGATGATAAGCTGTTTACCTGATAGCTGATTATAAAGCGGAAGAAATACAATAATCAAGATAACGGCAATAGCAATAGCAAAAATAAAAAGGACGAAAGCTTCGAGAAGAAGATGTATAAAAAGCCGATACCTCTGCGCGCCTACTATTTTTCTCAGCCCAATTTCTCGCGCTCTTCCGGAAGCTCTTGCCGTTACAAGGCTAACGTAGTTTATACATGCTATTATTAAAATTACTATAGCGATAAGTAAAAACATACGAATAAAAAGAATCATCGATACGGAGCTATCGACCGAGTACGAATGCATGTCTCCTATAGGTTGAAACCAAACGGATACTACGCTTGGTTCTAGCGCTTTTGCCTCTTTGGTAAACTTTGCGGACATATCTTCGACGCTAGAGCCAGGGTGTACGCGGATAAAAGAAAGGTACTCCGCCCCATAGCCCGTTTCATCCAATGCCTCCAAATGGTAAGGCGATAGGTTGGAAGAAAAAGGGCAAACGAAATCTACCCGATAAAAGTAGCTGTTGTGGGGAATATTTTCCATAACGGCGACAACATGCATATCCACGCTCTCCAGCTTAATGGATTTGCCGATAGGATTTCCTTCACCAAAGAGCTGTTCACTTAAGCGCTTGCTAATTATAACATCTGTAGGGCTCTGTAGTAAGTTTGTTTGCCGCCCTTCTATGATAGGAAAGCTGAAGAAAGAAAAAAATGTACTATCCGCGAGAACACCTAATTTGCCTGAGAATGTTTCTCCGTTATGCTCAATAAATCCGGCATACTCCTGTCGAATTCTACAGAAAGATTCTATCTCTCCAAAATATTCTTTCAGAAGTCGTACGGTGAAACCAGGCGTGATACTGGAAGACTCGACATGCCCCTCTACTTGATACGTAACGATTGTTACGTAAGTATTATCGGCATTTTTATGGAACCGGTCGTAGCTCGTCTCGTCCTGAACCCACAACAAAATAAGCGCCGCTACCGCAAGGCTTATCGCTAATCCGACAACATTTATAGACGAGTATAAAATGTTGTGCCGTATATTCCGTAATACCAACTTTAAATTATACATAGCCGCGATTTTTTTAAACCATCATTCCGTTTTAATTGCCTTCACGGGGTTTGCCCGTGCCGCCTTTACCGCCTGTGCGCTAACAGTTAAAATAACCAGAACAAATACGATCAAAATGGCGAGCAAAATCATCCACCAAGCAACACTGATACGATAGGCGTAGCTTTGCAGCGTTTTATTCGCGAAGTAGAGCGCTATTGGAATACCAATGACGACGGCGATACCGACTAAGACTATAAACTCTTTCGAGAGCATTTTTACTATGCTTAGAATATTTGCTCCTAACGTTTTCCTTATACCAATTTCTTTGGTTCTTGTTTCGGCGGTATAGGTTGCCAACCCGAACAGACCTAAACATGAAATAAAGATTGCGATTATTGCAAATGCGTTAAAAAGATAACCTGTACGTATATCTTTCTGATACAAATAATCAAATGTTTCATCCATAAACTTATAGGTAAGCGGAAAGTCCGGAACAAGCTGTTTCCATACTTTCTCTGTACCGGCAATTGCTTCTCGTACCTTACCTGCCTGAGTCTTAACGTAAATTGTCCAGTAATTTCTTGGTAAATACATTACGATGCCTCCGACAGGCTCGCTCATATGCCTAAAGTGAAAATCGCGAACTACGCCGACAATTTTATTATTTATGCCGGCTCCGGGAACCGAAATCGTTGTATTCAGAGGATCGTTTACACCCATTAAGCGAACAAGCGATTCGTTTACAAATACGTAACTACTGTCGGCCGGGGTTCCTTTAAATCCATGCCCGCTAATAAATTCCATATTCATCATATCGAAGAAATTTCGATCTAGACCTACGGTAGCGGTGGAAAAATAAGCATCCTCAGGCGAGCCGTCCCAGCTAAAGATCGCGAAGTTACCAACGTCCATGATATTTTGTTCTGACCCCGATACGCCCGCGATACCTTCTTGTCGCGTCAATTCTTGCTTAATTACCTCATAATGGTTCATCGCGTTACTATTGCTAAGAATATCAATGGAGAAAATATTTTCTTTCTCATAACCAAGATTTTTTGTTTGCATATAACGCTGTTGACCTGTCATTACTATTGTTGATAAAATAAACATTGCCGAGCAGGTAAACTGTATGACAATAAGCGAACGCCGAAATGAAAATCTTGACTTATATTCGGATTGATTCGACTTAAATGCTTCAACCGGTTTAAAAGAAGCAATAAATAGAGCGGGATAAATACCCGCCATTATGACAACCGACAAGAAGCTGATAAGAATAATTTGCAAAGTACCGGAATCGAACAGGCTAAAGCTTAGCTCTTTCGCGGTTAAAACGCGATAATATGGTGTTAGTAAGTATAACAACATAACCGCAATTATAACGGCTATAAAGAATAGCGCGATAGCTTCTACCGTCATTTGCCAAAAAAGCCGCGGCCGATTTGCTCCCATCACTTTCCGTAGTCCTACTTCCTTAGCGCGCTTTTTTGCCCTGGCCGTAACGAGATTCACATAGTTAATGCATGCCAGTATTAGCAAAGAAATTGCGGTAAATATGAAAATACGAACATTCTTTATCCCTGTTTCGCTACCATCCGCGGCATAAAGATGATGTTTACTTAGGGGTTGGAGTATATAAGGATAATCTGCTTTATATCCGCTATTGTGGGCTGAGTGTACTTCCGCTATCTTTTTCCCGACTATATTTATATCGGCGTTAGGATTAAGAACAACAAGGCAACGGCTTGTCCACTGCCCCCATCTCTCTTTCCGATTAGATTGCTCGAAAGAAACCATTGCTTTAAACTGCAGCATAGAATTTCGCGGCGCTTTTTTCACAACGGCAGAAACACGAAAAACATTATCCGTATTTGTTTTTAAAAGCTTTCCTAATGCCGTTTCGTTACCAAATAGAATTTTCGCAGATTCGTCTGTCAGTATAATCGAATTGGCTTCCGGAAAAGCCGCCGCCGGACTTCCTTCTACGAATTCCATATCAAATACGCTGAAGAAGGTAGTGTCGGCTATCATAAAATCTTGAAATTCTCCAAATAATCTATTCCCTTCAAAATCTAAATAGCTTAAAAACCATTCATAGCCAACAGCCGTAGCCGCCGTTACTTCTGGCACTTCCGATTTTACAGCTCTGGCCAAAGGTACGGGTAAATACTCTCTATAATCGTCGCTGCCATTTTCAATCGAATGCTCAACAAGAACATACATATTATCTATTTGCTCATAAAATCTATCATAACTATATTCGTCTTGTACCCATAGCGAAATAAATATGGCGGCCGTTAAGCTAACGGCTAAACCTATTACGTTTATCCACGTATAAAGCGCGTTACGATAGAGGTTGCGAAGAAGTATTTTCAGGCTGTTGTACATAGCGGTTTGGTTTTAAAAGGTTATTCTATTTTTATCGCTTTAATAGGGTCTGTTGTTGCCGCTCTATATGATTGCCCGCATACGGTTAGAATCGCGACAATACAAACCGAAATAGCGACTCCCGCAAAAATCAGCCAGCTTAGGCTGATTCGATAGCCATAATCACTCAAATATCCGCTGGTAACATACCATGCTACAGGAAATCCGATAAGAATGGCAATGAATACTAACAGCATAAAGCTTCGAGCGAGCTGGACTATAATACCGGAAACGCTTGCGCCCAGAACCTTGCGGATACCTATTTCTTTTGCGCGTTGCTCTGCCGAGAATGCGCTTAAGCCGAACAATCCTAGGCAAGAAATAAAGATTGCAAAGGCGGCGAATAAAAATGCCAGCTTACCCTCTTGTCTTTTGCCGCTAAACATGTTATCAAATCGATCTGCCATAAAAATCGGTTCGAATGTTTCGTTAGGACTAAAAAGGTTAAGCTTTGATTTAATCGCGGCAACCGCTTCGGGCGCCTTAACATCCGGCTTTATACGGACAAAAAGGTAGCCTGCGATGCTTGGGCCAATTCTTATTAAAAGAGGCGCGGGTTTTTCTTCGTAGGCGTCATTAAAAACAAAATTTTCTACGATACCTATAATTTCGTAGGCGTACTCGCTGCTACTACCCTGCCATAACATACCTCCTACCTTTCCTTCATCTCCCATAATATCGGCTAGCGTACGGTTAATAAGTGCTTGTCTCCCACTGCCCGGCAGAGTAGAAAAATCTCTGCCTTCTATTAGCTTTAAGCCCGCGGCATCGATTAGTCCGGACGAGGTATAAACAAAATAAATTAAAGGACTAACATCCTCCGGTTTGGCTCTCCAATTAAAGCCACCCCCATTACTACCGACAAATAGTAGCGACTGATCGCTAAGACCTGCGGCTTCTACGAAACCTGTGGCTTTAAGCTCGGTATCAACCGCCATATATCCGGACTTTACTTCATCTGTAACTTCAAATGTCATTACATTTTCTTTACTCATCCCTATATCGCGATTTTGCGTATGCCGTATCTGTAAAAAGATTACGGTAGTGGCGCATATCAGGATAAATGCTATGGCGAACTGAAATATGACCAACCCCTTACGAATCCATACAACGCTTATACCCGTGCTAACCTTAAGCTTTTTTAATGTTTTAAGCGGAGAAAAAGACGATAGGAAAAATGCGGGATATAGTCCGGCAAGCAGCGAGCATATAATACCAATAGCCAGTAAGCCTGCCAAATGATTTATGTTTGATAAGCTTAACGATAGCCGCAACGATACAAGCTGGTTAAACGCCGGTAAGCAGAGCCATGAGAGAGCGACGGAAAGTAATAAAGCCGCGAATGTTGTAATAGCGGACTCGCCCGTAAACTGAAGCATCAACGACGATTGTCGTGCCCCGAAGCTTTTACGTACCCCTACTTCCATCGCCCTTTTTTCTGAACGGGCCGTAGAAAGATTCATAAAGTTAATACAGGCAATGAGCAAAATAACAAATCCGATGTACATAAACATTCTAACTGTTCGTATATAGCCTCCTCCTGTCGGTTTTCCGTCGGCGAATTCGTAATATAATCGTAGCTTATTCTGGGGATAAATAAACATCTCCGTGGAATGTTGTCCGTTGGTGACATCTGCCATCAACGTTTTCAGCTTCTGATTAATCGCGTCAACGTTATCTTTATGCTCCACCTCTATAATCATTTGCATCCAGTTAGAACTCCACGCTCCTTCGGAAACCCAACCCTTTGCGACATACTCTTTCGCCATGATGCTAAATGGTATAAGCCAATCAAACCTGTAGGCGGTATTCTTTTCTATATCCTTAAATACACCGGTAACTTGGTAAGATCTATCAAAATCTCCTTTCAGCGATTTGCCTATAGGCTCTTCGTCTCCGAAGAATCTATCCGCCATTTTTTGGCTAATAATTATGGGATCGGAACCATCGAAAGCCGTTTCGGGGTCGCCTTTTACAAACTCGAGGTCTATCATACCAACAAGGGTAGAATCGGCATACCAACCTGATTCTGCCAATGCCTTATTCTGTTCTTGCCAAATAAACGTTACATGGTTACCTGCCGAATATCGCGCGTTACATTTTATTTCCGGAATCTTTTCATCCAACGTTTTTGAAAGAGGTCCCGGAGCTACCAAGAATGTAGAGACTTTCCCGTCATATATTTGATGTTGACCCGTTATATATAGGTTCTCGGATTTGGGAATAGACTTATTATAGCCGAAATGATATTCCACCCAAAGAAAAATAAGGGTCGCCGCTGTTATCCCGATAGCTAAACCTAATATATTAAGAATGCTATACGTCTTATTCCGCAGGGTTATTCGAAAGGTTTGTTTTAAAAACATAGCGTTTAGTTTTTATTCTGTTTTTATCTTTTTATTCTGTTTTTATCGCTTTAACGGGGTTTGCCCGTGCCGCCTTAAATGCTTTTCCGCTGACGGTTAGTATTGTCGGTAAAAGCGTGACCAATGCCGCTAGCCCAAATATCCGCCGATTGAGGCTAATATGATATGCATAAGCCTCGACGATAATAGCGGTAAGAAGATAGTATGACAGCGGCAATGCTATTACTATAGCCGCTGCTGCTAAAACCAGAAATTCCTTTGAAAGCATGGAAATAACATCCATTATAGTTGCCCCCAGCGTTCGTCTAATACCTATCTCTTTTGTCTTTGTTTCGGCTATATACGTTAGCAAGCCGAATAAGCCGAGGCATGACGTAAAAACGGCTATGATAGCAAAGATGGTCAGCGGCATTTCCGGAAATTATATCAGCTCGTTATTATTTCTTATAGCGATGCGTATGCTGCCTCTTTCAAGAAATCTTCAGTAACGGTTTGTCCATCGAGCATGCGTACGATACGATGCGCGTAGCGTGCGTCATGCTCGCTGTGTGTTACCATTATTACTGTTGTGCCTTGGTTATTTAGCTGGGTAAGTAAATCCATTACTTCTGCTCCGTTACGGCTATCGAGGTTACCGGTAGGCTCGTCGGCAAGTATCAGCTTAGGCTTATTTACCACGGCGCGGGCGATAGCCGCACGCTGCTGCTGACCTCCTGATAGCTGCTGCGGAAAGTGCTTACGACGATGCATAATTTGCATTCTATCCAACACCTCTTCTACGCGGGACTTACGCTCGCTCGCTTTAACTTTATTATAGACAAGCGGTAGTTCGACATTTTCGAATACGGTTAGCTCGTCAATAAGGTTGAAGCTCTGAAATACGAAACCGATGTTCGCTTTACGTAAGCTGCTGCGCTTATTCTCGTTGAATTTTGCTATTTCGGTTCCGTTGAAAAGGAAGCTACCTTCGTCCATTTCATCAAGTAATCCGATGATATTAAGCAGCGTGGATTTTCCACAACCCGAAGGTCCCATAATGGCTACGAATTCTCCTTCGCTTACGTTGAGCGAGAACTTGTTTAACGCAACAGTTTCAACTTCGTCTGTACGGTAAATCTTTACTAAATCTGTAATCTTAATCATGGCTTTAATTTTTATGATTTTTACTTATTATTGATTATTCTATTTTTTAATTACTAACTCTTGAACATCTCCGTAGTTTTCGTAGCCGTTTACCACAACCTTATCCCCTTGCTCCAAACCTTCTAATACTTCGTAATAATCGGGATTTTGGCGACCGATTCGGATATTTACTTTGTATGCTTTGCTTCCGCTACCGTCGACTTTAAATACCCAATTACCTCCTGTTTGCTGATAGAATCCGCCTCGAGGTAGCAATAGCGCTTCTGTTTCGTCGCTTAATGCAAGGCGTACCTGTAAGCTCTGTCCGCGACGAATGCCCCGCGGAACCGTATCGTCGAACATTAAATCAACGGAAAATCTACCATTGGCAACCTGGGTATAAACTTTCTTTACGGTTAGCGCATAGGCTTCTCCGCCAACTTTATATTCTCCTTTTAAGCCGGCATAAACGCGCGCAATATAATGTTCGTCGATTTCGGCACGAAGCTTATAGCCATCCGACACATCAACCTGCCCTATACGTTGACCGCTATTTTTGCTTTGACCGATTTCCGCGTCAAGAGATGTAAGCCGCCCATCTATAGGCGCACGTACAACAAGGTCGTTAACTTTACGCTGCATTAATTCTAACGATCGTTGAGCGCCTTGCAATGATCGGGCCGATTGTTCAAGCTGCTGATTAGATATAATAGAGTCTTGCTTTACGTTTTTCTTAGCTAGCTCGAATCTTGATATCATACGTTTATACGTATTGTCTATTTGTAAAAATTCTTGACGGCTAATAGCATCCACCTCATATAGCTGCTTATTTAAATCGTACACGCGCTTAGCTTCGATGAAATCGTTTTCCGCTTCGGTTAGCTGATTTAATCGGCTATCCGTATTTTGTTGCGCGGAGTTTTGAGAAATCTGCATTTGTGTAATAAGGTTATAAACTGCCGTTTCTTGATTTACCAGGCTCAGCTCGAGGTTCGTATTGCTAAGCCGTATAATAGGATCGCCTTGCTTCACTATAGCGCCATCTTCAACATACAGCTCTTCAACCCTACCCCCTTCCAGTATATCAAGATAGATAGTAGTTAATGGCATTACGATACCATTAATAGGAATAAACTCCTGAAATTTTCCATACCGAACTTCTCCAATGGTCATGCGCTCTGCGTCAACATTAAGCTTGGATGTGCCGGTTGAAAGCCATATGCTAATGCACATTATAAGAAATGTCGCTATAGCTCCAATTGTCAGGATTTTTTTCTTTGTCCAACGTTTTTTTTCAATTATTCTGTCCATTTTAGGATAATTTAAATTCTAATAAAGGGGCTTTAACTTAGCTTGTTTATATTTTCGAACCCTCAAACCACAAATCCAACGTTTAAAGCCCCTGTTATTATTCCACTAACTAAAAATCAAGAACTACAGAACAACAATAATGCCGAACATATTGTCGTCTGATAATCAATATAATACGCTGATCGATTTCAAAAAAAGCGTTCGATATCGAACACCCGGCGTTCGCTTTTGCAACTTTCTCGTTTTTCTCACGTCATATTTACACCGCTAGATTGTTTATCTTTGTATCGAACTATTTTCTGGAAGGTTTGTATTTTAACCCTACAAACAATAAACCATGAGCCTTAAAAACACACGCGTTCTTATAGTAGATGACGACAAAGATGTTTTAACCGCCGTTTCGCTATTGCTTAAGCCTAAGGTAAAAGAGGTACATACAAGCTATACCCCCGAAACATTACGAAGCGTGCTTAGTGAGCGAAAGTTTGATTTGCTTTTGCTGGATATGAATTTTAGCGGCGCGGTAAATACCGGTAATGAGGGCTTGTTCTGGCTACGTACTGTTCGAGAGATAGACCCCGAACTAGCCGTTGTGATGATTACCGCCTATGGAGAGATCGATCTTGCGGTGCGATCTTTAAAAGAAGGCGCGTCCGATTTTATTGTTAAGCCGTGGCGGAATGAGCGATTGATTACTACGCTAGAAGAAATAGTAAGTAATAAAACCGACAAAAAAGAAAATAGCTCGGGGTATGCCCCAAGTGATATAGGAATGATAGGCGAATCAACGCCTATGCGAGAGCTGTTCCATAAAATAAGCAAGGTTGCTCCTACCGATGCTAATATTCTTATTCTGGGTGAAAACGGAACAGGAAAAGAGCTTATCGCTACTGCTATACACAAGCGATCTTTAAGGGCTAACAAACCTTTCGTAAAGGTTGATGTTGGCGCTCTTACGGACACCCTGTTCGAAAGTGAACTCTTCGGTCATAAAAAAGGCGCTTTTACTGATGCTCGAGAGAACCGTATAGGACTTATCGAAGCGGCTAACGGAGGTACTTTATTCTTAGACGAAATAGGCAATATTACATTACCTCAACAGGCAAAGCTTCTAAGTGTGTTACAAAATCGTTGTATAATAAGACTTGGAACAAACACGCCGATACCTGTTGACATCCGATTAGTTACCGCTACTAACGTTAGCTTAGCAGATTTATCGGACGAGCAGCGCTTTCGTAAAGATTTAATCTATCGCATAAATACCGTGGAGCTTACAGTTCCCCCGTTAAGAGAGAGGGATACCGATATAGAGCTCCTTGCGAACCATTTTGCGCGGCTATATACCGACAAGTATCTTAAACCGAACATGCGGCTGAGTAAAGATGCTATTAATAAGCTTAATGACTACCGCTTTCCCGGAAACGTACGCGAGCTGCAATACGCTATAGAGCGCGCCGTTATTATGGACGAGGATAAAACAATAACAGCCGATGATATTATTTTTTCTCCCATTGAGCAACAAAATAAAAAATCAGGAAGTTCTACTCGCGACCTTAAAGATTTGGAACAGCAGGCTATTGAAGAAGCGCTGGAACGTCATAAAGGAAATATATCAAAGGCTGCTAAAGAGCTAGGAATTACTCGCACCGCCCTTTACAGACGGATAGAAAAGTACGGTTTATAGAACAATACTATGCGTTATATCATAAAGATTCTGGCATATTTTATTCTCACCCTGGCAATAGTAGGGTTTGCCGTTTTCTTATTCCAAAAGAATCAACCGTTATACGCTTCGCTTTCGTTGGCTGCGGCCGCTATTATAATTTGGCTCCCCTTTCGGTCTCTTGCGAAGCGAGACAAGGAATTCTATCAATTTGTTGAAGATATACGGTACCGAGACTTTACCCGTAACTACGATATACGTAAAGGCTCGCCCGAATTACAAAAACGGCACAAGGCTTTTAACGAGCTGAACGAAGCATACGGAGCTATAAGCGCCGAACGAGAAACGCACTTCATTTATCTTCAGCGCGTACTCGAAATGGTTAGCGCAGGCATCCTTACCTATGATATTAATAGCGGAGAAATTATCTGGATTAACGAAGCGACCAAACAGCTGTTTGGTATTCCTCAAATAAAAAATATTGAGTGGATAAATAGTCGCAATAAATATCTTTACGACGCCCTTAGCGAAATAGAAATCGGAGAAAGTAAAATTATTGATATCCCAATTGGGCTAAATTCCGTAAAGGTGCTAACCAACCTTAGCGGCTTTCAATCCGACGGAAAATTCTACAAGCTGTTTGCTTTTCAGAACGTACGCGATGCGTTGGAAGAAGCCGAATCTACCGCTTGGAAACGTTTGCTAAGCGTGATGACGCACGAAATTATGAACTCTGTAGCACCCATATCTTCGCTTGCCGACACGCTTTCTGGCAACATAAATCGGCTAAAAGGCGCTCCCGGTAGCATAAATGATTTTGCTTTTGATGATTTAACTCTAGGTATTGAAACCATTAAGCGTAGAAGCGATGGGCTGTTTGGCTTTGCCCAAGCTTACCGAAGCTTGAACAAAACTATTGAGCTGAATATTTCTAACGTATATATAGAAGATCTTTTTGATAATCTCTACCGCTTAATGGCTCCGGGCTTAGAGCGGAAAGGCATTCGGCTGGAGGTAGAGATAAAAGAACCCGTTTCGATTTTACATATTGACAGGCGGCTGATGGAACAAGTAATAATAAACCTCATTACCAATGCCGCCGATGCCGTTCGTGAGAAACCTGATGCGAGAATTTCGCTCTTTGCTAGTACAGATGTAAGCGGAAAAGCCATACTCAAGGTTATCGATAATGGTAACGGTATCCCTCCGGATCTTCTCGATAAGATTTTTATTCCGTTTTTCAGTACAAAGAAGAAAGGTAGTGGCATAGGGTTAAGCTTAAGCCGCCAAATTGTACAGCGACACAAAGGCGGCTTGCGGGTACGTACAGAAGAAGGAAAGGGTAGCGTTTTTACTATATCTCTATAGCAATAAAGAGATATACTTCCTTAAAAAGCTGTCATTTCGACCAAGGGGAGAAATCTACTTAATTAAATAAAGAAAGTATTAAAGAAAAAAGGACAAAGACCTTGTAATATGCTTCGTCCTTTCCTTATTATTGGTTGTCCTTCTTGTGGTTCAGTAGATTTCTCGATACGTTCGAAATGACGAAGGGTATGGCTTACTCTCCCGAAGAACTATCTTCCGGTACCTCCTCGGGATTGGTTAGCGTACCTTTTCTGTCGGTGGCGATGTAGCCGTAAATAGCCGGAACAACATACAGCGTAAGGAAGGTAGAAACAACCATCCCGCCAATAACGGCAAGTCCCATTGCTATGCGTCCTTTAGCTCCCTCTCCCGATGCTATGGCCAAAGGTAAAAGCCCGAGTATGGTAGAGACGCTGGTCATAAGAATAGGGCGAAGGCGTTGAGCTGAGGCGTCAAGTATTGATACCTTCTTCGTTAACCCATTATTCTGCCGCTGGTTGGCAAACTCTACGATAAGGATACCGTTCTTAGCCACCAGTCCGATAAGCATAATTATACCAATCTGGCTGAAAATATTCATCGTTTGATCGAAATACCACAAAAAGAAAAGCGCGCCTGTTACGGCTAAAGGTACTGTAAACAGTACGATAAGCGGGTCTTTGAAGCTTTCGAACTGCGCAGAAAGAACCAGATAAATAAGTATCAAGGCTAAGATAAATGCAAACGTTAGGCTGGACGATGAGTCCCTAAACTCTTTTGACTCTCCCGCCAATGTTGTTCTAAATGTATCATCCAAGACTTCTGCTGCGATTTTGTCCATTTCGTCAAGACCATCGCCAATCGTGTATCCTGCCTGCAACCCGGCTGAAACGGTTGCCGAGACAAACCGATCGTAACGATAAAGCTGAGGGGGCGCAACTTCTTCTTTCATATCAACAAGATTATCGAGCTGTATCATATCTCCCTTATCATTCCTAATGTACAGCGAACGTAAGTCTAGCGGAGTGTTGCGCTTCTGCCTGTTTATTTCGGCGAAAATCTGATACTGTTTACCGTTCATGTAGAAATATCCCAACCGTTGCCCGCTAAGCGCCAGCTGGAGTGTTTGTCCTATCGCTTGGGTTGATACACCTAGAGTTGCGGCTTTATCTCTGTTAATCTGTATCCTTAACTCCGGTTTACTAAACTTAAGGTTCACGTCCGCCATTTGTAGAATCTCGCTGTCATAAACCTTACTCATAAATACCGGTAAGGTTTCTCGTAGCTTCTCAATATTAGGAGCCTGCAGCACATACTGTACAGGCATTCCGCCTCTACGTCCGCCAAAAGTAGATTGCTGCTGAATAAATGCTCTCGCATTCGTTTTTTTTGCGACTTGTGGACCTAACGCTGCTGCCATATCTTGCTGACTTCTTTGACGTTCTCCCAGCCCTACTAGCTCTAACCGCAAAAAGCCCGAGGTTCCCCACGCATTGGTGATTACGGATTTTAATTCGGGAACTGTCTCATAAACCACATCTCTCAGCTCTTCGATATATGAGCTCATAAACTCAAAGGTAATTCCTTCTGAACCTCTCGCGGATATACTTATTTGCGAACGGTCTTCTAAAGGCGCCATCTCTGAGCGTATGTTGTTCCACAATATTACAATAAAAAATAAGGTACAGGCTGTAATGATCAACGCCCACCATCTATGACGCAAGAAGCCGTTTAATGAATTATAATATACTCTATTCAGCCATTCAAAGAACGGTTCCGTTTTCCGATAGAGCCAGCTTTGTTTTTCACGCTTTTTCAGTAGTTTAGTCGCTAACATCGGAGCAAAGCTAAGCGCTACAAATGATGATATAATTACCGATCCCGCAGTTACCATGCTAAACTCCCTGAAAAGCCTACCTGTAGTACCCTGCAAAAAGATAATAGGGAAAAATACCGAAACCAAAACTACCGTAGTTGCAACAACAGCGAAGAAAATCTCCCGCGACCCTTTCAATCCGGCTTCCTTAGGAGACATCCCTCTCTCAATTTTCACATATATATTTTCAACAACAACAATGGCGTCATCCACCACCAAGCCTACGGCTAACACAATGGCTAACATGGTAAGCACGTTAATAGACGAGCCTGCCACGTACATTATAAAGAATGCGCCAATTAACGAAACCGGAATGGCGACGACAGGAACAAGAGTAACGCGCCAGTCTCGCAAAAACATAAATATGATTAGAATAACAAGCGCAAACGCGATATACACCGTTTCTTGCACTTCTTTAATTGAGGCGCGAATAAAATAAGTAGTATCAAGCGTAACTCCTGTAATAATATCAGAGGGTAGGTCTTTCTTCATTTGCTCCATACGCCTATATACCTCATCGGCAATGTCGATATGGTTCGCTCCGGGCTGAGGGATGATACCAAGTCCAACCATTGGTATTCCGTTCATTTTCATTACACGCCTATAATCTTCCGCGTCTAGCTCTGCCCTGCCTACATCACGAAAGCGTACGATCTGATTGCCATTGCGCTTAATGATCAGATTATTGAACTCTTCTGATGTTGTCATAAGCCCAAGCGTGCGTATGGTTAGCTCTATCGTATTTCCTTCAAGACGACCGGACGGAAGTTCAACGTTTTCGCTGGATATGGCGTTCCGCACATCAATAGGGGTAAGACCGTTTGCTGCTAATCTCTCGGGGTCGAGCCACAAACGCATAGCATAGCGTTTTTCGCCCCAAATATCTATCGCGCTAACACCGGATATTGTTTGTAGTCGCTCTTTTACAGTAAGATCGGCAACTTCGCTAAGATCTAGCATCGACCGCCCTTCGCTCTGTAACGTAACTACGAGTATGGGGTTAGCGTCGGCATCTGCCTTAGAAACGGTAGGAGGATCGACGTCGCGCGGTAGCTGACGTTGAGCCCGCGAAACTTTATCGCGAACATCGTTAGCCGCCGTCTCCATATCAACGTTAAGCTCGAACTCTACCGTAATACGACTGCTACCCTGACTACTGGTACTGCTAAGCGAACGTATGCCCGGAATACCGTTAATGGATTGCTCTAAAGGCTCTGTAATCTGGCTCTCTATAACGTCCGAGTTTGCCCCCGGATAAGAGGTGCTAACAGAGATAATAGGGGGATCGACGTTGGGATATTCGCGTATTCCCAAAAAGGTGTATCCAATAACACCTAATAGCATAATAATGATCGTCATTACCGTTGCTAAAACGGGACGCTTAATACTTGTACTTGAAAGACTCATCTTCTCGTGGTTTCAGAACGCGTTATGTAGTTTGACTTCTTGTCACCCCAAAGGTTTAAGTCAAAACAATAACATTGACCGAATTATTTTACAAAGTTAAAACTATTGATTTACACTTTCATAAACAAATATTATACAAAAAATCCCTATCTTGCATAGGGATTTAATCGGCTTTAATCAGACAAATGATATTAGAAGTATAACGAAAATCCTACGCCGAGGTTAAACGATGCGTCTCGTCCGCTCTTAAATGGAATGAAAAAGCCCGCCGTAGGTTCTATGGCAATTTTATCCGTAATAAAGAAGCTATACCCTGCCGTAATATCCATGACAAAAGACGTTAACCCGACTTCTCTATCCGCTCCCGTTCCAAAACGACCAAAAAGAACACCGGTGTCTGTTTCGAGAAAATAATAGCTGGCATTTGCCAAGATGGAGAATGCTGTTTCCGAATCGTAATGGCTAACGCCAACTACCCCGCCTATAGCCCAATTGTCCATAATAAAATAACCGCCATCTACCGATATGCCTATAAACGTTTTATCGCTAAACGAAAAGTTGGCTCCTGTTAATCCTGCGCCAAAATGGAAGTTTCCCTCGTTTATATTCTGCGCTTTCGATGCAGAAAAAAACATGACTGATGAAATCGCGAGCAAAAATAGTTTTCTCATAATATCAACTTTTAACGGTCCATGAATCAAAATAGTCTTTACTGCGTAAAAGTATAGAATTTACCCCTCTTGGCTCCATTACATATATTAAAATATTTGAAATCTTATATACTACAAGTGGCAGAGATTCTAATAATCTCTGCCACTTGCAGTGTGGCTAAAGTAATTTTACTTTACTAACGTCATTTCGTTTATCAGATGTTTTGCGCCCGCGTACTTATCTATGATAAACAACACATAACGAATATCTACGTTAATACAGCGTTGTAAATCAGGCTCGAACAGCACATCGCCACTAAGCGCTTCCCAGTTACCGTCAAAAGCAAGACCAATAATCTCACCTTTGCCGTTTAATACAGGACTACCTGAGTTACCACCCGTAATATCTCCATTAAAGATAAAGTTAACAGGCTGCGTTCCATTTTGTCCATATTGTCCGTAGTCTTTATTTCTATACAATTCTTTTAGCTTGTCCGGAACGATAAACTCCCAGTTATTCGAATCTTCTTTCTCTATAACCCCCGTAAGAGTGGTGAGATATTCATATTCAACACCATCTCTAGGGCTATAGCTCTTGACATTGCCATAAGTAAGGCGCATGGTAGAATTAGCGTCGGGGTAGATAGCTTTACCTTTATTCATCTCCATTAAACCTGTCATATACATACGGAAACCTTTAGAATATAGATCGGCTGCAGGATTAAGATCTTTTCCCAAATCTTTAAACTTCGCGTTAATAGAAAGCAAAGTCTTCATTGCGGGATCTTTTTCAAGATCGCTGAGATTCGGGTTGCACATAAACGCATCGAACTTTTCTCGCGATGCGAACATAGAGTTCGTAATGACATCGATAATATACCATCCGGCGTTGTTATTATACTCCGACTCTATAGTTTCAAAAAAGTCGGGACGATTTTCTTTCTTCGTCAGCTCTACATATAACGGAAGAATAACCTGGGCTGCTTTTATATCGGTAGCCACATTATAATCTTTAAAGAAATTTACCGACCTTTCTTTTGCGGAATTTATTGCCTGTTTTATCGCCTCCGCATCATTTTTTTGATATGCCATTTGTAAACCTAAACCAAGGCTGGCAGCCGCGCCTATAACCTCCGTTCTATATAAACATTCTGTTATTATCAGCTGGTTTAGCCGCGCGTCTTCTCTTTTTGCCACAGCTTGCGCAATTAAGTCAAGGGCTTCGCCATAAGCGGCTTTACGCTGTGGGTTTTCGTTTACCCATCTCCTAAAATCAACTTCGCCTTTTTCTCGGGTATTAATAACATCAAGCTTGGCAAGAGCTTCATTCATACCAATAGAATTCTTCCAGTAGTTGCTTGAACCTGCGTATTTACTCGAATACTGAATGCGTATTTTTTGATCAGACCGCATATCTTTTTGCCAAACATCCTGACGGGCGCCACGTATAATAACGCGTGTATCGTTTGTCTTTACCAGCTCTTTCAGCTCATACGAAGTCATATAACGATAGGTACGTCCGGGGTAACCCATAACCATAGCAAAATCGCCTTCTTTAACTCCCTTAAGCGAAACCTTAAAGTAGTTTTTAGGCTTATAAGGAACGTTATCTTTTGAAGGTTCTGCGGGGTTGCCATTCTTATCGGCATATACACGGAATATCGAAAAATCGCCCGTATGACGAGGCCATATCCAGTTATCGGTATCTCCGCCAAACTTACCGATTGATGAAGGGGGTGCGCCAACTAAGCGAACATCTCTATATATTTTAGAAACAAAGAGATAGTAAACATTACCGCCATATAGAGGAACGACGTACGCGCGGATAAACTTGCTTCTCTCTCCTTTACTATCTAGCGTCAACGGATCGGTAATTTCTTTCGATAGTTCCATAAAACGTTTTGCGCGTTCTTCTTCGGTAGCTGTTTTATCAAGCTCCGGCAAAATACGGCCGGTAATATCTTCTATTCTTTCTAAAAATGTAACCGTTAGGCCTTCGCACATCAGCTCTTCGCTTTTACTCATTGCCCAAAAGCCATCCTGTAAGTAGTCGTTCTCTACAGAGCTAAGGCGTTGAATTTGCCCGTAACCACAGTGATGGTTCGTTAGCAAAAGACCTTCGCTAGAGATCATTTCGCCCGTACATCCGCCACCAAAATGAACAACAGCATCTTTTAAGCTAGACTTATTAATGCTGTAAATCTGTTCGGCGGTAAGCTGACAGCCGGACTTCTTCATGTCTTTAATATTGAGCTTCTCAAGAAGAGGGAGGAACCACATACCTTCGTCGGCGCGTAACGTTGTGCTTGCCAGAATAAGCAAACCGACAATAAACGATAGAATTTTTTTCATAATATTTTATTTTAGATTTTCATCGGTTTGACTTAACCGGTTGAAGAATAAACCTTTCGCAGAGTTTTTGAATTTCAGAAGTAACGATTTAGTAACCGTGCGTATTTCAGCGTTTTGCGGTGCAATACTATCAAATAACTCGGCTGTAAAGGTAGTAATTTCTTTGGGACTTCAAGCATATATTTTTCCTTTTTTATCTGGTAAACACCTCCCCTAAAGAAAGAATGGATAAGGCAAGGCTTTTATCGGAAATACTCTTTCGAGGTATTGAGAAAGGAAGATTTCCGATAAAATTCATTTCAGCCTTGACGTTTTATTCTTGGAATATACCTTTGTGTTCAGATAAATAAAGGACTCTTTAATCATAATTGAAAGAAATCCTCAATAATAAAAGCGTCTAATTATAACACCTCAACTTGGGTTGTTTATAATGACGTAATATTGTATTAAATCCAGTTTTTTTATAATTGGTAAAGTCGTTTTTACAAATATAGTAGACTAGACCTTTCTGCGCATCATCAATCACCATTGGGGGTATATAAACTTTTTCACCATACTCCCCGTCAGAGATATTTAAGGGTATATTATACTCTCGATCCCTCCAAGCCAAATCTATCGCATCATATTGAGATAATATATCGATAATTTCTTGAGTAATCCCTTGGTCGGGATCGTTCCAATAAAATAATTTTTCCTCTATAACCATGTATTTGGTCGGGAAAAGATCATTTTTAGCTCCAATTGTATCTCGAATATATGGATAGACTTTGTTTACTGCTCCGCCAATGCCAATAATATAGAGGTCTTCTTGGTCGGTGATATCTATAACAAATATGCTGTCAGCCTTGAATAATTTAGACGTATTTATGAAATCAGTGATACTATTATTAATTGCGACATCAATACTACCACTAGTAGACAACGATTTTTTCCACGTAGAACAACTAGGCATTATAAATAGAGCGATTATAAAAAAAATATAGTATCTTATTTTCATCATTAATAAGGTATTGGAGGATATCCTTTTGTTAATATTATAAAGGTATGAAACCCTTGCGGAATATGATTTCGCTTATGTTGCATATCTCCGCCCGGAGTAGTTAACCCAGATGGTCGTAATCTATCAGCTAAAGGGGCTGTAGATGGATGAGTATGCCATGAAGTATGATTTTCAATTTTCCCGAATAGTTCTGGTCTGACACTATATATACTAGGAGTTGAATAAGATTCATTATATTTATTATTTTCATATTTTCCCATATGAATATAGCTTACATTATTTTGTCCCGGATTTGAAAAATAAAAGCCTGCCACTTCCTTTCCAATCATTTCAGAAAAATCAATGGCAAAATTTTGGAAACCTTCAACAGTCGGTTGTCCTTGACCTCCAACTTCCCAAACATTAGAGTTAACTTTAAAATTCATGCCATCACTGAGAATCCCTTTTTCGATATTATCTATTCGAGTCCGTGCTTCCCCACTTTTATTTGTCTTTAGTGTATAAGTATCCGTTTTTTTATCATACTTAAAACGACCAATTTGATCAAAATTATCATTCGTCGGTTGGAAAAGAATCATCTCTCCTATCTTATCGTCAAATCGATAGACATCTCTTCCATCAGGGTCTATAAAGCGAATTGGATTATTCATACAAAACGCATAGGGACTAATATTATAGTATCTCTCTGCGTGTGGATCCATAGTTAGAAACTTCTTTTCGTTCGGATCAAGCACCAGCGTTTTAATCACATTGCCATTTTCATTCAGTAGGTTTAGGGACAATGTGTTTTTATCAAACTCTGCATAGCGTACTTCTCCATCTGTGTTGGTGTTTTCTACTCTGAATTGCGTTTCGGGCAATTCAATCATAGACTTTACGCTTTGTTCCGGTGCAAAGTTATCGTAAGGAGTCTGTGCGAAAATACTCAACACGCCAAACATCCCTGCACTCAAAAATAGAATCGTCTTTTTCATATTCATTCCATTATTAGAGTTTATATTATTTCTCAGAATTTAATTTTGTCTGTGTGTCTTTCACATCATGAACCATTTTCTCGTAATCTTCATTTCTCATCGTGGAATACCCAATTTCTGAAAGATATTTATAAGTGGCGTTCATGGCTTCAAATTCATTCATCAGTCCGGGATAATCGACTAAGTCGCCATAGCCTCTTAAGTCCTTTTCTATCATTTTACAACTTAACCGGAATTGCAAGTCATTCGCTTTGCTGATTTGCAGCTGACTGTTGGGATAGTACTGTAAGCCGATTTCATAACATCTTTTGACAAAATCATCGGAATACCTCCCGGTTTTATCTTCATAGTAAGACAGTAAGTCGTATATGCAATATGCTACAGACTCTTCATCGGACAATGATTTCATAAACAATCCGCTTTTTATCGCAGTTTCAGAAACATTAAATGTTTCCATAATGAAACTTGATCGGGAAAAGGAGCCGGTTGTCATTTCCAGATTCCACCAATTGCCTTGTTCGTCCCTGTGTTTTACATAGCAGTGCATCGGTGCGATAGCTATAAATGCCTCCACGCCAACCTCATCGGCTAAAATTTTATAGAAATAGGGTAATGCTCTACAGTTTCCCTTCTTGGTTTTCAAAAGGCGCGATACCATGTAGCTTTCCCTGTCGGAATCACTCATGAATCCTTCAAAGTCGTATTGATAGGGGTTGAAATTGTTTTCAGGAATACTATCCGACATATAAGTAAATATAGCCCAATTTCCTGCTGTTTTATATTGACGCAAATTACGATCATCAATCATTTTATCAAGAACAGGTTTTATTCTCAATATCTCATTATTACAGTCCTCCCAACTGACTTTTCCTTCGTAATACGCATTCTCAACAAGGTAAACGGCTCTTTTGAAATTCAACGCCTTTTCCCCTTTCAGCATTTGCTCTATCTCACCTATAGCGATATCAAAATGTTTCTGAATATGTGCGGGTACCGGCTGGGTTAAAGCATTTCTGCTTCTCCGAAAGTCGGATTTTCCCTGCTCTAAGCTATAAGATTGGGCAGTTAGCTGGGAGAAGAAAATAAAAGGCAATATGTAAATTAAGTACTTCATTTGATTCCCTATGATTGCTAAATATACGGAATCTTTTGAAGATAACCTTATTTATAGTTTAAAACCTTTATTTTTCCCCTCTTCGGGCTTAATAGAAGGTTTTTTATAGTAGTTGGTTGCCTGCTTCATTTCTTGGTATTTCAGCTTGAACCAGTCTATGATATTCTGTCCGTTGATAGATAATTTCAGCCTGTCGGAGCCCTTGTTCTCCTTAAATAGCTGCAATTTCGCGTCCTGCACGTTAAATGATTGGTCGTGTTCGGGTGAATGGAGCTTACCGTTAACTGTTACCGCTTCGCCTTTAAAAAGCTGCTTAATGGTATCTATCGTCAATCCGATGCCCTTACATATCTGCGCTATCCGCAAGCGTTCGCTTAGTTGTGGGAATACGCTAAACAACAGGTTAATATCGTCCCGCGCCTTGTACGGCTCGTAGTCCTGTTTGAGTCGCTCTATCCGAGTTTCGAGGTCGGATATTTCCGCTTCTTTTTGTTGGGTATATTCGTGCATATTGAGGAACTTCTCCCGCGCTTCGTCCTTGCGGTCGTGCATATCCCGGACTTTTTCGTAAACCTCCTGCTTTTCCTCCTGTAGATACTCTATATTTTCTTTCAGGCCTTCGTTTTGCGCGAATAACTCCCTGTAATATTGAGGCGTAGATTTGTCTTGCATCAGAACCTTTGATACCACGCTGTAAGCCGTATTTATCCATCCTCTTGGCGTAAGTATCCTGAAACCGTTCCAGATTGTCGCGCGTCATCACGTCATCTGCGCAGAGCCGGACGGTATCAACGGATTTCTTTCGGTATGTTTTCTTCCTGTTTTGCTTTACGCCTTTCTCCCTGAACAATAGGGACTACAGTAGCGTGGATATGGGGAGTTTTTTCATCCATATGAAGTACGGCAGAAACGACATTATCTTTCCCAAACGTATCCTGTAACCATTCGATATTATCCCGGCACCAGTCATCTATTTTTCCCTCGTTCTGTAATCGTTGAATATCTTCGGGAGTACCCGATAGCATGACTCGTAACGCACGGACCTGATTTTCTCTGATTTTACGGGTTATCCCCGCGTTCTCTATCCGGTGCTGTATCGCTTGCGTGCGATTCTCCACTCCGTCCGGGAACGTGACAAACTCCTTGTTGAGTTCCTTTCGTTCAGGATCGGCGTTGCCCGGCTGTACCGTCCGCTCTATATGCGCCGTCGTCCGGGCATCGTTTCCTTTCGGCTTCTGTATATGTAATACGACAAATCCCATTTATGCGGGTAAATTTTAAGTTGAACTTCGTTCTTCAATTTCTCCGCTCGGCATAGTTCGGGCTTGCCCGCCTCTGCCCTCGCTTATCGAAATTGTTGATAATTTGTTGTGATAAACCGCTTCGGCGGTGGCGGTCGAAAGACCGCTTTAGGGTGTCCAGAGGGTTTACCCTTTGGCTTATTGGGGCATTTTTAGCAGTAGTGAAACGAATGCGTAAAGAAAATGCCCTAATAAGCTACGGCTTTTCTCTAAAAGCCCGTTCCGGGTCGCTGCGGTTAAACAGCATCTATCAGCAGTGTTTACTTCTTATCTTGACTTTGGTTGGAAATTTTAAAACTTGAAAAATTGTTTTCAAGTTTTAAAACCAACTCTCAAAGTTTAGATAACATCGCAGATGCTTTTTCCCATACTCTCCAACTTATGCGACAAGGCTTCCATATCACTGCTTATCTTTTTGTTGGTAATCCGTAGGCTCGGCAATCAGCGCCTTTCCACCTTTCGGTGGTAGGTTTCCCATAGCCTGCCCCCCAACCGTACTTACATGTCTCCATGTATACGGCTTTCCCCCCATAACAGCATTTT
>JAIRNF010000043.1 GCA_031258195.1 Prevotellaceae bacterium
ACACATTCTATTTACACATTAAAGAGTGCGAGTTCAGGTACAATTTTCGAAACCAAAATATTTATCTAATTTTACTCAAAGAACTTAGAAAATTACCTCTTAACTAATCTTGAACCTAAAATTATTTAAGCAGTTTTTCCAAAGCGTCAAGATGGGCTTTAAACTCACTCTCGCCTAACTCAGTAATTGAATATCGGGTATTTGGCTTCCGACCAATAAACTGCTTGGTTGATTGAATATACTTAACATTCTCCAATGCTTTCAGATGGCTTGCGAGGTTACCATCCGTCAGCTCTAAAAGCTGTTTCATCGTATTAAAATCAGCCCAATCGTTCACTGATAGAATAGACATAATCCCTAACCGGATACGGTTATCAAAAATCTTATTTAGGTTAGCTATTAGATTCGTCATGTTTTTTAAGATGGTTTTAAGAAAGCATATAACCGCTATAGCTTAAATTCAACCTTGTTTTTATACACCGATATGAATAAATTCTACTCGCACTTAAAGCCTATACTTATTGCCGAAACATGGAAAGAAATACAGCCAAATAGAGATGTGCTATACTCATTTCCGTATTGGACTTTGCAAATAGCGGGAGATAAGGAATCGGCATCGTTACAGTAGGTTATGGATCATAAACCTTACGTTTTTGAACCCGTAGTAATAAGTGATTCTGAAGAAGAGGAGTTGGACGAAGATGCTGAAAGCGAAAAAGAGCCGATGAACGAGCCGAAGCGTTTTTATGTAGAAAAGTTTGAGGGAAATGTACTGCGCGATTTTTATCCCGAAGGACGGCTGAAAAGCGAATCTGAGGTAAAAGATGGTAAGCGGCATGGACGCTATCGCGAGTACTATGAAAGCGGTACGCTAAAGGTGCGTGGAAAATACCAGTCAAATAGACCTAAAGGTACCTGGAAATACTATACAGAAGAAGGAAAGTTTGAGAGAAAAGAAAAGCATTAATATTTAAAGAACCATGTCATGTCGAACGAAGTGAGACATCTGTCCATTTCAGCAGATGTCTCACTTTCGTTCGACATGACGGCGTAGTTATTCAATATCAAGCTCGATTTCAGCGTTGGCGGCAACTTCGCAAATAGAACCATTTTCACACTTTATAGTCATGGTCGGGAACTTCTTAATTAAGCCGTGATTATGCGTTGCCATTACAATAGTAATGCCTGCAACTTTATTAATATCAAATAGTAGGCGCATAATAGTCTCGGATGTTTCGGGGTCTAAATTTCCGGTAGGCTCATCGGCAACAATTAGCTGAGGGTTATTAAGCAAGGCACGGGCAATGGCAACGCGTTGCTGCTCTCCGCCAGATAGCTGATGAGGTTTTTTATATGCTTTGGTAAATAAATCTACCATTTCGAGCACATCCTTAATACGCCGCTCGATTTTTACCTTATCTTTCCAGCTGGTTGCTTTAAGTACAAATTGCAGGTTATCATGTACCGAGCGATCTGGCAATAATTTAAAGTCCTGAAAAACAACACCTAAAGTTCTTCGAAGTAGGGGTATTTGATTTGATTTTAGCGTCAAAAGATTAAAGCCTGCAACTTCTGCCTTTGTTGCTTTTTTAGCATCAAGTTCCGCATTAATTATTTTAATAAGGCTGGTCTTACCGCTGCCTACCTTACCTATAAGGTATAAAAACTCTCCTTTACTAACGTTAAGATTTACATCAGAAAGTACCAGATTATCATCCTGATAAACATCAAGTCCGGCAAACTCTATTATATGATTTGTGCTCATTGCGTCACTTTTCAAGGGTGTTTGATTTTACAAAGAAAAGAAAAATATATCAAATAGATAATGCAATAATTTGAGAATGAGCAAATATAAGAATACATGATTTGGAAATGTATAAATGTGATAATGAATAATATACATTTATGTTGTATGATGTCATTCTCTTGAGTTTGTTATATTACACGCTCATTTTACCTTGTCGAATTCTCATATTCTCATATTTTTATGTCAATTTGTTTGTATATCAATGCAAAATGTGCTACATTCGCACGCTCTTTTCAAGAAAAAGGGTAAAATATATAATGTCTAACAGTATTAAAACAAAGTTTAATTTTAATGACTAACCAACACGAAGAAATCCTCAATCCAGAAGAGGGTAATGTTCAAGAAAACAAAGTAGTAGAACAAGCTGCAGAAGTTGTTCCTACAGAAACAGCAGATGCTCCGGTAGCGGAAAAACATGCAAAAAACGAATCTATTCCTGTAGATCAGTTTGACTGGGATACATTCGAAAAAGAAACTTCTGAGGAAGAACGCAAGCAAGACGAGGAGCGTTACAATCAGACTCTATCTAAGGTAGCCGAAAACGAAATAGTTGAAGGTACCGTTGTCGCAATGAACAAGCGCGAAGTAATCATTAATATCGGTTACAAGAGCGAAGGTGTGGTTGGCATTACAGAATTCCGCTACAATCCCGATCTTAAGGTTGGCGATAAGGTGGAGGTATATGTACAAACAGCAGAGGATAAGAAAGGACAGCTTATCCTATCGCATAAGCAGGCACGTTCACTCCGTTCGTGGGATTTAGTGAACGAAGCGCTGGAAAAAGACGAAATCGTAAAGGGTTACATCAAGTATCGTACAAAGGGCGGTATGATTGTGGACGTATTCGGTATCGAGGCATTCTTACCGGGTTCGCAAATTGACGTTAAGCCTATCCGTGATTACGATGTATATGTAAACAAAACTATGGAGTTTAAGGTGGTTAAGATTAACCAGGAATTCCGTAACGTTGTTGTGTCACATAAGGCTCTTATCGAGGCTGAGCTTGAGGCTCAGAAGAAAGAGATTATCTCTAAGCTCGAAAAAGGACAGGTTCTTGAAGGAACCGTTAAGAATATCACATCATACGGCGTATTTATCGACCTTGGCGGCGTTGACGGTCTTATCCATATTACCGACCTTTCTTGGGGACGTGTTAACCACCCCGAAGAAATCGTTCAGCTCGACCAGAAGATCAATGTTGTTATCCTTGACTTCGACGATGCTAAGAAGCGTATCGCTTTAGGTCTTAAGCAGCTTACCCCGCATCCTTGGGAGTCGCTTGACCCGAACCTTAAGGTCGGCGATAAGGTAAAAGGCAAAGTTGTGGTTATGGCAGACTATGGTGCATTTGTTGAAATTGCACAGGGAGTCGAAGGTCTTATCCACGTATCAGAAATGTCATGGTCACAGCATCTTCGCAGCGCTCAGGACTTCTTGAAAGTTGGCGACGAGGTTGAAGCAGTTGTTCTTACGCTTGATAAAGAAGAACGTAAAATGTCGCTTGGTATTAAGCAGCTTAAGGCTGATCCGTGGGTTGAGATTGATACTAAATATGCAGTTGGCTCACGTCATACGGCAAAAGTTCGCAACTTCACTAACTTTGGTGTATTTGTGGAGATTGAAGAAGGTGTTGACGGACTAATTCATATCAGCGACCTTTCTTGGACTAAGAAAATTAAACATCCGGGCGAATTTACTGCTATTGGAGAAGATATCGACGTTGTTGTTCTTGAAATCGATAAGGAAAACCGCCGCTTAAGTCTTGGTCACAAGCAGATAGAAGAAAATCCTTGGGATGTATTCGAAACGCTATTCACTCTTGACTCAGTGCACGAAGGTACAATTATCGAGTTAAACGATAAGGGTGCAGTTGTTGCTCTTCAATATGGGGTAGAAGGATTTGCTCCGACTAAGCATCTAGTAATGGAAGACGGTAAAACCGCTAAACTTGACGATAAGCTTGCTTTCAAGGTAATTGAATTCTCGAAAAGCGCGAAGAAGATTATTTTATCTCACACTCGTACTTTCGAAGATGCAAAGAAGGAGGTAGAAACTAAGGCTAAAGCTACAGAAGAAAATACGACTAAGAATGCAATGAAGAAGGTAAAATCTTCGTTAGAAAAAACTACTCTTGGCGATATCTCTGAGCTTGCTGCTTTGAAGGAAGAGATGGAAAGCAACGAAGAAAAAAGCGAATAGATAAAGTAAGTGAGTAATGACTTTTTCGCTAACCATACTTGGTAGCAATTCGGCTTTACCCGCTAAAGACAGATTTACGACCGCTCATGCGCTGAATGTGCATGAGCGGTTTTTCTTAATCGATTGTGGAGAAGGCACGCAGCTACAAATGCGTCGTTACGGGGTACGTTTCTCCCGTCTCGATCATATCTTTATAAGCCATCTGCATGGAGATCATTTTTTGGGGATATACGGACTACTCTCTACATACAGCTTGCTCGGACGTACAAGAGATATGCATATATATGGTGCAAAACAGCTGGAATATGTCCTTAACGATTACCTTAAGTATTTTGGTAAAGAATTCAGCTATAAAGTTATATATCATGAAGTAAACCCTCGAAGCAACGATTTGGTTCACGAGGATAAAAGCCTTACAGTGCATGCTATACCGCTTAACCACCGAATTCCTTGTTGCGGTTATTTATTTAGAGAAAAAACGCCTCAGCGTTGCATCCATAAATGGATAATAGAAAAATATAACATAGGTATAGCAGATATTGTACGCATAAAGAATGGCGAGGATTATAAAACAAACGACGGAGAAGTAATACCTAATGCTAAGCTTTCGTATCAACCATACGAGCCAAGGTCGTATGCATTTTGTTCCGATACGCGGTTTTCAGAAAAGGTGATCGAAGCGGTAAAAGGTGTAGATTTGCTTTACCATGAGTCAACATTTGCCGATGATTTAAAGGATACAGCAAAGCAAACAGGACACTCTACGGCAAGAGAGGCTGCAATAGTTGCCCAGAAAGCAAATGTAAAGCGGCTGGTGATTGGACACTTTTCTTCTCGCTATAAAGATTTACAGCCATTTGCAGAGCAAGCGAAAGAAGTTTTTTCCAATACAGAGTTAGCCGAAGATGGACGAGTATTTGATGTTCCTTTAATAAAATATTCCGGCTGATTTTAGTAGATTTGTAGAATTATTAATAATAGGTAAAAGAACAAAGACAAAAAGATAATCGTAGGTTTTGAACAATCAAGCCCTTCAAACTTTAAACTCTTCTTTTGATGCAAGAAAAAATAGTAATTCTCGATTTTGGTTCACAAACAACGCAGCTGATAGGTCGTCGTCTTAGGGAATTAAGCACCTACTGCGAGATCGTTCCGTACAATAAGTTCCCCGAAAACGATAAAAATATTATAGGCGTGATATTATCGGGCAGCCCGTATTCTGTAAATGATAAAGATGCTTTTAAAACAGATTTATCAGGTATAAGAAAAAAATATCCGGTTTTAGGTATTTGCTATGGAGCGCAATTCATCGCCAGCATCTCCGGAGGTAAAGTGGAAAAAGGAGATTCGAGAGAGTACGGGCGTGCAAATCTTACTACAATTAATAGTAACGATCCTTTGCAGAAAGGGGTTAGAGCCGGAAGTCAGGTGTGGATGTCGCACGGAGATACTATAACCAAAATTCCTGACAGCTTCGAAATCATAGCAAGTACCAACGATGTAAAAGTTGCCGCATACCACATAAAAGACGAGAAAACTTGGGCGGTACAGTTTCATCCCGAAGTTTTCCATACCGAAGATGGTACGTTGATATTAGATAACTTCTTAAATATATGCGGAGCCAAAAAGGATTGGAGTCCGACATCGTTTATAGAAACTACCGTTGCGGAGCTTAAAGAGCGGCTGGGTAACGATAAGGTAATACTTGCGCTTTCCGGTGGTGTAGATTCGTCTGTAACTGCCGTACTTTTAAATAAGGCAATTGGCAAAAATCTTACTTGTATTTTTGTCGATCATGGTTTGCTGCGTAAGAATGAATTCGAAAACGTTCTTAGAGATTACGAACATCTTGGTTTACATGTAATAGGTGTAAATGCGAGAGAACGTTTTTATAAAGAGCTTGCCGGGGTAAAAGACCCCGAGCAAAAACGTAAGATTATAGGGAAAGGCTTTATTGATGTATTCGACGAAGAGGCACATAAGATAAAAGATGTAAAATGGTTAGGGCAGGGTACTATCTATCCTGATATTATTGAATCGCTGTCTATTACAGGGACGGTTATTAAGTCGCATCATAATGTTGGCGGGCTACCTGAAAAAATGAAGCTTAAGCTAGTAGAACCGCTTAGATTACTTTTTAAGGATGAGGTAAGAAGGGTTGGTAGAGAACTGAGGATGATGCCGCGCCTTATTGAGCGTCATCCATTTCCAGGACCCGGTTTAGGTATCCGTATATTAGGAGATATCACACCTGAAAAAGTGCGTATTTTGCAGGACGCTGATGATATATATATTCGTGGTCTTCGCGAATGGGGATTATATAATGAAGTATGGCAAGCAGGTACAATACTACTCCCTGTTCAATCGGTAGGTGTAATGGGCGACGAGCGTACTTATGAAAATACGGTAGCATTACGAGCGGTAACCTCAACCGATGCGATGACGGCAGATTGGGCGCATCTTTCATACGAGTTTCTAGCAAAAATCTCTAACGAAATTATTAATAAAGTTAAAGGTGTGAACAGAGTTGTGTACGATATCAGCTCTAAGCCGCCCGCGACAATAGAGTGGGAATAAAGAAGGATGCTTAACGTACGTTAAGCATTAAACTTTGTATTCCATTAAGCCGTTTAATAATTTCGTCGTCTTATATTAAAACCGTTTTATGCGTAAATTTATCTTCACTTTTTTTATATGTTTAGTTGGTATCGTAAGCTTTGCCCAGCAAAAGGGGGAAGATATAAACGAATCTTACTACAAATTTGCTCGACTATTGGGGTATATTAATATGCAATATGTAGATACGGTAAATATCCCAAAGCTAACAGAGAAAGCCGTTATAGAGGTTCTTAAAAACCTAGATCCGCACTCTGCCTATGTTTCTAAAGAAGATTTTAAAGCAGCGAACGAACCGCTTGAGGGGAATTTTGAAGGCGTAGGGGTTGAGTTCAGCATACTTAGCGATACGTTGGTAGTTGTTGCTTCTTTATTCGGAGGTCCTTCGGAAAAGGTCGGAATTCAGGCAGGAGACAGAATTCTTGCTGTGGACGATAAACCGATAGCCGGTGTTGGCATTAAAAATGAGGAAATCTTTAAATTACTGCGCGGAGCTAAAGGAACTAAGGTGAATCTGACCATACAGCGAAAAGGGTCAAAAGACCTTCTCTCGTTTGTTGTTACTCGCGATAAAATACCTATTTATAGCGTAGATGCCGCATACGAAGTTCGTCCGGGGGTGGGCTATGTTAAGCTTAGCCGTTTTGCTTCCACATCTATGAGAGAGATACTAGAGAGCTTCGAAAAATTCTCTAGTACACCGGAGGCGCTGATATTGGATTTGCGAGGTAATTCCGGCGGGATACTAGGTATATCTATTCTACTTGCCGATCAGTTTTTAGATGAGAAAAAAATAATTGTATATACAGAAGGCACACATACGCCTGAGTTGGTAGAATACTCTACAAAGAACGGATTCTACAAAACAGGTAAGCTGGTTGTTCTTATAGACGAAGGTTCCGCGTCGGCTAGCGAGATTGTTTCTGGGGCTATCCAAGATTGGGATAGAGGGATTCTTATCGGTCGTCGTACCTTTGGTAAAGGTTTAGTTCAGCAGCAGCTGCCGTTAGGCGATGGATCTTATATACGTCTTACTATTGCTCGTTATCATACTCCTACAGGTCGTGTTATTCAACGTCCTTACGAAAACGGTAAAATTGATAAGTACTATGAGGATTATGCCAAACGTTTTAGTAACGGAGAGTTTTATGGCAAAGACAGCATAGAATTTCCCGATTCATTAAAGTATAAAACGTTAGTAAAAGAACGTACGGTTTATGGTGGCGGTGGAATTATGCCCGATATTTTTGTGCCTTACGATACTACCAGCTATTCTCGGTACTATGGAAAGCTATGGCGTTCGAATATTCTAAACCGCTTCGTACTTTCGTTTGTAGATGATAATAGAAAATCCTTACAAGCCGATTACCCCTCTTTCGAGGAGTTCAACAACAAATTTGTTGTTGCGGATAGTATGCTGGAACGTTTGATAGAGTTTGCGGAGAAGGAGGATTTGAAGCGAAATGAAGAGGA
>JAIRNF010000001.1 GCA_031258195.1 Prevotellaceae bacterium
TCGCAAAATCAACCGAAATTGACGCTCTGAAATACGCGACCGAAAATAATACTTGTTATTCATTAATTCAAAGATAGTTAAATAACTTTTTTAGTCACTTAACTAATCTTGAACCTAAAACATAAATAAAAAAGGTAGCGTAATGCTACCTTTTTTATTTATTTATCTTCTCGTTGCTTACTCGCCAAAGTAGTTGCAATCTTTACCCGCCCGGTACTCTGCATGCCCACGCTTACGGCGTTCTCTCGTGATAAAGTCGTTACAACCGTTACGACAAGCCTCAAATACGCCTTTCTTCTTCATATACCCATATAACTCCGATAGGGCAACGCCTACCAGCACCCTTCTAAAAATATTTTTCATAAGCTGAGTTTATATTATATAATTGTTTGTTTTGTCCTAGCTAAGATTATAACAGCTTAAGTATAAATATTGTTTACTTTAAAGCAATATGACTTTCATCATACTACTTATTTCAAACCGTTTAATCGATATTTTTCATAGCTTTGCTATAACCTAACACGAAAAACAAATTTGTATGAATAGACGTGGCTTTATTGGCGCAAGCATAGGTCTGACAGTAGCCGGCATGCTTCCCCAAAGCTTGCAGGCTAAAAAACCGAACATTTCGGCAGAAAAGAAATCCATAGAAATTATAAAGCCAAAGAGGTTAAAGTCCGGCGATACCATCGGGCTGGTTGCTCCGGCATGGAAGCTTACCGACAACCAGCTGGAAAACGCTAAAAAGCATATGGAGACTCTCGGCTTTAAACCTTACTATACGAGTAGAGCTACGGGAGGCTACGGATACTTTGGCAATACCGACAAAGAGCGTGCTGCCGATGTTAACGAGATGTTTGCCAACCCCGATATTGACGGAATTATGTGTATCAGAGGGGGGTATGGTTGCGCCCGTATTCTAGATATGATAGACTACGACATGATCCGCAAGAATCCCAAGGTATTTCAGGGCTATAGCGACATTACGGCGTTAAGTAACGCCATATCGCAGCAAACAGGGCTGGTTACTTTTCATGGTCCGCAGGCTACTACTATCTATAGGGAGTATAACACCTATCAGTTTAAGAATGTAGTAATGAACCCGAGCGACAGGTACTTGATTGAGAATGCCGACGGCGACCTTGAACGGGCAAAAGAACACTCCGTGAGCGAGCGCTACACTATTGTAGCGGGCGAGGCTAGCGGGCCGCTGGCAGGCGGAAACTTAATGCTGGTAACATCTGTAGTAGGTACCCCGTGGGAAGTTGATTCGAAAGACAAAATCGTTTTCTTTGAAGAGGTGGACGAAGAACCTTACCGCATAGACGGTATGCTAACGCAGCTGATTAACTCTGGCAAGCTGCAGCAGGCTGCAGGTATTGTTTTCGGTATTTGTATCGGCTGTGAACGCCCTGAGAAAACGGATGCTCCCGATTCGTTTACTTTACGCGAAGTAATTGAGGATAGAATAAAACCGCTGGGAATTCCTGCTGCGTATGGGCTATCGTTTGGGCACAACATTCATAATTTTACCATTCCAATCGGTATCAACGCCCGATTTAACGCCGATGCTATGCAGCTGGAGCTACTGGAAAAAGCGGTTAAATAAAAAAATTACATATAAGAGGCTGCCCAAAAAGCCTTAATCGTCTGTGGAAGAAAAATAAAATATCTGCCTAATTCGAACAGAGATATTGCTTTGCCCGGAATGACGTATTTATTGACTTTTTGAGCAGCCTCTTTTTCGCAATATAAAATTTTCACAAGTAAGAAATGGTAGAATAGCTACTCTACCATTTCTTTAATTTTTGCCTTTCCTTTATTTAAACCATCCTCGGTGCGATCTTTAAGGTATTCAGCCTCACTTTTTCCTGCATCCATAGCAATCTTGGCATTTCTTTTTGTTTTATTTGCCAGCTTTATTCATACTATTATGGGATCGGTATATTATGGTCTCTACTTATAGGTTTAGCCGCAGGCGCCATTGCCGGCTGGTTAATGAAAGGTAGAGGATTTGGTTTTTTAATAAATATCATAGTAGGGTTTGTAGGTAGTGTCTTAGGCGGACTTATATACAACCTACTAGGTGTAACAACTTATAGCATTTGGGGAGCGCTCTTAATGTCTGTAGTTGGCGCAGTTGTGCTCTTGTGGATAACATCCCTCTTTAAGCGAAAAAGATAGTGAGGACTTAATTTTTGAACCGGGGGTAGCCATAGCCATTAGAGTTTTCTGGTGGCTATATGTTTTTAAAAACACCGCTTACATGGTTTTAAGCCTTTAGCCTTTGCGTCTTTCTCGCTATACCTCTTCGTATCGGAGCAACGAGCTACAATGCTGCAAGTAGGGGTATGGTAGCTCTTTCCGTTTGAGCATACCAGTACGTAAGCTACCGATGCAGACTTGCTTTTAGAGGCTGAGGTTGCTTTGCTTTTTCTAAAATCCCAAGGCGGAATCGGGCGGGTGTCTGCCCATAAACCTTGCCGTTCTACTCTTGCCTTAGCCTCAAGTAAAGCATACCACTCCGAATCAGAGTACTGCTTATAGTGCCATGCATAGCCGGCAGAGAGCAGCTCTTCGTTTAGCACTTTTCCGTCAACATAAGTAATACCGACAATCCTACCGTACTTATCGGTATCGGTAATTTCTACAACCACATCTTTTCCAAAAATTAGGTCGGAAGTAAAATCTTTTACCTTTTGTCCGTACGCCTGATTTTTCTCAGGGCAATCAACACCATGCAACCTTACTTTATGCTGTTTATTACCATCAGTCAACAACGTAAACGTATCGCCATTGGATACCGCTACTACCCCACCCGACAACCCATTGATACATGAGGCAAGAAGAAGTAAAAACAATAGGTATAGCAGAAGGTATTTTCTCATATAAAGAATGTTGATACAAAAATAACAACTCGTCCTAAAGCTAGGATATTTTCTTTTGGCTCACCCCCCGTATCTCTCCTTATTTTTTCCAGAAAAGAAATGATTATAACATTTTTTAACACAACCTTTTTATGTTACAGGTGTTTGTATAGTATACAAAAGCAAAATCTTTAAAGTATATAATAACTAATAATTTAAATCGTAAAACTATGAGTACTTCAACCATGGAAAAAACAAAAGCAAAATCAGCAACTAAGAATACTGATAAAGTAGGTCAATTTTTTGGACGCGTATTCGCTTTCAATAGCAGCTTAAAGCTCTACCACTGGCATATTAGCGGTAAAGGCAGCTATGCACAGCACACCGCATTAGACCAAGCATTAGAAGATGTTTTAGATGACATCGACCGTTTTGTTGAAACCAGCTATGCTATGCTAGGCGATATCAACATCGTAATTCCCGAAACTAAAACTCCAAGCGACATTGTAAAGCATTGCGAAGGTTTTTACGATTATCTACAAGATAGCCGCGATCTGCTTCCTGAAGATTTTTCACAAGCAATTTTCGACGACTATCAAGAAACAGTTCAACAGCTGCTATATCGCTTAAAACGTTTACAGTAACAGCATAAAAGAAGAGGCTGTCTAAAAAGTTTTATTTTATTCGTCATGTCGAACGAATGTGAAACATCTGTTCAATACAGCATACTGTTGCTTATGTGTAGATTCCTCCCTACAGTCGGAATGACGTTTTTATTAACTTTCTAGGCAGCCTTTTTTTATATCAAACCATTGCTATTTCTCAGGTTCAATCAACCCGATTATTCCGTCATGGGTTGTAAACAACAGCTTAACGCCTCCCTTTGCCGTAGCATCTCTAATAATAGTGGGTGTGTTGATAATAGTATTATTGAGCTTACACGTCCATAATACTTTACCCTTATTTGCTGCGTCTAACACTACAAATAAGCCGTTTTTCGTCGTAAAGTAAATACGTCCGTTCGCCTCTTGTATCATCGACGGGTTAATGTCGTAACCATAACCCGCATTGGCAAACCATTTTTCTTCGTAGCTATTGGGCGCAGAGCCAGCCGCAAACAGCGTATCGGTAAAACACCGCACGTATATGGTTTCGCCGTCCTCCGAAATACCAATACTTTCGCGTACTTTATGTGAAGTACTGCGCCATACGATATCACCTGTACTAGCATCTAAAGCGGTCATAAACCTATCGGGCGCTACTACAAACACTTTTCCATGTGCCGCTACAGGCGTACAAGCAGCGGGAGACATGTGCATGCTTTTTCCGTTCGTCCACTCCCAAATCAACTTACCATCCTTAGGATTCAGGGCGTAAAGGTAAGTATCCCATGCGCCAAAAATCAGCCTTCCCCCGTATAGTATAGGAGTACTCTCTATGTAGCCTCTTAGTCCGCAAAACTCCCATTTAAGTTTGCCGTTCTTCATATCGAGAGCGCGGAAACAGCTATCGCTGCCACCAATATACACCGTCTTACCGTTTATAAGCGGCGTACCCATTACCGTATGGTTGGTTTTATACTCCCAAACTTTCGAACCATTTGTAAGGTTAAGGCAGTAAACGCTGCTGTCGCACGAACCGAAAACCACCCTGTCGCCATCTATTGCAGGCTTTGAATATACGGCATTTCGTGCCTTAAACGTCCATATAGGTTTGCCTGTATTTAAATCCAGACAGTAAACCCTGCCTGTCTCATCGCCTACGACTACCTTACCTTGCGATTCGGTTGCAGCGGCAACAATAATACCGTCTGCTTGATACTGCCATACAGCCTTTGGTATGGCGCTCAATATCGGCATATCGCTTTCATTGCATACTCTCTTGTTTGGAATGCTCAACCAACGCCTTAGCTCATCAGTATCGTAGTTCTTCTCAAAAAAGCGGAGCGAGTCTTTGCTAACCTCAATAATAGTATAGCCACCGCTAGGAAGACCGCTGCTTACTACCGCACGGCACATAACGTTGGTAATATTAGGGGCAGGTATAAGCCGGTTTCTGTGCCCGTGCCCGCAAAACGAAACCAAAACGTTGTACGGACAGAACATTTTTATTACATCTTCGGCAACATCCATGTCATCCATCAGCTGATAGTGGGTTGCAAAAATTACAGGAGTATTTTTATCCGCCATGCTTTCCAGCGTGCTCTTAATCCAGCGCATATCGTAAGGCGAAATATGTCCGTCGCCCATACGTAAAAGCGGACCTGATGTTACGGCAATAAAACGCACCCCTTTATGTTCGAACGTGTACTTATTATCGCCAAAAGCCGCCGAAAAATACATATTGCCGGACTCCGACCATTTTGTTTCGTGGTTGCCCGCAACAGCATAGTACGGTTTATTCAACTTATCAAGCATGCCTTTTACCTCATCTAGCTGCGCATTCGTTCCCAACTCGGTTAAATCGCCGTTTATAAGCACAAAATCTATATCGGTACGGCTGTTCACATCATTTATAGCATCGGTTAAATCTTTTGGTGCGGTTGGCGTTCCGATATGTATATCGGTAAAAAATGCAAAACGAAAAGTTTCTGTTTGTGCCGATACGGCTACCGCAAGTAGCAGCATATGTAGCAACGTAAGGCTTGTATAAATAAGCTTTTTCATCGGTTTACTATTCAGATTTAGGAGTATTTACTATACGGTTTAACAAAAATAGCATATTCGTTTTATTTACCATAATGTGTTATGCAATATCAACAATTTATATTCATAATAGCGACTACTTACTTTTTGCTACCTTTGGGTTCTTTTATTATGCGGTAGAAAATATAAATCGTTTAAAATCTATAAGTAATGAATAACAGAATATGCTCTTTGCTCAATATTAAATACCCTGTTATAGCGGGAGGTATGGTTTGGTGCAGCGGCTGGAAGTTGGCTTCTGCAGTAAGTAATGCTGGCGGCTTGGGTTTGCTGGGCGCAGGATCGATGTACCCCGATGTTTTGCGCGAGCACATACAGAAAACGAAAAAGGCTACCGATAAACCGTTTGGCGTTAACGTTCCTCTACTCTATCCCGATATCGAAACCATTATGAACATTATAATGGAAGAGGATGTAAAGGTTGTTTTTACCTCTGCCGGAAATCCTAAAACATGGACAAAACTGCTAAAGGCAGAGGGCATAAGGGTTGTACACGTTGTATCTAGCTCGAAGTTTGCATTAAAGTGCGAAGAAGCAGGCGTTGATGCTGTTGTTGCAGAAGGATTTGAAGCGGGCGGACATAACGGACGAGAAGAAACAACAACCCTAACGCTTGTGCCGCAAGTTCGTAAGGCTATCACGCTACCGTTAATTGCTGCAGGCGGTATTGCCACAGGCAGAGGGATGCTAGCCACTATGGTGCTTGGTGCCGAAGGTGTACAAATAGGTACCCGCTTTGCCTTATCGATAGAGAGCTCTGCCCACAACTTTTTCAAGCAAAAATGCTTAGAGCTGAACGAAGGCGACACCATGCTATCGTTGAAAAAGGTATCCCCTACCCGATTGATTAAAAATGACTTTTTCAGACAGGTTGAAGAAGCTGAAAACGCAGGTGCATCTGCCGAAGAAATACTTGCAATAATAGGCAGAGGTCGCAGTAAGCTGGGCATTTTTGAGGGCGATTTAAAGGACGGAGAGCTTGAAATTGGTCAGGTTGCCTCTCTGATAAAGGACATAAGCCCTATAAAGGCTATTATGGAGGAAATTATAACCGAATATAAGCAAGCTGTAAAAGACTTGCCGATACTGGCCTTAGGTTAACGAATGATAGATTACAAAAGATATACGCTAAACAACGGATTAACGCTGGTTGTACATCGCGATACATCTAGCCCTATCGCTGCCGTTAACATGCTTTATAAAGTGGGATCGAAAAATGAATCACCGGAAAAAACAGGTTTCGCTCATCTGTTCGAGCATCTTATGTTCAGCGGTTCTGTTAACGCTCCCGATTTTGATAAGGCTATACAAATGGCTAGCGGCGAGAACAATGCGTTTACAGGTAGCGATTATACCAACTACTACATAACGTTACCCAAAGAAAATATAGAAACCGCACTGTGGTTAGAGTCAGACAGGCTATTATCCCCCAATATTACCGAACATAATATTGAAGTGCAAAAAAGCGTGGTGGTAGAAGAGTTTAACCAACGCTACCTCAACCAGCCATACGGCGATATCTGGCTTCTACTGCGTCCGTTAGCATATAAAGTCCATCCCTATAGCTGGTCAACTATAGGTAAAAAGGTAGAGCATATACAAAACGCTACAGCCGAAGATGTACAAGCATTCTTCAACACCCACTACACACCATCTAATGCCATACTAAGCATTGTTGCCGATATGGACGAAGACGAGATGTATCAGCTGGTTGAGAAATGGTTTGCGGATATTCCCAACAGAAAAGCGGAACAAAACGCAATACCCCAAGAGCCGAAGCAGCTTGAAGCACGAGAGCAGGCTGTTTACCGCAATGTGCCGTCAGATGCCATATATAAGGCTTACAAGATGTGTAATCGCGTAGATGCAGACTACTACACCTGCGATATGATTTCGGATATACTGTCTAACGGTCGCTCTGCACGCATGTACCGTAGGCTGGTACAAGAAAAACAGCTGTTCTCAAATATTAGCGCATACCTTACCGGAGAACTGGACGAAGGTCTCTTTGTAATTGCCGGCAGGCTACTCCCGGCTATTTCTATAGACATTGCAGAGCAAGCCATTGAAGAAGAGTTCCGGCAGCTGATTGATAAACCTGTTACCGATTACGAGCTTGAAAAAGTTAAGAATAAGGTTGAGGCAGCGCAGATTTTTGCCGATACGTCTGTTCTCAACAAAGCAATGACGCTGGCTTACTACGAAATGCTTGGCGACTTGTCGTTAGCCAACCGCGAAATAGAGCTGTACCGCAAAATAAGCAAAGACGATATCGGAAGAGTCGGAGCCAACATCTTCAACCCAAAACGCTGCTCTACTCTATACTACTTAAGCAACAGTAAAACATGACAGACAGAAGCAAAGCACCATCATTCAACGTACCTAAACGGCTGGTTTTTCCTAAGCCCGAAGAATACGAGCTTAGAAACGGTTTAAAACTAACTGCCGTAAACAGCGGTACATCCGATATTGTGAGGCTATCGTTAGTGTTCAACGCAGGTTCGCGCTACCAAAATCAAACGTTTGTGGCGTCGGCAACACTTAACATGCTTAGCGAGGGTACAAGAAAATACGATGCAGCAAAAATCGCCGAGCTGCTAGACTTTTACGGCTCCGCTCTGGAGGTTAATATCGATAGAGACTTTGCGTGCATCAGCAGCTATTCGCTTAATAAATACCTGAAAGAAACGCTGGAAGTGCTGGAGCAGCTGGTAAAATACCCGACTTTTCCGGAAGAAGAGCTGAAAGTATATACGCAAAAACATAAAGAACGGCTGATTTTTGAACGAGAGCGAATAGATAAGCAAGCCGTAGAGTTAATGGTAGCCGCTCTGTATGGCGCGATGCATCCATACGGTTCTTTCGGTAAACCCGAAGATTATGATAGCTTAACCGCTAAGCAACTTTCAGAATTTCACCATAGTTACTATTCTCCTACTAACGCTTTTGCAGTAGTATCGGGAAAGCTGAGTAGCAACACCATATCGTTAGTAGAAGATTTTCTGGGGAGCGATAGCTGGGGGAGTCCTGTAATACCAGCCGATACTAAAGATTTCACCATACATCATTCCATAGAAAAACAGCTGCTAAAAGAAATGAGCGATAGCGTACAATCGGCAATACGTATAGGTAAGATAATGTTCTCGCGTACCCACCCCGATTACAACGGAATGACAATTCTGAACACCATATTCGGTGGTTATTTCGGTTCGCGCTTAATGAAAAACATACGCGAAGAGAAAGGCTATGCCTATGGTATTTACTCGATGCTTGTAGGTATGAAGGAATCGGGCTATTTTACAATCGCTACCGAAACGGGCATTGACTATACAACCGATTGCATTAACGAAATAAGAAAAGAACTGGATATTTTACAAAACATACCGATTAAAGAAGAAGAGCTAGCGCTGGTAAAAAACTATATCATCGGCGATTTGCTTCGATCGCTTGATGGACCTATAGCTCTGGCAGATGTACTTATCGACTTAAAGCAGTCGAAATTAGAGTACACTCAGGTAAACGATTTCTTTAACGAGGTGGTAGCAATAACTCCAAACCGATTGCAAGAACTAGCAAACACATACTTAAATACCGACACCTTTACAGAGGTAGTTGTTGGTAACAAATAGCAGTAATTCTCAAAAATTACCTAACTATTAGTAGCAAGTCGTGAAGGAATGAGTAATTTTGCACCTGAAATCACAACTTCTAGCTGATGAAAGTTCGACATTGGTTTACTATTGCTCTAAGCTTACTACTTGTAGATACCAACGTATTTGCGCAAGCTAACCAACCGCCAGCTCCTAAGCTGCTGGTCGTTAGTATCGATCCGGCAACTAATAACGTTACCATGAAGTGGGAGCATAACATAAGCGTATCATTTCCTATAGATTACTATACGCCTCGCAAGCTAGAGTATCCCCGCACACAGATTTTGCCAATCAGCTATCCCATAGGCTCAACCGTAGCATATCCCAACTCTAATACAACCATTCCAAGTTCAGCTGGCACGTTGGTTAATGTTGCCCAGCAAGCTTTTTGCTTAACGGCAACAAGTACCGTACCAAATACTAACCCCAGCGCGCTGACAGACTATCACCACCCCGTATTTTTAACCGGAGCGTCAGACCCATGTAGCGCACAAGGTGTTTTAAAATGGTATAGATATAAAGCAACAGACGCCAACCTAAACGAAGAAGACTCTTACCATAAGCCGTTTAACGCATCTATAGAGTACGAAGTGTGGGGCTACCAAGGAAACCATCCTTTCAACCAAACGCTGGCTGTAAAGCTTAGAGATAAGTCAACAGATACTACGTTTAACACCGAAACGCTGATAACCAACCAGAACTACTTCTTTTTCATCAAAACCTTTCTTCCGCAAGGATACTACCTGCCAAACGGAGGCGAAATAAGCTACTCTAACGTAATTAATGCAATGTACACAGGCTTAGCCGTACCTACTTTTATTAATTTTCCGAAGGTGGAAGTAAAAGAGGATGCGGTAGAGCTGAACTTTCAGATCGATCCTTCGTCTCAACTAACAACTTATACGATTGAAAGAACAACGGATTTAGCACAAGGCTTCAGCGTAATTTACCAGTTTACGGATAAAACGCTAACATCATATACCGACAACGATGTTAACCAAAATCAACCCTACTACTATCGCGTATCCGCATCGCAATGTAACGCATACGTTAAGCTTAGTAAAGTTGTTAGCACTATTCTTGTAAACAGCGAGTACGATAAAGCGAATAGCGATGCGCTGCTGGAATGGTCGGCTTCTTTTGATCCAGGCAGTACCTATGCCATTACCAGAGTTGTTCCGGATAATACTTTAATTGTAACCGGCTTATCGGCTACCAGCTATGCCGATAATATCCACACGTTAGTCCGTCAGGGTTACGACAGATTTTGCTACCAAATAACTGCAACAGCACCTAACGGCGATATCTCTATATCTAATCAAAGCTGCTTTATTGTAGATAATGACGTACACATGCCCGATGCAATTGACCCAACCAATATAATGGTTAACTCTACCAGCGGCGCTCAACGTAACCTATTCGGTCCTATAGTAGATATGGTTGATAACATGTACGGCTACGAATTAACAATCTTTAACAGGTGGGGGGTAAAGCTATTTGAAGTGACAAAAAAAATTGGAGAATCTCTTTCTCCCAACCACTTCTGGAATAGCGAATATAAAGGAAAACTGGTTGAGCCCGGACTGTACCTATACACCATACACGTTCAGTTTACTAATAGTAAAAAAAGCTTAAAGGGTAACGTTTTCGTTTACTATTAGCTCGCGATACAGCAAGTTTATTATTTCAGTCAAAATCGTTAACTTTACTTTTTGCTGTACGCGCTAACAATAGTACTACTTTAAATGACCAATCTACAAACCAAAGAAGACAAAAAACTCATAAAAGAAGCATTTGATGATCTTCTGCAAAGCTGGCAGCGACCTAAAAATGACAACGAACTTAAGCTTATAAAAAAAGCTTTTGATGTAGCTAACGAGGCTCACATGGGGGTTCGTCGGCGTTCCGGCATACCGTACATTATGCACCCAATTGCCGTTGCAAAAATCGTTGCCGCCGAAATAGGTTTGGGATATAAGTCGATTTGCGCTGCGCTGCTACACGATGTTGTAGAAGATGCCGATGTTACCATCGAAAACATAAGAAGCTTATTTGGCGATAAAATAGCTTACCTTGTCGATGGGCTTACCAAAATAGAAGGGGTTATCGGTAACGAAACTACCAATCAAGTCGAGAACTTTAAAAAAATGCTGCTTACGCTGAGCGACGACGTGCGGGTTATTATTATTAAAATTGCCGACCGTTTGCATAATATGCGCACCCTCGATGCTATGCCGCCCAATAAGCAGATGAAAATTGCAAACGAAACCATATACCTGTTTGCACCGCTTGCCTACCGGTTAGGGCTTTACGCCATTAAGAGCGAGTTGGAAGACCTTAGCCTGCGCTTTTTAGAGCCTGAAGCTTTTGGAGAGATAACAGAAAAAGTAGCAAAAGCCGAAGGAAATAATCGGGAGTTTTTCGAACATTTTTCTGCCCCTATTATAGAGAAACTGAAGAGTAACGGGTTCAACTTTACCCTTATATCCCGCACCAAATCAACCTATTCTATTTGGAAAAAAATGCAGTTGAAGTCCATCCCTTTCGAAGAGGTGTACGATCTTTTTGCCGCACGCATTATATTTGAACCTGTTGCAGATATCCCCGAGCGAACCCAATGCTGGCAAATATACTCGCTAATTACAGACATCTACCGCCCAAAGCTAGACCGTATTCGCGACTGGGTAAATACCCCTAAAGCAAACGGATATGAAGCACTTCACTTTACTGTAATGTGCGACGGCGAATGGGTTGAGGTACAGGTACGCTCTCGACGTATGGACGAAATTGCAGAGCGTGGTTTTGTTGCCCACTGGAAGTATAAGGATGAAAAAGCGCAGGAGAGCGAATTGGATAACTGGCTGATTCAAATACGCGAAATGCTTAAGAATCCCGAGGCAAACGCCATCGAGTTTCTCGACCATTTCAGGATGAATCTCTTTACATCGGAGATCGTAGTATTTACACCAAAGGGCGACGCCAAAACGCTTCCAAAAGGTTCAACCGTACTTGATTTTGCATATGCGATCCATACACAAGTTGGTAATAAAACTATTGGCGCTAAGGTAAACCATAAGCTGGTGCCGTTGAGCCAACGGCTATACAGCGGCGACCAGATAGAGATTCTTACCGCCGAATCGCAAAAGCCCGAACGTGAATGGCTGGATTTTGTAACAACGGCTCGTGCAAAATCTATAGTTAAAGCATCGCTGAAAGCAGAAGTCGATAACCACTTCCAGAAAGGTAAGGACATTATAGAATCCAGGCTTAAAGAACTGGGTATAGAGCCCAAAGCACGTGTATTCCGTAAGCTGATACCGGCGTACGGAGTAAACACTAAAGATGAACTGTACAGTAAAGTGGGAGCAGGATTGATTAGCTTAGACAACTTCGAAAAAGTTCTCAAAAAAAACACTCCTAATAAATGGGTTGGCTACTGGGGACTGGAGTTTATTATAAAGAAAATAACAGGCTCTGGTTCAAAGAAAGAATATGACGAGGATGACGACAATGGTGAGGGAGCTGTAGAGGGAGAAAATAGCAAGGTAATTGATCGGAAAAAACCATTCTTACTGCAAGAAGATAGCCTTACAAAAACCTTACTATACCGTATAGCCCAATGCTGTAACCCTATTCCCGGCGATGAGGTAATCGGGTTTGTAGATAAGCATAATAACGTAATTGTACACAAAAAAAAGTGCAGCGTTGCCCGCAGGCTTGCAGCCCAGCATGGCGATTCTATTGTAGTGGCAAAATGGACTACACATAAGGTTTTATCTTTCCTCGCACGCTTAGAGATGAGGGGGATTGACAGACAGGGCTTGCTTAACGATATTACAAAAACGATTACGGAAAAGCTCAACGTAAATATCAGAAAGCTTGGTATAGAAAGTCACGACGGTATTTTCGAGGGGTTTGCCGAGCTGTATGTTCATAACACAACCGACTTAAACCTGCTTATAGAGCAGCTTTCGAAAATTAAAAGCATTGATACGATTAAGCGTATTGAAGATATATCGCAAAAAGCAGAAGAGTAACACTAGACTATATTGATATGAAAGCAAGTTCATCAGATACTGTTAAGAAGATTTTTTCACAGTACTTAGAAAAGAAAGGACAAAGAAAAACACCCGAACGGTTTGCCATACTGGAAGAGGTATATTCTTATAACGACCATTTTGATGTCGACTCGCTATACCTTATGATGCAGAACAAGAAGTATCAGGTAAGCAGAGCAACCATATATAATACCATAGAGCTACTGCTGGAATGTAACCTTGTAACTAAGCATCAGTTCGGCGGAAATATTGCCCGCTTCGAGAAAGCGTTCGAATGCTTGCGACACGACCATCTTATCTGCAATATCTGTGGAAGCGTAACTGAGTTCTGCGATCCTCGTATGAAAGAGATACAAAATATGGCAGCAGAGCTAATGGATTTCGATATAAGTTCTCATGCACTATACTTCTACGGAGTTTGTAAAAACTGCAAGGATAAGCTGAAAGCGGCAGAAGAGGGTACTACAGAACCAGAGAATAATACCAACGAGTAGCACATGCAAAAAAAAGAACGGTTTAAGAAGGTTATAGAGTGGTTTAAAGAGAACGTTCCGATTGCCGAATCGGAGCTAAACCATAGCAATCCGTACGAGCTGATCGTTGCAACGATACTATCGGCGCAATGCACCGATAAGCGGGTTAATATGGTTACCCCCGATTTCTTTAAGCAATATCCAACCGTTTATAAGCTTGCCGACGCTGATGTTGATTCTATTTACGAGCCGATAAAATCTATTTCGTTCCCCAATAACAAGGCAAAGCATTTGCTGGGAATGGCGCAACTGGTAGTAAGCAGGTTTAACGGCAAAATACCGGATACGGTTGAGGAGCTAGAAAGCCTTCCGGGCGTAGGAAGAAAAACGGCAAATGTTGTTGCCTCCATTATATACAATAAACCTGTAATAGCAGTAGATACCCATGTTTTCAGAGTCTCTGCCCGTATAGGACTTTCGACCAATGCAAAAACCCCGTTAGAAACCGAAAAGCAGCTGGAGGCATACATCCCCGAAGAATACAGGGCTATTGCACACCATTGGCTTATTTTGCACGGACGGTATATCTGTGTTTCCCGAAAGCCAAAGTGCCGCGAATGCGGGCTTACACCTTACTGTAAATATTACGCCACAGAAGTAAGCATACGATAGCTCCGGCGATAAGCAAACGTTATTTCGAATAAAAGCTAATGTCATTTCGAGCGAAGCGAGAAATCTACTGAATAAAACAGATTTCTCGCTTCGCTCGAAACGACGAATAAAAAGTTAGATTACCTATTCTCAATCCACTCTATAACATCCTTAACATCCGGTTTCTTTTTTGGAGGTATTACGTCAACAAGCTTACCGTTTTCGTTGATTAAAAACTTTTGGAAGTTCCATTTAATAGGAGAATCTGTAGCTCCATTCAAATCCTTCTTGGTAAGCCACTGGTATAGCGGGTGAATATCATCGCCTTTTACCGATATCTTTTCCATCATCGGAAAGGTTACGTGGAATTTAGAGGAACAAAACTCTTTGATCTCGGCATTTGTTCCGGGCTCTTGCTTCATAAAGTTATTGGCAGGGAAACCGATTACAACAAACTTATCGGGACCGTACTTTTCGTATAGCTCTTGTAGCTGTACGTATTGCTTAGTATATCCGCATTTAGAGGCGACGTTTACCACCATCACTTTCCTCCCTTTAAGCGATGACAGGGCAAAGTCGTTTCCATCAATGTCTTTTACGGTAAAATCGTAAAAAGAGGTCTGCGCCGAAAGCGTTAGTGTTCCTAACAGCATTACGCCGATTATTGCTAGCTCTTTCATAGTTGCAAGATTTAATGTTTAGAATAACGAATCGAAGGTATTAAAAAAGCAGCATCTAAAGATGCTGCTTTCTATATAAACAATCTACACCGCTATAAGTTTAGCCTAAGTACGATTTTAAAAGCTTGCTACGCGAACTGTGACGAAGACGACGGATAGCTTTTTCTTTAATCTGGCGTACGCGTTCGCGGGTTAAGCCGAATTTTTCGCCAATTTCTTCCAGCGTCATTTCTTGCGTACCTATACCAAAGAAGTAACGTACAATATCGCGTTCGCGCTCGGTAAGGGTAGTTAAGGCGCGCTCTATCTCGCGTGTAAGCGACTCGTTAATAAGGCTACGGTCCGCATTGGGCGAATCGTTGTTTACCAGTACGTCCAATAGGCTGTTATCCTCACCGTCAACAAAAGGAGCATCAACAGACACGTGACGACCCGATACTCTCAGCGTATCGGATATCTTTTCCTTCGGCAGCTCCAATATGGTTGCCAACTCTTCGGGAGAAGGAACGCGTTCGTTCTCCTGCTCAAACTTTGCAAGAGCCTTGTTAATCTTATTCAACGAGCCAACCTGATTGAGCGGTAAACGTACAATACGCGATTGCTCTGCCAACGCTTGCAGAATAGACTGGCGAATCCACCATACGGCATAAGAAATAAACTTAAAACCGCGGGTTTCGTCGAACTTTTCCGCAGCTTTAATCAAGCCCAGATTCCCCTCGTTAATAAGGTCGGGTAAACTTAAACCTTGATTTTGGTACTGCTTAGCAACCGAAACCACGAAACGAAGGTTTGCCCTTGTAAGCTTTTCTAACGCTTCCTGATCGCCCTTTTTAATGCGTTGGGCTAACTCAACCTCTTCTTCGACCGTAATTAAATCTTCACGACCGATTTCTTGTAGGTATTTATCGAGAGATGCGCTCTCTCTATTGGTTATTGACTTTGTGATTTTTAGCTGCCTCATGTGTCAAATCAAAATTTAGCGGGCAAAAGTACTTAATTTCAATCAGAAAATCAAGGCACTACACAAATTAACCATAACCAATAGGCTATAAGTTTATCGCATAAGCACCTACAGATCCGCCGGGATAGACTCCCTCTACCAGTACCGCACCCTCAACGTTCTTAAGAACTTCTTTTAAATCATCTATTGACGATATAGTTCGCTTGTTAACTTTAGTAATAACAAATCCTTTTCTTACACCTGCCTCCTGCAGCTTACCTCTCTTTACTTCAACTATTTGTACTCCATTTTTAACTTTTATCCGCTCTTTATCTTTGGCAGTAAGCTCTTTAAAGGTAGCACCCAGCGAGGATATCAGCTCTTCGGTAGATCTTGACAGGTCGGTATTACCTGCTTTATTACGTAAAACGGCTTCAATTTGTTTCGTTTTTCCGTCACGGACTATGGAAATATTTACGTTATCGCCCGGGCGATAACGGGATATTTGCTCTTGAACATCTGAAGGATTTCTTACAACAAAGCCGTTTATGGCTGTAATAATGTCATTTGGTTTGATTCCCGCCAATGCTGCCGCGCTTTCCTCAACAACGCCAACAACCAACACCCCATTATAATCTTTAGTATTAATCTTATATGCCTCTACTGTTTCTGCATTCAGTTCATTCATTTCAATACCTAACAGCGCACGCTTTACCTCTCCATACTCCTGAATGTCGTTCACCACCTTTTCTACAATGCTGGACGGTACGGCAAACGATAAACCGGCAAAATCGCCGGTATGCGAAGCAATAGCGGTATTTATACCTATCAACTCGCCACGGGTATTTACCAATGCGCCTCCGCTGTTACCGCGGTTTACGGCAGCATCGGTTTGTATAAACGATTCGATACCCATTCTCTCTGCGCCGCCCGATATAATACCCAAGCTGCGGCTTTTTGCGCTTACTATACCCGATGTTACGGTAGATGTAAGGTCGAAGGGATTACCTACCGCAAGCACCCATTCTCCCACCCTCAGGTCGTCTGAATTGCCAAACGTAAGGTAGTGCAGGTTCTCTTCCTCTATCTTCAGCAAAGCGATATCTGTTGTAGGGTCTGTACCCACAAGCGTTGCTTTATACTTTTGCTTATTGTTTAGCGTTACCTCAATCTCCGCTGCTTTTTCTATTACGTGGTTGTTGGTAACAACATATCCGTCAGCCGAAATGATTACGCCCGAACCTGTACCGCGGGGTATAAGGTCCGGCGTTTCTTTCTGGCTACGCTGGCTGGGTTCGTTATATCTTCTATCGAACTCATACGGATCGCCAAAAAAGAAATCCCATAATGACGGTCCCTGGTTACGAGAACCACCGTAGTAGGTTGATTGATTAGTATATGTTTTTACGTGCACAACGGCATTTACCGTTTGTTCTGCCGCATAGGTAAAATCAATGGGCGAGCCATCACTCGATAAATTAGTCAACTTAACCTGCGGTTGGTTAATAGGTGTTACATATTGAACCTGAGCCTTATCTTTCTCTAATACCCAGGCTGTAAAATAAGCCGACGAAACTCCAACAGCTATCAGCGCCACAAAGGCTCCTAAACCAATTAATAACGTTTTCTTCTTCATCATATTTCTTCTTTTTACTGTATTAAAACAAGTATGTAATATCTAATGTTTACTTTGATTGTAAAATTACGAATTAGCTTAATTACATTTCAGCTGAAAAGCGCAAAAGTGGTTTAAATAATCTGAAAAATCTAAAACTCGTGAGCTTAGCAATTCAAAAATAAAATAAATTTAAAAGATTTAAAGCTCTTCGCCATATCGAACAAAGCTAGAATCGTTAGCTTGCGATTTCGCAATGCTAAAACATGTTTTATTCTATCGTTTTACAAGTAATAACTAACCCATTTTTTTTGTATGTTTGTGAATCCTAAACCTAAAACCATAATCTAATTTTACTATGATTACATTTTGCAAATATCATGGAGCCGGAAACGATTTTATTCTTATTGATAATCGTGAAAAGGTTTTTACTCCAACACCCGAGAAGATAAAGTTTTTGTGCCATCGTAGGTTTGGTATTGGTGCCGATGGATTAATGCTGCTTGAGGAGGATAAAAATTCCAATTTTTATATGCACTTCTATAACTCCGACGGCTACGAAGGTCCTATGTGCGGTAACGGAGGGCGTTGCATCGTAGCTTTTGCTCATAAGCTGGGTATAGTGAGAGATATTGCGATGTTTAATAGTTCGGACGGGATACATCATGCGGCTGTAAAAGGTAGCGGAGTAACGCTAACGGTAAACCTTAAGCTGAAAGATGTTAAGGACGTGAATATAGGTAGCGGTTACTATTTTCTGAATACCGGATCGCCACATTACGTACAGTTTGTAGAAAATCTTGAAACCTTCGATGTTGTAAGCGAAGGACGGAGAATACGCCATAGCAAGCTGTTTGCTCCCCATGGTACTAATGTAAATTTTGCGGAAATAAGGGGCGATGAAATTCTAATCGGCACATTTGAACGCGGGGTTGAGGACGAAACTTTAGCCTGCGGAACAGGCGCAACGGCAACAGCCATTGCTGCCAGCATACATACTAACAGCAATAAAACCGCCTATAAAATAAGAGCGAAGGGCGGCAACCTAAAAGTTAACTTCGAGAAAATGGGTGTGGGAAAATACCGCAACATCTGGCTCGAAGGTCCTGCTACCCTTGTGTTTGAAGGAAAGATAGAGTAATGTAACCTGCAATAAAACTACTCCATTTTAATAACGGCTAAATAAATATGCATAAGGCGATATTTATGTTAGACTATGGTTCGGATTTTTTATGGGCTGACGACCAAGAAACAGAAGATTTATATGGCTATCAAGTAGATTTAGTACGGCTTGGAATTCCGGAAGCAACGCTTGCTCTCCATGAATTTGTATCCTATTTATACCATATGCGGCTAAATCCTATTTATCAAAATTTTCCGTCATTTTGGTCTGGAGAGACGCATTTATTTTTTCAAGAAAAAGTAATTCAGCCGTACAACGATATTAAAGCCGCTGTTAGAGATGGGCTTGAAATAGCCGTTGCTGAAAGTACGGCTATCGAAATGAACGAACAAATAGATGTAGTGCTAATAAATAATACGTTGAAAGACTTTGTGCTAAACCCTGCCGATTAATGTATTAAAAATAACGTTCGCTTTAATAGCGAAGTTTTTTTAAAGAACGAGGTAGAACAAGAGTACGAAAAGTGGCAAAATCAGGAACGACAAATTTTAGCAAATAGGCATCAATGCATATAATACCGCTAACAGAAGGGATACAACTATAAAACAAGCTATAGTAAAAGAAACGTCATTTCGAGCGAAGCGAGAAATCTGCTGAAAATTGAACAGATTTCTCGCTTCGCTCGAAATGACGAAAAGCCAAGTCTTTTAGTCCGAACTCTACTGCTGGTTACAATACTCTGTAAGCTTAATAATATCTTCTTCTTTTTTTAAGCTAATTTTATTTTCATCGGCATATTTTTTAATGGCGGATAGCTTTTCTTTCGGACAAGCTTTCTCGAATGACTTTATACCTTTAACTGCTGTAATATTGTCCTTATCATCCAGCAGATAGTAGCCGTTCTCTATCTTCACATTTACAAACTCTTCATCGGAGAACTGATAATGCGGGTTATCATCCATGTTGCTAATTATGTAGATAGTACCTGTATTATTTATTGTTCCGAAAGCCCCTTCCTTTCCCATAGGAATAGTTTTAACGCTTCTTACAACCCCCAAAGCAGAACTTCCGGAAACAAGCAGTTCCATAAACTCCGTACCTTTTCCGCTATAAATAAAATGACGATCTTTTATGGTTATAACCATAACTTCTGCCGGATCATTTAACGTCAGAACTTGATCCATCTCCTCATCAATAAACTGTATTTCGCCAGCTAAATAGCTATAGTTAAACTTTGCCGCACTGATCGTTTCATCCTTAAAAAATACAAGCCCTTCTGTAAAATCTTTAAGCGCATACTGAAAACTACTGTCAATAGCAGTGTTAAGCGTATCTCTATGGTTTGACTCAACTCGTTGATGTATTTGCCCGTTAAGACAAAATGATGTCAGAAAAATACAAGAAAAGAATCGATTTCATGCCGTATGAGTTTTTATCAGTACCGCTAATGCCAATACATTAAAACAAATGTATCAAAATTATTTCAGCTATACGATAGCTCATAGCTCCTAATAATGGTATAATTAACCTAACAGGCATAATTGGTTATTTTTTATTTAGGCTATCTTTACAGCTCAAAACAGAAGGGGTTGGGAGTAAAGAAAATTCTATACATTATGGCAGGCAGCATTTCGCTGGGGCTTGGTATATTAGGTATTTTTTTACCGCTGCTACCCACTACACCATTCCTGCCGCTTACTTTATTCTGCTACGCCAGAAGCTCTGAGCGCCTCTACTACCGCGTGCTTAACGATAAGTACCTTGGAAAATATTTACACGAATACCTTGAAAAAAGAGGAATCCGTCTGCACATAAAAATATATATTATTACGTTGCTCTGGATCGGAATAGGCAGCTGTATTCTATTCGTAGTAAATCCACTGTGGTTAAAACTGCTGCTATTTGCAATAGCCCTTGGGGTCAGCATCCATATTCTTTCGTTTAAAACGCTGAAAAAAAACGGGTAATTATGAATGCTTAGTAATTAGCGAACATTAAACATTAATAATTATAGTTCGTCCATTTCTTCCTCGCCTTTTTCGTAGCGGTGGAACTTAGCCGATAGGTAAGCTACTACTTGAGAAATATTAGTAAAAGCTTCTTCTGTTTCCATCGAAATGGGTTCTTTTTTTAACCTCAGCAAAATACGAGAATATAGGGCATGAAAAGCGGTTTCTATATCGCTTACTTGTTCGTTCCCCATTTTCTCTTTAAATAGCTCTATATCAGGCTTTGCTTCGTAATAAAGCATGCTATATTTTTCGTCTTTTTTCTTGCTGAGCAAGTATAGGTGTATATCGTTAAGGTCTTTTATCAGATGTACGGAATGGTTGGTATGTCCGCTTGCTTCTTTACCCTCGTCCTTTAATAAGCTTACAATGCCCATATACCAATAAAAAGTCTGCTCCTTTTTATCATCAGGTAAGCCGGTAGGGTCAACCAGCACAGCCTTTATTTTAGCCTCGCTTAACGACAGCGTACGTAACAAATCCTCCAGCTGCCATAAGTAGAGGATATACTCGGCTATATTTTCTTTCCGTTTTTCTTTGGCTATAAACATTTCTTTAGTGTAAAAATGTAATAATTTAAAGCTTTAAATAAGAACTTTGAATTACTTATATTCTTGAATCTTTAAACCTTAAACTTTTAAACTATTTATGCTATCCTACTCATCCTTCATACCATCCATCAGCTTATCTATCACACGGCGCTCCTTCTTCGTCGGACGACCCGCCCCACGCTCGCGTGTAACAAATATGGTAGTATGCTTTATATCCAGCTTATCCAGCTCTTCTTGCGGCGTTAGATTCTCGGCGTATAACGGTACGTTCTTCGCAGGTTGACGGTTATTAATCAGCTGAAGTACTTTATACGTATAAGTTACGGGCAGCTTTCGTACTTCTACTATATCTCCTACCTTAACTTCGCGAGACGGCTTGGCTACAACATCGTTTACCTTAACCCGTCCACGCTTGCAGGCATCGGCGGCATCGGTACGTGTTTTAAAAACACGCGTTGTCCACAGCCACTTATCTATACGTGGAGGTTCGCTCATTATTACTTTTTGTTGTAGAAATTCATAGCTCGCTCAAGACCAATAGTAGCAAAAGCTTTAATGGCGTCTATAGCCTTATCTATCGACTCGGGAAGCACTTTCTTTTCATCCGGTTCCCATTCTCCCAGAACGTAATCCACTCGATGCCCTTGCGGATAATCGTTACCGATACCAAACCGAAGCCTCGCGTACTCCTGCGTTTCAAGCGTTTCGTTGATATGCTTTAAGCCGTTATGCCCGCCGTCGCTTCCTTTTGCACGGATACGAATTGTTCCCAAAGGAAGGGCAACATCATCAACCACAATCAGTATATTCTCGATAGGAATACGCTCCGCCTTCATCCAGTACGAAACGGCTTTTCCGCTAAGGTTCATGTAGGTTGACGGTTTTAGCAGAAAAAGCGTACGCCCTTTAACCTTTACTTCGGTTAAAACGCCGTATCGCATACTCGTAAAAACAGCATTGGACGCTTCTGCTAAAGCGTCCAACACCATAAATCCTATGTTGTGGCGGGTGTTGGCATATTCTGAACCAATATTTCCCAACCCTACAATCAGGTATTTCACAAGCTAACTAGTCTTTCTTTGCTTCTGCCGCTGCTGCTGCCTGAGCGCCCATTGCCGCTCTTGTCATCTTAACAGCGCATACAATAGAGTTCTTTGGAGTAAGGATAGTAAGATCGTCATACTCTAACTCGCCTACGAAAATCGATTTGCCTAAACCAAGGTTCGTGATATCGATAGGAAGTGAATCGGGTAGCTTATCAACCATAGCCGAAACTTTAAGCTTTCTGTTTAAGATCTGAAGCTTACCTCCTTGCTTAACGCCTTCTGAGTTACCAGAAATAGCAACGGGAATGTCTATTGTTACCGGTTTACTTCCGTCAACCTTAATAAAATCGATGTGAAGAATGTTATCGCTTACAGGATGATATTGCACTTCGCGCATAATACCTGTATGCTTTTGTCCGTCGATATCAATATTTACAACGTACGAATTCGGCGTATAGATTAAACCTTTTAAATCTACGGCAGGAACTGCAAAATCAACATTCTCGCTCTTGTTTCCGTAAAGAATACAAGGAACCATTCCTTGCTTACGAAGCGTTTTTGCTGCCGTTTTACCTTTGTCTGTTCTTAAAGAACCTTTAATTTCAATTGTTTTCATTCGATAGATGTTAATAAGTGCTACTCAGACTTTACCGTTCGTCGGCAAAATCCCCATTACACCCTTAACCCTCTGAGGCTAAAGTTTGGGACTGCAAAAGTAGCAGAATTGTTTGAAATACAAAAATAAATAAACTAACCGTTAAAAATTAGCCGTTAAGCGAAAAAGAAATTTAAAGATTTATGAGATATAAATGATTTAAGAACTTAAGGTTTGAAGATCTCATACAGCATTAAGCCACCAACCCCAAAGAGGGCTTCTCTTTTCCGTTTTACCATTTACCATTCACTATTTACCTAGAGCAAGCTTTTCGTATATTTGTATGCTAGAACCGGCTAAATGAAGCTTCCAAAAGTCCGAAAAAAAAGAAGTAAAACCGCCCTCTTTGATGTTTTAATGCAGATTAAACGCACCGAACATCCTACGCATGAGGACGCGCTCTTGCTTTGTATAGAGTTGGTTAAAGCTATCCGCCCGCCGCATAAATACGATAAGCAGTATGCCGAGCCGCAGCTTAACGGGCTTGTTAACCTAGCCAAAAGCGACGAAACCCTGAGAAAGAGGCTGAAAGAGGTTATCTCTAAGCTGGTAACGAATACAGACCTTACAGACGTTATGACCGGCTGCGGGCTTACCCGAGAGGGAAACTTCGGGGGCGAGCTGTGGCGGCGCCTAAAGCATAAAATACTGCCTGTACTGCCTGCCAGCAAAGGAAACTTTCTGTACATTATCAACTCTATATTCTATAAGCCCAAAGATTATCGGTGGGTATCGGCTATCAGAACTTCGCTTTGGGTTAAGTTCTTTGAGCTGATAGATATTGAAATAAACCTTGCCGACCGACAAATTTACGACCAACTGTTTGCCGCACTCCGTACCTTGTCTATTCAAGCTTCTGCTTTAGGGCTTGAGAAAACGATAACCGATAAGCTGGGAGATGACAAACGAACGCGCAACTCGTTTGTAGAGCAAAGCTTAGTATTGATATCTATTTTCGAATCAATGGTGGCGTTGGGAGAGTATAAGCCCAACCAAGAACAACTGAGCAAATTTCTTAGAGAGCTAACCAGATGCAAGGCAGAAATCAGGTTGGCGAGAAGAAAAGCGCTAACTAAAGGCGCGGGACTGCGAGAAACCTACAACTTCTTACGCTTGGGCTGGATTATCGAGCGAATGGAGCTGATTGTTGATATTATTAACGGCGATGAACACCTCGACCTTACTAACTTTGTGGGCTATTTTAAGTCGGTGGTTGAGTACGAAAACACCAAGAATAGGCTAAGAGCGCACGTGAGGCAAACGGTAGAGTTGCTAGCCTACCGCGTAGCCGAGCACGAACAAAGTACAGGCGAACACTACATTACTTCAACCAAAAAGGAGTATAAAACAATGTTCAAGTCCGCATCAAGAGGGGGTTTTATCATATCCTTTACAGCCATATTTAAGAACTTACTTTACTCTTTGCATCTTGCCCCGTTCTGGCAAAGCTTTACTTACAGCATAAACTACGCTTTAGGTTTTATTGCTATTCAGGTTTCGGGCTCCACGCTGGCAACCAAACAGCCTGCCATGACAGCCTCTACCATAGCCAAATCGCTTACCGGAAAGCGCTTTGGTAATAAGGATATGGCAGAGCTGGCAATAACCGTATCGAAAGTTATGCGTAGCCAGACCGCATCGTTTAGCGGAAATTTACTGGTTGTATTTCCTATGACGTTTGCGCTGGCAGCCCTGTTCCACTTTATATTCGGTGTGAAAATTGCAGACGGAGAGGCGGCACAGGCTTTACTGGATAACCAAAATCCGATAAGAAGCCTAAGCATACTATATGCCTGCTATACCGGGGTATTCCTATTTTTATCCGGCATTATATCGGGCTTTTTCGACAATAAAGCGATATACGCCAAGATACCCGAACGCATTAAGGCGCATCCTATTTTAAGGGTTATAGTGCCCAGAAAAGCACTGAATAAGTCGGCAGATTATCTTGGTCGTAACCTGGGCTTGCTGGCAGGTAACCTTTGTCTGGGATTTTTCTTGGGGTTTACCGCCTTTTTTGGCTATATCTTCGGAATTCCATTCGATATACGCCATATAACCATTGCCGCCGGTAACTTTGCCATAGGTCTGTACGGACTAGGTACGGAAGCCATACTGAGCGATGTAATCTGGTCGGTAGTAGGCGTGTTCCTAATCGGATTCTTCAACTTTTTGGTTAGCTTCTTCCTTGCGTTTTACGTGGCCGTACGCTCGCGCGGTATCAAGCTAAGGCAGTACCCCAGCATTCTTAAGTATTTAAGCGTAATGATAAAAAAGTATCCGCTTGACTTTATCCGCCCTCCTAAAAACGAACGTAAGGTTACAGATATCATTACAATACCTATAGAGCATTTAGATAGCACCGATTTTTAAAACCAAAGCTTATTTTACTATTCAGCTTAACCCAATGTATTAAGAGTATTATAGAATGGCTTCAATAGGCTCGTTCGCTTCGGATGATTCTATAAGTATCATCCCATCAAAATAGTCTGCCAATGTAGTGCCGGGCAATAGCTCGAACCCGGGATAAATTTGTCCTTTTACCTCTCTAAAAGGCGAGCTCTCTTTGGAGAAGTCGAACAGTGTCATATCCGATAGCTTATTTGCCACCATGACATCCAGCCCGGGGAAAAGCCCTTCGCCCGTGTAAAAGGGATTATTCGTTTCATCATAGCCGTAGTAAACCCCATTTTCGTCGTACCTACGTTCTAACAGCACGCTGCTGCCGTACAGCTGCGCCATTGCTATATAAACTTCGGTAGGCTTACATATTCCCCCTTCAATAAGTTGGGCGATAAAGCTGGGACGTAATTTTACAAATCGGGCTTTTGTCATATGACCAAACCCCATACGAACCAGCTGTTTTGCCGAGCCGAAATTCTTTTTTACCGTAACGGTATAGTTTCTGTACATTATCGAATCCCGGTACGGGCTTTTCTCCGCAAACGAATCGGCTATGTTTTCATATAAGTAAGCAATCGTCGGATGGTTTACATCTTTATTCTGAGGGTCGGAAATCATAGCTCGCAGATACTGCTTCAACGGAGTTTCGCTCTTAACGCTGTAATCTGTCTGTTTATCATTCCAAAAATCAAGGAGTTTGTCATCATAGCTTCCGATCTCCAGCAACAGCTTTACAAAATACTTGTACGACCGCACATAGTCAAGTCCATATACAACAACACGCTTACCTTGTGATAGCTCTCTTAACGCTTTCCACTTCTCAAACATCTCAACGCTTGCCTCTTGCGAAACATACTTTTCGTAGGTTAAAATAATATCTTTTAGCAGCGCTTCATCGCCATCCCCCAGATATATGTTGAAGTAGTACCCCATAGCAACATCAACCTCCGGCATATATATCAGCGTATCTACCTGCTCTAACTGCGCTTTGATTAGAGCTATTTCAGCTTCTTCGCTTTTCTTACTACCGTGTATTGCCGTAAAACCAACTATTTTCTGATCACAGTAAATATTGTCGTGTCTTAAGTCAACCCTATTATTTATCAAATAATCATTCGAACCCATCTCTTGCGATTGGATAGATCCGGCTAATAGTAACAAAGTGACAGCGGAAACAAGCTTCTTCATATTAATCGCGGCATTATTAAAGCAACCACAAATCTAACAATAAATGATAACAACTACTACTAAACGAAAAGCGTCTGAAAAACCACGATCCCGTCATTCCGAGCAAAACGAGGAATCTCCCGAATAGTAGTACTAAATAAGGAACTTCCTCGCTTTGCTCGGAATGACGGAAACTTTTGGCTACCTTATGAGGTGCTACCGTTTCTCTCTTTCAATAAATCTCTAATCTCGGTAAGCAATACCTCTTCTTTAGTCGGGGCAGGTGGTGCCGGAGGTATCGCAGCTTCTTCCTGCTTCTTTAAATGGGTAAGCCTATTAAGACCCTTTACGAACAGGAATATTGCAAACGCGATAATTATAAAATCGAATATCGTTTGTAAAAAATTACCGATATTAAGCGTTACCGCGGGCGTTGCTACTCCCGCGGCATCTACCCCTGCCGCTTTCAGCGTTACTACCAAATCGGTAAAGTTAACACCGCCAATAAGTAACCCCAACGGAGGCATAATAACATCGGCTACTACAGACGATACTATTTTACCGAATGCACCCCCGATAACCACACCGACCGCAAGGTCGATAACGTTACCTCGCATCGCAAATTCTTTAAACTCTTTAAAAAATCCCATGTGTTTTTATTTTAACGATAATTAGCGACTTATATAAACAATAGAATAAAGACGAAAGAACAAAGATCGCCCTCTTGCCTAACAAATGCTCTATCCAATTAATATAGACAAACAAAAGCCAAAAATGTTTCTTTGCTCAGCTCTAATTTCCACCACTAAAATAGCTATATTTGTCTAGCTTAGATTTATACGAGTAAAAAATGTCAGGTAAAATATATGATATAAGTCCGGCTGTAGCTACTGATTTAGCCGTATATCCCGGCGATCTGCCCTACTCCTCTCATTCGGCTACCGATAGCGGCGTTATGGTTTCGGATATACATACTACACTACACATAGGGGCTCATGTAGATGCACCTTTACATTGTATGGCTAATGCAGCGTCAATCGACCAGGTGGAGCCGTCGTATTTTGTCGGCTCATGTCAAGTAATCAAGCTTAGGCTGAAACCGAAGTACAAGCTAACACCCAGCGATTTTAAGGACATAGCCATTACCGAAAAACGCATACTTATCGCAACAGGCACCTTCGAGCCGACGAAATGGAGCGACGACTACGCAGCATTTCATCCGGAATGTATTGACTTTTTCCATACAAAAGGTGTATTTCTTATAGGCATTGATACGCCTAGCGTTGACCCAGCCGCAGCACACCATTTACCTGCGCATAAACGCATGGCTGAACAGGGTATTATCGGACTAGAAAATCTTTACCTTAACGAGGTGGAACAGGGATACTACCTGCTAATTGCACTACCGCTAAAGCTTCGGGGCTTAGAAGCAAGCCCTGTTAGAGCAATATTGACGGAGGTTTAAAGTTTAACATACGATGATACAATAATGTTGAAAATACTCGTGGCGCATTTAAAAAAAATTGTCATTTCGACCAAAGGGAGAAATCCGTTGATTCAATGTACTGCTGCTATTTGACAGATTTCTCCCTTTGGTCGAAATGACAAAAAATTAATTTTTTCGCATAACGGCTAACGCTTAACTCTTAACATTCCGCTCATGGAAACAACCACCTACTACCAATCGCCTGTCGGTATTCTTAAGATTACCGCTAAAGATTCTGCCGTACGGTCTATTACCTTTGTCGATAGCGCAGAAGAGCAAGAAAAAACAAGGCAGCCCAGAGCTATACGAAAATGTATTAAGCAGCTTAACGAGTACTTTGAGGGTAAGAGAAAAACTTTCGGCTTTCCGTATAAGCTTAACACAGACAGCGAGTTTCAGCAAAAAGTTTGGGCAGAGCTGGAAAAAATACCTTTCGGAAAAACGATATCTTATAAGCAGCTGGCACTACAGCTAAACGATGAAAAGTTGGTAAGAGCGGTTGGCGCCGCAAACGGTAAAAACCCGCTGGCAATTGTCGTTCCATGCCATAGAGTTATAGGCTCAGACGGAAAACTGGTGGGCTATGCAGGCGGGTTATGGCGTAAGCAGTGGCTGCTAGAGCACGAGCAAAAACTTGCCGGCACACAAGAGCCATCGCTATTTTAACCACAACCTCCTAAAATTAAAATATTCCCATTATCCGATAAATGTATTAGTAATATTAAAAAGCCACCAGCTCTGCGAAACGCCCGTTTTGATCTTAGAAAAATCATTACAAGGGTCTGTAGGGCGTATTCTATTTTATAAAGGTGATTTTCACTAACTTTGCATCATTACTTACTAATACACCTACAGATGTTACTGATAAAGAATATAAAGAAGCTGGTACAGGTAGAAGATACGCCCAGGTCTATAGTAGCCGGAAAAGATATGGCTGCTCTAAATACTATCGATAACGCCTACCTGCTAATAGAAGAAGATAAGATCGCCGATTTTGGTACTACGGAAAACTTACCGGAACACCTAAAAACAGCGGCTATAGAGCAAATAGACGCAACAGGGCGTATGGTATTTCCATCATTCTGCGATTCGCATACCCATCTCGTATATGCCGATAGCCGCGAGATTGAGTATATTGATAAAATCCGTGGGCTATCGTACGAAGAAATAGCCAAGCGTGGCGGAGGTATTCTAAACTCTGCCAAGCTGTTACATAATACCAGCGAAGACGAGTTGTATGAGCAATCGCTGGCAAGAATTAACGAGATCATCAGCTTGGGTACCGGTGCTGTAGAAATAAAGAGTGGCTATGGACTTACCTCCGAAGATGAGCTGAAAATGCTTCGGGTTATCCGCAGGCTAAAAGAAAATACGCCCATCACCATAAAATCCACCTTTTTGGGAGCGCATGCCGTACCCGCCGAGTATAAGGGGCGACAAGGCGAATATGTAGAGCTTATCATCAATGAAATGATTCCGATGGTAGCGGGAGAAAATCTTGCCGACTATGTGGATGTATTCTGCGACGAGGGTTTCTTTACCGTAGAAGAAACGGAAAGAATACTTATGGCTGGAACGAAGTATGGACTACGCGCCAAGATACACGCAAACGAGCTGGCATACTCCGGCGGTATTCAGGCTGGGGTAAAGTATGGCGCTCTATCGGTTGATCACTTAGAGTTTACAGGTGCTGAGGAAATAAAAAGCCTGTTTGGTTCTGAAACGATGCCAACTATTCTTCCGGGCGCAGCATTTTTCTTGGGTATGGAGTATCCGCCCGTGCGCAAAATGATGGATGCGGGGCTACCCCTGGCTTTGGCATCAGACTATAACCCGGGCTCGTCGCCATCGGGTGATATGAAATTCGTACTATCGCTAGCGTGTATTAAAATGCGTATGCTGCCAGAGGAGGCTATAAACGCCGCTACCATAAACTCTGCTTACGCAATGGGTATTAGCGATACGCACGGTAGCATTGCCAAAGGTAAGATTGCCAACGTTTATATAACAAAGCCAATACCTACATACGAATTTATGCCATACGCCTATACCACCAAGCTTGTCGATACGGTTATTCTGAACGGAAAAAGAGCTTAATTTTTTATACATAAATAAAAAAGAAGGTGCTTATAATAATAAGCACCTTGCTTTTTTATTGCAATTTCTAAGTATAGAAATTATCTTATATAACCATAGTATTCATCATCTGTCGCGCAATCCCACCATACAGGAAGAGACCAGATATCGTTTGCCATAGCTTTCTTGTTAGATGCCCCTAGCTGCTTGCTGTTATAGTTGCTCTCGTGAGAACTTTGTTGGAAACGGCGGAACCAATATGTCGGATCGGTAGCGCTAGATCCCGGAATTTTTGACGTAGCTGAAAACTCTCTTGGACGATCATATCCAGGATATACTACGCCAAAGCTACCAATATTGCCAGCGCTATAGTTAAAGCGTCTGATATCATTCCAGTTTTCCATATCAAAGCCCATTGCGATCATCTTCTGGCGCATAATCTCCGCCATAGTTAACGCACCTGCAGACTGGCAAATTCCAGGGCTTGCTAAGAACGCGTTAATATCATCTTCCTTCATTGGCCATTCATCCTCGTTTGTAGAGCCCGCATCTCTCCATAGAGAGAGCTTGGCTTGCATACGGTCGAAGTGAGCTTTAATACCATCTTGATAAGCCGTAAATGCCGGACCTGTTTGCCCCATACGCATGTAAACTTCTGCTTTAATAAAGCACATTTCGTGGTAGGTTAAGATATCCGTATCTGAGTTAGGACGAGCGTAGAACGTTCCTGTTCCGGCGACAAATGGGTAGCCAGCAGACGGATAATAGTTCATATCTACCGCACTACGACCGCTAGTTGATAAGCTGTTAGAACGCATATTAACAAATATAGTATCTTCTGCCAGCCTGTAGTTGGTCGTACTACAGTATGCGGCGCCTCTCTGGTATCTTACCGTTACCTCTTCTCCATAAACTGTAACTGTATGTATAGCACTCATATTGGCAACAAATGTTGCTCTTTCTCCGGCATCTGTTATCTTATATGTTAGATCAACATAAGGAACTTTTACGCCTCCGACTTCCGACTCTATAGCATAGGTCGCTGCAAAAGGTCCACTATTTTTACGCTTGTCAGAATTAAGCATATCTACACCAATATCACGATACCAGTCATAAGATACCATATTACCATCAGCATCCAGCTTGATATTTACCATCATTGCAGGCGCCAGCTTTGTAAGGCGTGGGTCTTTAACTGTATAAGGTGTGCCTGAAATATCTTTTGTAAGCAGGTCGTGATAGTATCTTGTAAGACGCTGGCCTGCGCCGTAACCTATGGTATTCCAAAGCACGTTTGTTTGATATGGATCGGCTACTGTAATGTTTGTTTGGTCTCCCGAAACGTTATAATGCTTCATAATAGTATTATCCGCATTAGATTGAGGAGCTTTTGTCAGCGCATCTAAAATTCCCGCAGGATCAAACTCCGCCTTCTTAGAAATACGTAGCATATAACGAGCTTTTAAGCCGTAACATAGCTTAATCCACTTGTCAACATTACCACTATTCCACAGGTCGCCCTCTTTCAAGTCATGAGTTCCGCCAGGTTGTGCTTTATTAAAATTCTTAATAGCTTCGTCTAAATATCCCACGCAAAGCTCGTACATCTTCTTTCCGTCATCATACTTCGGATCGGTTTTCATGATAAACGCTTCTTCTATCGGGAGCTCTCCATGTAGATCCTGCATCATCATAAAGCCCATGGCCTTAATACAGTATCCGGCGCCTACGTAATGATACTCTTCATTCTCTAACCCTTTTCTTATCATAGGCTCTATGTTGACACCTGCTCCAACATACCAGTTCTGGTAAATTGTAGTACTGCTACTTTGTAAAGGATTCCATGCCGCAAGAAAACTATTTGCCGCGGTCGAAGAATATACTTGTGTAAGTAAACCTAGTACCGTATTCGCACGCATACCTGCAGTTCCCCATGCATAGGCATAGTAGTTCTGAATCCATGGAAGACGTAAATCAACCGTTGCCGCTTCCGAATTCGGATTGTCCGGGTCTGTATTAATATCCAGATAATTATCACATGACGACATTCCAAAAATAAATGTCATACATAGTATAAGATATGTTATTTTTTTCATATTCACTTTATTTATTAGAATGTTACATTAACTCCAAATGATACGCCCGCTATAGCCGGAACACCTAAGTAGTCCATACCCATTGAGCCAGAACCACCTGTTCCTGCGCCCGCGGAAGTTACTTCAGGATCTAACCCCTTGTAGTTGGTAATCAGGATTAGATTGTTTGCGGATACGGTTGCTGTTAAGCCTTTAATTACTTTTTGGTTCTTCAATAAATCTTTGAAGTTATATGATACCGATATAGAACGTAAACGTAGCCAGTTTGTATCGGTTATAAAGTTATATGCATTTCTGGCTTCATTCTTATAGTACTCCTGAATCATATAACGACCAGAACGTGCTTTTCCGTCAATAGTATATGTTTCGTTCGCGTTATAGGTAATGGTTTTTTCATCATATCCGCCACTTCCGTTTTCTACAACTCCGCTAAAGCTAATAGACTCACGATTTGCGGTATTGGCACTTAACCCTTTCATCATAAGAGTACGTTCTGTTCCGTTATAAACGGCACCACCTACGCGAATATCCCAAAGGAAAGACAGGTTTAAATTTTTATAGGTAAAGCTGTTATTAAAACCACCTATCATCTTTGGCTCTCTATTAGCTAACATATTCGTTTCTACGTTAGTACGCTTGTAAAGACCTGTTTTTGGATCTATAATATAACGTCCGTTGCTCATTTCTTCGCCATTAGCATCGTTTTCTCTAAGGAAATAGTCACCTGTTAAACCATAGAAATAGCCACCATTAGGCTCAGAACCAGCCTTTGCGCCACCTTGCTGCGCATCTGTAACGTAGAATATAGATACGCCATCAACGAAATCTCCTAAACGTGTACGATTTCCCGAAAGATTCAGAGACGCTTCCCATTGGAAATCTTTAGTAACAATAGGCTTACCAGTAATAGCAAGCTCCATACCCTCCCCTGTCACAGAACCACCATTCAACGTAAGGAAAATATATCCTGTTGACTGTCCTAAACGAGGTGCGCAGATTTGGTTCTTGGTCTTTTTGCTATAGTAAGTATAGTCAAGTCCTAAACGACCACCAAAGAAGCGCATTTCCAAACCAACCTCCCAAGAATCTTGTATTTCTGGTTTAAGCTTAGGGCTACCGCCAGTCCATTGGTCACCAGCACCATATACACCTCCGTTAAGAGTTGCGATGGGCCATAGGTAAGTGCTTAACGCGTAAGGATCGGCATCTTTACCCACTCGCGCCCACGATCCGCGTATTTTACCAAACGATAGGATATCGTTCTTCGGTAGCAGCTCTGTAAATACAAAGCTACCCGAAACAGATGGATAGAAGTACGAGCGGTTCTCAACAGGTAAAGTTGACGACCAGTCGTTACGTCCAGTTACGGTTAAATACGCTAAGCTCTTATATGAAACACGGAACTCTCCGAATACTCCAACTAAACGTTTACGTACTGTCGCATCTGAAAAATATTGCTGATTGGTTGGTATGTTCTTAAAACCGATAGTTCCTTCAGACATAAACCTATATCCCCAGTGCGACTGACTAAGAGTTTTTGTATCCTCCGTGGAGGTTCCTAATAGTAAGCCAACTTCAAAATCTCCGAATCTTTTCTGCATGTTAGATAAAAACTGCGCGGTAAGGTATTGATAGGTTATATCGCCTTTACTTAAAGTACCTTTTTGGTAGGACGTTTTTAAAGCAGCGCCAGGTGCTTGATATGTATACGAATCAAGGTTATAGCGGTCGATACCCGCGCGTCCGGTTATATCCCACCAGTCTGTTAGCTTTACATTTACGTTAGCACCTCCGTTAAAACGATAGGTAGCATCTTTTAGACTATTCTTATTGATAATCCAATAAGGATTTTCAATGTCATCTTCCAGATCCTGTTGATCTTTATACATACGAGACTTTGTGCCATCAGCGTTTAACCAATACGCCATATCGTCGCTGCGAGGCCAAATGTATAAAGAAGACATAGCTCCCGACGAACCATTCTTAGCGCCACCTTGACCATATAAGCCGGTAGATGTAAGCGTTTTTGTACTATTGGCTTGCGAATAAGCAGCATTTGCGCCAACTGTAACTATTCCATACTTCTGCTCGGCATTTAAACGGAATGTATTCTTTTTATAGCTTGTTCCCGGAACGATACCTTCTTGATCGTAATTAGATGCAGAGATGTAGAATGTTCCGTTTTGAGTACCTCCCGATACGCTAACGCTATTATCGAAAATGTTTGAGCGTTGAAAAAAGTCTTCGACATTATTATAAACAGTACCCGCAATAGGTTCTCCCCACGACTCCAATCCGGTCGTAAAAGCGCTAAACGCTCCGGATTCGTTATAGTAACCTCTACCGTACGCACCTTGCTGATCGGGTAATCTGTTTACCCACGAGTAGGTGTATTTGTTGCTAAGGTTAACTCGTAGAACGCCTTCGCTTCCCTTTTTAGTAGTAATAATTACAACACCGTCTGCCGCACGCGAGCCATAAAGAGCCGCTGCTGCCGCTCCTTTTAGAACCGACATTGACTCAATATCTTCAGGGTTGATATCCATTACACGGTTACTGAATGTTGTAGCAGAACGAGTAACACCGTCTGTTCCGGAGTTACCGGTATTTGTTGTAGTATTATCAAAAACGATACCATCTACAACAAACAACGGTTGGTTATCACGCGACTCACTTGCCGAATTACCACCACGGATAGTAATGCTAGAGCCTGCTCCCGCGGCACCGCTTGATTGCGTAATGTTTACTCCCGGAATCTTTCCCGCCAAAGAGTTGATAACGTTAGTTTGCTTATTCTTCATTAGCTCGTCCGAGTTAATGTCAGAAACGGTATAGCCTAAAGCCTTTTTCTCTTTCTTAATACCCATCGCGGTAACAACAGACTCTGTTAGCATTTCGCCTTCTGATTCTAACACAACGTCAACAATGCTTCTTCCTGCAATTTCCACATCCTGGCTAACCATACCTATAAACGATACGGTAAGCGTCGTCGCTCCTTCGGGAACGTTAATGCCGTACTCACCATTATCGTTAGTAGTAGCCACAGCAGTAGTACCCTTAGCCGTAACCGTCGCAAAAGGTATTGGCAACCCATCGTCTTTAGATGTTACTTTACCGGTAACCCTTTGTTGAGCGAAAGATAAACCCGCCCCCACCAACAACAACAGCGTAATCAAAATAATTTTTTTCATACTTTTTAGTTTAAGTTCATAAAATTGTACTTTTCTACGCTTATAAATTAAGGTAATTATATATAACTTTACGGTAGAATATTTTGTATCTCTGTAATTTTCTACTTATATTCGTATCGTAATTAATAACGCGATACAACGTTAGGTAAAGAATACAAATCAATATTAGAGCTTTTAAAAGCGTTTCCAAACGAGCAAGCCTGCGTAGATTATTTAGAGGAATTACGATGGAACGGTGACGTTATAAGCCCTTTTGACGCCACATCTAAAATCTATAAATGCAAAGGTAATAAATACTATTTGCAATAGCACAGGTAAATACTTTAAAGTCAAAACAAAAACCATATTTAAAAACACAAAAATAGAACTTTAAAAGTAGTTTCTAGCTATTTATATTGTAATTCCTCATAAAAAAGGGATATCTTCGCTTCAATTATCTAAGGATATAGCCGTAACACAAAAAACAGCTTGGTTTATATCGCGGCGTATCCGCAATTGCTTTGGCATATCTGATAACGACCGGCTAGATAATGATGTTGAGATAGACGAAACATTTGTAGGCGGTAAGAATAGAAACAGGCATACAGCTAAAAAGGTTGAGAACTCACAAGGTAGAAGCTTTAAAGACAAAACGCCTGTTCCTGGTATGATTGAGCGCGAAGGCAAATTAATAGCTAAGGTTATACCTGGCGCAAAGGGCGAAACATTAACCCCCGAAATCATTAAGACGGTAAAACAATCCGCGTCCGTTATTACCGATGAATGGCTAGGCTATAATTCTTTAAAACGCGTCTACGACCATTCATTCGCAAAACATAACGAGGGCGAATATGTGAACGGAAAGATATACACTAATACAATCGAGGGTTTTTTGTCTTTGTTGAAACGTGGTATTATAGGTATCCGTCATTTCACCACTTGCGAACACTTACAAAAATATGTAGATGAATTCGCGTTTAGGTATAACCCGAGAGAACGCGCTCAACAAATGAGGGTAAAAACTTTGTTTAGAAATATGGAAAATAGAATGACATATAAAGAGCTGATTTATGGCTAAGAATAATAAGCTAATAGTACGGAATACAGAAATATCTTTTATTAGCCAATCAAATAAAGTGACAATAACGAGATTAGTAAGAATCGGTTTAGAGAAAAAAAATTTTTTTCCACTCAAACAGCAAAGTAAGATGATGATTTACCCTTTTAATAGAATAATAAGAAACGATATATGAGCAGAGAGCAACAACGAACGGAATTGCACCGCACCATTTGGAATGCGGCCAATCAGCTGGTACACGGCGGAGTACTCACACCCGTACAATTCATGAACTACATGCTGGGCGGGTTGTTTTACCGTTTTATCAGTGAGAACATTACTGATTATCTGAACCGGAAAACCCGCAAAGCGCGGGGTGACAATAGTTTTGACTATGCCGGAATCAGCGATGCGATGGCTGAAAACGCCCGACAATCCACTACCGAAGAAAAGGGTTTCTACATTTTGCCGTCCGAGCTCTTCGCGAACGTGGCTGCGCGTGCCAAAGAAGACGCCAACCTGAACGAAACGCTTGAAAAGGTTTTCAAGAACATCGAAGGTTCGGCTGTCGGTTTTGAGAGCGAAGACGACATAAAAGGCTTGTTCGATGACTTCGATGTGAACTCCAAGAACTTAGGCGATACCGTGCTGAAACGAAACGAACAACTGCGCAAGCTGCTCGAAGTGATCGGCGCGTTGCAGATGGGCGAATTTGAAGCGCAGGTGATTGATACGTTCGGCGATGCTTACGAATACCTGATTTCGATGTATGCCGTCAATTCGGGCAAAAAAGGCGGCGAGTTCTACACCCCGCAGGAGGTATCGGAACTGCTAACCAAAATCACATTAGTTGGAAAAACAGAAGTAAACAAAGTATATGACCCGGCTTGCGGCAGCGGTTCGTTACTACTCAATTTTGCGAAAATATTAGGAAAGGACAAAGTGCGGCAAGGTTTTTATGGGCAGGAGATTATTCTCACCACCTATAATCTTTGCCGGATGAACATGTTCCTGCACAACATCAACTTCGATAAATTCAATATTGCTAACGGCGATACGCTCAAAGACCCGCAGCATTGGGACGATGAACCGTTTGAAGCTATCGTCAGCAATCCGCCCTATTCCATTCAGTGGGATGGAGACAGTAACCCGCTACTGATTAACGACCCGCGTTTCTCGCCTGCCGGCGTGCTTGCCCCAAAGTCGAAAGCCGACCTTGCTTTCGTGATGCACATGCTGGCATGGCTTGCCACCAACGGAACGGCGGCAATCGTAGAATTTCCGGGTGTGCTTTATAGAGGCGGAGCGGAACAAAAAATTCGCAAATATCTGATTGATAACAACTATGTCGATGCGGTTATCCAGCTTCCCGCAAATCTCTTTTTTGGCGCGAGCATAGCCACCTGTATTATCGTCCTCAAGAAATCGAAAACCGATAACGCGACGCTCTTTATCGACGCTTCAAAAGAGAGCGTACACAGCGGCAACAAGGAAAAGCTGACGGAAGAAAACATTCGAAACATTCTCAACGCTTTCGTCGAGCGAAAAGACAAACCGCATTTCGCCGCCCTCGTTCCCAACGCGAAAATCGCAGAAAACGAATACAACATCGCCGTATCGTCTTATGTGGAACGGGGAGACACCCGCGAAGCGGTCGATATAAAGGAGCTGAACGCCCGCATCGCGGAAATCGTGAAACGGCAAGACGCTTTGCGCGGAGCGATAGACGAAATCGTAAACGATTTGGAAGGAGATAATAATGAATAAAGAACTTCGATTTTCGCTCTACGCGACGCCACAAGGAAATGTAAAAGCGGACGTAATCGTGAAAGACGAGACGCTATGGCGAAAACTCCATAACAGGCGAACACGTTCGGAACAACAAAACCCGCGCGAAATGTCGGGGAAACGAGGTATAAAACCCGAAGAACTCCCGCCCGCCGAAGACATAAAAAAGATGGAACGCCGCGTGACGACCGACGAGAAGAAAATAGAACAATCCGCTAAAAAACCGCCGAAAAATGAATAAAATCCAAAAGCTAATCACACGGCTCTGCCCGGACGGGGTACCTTTCAGAAAATTGGGAGAGGTATGCAAAATTTCGAGAGGCGTACGTGTAATACGAAGCCAATTGACGGAAAACGGAGAATATCCAGTTTATCAAAACAGCATGAAACCATTAGGTTATTTTGACGAAAAGAACTGTAAAGCAAATACGACTTTTGTTATTAGCGCGGGTGCGGCGGGCGAAGTTGGTTATAGCTATGTCGATTTTTGGGCTGCCGATGACTGCTTTTACTTTGCTTGTCCCGAACATCTACAAAACAAATTTTTGTATTACGTATTACTTCGCAAGCAGGAATATCTCTTTTCACAAGTAAGAAGGGCTAGCGTTCCACGATTATCGCGTATGGTTATTGAAAAACTTGAAATCCCTCTCCCGCCCATCGCTATCCAACACGAAATCGTAAATATCCTCGATAAGTTTACGGAGCTGGAGGCGGAGCTGGAGGCGGAGCTGGAGGCGCGTACGCGCCAATATAAATACTATCTGAATAATCTTTTATCATTCAATGAAGATGAAAGTTGAGCGAAAACCTTTAGGAGAGGTAGGCGAATTTGTAAGAGGAAAAAGGTTTGTGAAGAATGACATTCAGTCAGAAGGTTTTCCATGTATACATTATGGTGAGTTATATACTCAT
>JAIRNF010000009.1 GCA_031258195.1 Prevotellaceae bacterium
CCAACTCCAGTAAGCCCGATTTGTTCTTGATGATCTTCTGTTGTGTCGTCATAACTTAATCTTTTTCAGTTAGTGAATTTATAAACTTTTATTCCTAACTGTCAGATTAAGTCGTGACTATTACAGCTAAGTAGCGATAGAGCATCGTTCTGTAACGGTGGATTCTATGCTGTTGTGGTGGATATCTGGCGAAATCATAAAGGCGAGAGGGGAAAATTTCCCCTCTCGCCTTTATGATTTCAACACCTATTGCGCCGACCTTCATTCGTTATAATCTTCTATAATCTCAACTATATCTTCACGCTTATATTCTTTGTCTTCTATCTTCTTTACCAGCTCAGGGTAGTCGCCAAAATATTCTGCTGCAACTTTTCTGAATTGCGCTTCCATTCCCACTCCCCCTTCTATAAATAAGAGAGTGGCTTCACTTTCTCCCGGACGCATACAGTAACGAATGGGAAGCGGATTGCCTTTATAAGACTGCTTTTGATGCCCCATTCCATATGTGTAAGTAGGTCTGTAAACCCCGCCATGTTCTTTTTTAAGAACAACTCTTAGCAGCTGTGCTTTAGCCTTTTTTTATTTACCAAGTTAGACGTTTGCACACTCTCATACTCTGTAAGCTCCGGCTCATCAAAGTCGAATGATACCGATACTATTTCTTCCGCATCATTTTTTTGTACCAATAATATCGGCACCCTTTTCGCTATTTCTTCTTATGCTAGCTAATCTGTAAATGAGAAGCGTACAAAACCGACAACTTTTACTTCAGGATCAACGCTCTTAAGGTAATCTGCAACGCTTTGCTTTTGCTCCTTAATAAATGCTTGGTCCATAAGTGTAGATTCTTTAAAGAACTTATTAAGCATACCTTGTGCGATTTTTTCGATCATATTCTCCGGCTTACCTTCTTGGGTTGCCTTTTCACGACCAAATTGCAACTCTTTATCAATAACTGATTGAGGGCACTCCTCTTTGGTTACAGATACAGGGTTCATAGCAGCAACCTGCATAGCGATATCCTTAGCCGCTTCAACAGGGATAACCTTATTAAAGCCAACCAGCGTTCCCAACTTACTATTCATGTGGATGTAAGGAACAATATATGGAGCTTCAAGCTTACCATAGAAGCTGATCTGGTGTTTTTCGCCGGTTTTTCCGGTTTCCTGAGTCATAATTTCCTCAACGGTGCTACCTTGTACCTTTATACCTTTTAAAGCATCGCTATCTGCGGGAAGCACGTCTAATGCGGCATTAGCAATGTGCTGAGACATACCTTTAAATCCATCGGTCTTAGCAACGAAATCGGTTTCTGTTCCAAGAGCAACTACAATACCCTTAGTATTATCATCTGATACGATAGCTGTAACTATACCTTCTGTAGTATCACGGTCGGCACGTTTTGCCGCGACAAGCTTGCCCTTTTCGCGGATAATTTCTTGAGCGCGTTCGTAATCGCCGTTAGCTTCAACTAAAGCGTTCTTACAATCCATCATACCGGCACCGGTCATTGCGCGTAGCTTAGCTACATCAGCGGCTTTTATATCTGCCATAACTTATATCTCCTTTATTTATTTTGTAATTCGTGATTCGTAAAACGTAAATTATTAATCGCGACCTATAAAGCGAAAAAGATTTTTTAATCTTATTTTTCTTCCGATTAACTATTAACGTCTAACCATTAACATTTAAAAAATGCGATACGCGCACATCGATTAGTAATCGCTATACACATATCGCATGTATTCTATTTCTACGACTACTCTTGTGGAGTGCTTTCTTCTTCTTTTACTTCTTTCTCTTTTCTCGGCGCGTTCTTTCTTGCACGAAGCTTCTTAGGCGCATCGCCTTCTCCATCTTGACGTGGAGCAGCATCTGTTTCTTTCTCCTTAACTAACTTACGCTCTTCCAAACCTTCTTGAACCGCTTTAGCAATAACGTCAACAATTAACGAGATTGACTTGGCAGCGTCGTCGTTTGCCGGAATTACATAATCAATAGGTGTTGGATCGCAGCAGGTATCAACCATTGCAATTACCGGAATGTTAAGACGCTTTGCTTCTTTTACGGCATTAGCTTCTTTCTGTATGTCGATAACAAAAAGGGCAGCAGGTAAGCGAGAAAGATCGGCGATAGAGCCTAGGTTCTTCTCCAACTTAGCGCGTTGACGGGCAACCTGAAGTCTTTCGCGTTTCGAAAGTGTTTCTATTGTACCGTCTGTACCCATCTTATCGATGGTATTCATTTTTTTAACAGCCTTACGGATGGTTGGGAAGTTGGTAAGCATACCACCGGGCCAACGCTCGGTAACGTAGGGCATATTAATATTCTTTATTTTTTCGGCAACAATTTCTTTTGCTTGTTTCTTAGTGGCAACAAACAAAATCTTGCGACCGGAACGAGCAATCTGCTTAGCAATGTTAGCAGCCTCGTCTATTTTTACCGCTGTCTTGTGCAGGTCGATAATATGAATCCCGTTCTTCTCCATAAAGATGTAGGGAGCCATTTTGGGATTCCACTTACGTTTTAGGTGACCGAAGTGAACGCCTGCATCAAGTAGTTCTTGGAAATTTGTTCTTGACATATAGCTGTCTTTTTTAATTCAATTTTTAAACTTTTTTGTTTCTCTTTCCATCAGGTGTCCCGTAGTAGCCTTGCTAGTCGGAACATCTTTTCCGCAGCCGGAGAATTTACGGTAGGGCATAAAACCATCCGTATAATTTGCCCCAGGCTGTGCAAAAAGCAACGTGCTTAACGTTTGCTGAACTGGAACCTTCTGCGAGCGCCAGGTTGTCCTGGTTTTTTACGCTCAACTTCGCGAGGATCACGAGTCATCAGTCCGTTTTTCTTAAGAATAGGTCTATTCGCCTCTGCATCTACTTTACAAAGAGCACGTGCAATAGCCAGACGTAGGGCTTCTGCCTGTCCGGTTATACCACCGCCATCAAGGTTAACCTTAATGTCGTATTTTTCGTTGTTGTTGGTTAACATCAACGGTTGGGTTACCACGTACTGTAACAGCTTATAGGGGAAATACTCTTCAAGGCTACGCTTGTTAATTGTAATGTTGCCTTTACCTGCGCTTAAGTAAATACGAGCTACCGCTGCTTTTCTTCTTCCAAGTGCGTTAATTACTTCCATGCGTTGTTACAAAATTTCTGTTACGTTAATTTCTTTAGGCTTTTGTGCTTCATGCGGATGCTCGCTTCCTTCGTAAACAAACAGGTTACGGAAGAGCTGGCTGCCAAGCCTGTTTTTAGGTAGCATACCGCGAATAGCTTCTTCTACTACAGCGTTAGGTTTGCGCTTCAGCAATTCTGCCGGAGTTGCAAAACGTTGTCCGCCGGGATACCCTGTATGACGAACATATACCTTGTCCGTCAACTTCTTACCCGTCAAGCGCACTTTTGCAGCGTTAACGATAATAACGTTATCGCCACAATCTACGTGAGGGGTGTAGTTGGTTTTGTACTTGCCTCGCAGTATCATAGCCGCACGCGATGCAAGACGACCCAAAACCACGTTTGTCGCGTCAATAACAACCCACTCTTTGTTAGCGGTTGCTTTATTAGCCGAGACCGTTTTGTAGCTTAATGTGTCCACTTACGTTTTGATTGTTAGATTAATACCTTATAAATTTGATCCAAACCCTTTTAAGGGCTGCAAAGATAGCTATTTTTTCCGATTTACACACAATAACAAGAAATACCCTAAGCATATACCAATACCGACAAACTACAACAAGCTAGTAATCGGATATTTAGTCCATTTTTATATTCAGAAAACAAGATTATAAAAAGAACCGCTAGTTCATTGCTAAAGATTAATACCATTAAATGTTATTATTTTCTTATTATTTGCTATATAATATTTTATATTTATTAAATTTGTATTGATTACAATGTGCAGTTATCATTTTTTAGGCTAGCCCAAAGGGTGGCTTTATTTTTTAATCACAACATAAAACTAATAAAACCCTTTTTCCATGGTAGTCTCGCAATATACCCACCTGTGTAAAAGCAATGATGCTTTTATTGTTTACAACTCAATGTCGAACGCCTTACTTACGGTTGATCAAGAAATTTATGATCGACTGGATAACGCCAGACAGCATAGTACAATGCTTGCTAAAAATACTTTTGATAATGATGATTGAGATTTACTAGAAAGTAAAAGTATTATTATAGAGAATAGCTACGACGAATGGCTTAAGTACAAAGCCGCTATTATGCCTATGCGGAGCGTGCAACATAAACTAGACCTAACCATTGCTACTACGCTAGATTGTAACTACAGCCGCTTTTACTGCTTCGAGAAAAAACAGAAAGCTTACATTACCGAAAAAGTGGTCAACAATATTATATCGCGAATCAACCAAAAGCAAGGTTTAAAGCATTTGCATATAACTTGGTTTGGAGGCGAACCACTTATGGCATACGATAAAATCGAATACTTCAATTCGAAACTAAACCTACCTAGTTCGGTATATTACACCACAAACCTTATTACTAACGGATATTACCTTACCAAGGATGTTATTCTATCACTAAGAAAAAATAAAATAGATGCCATACGGCTTACTTTAGACGGACTGAAAGACAGCCATAATAAACGCAGGCGGTGCAAAGAAACAAAAGATACGTTTACAGCCGTATTCAATAACATTGATACGTTTATGGAGCATGAAAAAAGATATTATGCTTACCATACGTGTAAACTTAGACGAAAAAAACAAGCACGAGTTTATCGAGTTGTCTAACTTTATTTATCGCCGCTATCCCGAGGCTAAGAACATTCGGGTTGCCCCTGCGTTTTTTACCGACTCCGGTCCGAACGATTGCAGAACTTGTAATCTAGATCGTAACGCTTTAGCCCGATTTATGCAAAACCTTTCGAAGCAAACCGGAGATCTCTCACAAATATACTCTACCAATAGGTTTAACGAGTGTGCTGCTCGTAACCCTAATATCTTAGTTGTTGCTCCTAACGGAGGACTATCGAAATGTCTTGAAACGGTTGGAGACCCCAACTACGAGTTTGGAGAGCTGACAAACCAGACCGTTCTAAACAGATACCTGTATGGAGCAGACCCCATGGGGGACGATGATTGTAAAAGTTGTTCTTTTTTACCCATCTGTTTTGGAGGATGCCCTCACAAACGCATGGAAAATAAACTGAACAATACAAAATTCGAGCTATGTTCTAGCTTTAAGGACAATATAGACAGCTATCTCATTCAGTATGTATCAATGGTTAATAAATAAACCATTGCAAAACCGATACCGTAAATAGAAGGCTCGCCACCTACACAAAGAGCTGCATTTTGCAGCCGACATACCGACAAATCTGACTTTTTCTGATTTAGCTTAATGCAAACAAATACCACAAAAGCGCCCTAAGGATACACATTGTACTTACTCCGAAATATCAACATAAAAATTGTTGTGTGTTCGGCATGTCTTTAAGCCCGCCCTTGGCTTAAGGTTGTGTGAAAGAAAGAGCGGCTACCGCAAAGCTTTACGAGTAGGTTCTTATATTATATTATGCCATGAAAACAAAAATTAAAGTAATTGTTGAAGGACGTATGACGGACAACGAAATGCAAAGAATTGCAGGTGGAAGTCTTTGTCCTGTTCAACCTGGAGGTGGCATTGCGTACATAGACACGTACACTTCACCAGACTTTGGTGATATTAGTACTTGCCTCCAAATATTGTTAATCCCAGCGATCCTTGCCCGGTTGGCTACCTTAATCTGCCATATTGCTCTCCATCCCCAGTACCTTAGATTTGCAGCGTAAAAAGAGAATAGTAATTTTGAGAACAAACGGTAACTTAAAAAGAAAGGAAACCATTTAGTAAACTATATCCCCTGTAAAGGCATGGAAGCTTATTCCCCTATTCAGACTAAATGGTTTTCGTTGACGTAACGACCTGTATAAGAATTTCAACTTGCTTGATTAAGGTTTTTAGGATTACGTCAAATCCCTTTCTTTTTGATCTCTAAAAACAAAGTTATGAAAAAGTTCGTAGTTGGAGTTGATGCGAGCAAAGAAAAGCTGGACTGCTGCCTGCTTGATTCAGGAGCTGTTGCCGCGGAAGAGCAGCTGGAAAACAGCGTATCCGGCGTTAGCCGCTGGCTAAAAGCGGTTCAACAAGCGTACGGCACGGCCGAGCTGCTGGTTTGCGCTGAGCACGGGCTGTACACCTATCCGCTGTGCCGCGCCTGTGAAGAGCAGGGTGTGGTTCTTTGGCTGGAAAATCCCGCGCAAATCAAGCACTGCTCGGGAGTTCAACGCGGCAAGAGCGATCGGCTGGATGCCCGTAAAATCGCCCTGTACGCCGCCCGCTTTAGCGATCGGGCTCGGCCGTTCTCGCTGCCGGAGAAGAGCATACAAACCATCAGGCGGCCGCTGAGCGAGCGCGATATGTACGTGACCGACAGGGCGAAGTACCGTGCCCAGCTGAGCGATCAGCAGCGGTTTATGAGTAAAGAAGACTACAAGGACAAGAGCAAGTGCCTAAAGGCCCTGGTAAAGAAGCTGGATAGGGCTATCGTAACGGTAGAGGTGCTGCTGGATGCTGCTATTGAGGAGAACGAACAGCTGTCACACCAGCGCAAACTGCTGTGCTCCGTAGTTGGGGTAGGCGAAAAGACAGCGGTCAAGATGATCGCAGCCACAAATGCCTTCAAGGACTTCGATGACCCGCATAAGTTCTGCTGCCATGCCGGGGTGGCGCCGTTTGCTTACTGCTCCGGTAGCAGCGTACGCTCTCAGTGGAAGGTCTCTCACAGAGCCGACAAAAGCATTAAAGCCTTGCCGCGTATGGCCGCTCTAGCCGCAGCCACTAAAACAAAGGGCGAGCTACATGAATACTACTGCGGAAAGGTAAAAGAAGGTAAAAACAAGATGTCTGTCTTAAATGCGGTAAGAGCAAAATTAGTACACCGAATGTTTGCCGTTATTAGAAATAATAAAATGTACCAAAATAGCTATAGCAACCAGTTGGTTTTATCATAAGAATAGGGATGCCTTCAGCCCATCTATACTCACCGCCACTTAGTTGGTATTAGTAAAAAAGACCCGCAGCAAAATTTGCTGCGGGTCTTTTTTTAAGTTATTGCAACTTCTTCTTATATATTGCAAATATAAAGTAGCTAACCTTTTTACAAAATACTATAACTATGAAAAAACATTTGCTTATACTTTTTTAGCCGCAGCTATCTCTGTCTTTGCATATAGCCCGCAAAGGAAAACCTACTGTAACATCCGGCTACCAAGCTTGCAAAAGTTATTACCGGAGCCGAACGGTTGGATGTTTACCTGCCATGCTGGAAGGTAAAAAAGTGGGCATAATGGCTAACCAGACAACCATTGTTGGCGACAAGCATTTAGTTGATGTGCTTCTAGAAAAAGGTGTTGATCTGAAGTTTGCCTTTATCCCCGAGCATGGTTTTCGTGGGACCATTGAGTGTGGCGAAGATGTACATAACGATGTAGATGTACAAACAGGCTTACCGCTATACTCGCTATACGGAGAAAATCATCAGGCTGATTCGTTGGTAAGCTCTGTTGATATTATGATTTTCGATATACAGGATGTAGGCGATCGCTTTTACACCTATGTTGTAGGTATGCACAATGTAATGCCGCTATGTGCTAACAATAAACCGCCCGGTAATGATACTCGACCGTCCCAACCCTAACGGTGAGCAGGTTGACGGTACTGTTCGCAAAGACGATATGTTTAAATCGGATATCAGCTTTCATAAGGTTGCCATGATTCACGGACTTACCATTGGCGAGCTGGCTCAGATGATTAACGACGAAGGCTGGCTTGATGGAAGTGTACAGTGCGACCTCACCGTAATTCCGCTAGAAAACTATACGCATAAAACAAAATACGAACTGCCTGTAATTCCCTCGCCTAGCCTGCCCAACTACCAATCGGTTCGGCTGTTTTCACTGCTATGCCTTTTCGAAGCAACAGACTGCAGCATAGGTCGCGGTACAGATTTTCCGTTTCAGGTAATCGGCTATCCCGATCCCTCGTTTGGCGATTTTACGTTTACTCCCGGCGTTCGTACCGATATGGCTGCGCATGTAGAGCGGCAGGGCAATCTATGCTACGACGTAGATTTACGAGGACTTAACGCCGATAGCATTCGCTTTACGTTAAAGTACGTGCTCGATTTCTACAACAAAGCACCCGATAAGTTCTTTGCCCGTCCCGATTTCTTCAATAAGTTAGCCGGAAATGCCGAACTACAGGAGCAAATCAAGGCAGGGTGGACAGAGGAACAAATTCGCGACAGCTGAAAAGATGAGCTGACAGCATATAAAGCCATGCGCAAGAAATACCTGCTGTACGAAGATTTTGAGTAAGCTCCTTACTACGTCCAACATGACGTAAAAATATTGAATACTTTACGAACTAATACCGACAATACTCAAAGAATTTTAAGCTCGACTAATTTTTTCAAGAAAGAGCGGACGCACTCTCTCTTGTTTAGCTTAGCTTATTCTTTATAGGGTTACGTTGTATGTTTTCTCAGGTAACATACTTTGGGCATTAAAGTAGCGTTTCTATTTTGTCAAAGAACTTTTTTCTCAGCCAAACTTTTCAAAAAAGAATGCGTACTCTCTTTAGTTTAGTTTTATTTAGTTTATCTTTAGTAGCCTAAACCTAGCGCCAACCTCGGCAGTAACCTCAGCCCTAACCTCGTTCTTAACCTTTGGAAAAATTCCCAAAGTTGCGGATGAGATGCTGTTCGTTAGCAGCAAAAAACGTATCCACCAACACAAGGTTTTTAAAGAAATGCCTAAAATCTGTTACGATTTTTAGCATGTTGCATAGATTGATTCTGCCGGTAACAAAATTGCGTATCTCCACATATGTAGAAATAGCTGCCGTCTTTGTTTTAACTGGATGAATGGTCTCCTTGCAAGAACCTTTATTTAGCCTACGTTTCATTTAGCAAAAGTAGCAGAAAGCATGGCTAAACAGGCAGGATTACCACGTAAGTTTTTGACACGGTTTTGACGGACGAGTGGAAAATTGGAAGTTGAGAACTGAAAACTACATATTTTACTAATTTATAATCGGCGCAAGCGGGGCTACCTTGTTGTCATGTCGAACGAAGGGAGATATCCACTAAGAAGGGAGCAATACGCTGAATGGAGAGATGTCTCACTACGTTCGACATGGCGATATATTTACACCACCTTTCCTTTTTCGTAAACTTTTTGTGAGATATAGTAGTAAGGTATTGCTATAAGGCTTAAACATCCGCCAACAAGGCAAGCCGTTGCCAAATTAGAGAACGATGCTATAAAGCCGCCCAGCAACATACCTGTGCCAATACCAACATCAAAAGAAGTAAGGTAGGTTGAGTTAGCCGTTCCGCGCTGGTTATGATGCGCCATATTTACGAATAAGGTTTGAAATACCGGAACCATAGAGCCGAAAGCAATTCCGCAAAGCAATGCCATACCGCAAAAAGCAACAATATTATGCGCCAGCGAAAATACGACCAGCGCAGCTGTCAGCAAACACTGCGAAAATAATGATACAGCGTGTATATAGCCCTTTATCAACATACCTACCTGCAATAAGTCGAGATGTGCCAATACCTATAGCCATAAATAAGAACAGCATTCCCGTATTCTGTATATCAATTTCTTTGCCGTAAAGTACGCCATAAGAGACAAACATGCCGTACGATACGGCACATAGCATAAGGTTGAGCCCAATGGGTAACGCCTTAACCAAAATAAAACGGTCGAGAGAAATTACCTACTCTTCTACAACCTTCGGTCGTGGTCTGGTTTTAATAAATGACGCTACAACCAACGAGGCAAATCCACAGAACAAACAACACCCAATCAGCACATAGTATCCCCACCTATCGCACACCTCTGCGGCAACCCATGGCGCAAGTGCCATAGAAAGGTTTGCAAAGAGACCGTAGTAACCAATTCCCTGCTCACGTTTAACCGACGGGATAACATCAATGGCAACCAGTATTAGACGACACAGAGGTTAAGCCCCACGTTAAGCCGTGTAAAAAAACGAAGTACAACAAACGCAATAACGGTTGATACCAGCATATATCCGCCAAACAACGAGGCATATATCAGCAGGCTGGCTATCAGCAGATGTTTGCGAGAGTATCTATCAACCAAATAGCCTGAAAATAGTCGTACGCATAAAGCAGCAATGGTATATGCCGAAAATACAACGCCAACTTTAGACTCGAGTATGCCCAACGTCTTTGTAAGGTATATCGGTAGCGTTGGCATCAGCAGATAAAATGCAAACGACATTAAAAAAATATGAAGAGCACGATAGAACGAAGCTCTTCGACCAAATCCGGCTTTCCATTTTAGTATTACTGCTCAACTCATTAAATAATTAATGTCCTGTTACCTCACCCCATCCGTCATTTCGAGCGAAGCGAGAAATCTGCTGGATAAGAACTACTTGCTGACAAACAAATTTCTCGCTTCGCTCGAAATGACGCAAATATGTCACATATCCTTGTGACTAACGATTTATGCGTAGCTCTCTCAACCTTTTACGCTTGATAACGTTATTTCAAAATAAACTACAAATATCTAACTTGTTTGTTCATGTTGTTCTCTCCGCCTGTTGATTATCAGCCAATAATTCGTAAGCCCCTATCCGCTAGAATGATTAGATTTATGTGTCAAACCAAGGTACTTCGAAAAAAACCTTACTACAGGTAAGCGGATTACAAAAAAAAGATTACCTTTGCGGGCAGTTTAACAAAAAAATTTTATTTGCTTTTATGAACTATCTTACATCAGAACAAAAGCAAGAAATTTTCAAAGGATACGGAAAGTCTAATACGGACACTGGTTCTCCAGAGAGCCAGATCGCCCTATTTTCCCACCGTATCAGCCATCTTACCGAGCACTTAAAAGAGCACAAGAAGGATTACAACACCGAACGCTCTCTTTTAAGACTGGTAGGTAAACGCCGCAGGTTATTAGATTACCTGAAGCGGGTTGATATAGAAAGATATAGGTCGATAGTAAAGGCTCTAAACCTTAGAAAATAAAGCGACAAGAGAGGCAATTGTGTAATTGCCTCTCTTGTTATTTCTCTACCCTAAAAGGTAGGGTAGGCAGCGGCAAAAGACGAAAAAAAAGAAAACGAAAAAACATGAACATTGTAAAAAAGACAATTGAACTTAACGACGGACGCATTATTGAAATCGAAACCGGTAAGCTGGCTAAACAAGCCGATGGTTCGGTAGTTGTTAAGATGGGCGATACTATGCTCTTAGCAGCAGTTACCGCCGCAACAGAGGCAAAACCAGATGTAGATTTTATGCCTCTACAGGTAGAATACAAAGAGAAATATGCGGCAGCGGGTCGTTACCCGGGCGGTTTCTTAAAGCGTGAGGCACGTCCTACCGATTCCGAAATTTTAGTATCGCGGCTTATAGACCGTGCGTTACGCCCACTTTTTCCGGATGACTTCCATGCCGATGTATTTGTTACGGTTAACCTAATTTCGGCAGATAAAGATATTATGCCCGATGCGCTTGCAGGTCTTGCGGCATCTGCGGCTTTAGCGGTTTCGGACATCCCGTTTAACGGACCGATTTCCGAAGTACGTGTTGCCCGTGTAAACGGCGAGTTTATCGTTAACCCCACCTTCACCCAAAATGCACAGGCAGATATCGATATCATGGTGGGTGCTACCTACGATAATATTTTGATGGTAGAGGGCGAAATGAAAGAAGTTTCGGAAGCAGAAATGCTAGATGCCATTAAGTTTGCCCATGCCGAAATACAAAAGCATTGCAAAGTGCAGATGGAGCTAGCCGAAGCTGTTGGTAAAACGCAAAAACGCACATATTGCCACGAAGAGAACGATGAAGAACTACGCGCTAGAGTTTGCGAGTACTGCTACGATAAATGCTACGCTATTGCTAAAAGCGGTACAGCAAAGCACGAACGCGGAGATGCGTTTGCGTCGTTAAAAGAAGAATTTTTAGAAACTCTTACCGAAGAAGAGCGAGATGATAAGGCAGCGCTTGTAAGCCGCTACTACCACGATGTGGAGAAAGAAGCCATGCGCAACATGATTCTTGATGAAGGTGTTCGTCTTGATGGTCGCGGTACAAAAGATATTCGCCCCATTTGGTGTGAGGTTGACTACCTGCCTGCCGCACACGGTTCGGCAGTCTTTACCCGTGGCGAAACCCAATCGCTTACCACTGTTACGCTTGGTACAAAGATGGACGAGAAAGAAATTGACGAGGTACTTGTACAAGGCTCGCATCAGTTCGTACTTCACTATAACTTCCCCCCCTTCTCAACAGGAGAAGCAAAACCGGCAAGAGGAACCAGCCGCCGCGAAATTGGACATGGTAACCTTGCATTCCGTGCATTAAAGCCAATGGTTCCGGTTGGAGAGCAAAACCCATATGCTGTACGTGTAGTGTCGGATATTTTAGAAAGTAACGGCTCGTCGTCAATGGCTACCGTTTGCGCGGGTACACTTGCATTGATGGATGCCGGTATTCAACTTAAAAAGCCTGTTTCGGGTATCGCAATGGGGCTGATTACCGATAGCAAAGCAAATAAGTTTGCAGTACTATCTGATATTCTAGGTGACGAAGACCATTTAGGAGATATGGACTTTAAGGTTACAGGTACTAAAGACGGTATTACTGCAACCCAGATGGATATTAAGGTTGACGGGCTTCCTTACGAAGTTCTTGCGCAAGCATTAGAACAAGCTCGTGAAGGTCGTTTACATATTCTTGGTAAAATGCTAGAGACTATGAGCGAACCGCGTCCAGACCTTAAACCGTACGTACCACGTGTAGAGCAAGTAGTTATACCTGGAGAAAACATTGGTGCTGTTATAGGACCGGGCGGAAAGATTATTCAGGAAATGCAGAAGAGTACAGGTACTACGATTACCATTACAGAAAAGGAGGGTAAGGGTTTTGTAGATGTATTCGGACCGGATAAAGAGTCGATAGAAGAGGCAATAAACCGTATAAAGATTATCGTTTTTGGACCGGAAGTAGGGGCAACATTCCTCGGAACCGTTCGCTCCATACAGCCTTACGGTGCCTTTGTAGAGATTGTTCCGGGCAAGGATGGGCTACTGCATATATCGGAGTACGATTGGGCAAGAATCGACTCGTTAGATGGCATTCTTAAGGAAGGCGACAAGATAGAGGTTAAGCTGCTGGAAATTGACGAAAAGACCGGCAAGTTGCGCTTATCTCGCAGAGCACTACTCCCTAAACCAGAAGGTTATGTAGAGCCTGAACGTCCGCCACGCCCCCCTCGCAGCGATGATAATCGTAAAAGAGGGGATCGAGACCGTAAGCCCAGACGCGATAAATAATATGGTATAACCTGCAAATAAGCTTAAGCATTAAAACGCTTAGGCTTATTTTTTTTAAATCATAGGATATGAAAGACTATGAAAGAGTTATTTACGGCTTAGCCATTACAGCTGCAATATACTTTATTGCAATTTTTTCTACCAATTGGATTCGTTTTTCGGGAGGATTTACCCCTGGATCGTTTGTTACTCACTCAGTAATGTTGTTGCTATCAATAGCTGCAATAGTAATATTTAAAAAGAGCGTAGACTTTAATATTTCTATGCCAAAACTAAAAAATATTATTATGCCAATTATTGTGGGTGTAGCAATAACATTTTTATCCGGTATCCTTATGTCGATAATAACAAAGATGCTAGGTCAAGAAGTCGAGGCACACCCATCTTTATTGACAATGGGTCCGCTACAAGTATTTCTCTTTGTATTTATTTATGCAAGCATTGCCGAGGAATTCTTATTTAGGGGCTTCCTACTCAATATTTTAAAGCCTTTAAGTAAATATAAAGTCTCCATTTTTAGCATACCTGTTATAATAAGCGCTCTGACATTTGGTTTAGGTCATCTTGTTTTAATTAGCGCGGATGTGAGCGGATTATTTATTATGAGAATATTAGTGTTTACAACCGCAATGGGACTAGCTGCCGGATACTACCAAGAAAAGTATAAGAATATTTCTTATGCCATAGTAGTACATATGGCAGGAAATTTATTTGGACTAGTAAGCACTTTTCTTATATAACTTTTCTGAATATTCCCCCAAAATACTATATAATAATAAATACGGGAAAGGGCATTAATAAAGAAAGGGCATTCAAAAATAAATGCCCTTTTACTTTAAATTTTCATTTCTACAGCTCTTCTAAATTTGCTGTACTTTTAATAATACCTCTTTTCGATGTACGGATAAATTCTAAAATAATATCGCGCTCTTCTGTTTGGGGCATTTCTGCCTCTATTTTAGTACAGGCATCGGTAATATTAAGACCGCCAAAATATATTATGCGGTAGATGTCGTGCATCTCGTTAATTTTTTCGTTGGTAAAACCTCTACGGCGTAAACCTATACGATTTACTCCGCCATACGATAGCGGATGATGCCCTGCAATAACGTAAGGCGGAACATCTTTACCTACTAACGAGCCCCCAGATAACATAGCGTGGGTGCCAATACGTGTAAACTGATGCATGCCGGTTTGTCCTCCAAGAATAGCCCAATCCTGAATTACAGATTCTCCGGCAACTCCCGTATAAGAAGCCAAGATAACGTTGTTACCAATAACGCTGTCGTGTGCAACGTGTACATACGACATTAAAAGGCAATTATTGCCAATAATCGTTTTGTACTTTCCGCTGGCAGCTGTCCCTCTGTTAATGGTTACGCATTCTCTGATGGTTACGTTGTCTCCTATTATTACGTATGTTTCTTCTCCCTGAAATTTCAGATCTTGAGGTTCTGCCCCAACAACTGCTCCGGGATATATCTTACAGTTCTTGCCAATCTTTACGTTCTCCATAATGGTAACGTTAGGACCAATCCAAGCACCCTCTCCTATTTCAACATTTTTTGCAATGGTTGTAAAGGGACAAACAACGATATCTTTTGCCAACTTTGCTTCCGGGTGTATTTGTGTAAGTTCCATATATGTATTAATGGTTGTGTTTACTGTTTGTTTTTAATTATTTGAGCCATAAGCTCTGCTTCTGTTGCTAAGGTATCTCCAACATACGCTTTTCCTGCCATCATAACCATACTGCGACGAATAGGTTCGGTAAGCTCCAGCTTAAAGATAAGCGTATCTCCCGGAACAATTTTACGTTTAAAACGAACTTTATCTATCTTAACAAAATAGGTTGAATAGTTTTCGGGGTCGGGAACGCTTGCCAAAGCAAGAAGACCTCCTACCTGCGCCATTGCTTCAATAATAAGCACGCCGGGCATTACAGGTTCTTCGGGAAAATGACCGACAAAGAACGGCTCGTTCATCGTAACATTTTTCACACCCACTACGCTTGTATCCGTTCTATCGATAATCTTATCAACCAGTAAGAATGGCGGGCGGTGTGGAAGTATTTTTCTTATCCCGTTTATGTCGATTAGCGGCTCTTTATTCGGGTCGTACTCCGGAGCATCGGGTTTCATAATAGCTTTTTTAGCCATCTTACGTATAACCTTAGCTATCTCGGTATTTACAAAGTGTCCCGGTTTGTTAGCAATAATTTTTCCTTTAATCGGATAGCCAACCAGCCCTAAATCGCCAACCATATCCAGCAGCTTATGGCGCGCAGGTTCGTTAGGAAAGCGCAGCTCCAGGTTATTTAGATAGCCACCTTCCGGTATCATTTTAATAGAAGACTTATTGAATAAGGTTGCTAAATGCTTAAGCTCTTCTTCTGGAACTTCATTTTCTACAACAACAACGGCATTTTCCAGATCGCCACCTTTAATGAGGTTATTCTTAAGTAAAAGTTCGACTTCGTGAAGAAATACAAACGTACGGCAAGGTGCTATTTCTTCTGCAAAATCTTCGATCTTCGAAAGGCGTGCATACTGATTTCCTAATACCTTAGAGTTGAAGTCTATCATTGTTTCGATGCTGAAATGATCGTCGGGAAGAACGATTATTTCTTTTCCGCTCTCCTCATCTTTATAAACAATCTTTTCTTTAACTTCGAAATACCACCTATCCTCGTCTTGCTGCTCAACGCCTACTTCCTGAATAGCCTCTACGTATGCGCGTGCGCTACCGTCCATAATGGGTACTTCGGGAGCGTTAACCGCAATCAAAGCATTATCAATACCCATACCGAACATGCTTGCCATAACATGCTCTAATGTACTAATTTTTGCTCCGTTTTTTTCTAAGGTGGTGCCGCGAGACGTTGCCGTAACATAATCTGCAATGGCATCTATAATTGGCTGATCCGGAAGATCAACTCGCTGAAATTTTATTCCGTGGTTAACGGGTGCAGGGTTTATAGTCATCTCTACCTGCAGACCTGTGTGTAAGCCTTTGCCTTTAAACGTAATTGGTTGCTTTAAAGTCTGTTGTTTTACTTGCATTACCAAGGTTATGAGGTTAATTTAAAGATGCAAAGATAGAAAAAAAAACCAAGCTCTTGATAGAAGCCTGGTTACAGATGTAGCTAATTCTATTTAGCGGACTTATTATCATTTAATTGAGTCAGCTGCTTCTTCAGCTCAAATACATCGTTTCTCAGCTCGCTAAGATTCTTAAATATTGCATATGAACGTTGGTAAACAGTCAAGTCAATACCGGGAGACCCCCTAAGAGTTTTCCCATCTTTTACGTTACCAATTATACCTGTTTGAGCTGCTGCTATAACTCTGTCGCCAATAACGTTGTGACCGCCAAAACCAGCCTGACCTCCAATCATACAGTATTTTCCAACCTTTGTAGAGCCCGCAACTCCAACCTGTGCTGCCATTACGGTGCTTTCATCGATAAATACATTATGCGCAACCTGTATTAAATTATCAAGCTTCACGCCTTTTTTGATAATTGTAGAGCCCATAGTAGCCCGATCAATAGCGGTATTTGCACCTATTTCAACATCATCTTCGATAACAACATTACCAAGCTGCGGAATTTTTTTATATCCACCATCAGGCAGCGGAGCAAACCCAAAGCCATCCGATCCAAGAACAGCACCGGCATGCAGTATACAGTTTGCGCCTATAACGCAATCGTGATAAATTTTTACGCCCGAATAAAGAATCGTTCCATCGCCAATAGTAACACCATCGCCAATGTAAACATGGGGGTATATTTTAACATTATTGCCTATTTTTACTTTTTTCCCAATGTATGCAAATGCCCCAACATATACCTTTTTGCCCAGCTTTGCACTCCACGATATCTTTGCCCGCCACGATCGACCTTTTTTATTATCTTTTTTTGATTTTTGAAACAACTCGAGCAAAGAAGCAATTCCTTCGTAAGCATCTTCTACACGAATAAGTGTACACTCAACAGGCTTTTTCAGCTCGTAATTTTTATTGACAAGCACAATTGATGCTTTTGTAGTGTACAAATAGTGTTCGTACTTAGGATTTGCTAAAAAACAAAGCTGTCCGGGTTTACCTTGTTCTATACGGGCAAATGAGGTTACGGCAATTTCGGGATTACCTTCGACTTCGCCACCCAGATATTCGGCAATTACGCTTGCAGTATATTCCATATGAGTTTTCTTTAAACTACAAAAATATACAAAAACTAATAGCAGATATCTATCAACTATTAACTATTTGTTTTATTTTTGTTTACAATTTAAAACTTTTCTCGCTATGGCACAAAATAAGTTGATTACCTTATCTGAATTTATTCTTCAACGTCAAGCAGAATTTCCTTATGCTAAAGGAGAGTTAACAAGACTTCTCCACCACTTAGGTGTTGCTGCTAAATTCGTACACAAAAAGGTGAGTAAAGCGGGACTGGTTGACATACTAGGCTCGTCAGGAAATACAAATGTGCAAGGCGAAGATCAAAAGAAGCTGGATGCTTTTGCACACTTAGAGTTTGCCGAAATGATGCTGGCTAGCGAAGAATGCTGCGGCATTGCGTCTGAAGAAAGTGATGGCATAATCTGTTCCGATAATCCACAAGCAAAAGGAGCCGGATATGTACTTTGTATAGATCCGCTGGATGGCTCGTCGAATATAGATGTAAACGTTTCTGTAGGTACAATATTTTCTATTTACCGCCGTATTAGTCCTCGCGGGCAAGATCCTGTTCTCGAAGATTTTTTACAATCGGGCGCGCGACAAGTAGCGGCAGGTTATATTATTTACGGTTCTTCTACGATGCTTGTTTACACAACAGGTGCCGGTGTTTACGGATTTACGCTCGACCCTTCTATCGGTGAGTTTTGTCTATCAAATCTAAGTATGAAAACGCCAAAAACCGGCAATATTTACTCTGTTAACCAAGGCTATTTTACACGCTTCCCTCAAGGGATTAAGGAGTATATAAAGTATTGCGAAGAAAAAGATGACGCGACAAACAGACCGTATAGCTTAAGATATATTGGCAGCCTTGTTGCCGATTTTCATCGTAATATGCTTAAAGGTGGCATTTACTTATACCCTCCAACCGCTGCGAATCCAAACGGTAAGCTACGGCTGTTATACGAATGCAACCCAATAGCTTTTTTGGCAGAGCAATCAGGCGGAAAGGCTTCTACAGGTTACGAACGGGTGCTATCAATAAAGCCAGCCGAAATACATCAGCGTATTCCGTTTGTTGTGGGTTCTGCCGAAATGGTAACAAAGGCGGAAGAGTTCTTAAAAATGCATCCAGATAAAGACTAGAAAATTACTAATAATAGGCTTCTTCTATAGGATTAACTAGCAGGGCTTCTCCATCTGCCCATTTTATCCAGCCTTCTTTAGGGAAAATATCTTCTTCTTCCCAGTAGGAATTTTGTGTCTCAACTTTAGCCCACTCCCCCACAAGTTCTTTTATGGTAAAAACTCCATAGTATTTTGAGGAGTAGATGAGCGAACCATTGGGCGCATCATATACCTGAGGGCTATCTAAATAAGCATGCCATATCCGCTTAAAGTACTCATCCCATAGCTCTCGAAGAAACCAAGGATGATCGGATGAGCCGCTATTATGATCCATTACCCAATACTGCTCTCCCTTACTATATAGCGTATGATGCTCGTCCAGCTTAATTACAGCTACTTCAAATGTATCTTCATCCGGTACCACCTCAAAACCATCATCCGCTAATGCCGTCATTCTAAAAACCAGCTGTGGCGCAAAATATACAAGCCCACAATTATATTATCTTTTGCTTCGCTGTCTGTATCTCCCCTATAAAACTTCATAGGATTCATTACCTTTTGACTTGTCCCTGTTACTAAAAAACTTCCTTTATCTTCGCCAGATTCATGTCTAGAAAAAAGAAGAGAGTCGAAAGGAACCGTATCCTCTACTGTTCTATATAATGGGATAGTCTTATTCAGGCTTACCTGCAAACGACCTATCCCAATTGTCTTATCAATTTTAATACCGCTATTTTCTTTGTTATCCATAACTACTTTTTTCTGTTCAACTTCACATGACACAAGCATTATTACGGCAAATAAAAAGAATGTTATGGCTCTCATAAGCATAAGGTTAATTATAAACTATAAAAGGACTAGCAACATTTATGCCAATCCTTTTTACCTGTGTTGTACTTTATACGGCTAATAGTAAACTTCTTCTAAAGGAGTAACTAAAATATTTTTACCATCGGTCCATCTTAGCCAAGCCTCATCGCGGACACCATCTGGCTGCTCACCAGTAAGGCGTACTTTTACCCATTCGCCTATGGTATATACTACTTGAAACGATAGTTTTCCGTCTGGAGATATAAGAAGACTGCCATTGGGATTATCGTAAAGCTGAGGATTGGTAATTTGTATAGCCGTAAGACGCTTTAAATAGTTAGCCCACGATTCGTATAGAAACCATGCGGGATCAGCGGCTTCGCGGCTATGGTTTAGCGACCAGTATGGCGCTCCGTTAGTATAAAGCGTATGGTTTTTATCTTTCTTAATTATGCAGGTCTCAAACGTATTCTCATTAAGTACTACTTCAAAACCACCTTTAATCAAGTTAATAACTCTAAGCACTAACACCGGATGGTAATATGCCCGACCTGCTTCAACGTTTGCCGCCGCTTCATTATAAGAGTTGCCGGGATAAAAAATAAATGGCACAATATCAAACTTGGATAGCGTTGACATTGTAAACCTGCCCTTATCTATGCCGTCTGTAATTTTAGTAAAGCAAAGCGTGTCAATGGCTCTAATATCTTCAACCGATTTATAAAACGGTATCGAATCGTTTAAACTAATCTGCAAACGACCTATACCAACTGTACGATCTACTGTTTGAAGCGATTTTGCTTGTGCCCAAACACCACTTGCCGTAGCTAACAAAAAAACGATTAGCAGTAATCTTAGCTTCATAGAATTAAGTTTTGGTTAGGCAAAGATATAAGAAAATAACAAAGGCCTGACAAATGAATGCCAAGCCTTTATGGTTAATTAGCTATTTGATTACTTCTTTCTGTTTGCTACATACTTAAAGCTCTTGCCCGGATATACAGCTTCGCTACCCAGCTGCTCTTCGATACGCAGCAGCTGGTTGTACTTAGCTATTCTGTCTGAGCGTGATGCAGAACCGGTTTTAATAAGCCCGGTATTCAACGCAACTGCAAGATCTGCAATAGTAGTATCTTCTGTTTCGCCTGAGCGGTGGCTCATAATTGCAGTATAAGAATTTAGGTAAGCCAGGTTTACAGCGTCGATTGTTTCGCTTAATGAACCGATTTGGTTAACCTTTACAAGAATAGAGTTTGCTGTCTTGCGGTCGATACCCATTTGTAAACGCTTTACGTTAGTTACAAATAAGTCGTCGCCTACCAGCTGACAACGGTCGCCAATAGTATCGGTAATCAACTTCCAGCCGTCCCAGTCGTCTTCTGCCATGCCGTCTTCGATAGAAATGATAGGATACTTGTCAACCCAAGTTTTCCAGTAATCAACCATTTGAGCAGGCGTAAGCTTCTCGCCACTTGACTTATGCAGGTGGTAAACTTTTTCTTCTGCGATATAGTACTCAGACGATGCAGGGTCTAACGCCATGTAAATATCTTCGCCCGGACGATAACCGGACTTCTCAATTGCTTCGAGAATAACGGTTACAGCCTCTTCGTTTGATTTAAGGTTTGGAGCAAATCCACCCTCGTCACCAACGTTGGTTGAGTATCCTTGCTTCTTAAGTACCGACTTTAAACTGTGGAATACTTCTGCGCCCATGCGTAATGCCTGGCTGAATGTTTCTACACCAACCGGCATAATCATAAACTCTTGGAAGTCGATAGAGTTATCGGCGTGCGAACCTCCGTTAAGAATGTTCATCAACGGAATAGGAAGTGTCTTTGCGTTAACGCCACCTACATAACGATAAAGATGTTGTCCGGTAATTTGAGCCGCCGCTTTTGCGCAAGCCATAGAAACACCAAGAATAGCATTTGCACCCAAATTCCCCTTGTTTTCGGTACCATCTATGGCAATCATCATAGCATCAATACCGCGTTGATCTAATACGTCCATTCCAAGAATTTCGTTGTTTATAGCAGTGTTTACATTTTCTACTGCTTTAAGAACGCCTTTACCTAGGTAAACGCCCTTATCGTTATCGCGTAGCTCTACAGCTTCGTGAACACCTGTTGAAGCTCCTGACGGAACTGCTGCACGACCAAGAATGCCTTCGTCTGTTAATACATCTACCTCTACTGTAGGGTTTCCTCTTGAGTCAAGAATCTGACGTGCGTGAACATTAATAATTTGCGACATAACTTTTTGTTTATATTAATTGTTAAACTTCTATCCTTAGGTTTTGTTCATAAATAAAGGAGGATAAAACAAATTCTCCCATGTTACAAAAGTAGTAAAAATAACCGTATCAATGCTGTTTGTCTCAGCACTTCTATGTGCTACTTTTGCTGGTTAGCTACACCTAAAACGTAAAAGGGAAAGGCTTTAAAGCCTTTCCCTTTTACGTTTTATCGGAAAATAGTATATATTTTTCTTATTCTTCAGCAGGCGTTTCGGTAACCTCTGCTGTAGGTGCTTCTGGTTGTTGTTCTTCAACCTTTGCTTCCACTTCTTCTACCTTTGCCTCAGCAGCTTTTGCTTTCTTTGCTGTGGTTTTAGGCTCTGCCGAATCATCGGTTTTCTTAGCCGCGCGGCTACGACGGGTTGTTTTCTTAACCTCTTTCTTAGGTGTAGCAGATGCCAACATTGCCTCGTTGAAATCTACCAACTCCATCATTGCCATTTCGGCAGCATCGCCTTGACGAAATCCGATCTTAAGGATACGGGTATATCCGCCCGGACGATCGGCAATCTTAGGTGCTACGTTACGGAATAATTCGGTAACCGCATATTTATCTTTTAAATGGCTGAACACCATACGGCGAGAATGGGTAGTATCGTCCTTCGACTTGGTAATCAAAGGCTCAACATAGGTTCTCAGCACTTTTGCTCTAGCCAAAGTGGTTTCGATACGCTTGTGCATAATAAGCGAACTTGCCATGTTAGCCAACATTGCTTTACGGTGTCCCGCTTGTCTTCCCAGATGGTTGTTTTTATTATTATGTCTCATAGCCTTTGCTACTCTTTGTCTAGTTTATATTTAGATACATCCATTCCGAATGAAAGGTTGTTTGCTTCCAACAAATCATCCAATTCTGATAGCGATTTCTTACCAAAGTTTCTGAACTTTAGAAGGTCGTTCTTGCTGAACTTAACCAGCTCGCCAAGCGTTTCAACCTCTGCCGCCTTCAAGCAGTTTAATGCTCTAACAGAAAGGTCTAAGTCAACAAGGCGTTGCTTAAGTAGCTGGCGCATGTGTAGCGATTCTTCGTCGAACTCTTCGCTAACTACCTTTTCGCCTACATCAACCGTAATCTTTTCGTCTGAGAATAGCATGAAGTGGTAGATAAGAATCTTAGCCGCCTCTTTCAGCGCATCTTTCGGATGAATTGAGTTATCGGTAGTTATTTCAAGCGTTAGCTTTTCGTAGTCGGTCTTCTGCTCTACACGGTAGTTATCTACTGCAAACTTTACGTTCTTAATAGGCGTAAAGATCGCATCAATAGGAATAACGCCTATTTCAGCATCAGCAGGTTTGTTCTCTTCCGCAGGAACGTAGCCTCTACCCTTACCAATTGTAAACTCAATCTGAAGCTTAACGTTCGGCTCCATCCGGCATATTACCAAATCGGAGTTAAGTACCTTGAAGGCAGAAAGCGATCCTGAAAGGAAACCCGCTTTAAACTCGTTCTGACCGGTTACTGTTACACTTACTTTTTCGGCATCAACACCTTCTACAATCTGCTTCAGCCTTATTTGTTTCAGGTTAAGAATGATATCTACCATATTCTCGATAACGCCGGGAATAGTGGCAAACTCATGATCAACACCTGTAATTTTTACCGAGGTAATCGCATAACCTTCCAAGGAGGAAAGCAGAATACGCCTCAGCGCGTTCCCGACAGTAATACCGTAACCCGGTTCTAACGGTCGGAACTCGAAACGCCCGAAAGAGTCGGTCGAGTCAAGCATTATCACCTTGTCAGGTTTTTGGAATGCTAGTATTGCCATAGTTTTATTATTAATTGAATACTTCGGTTCTTTTTTTAAACATAGATATCTTCGGTTAGGTACTCTTTACTCATTACTTTGAGTACAACTCCACTATCAGCTGCTCGTTGATAGTTTCGGGAATCTCTGTTTTTTCAGGGCGGTTGATAAACTTACCGGTAAGGTTTGCTCCATCCCACTCTAACCAAGAATACTTGCTGATAGAACCTTTTCCTACAGCGTCTTGAATAACTTCTAATGCTTTAGATTTTTCGCGAACACCAATAACATCGCCCGGCTTAACGCTGTACGACGGAACGTTTGTAACGTTTCCGTTAACAATGATATGACGGTGAGATACCAGCTGACGTGCAGCTGCTCTGGTAGGCGCTATACCAAGACGATATACCAGATTATCTAAACGACTTTCGAGAAGAATAATCAGGTTTTCACCTTTACGTCCTTTCATGCGCGAAGCTTGCTCGAATAGGTTACGGAACTGACGCTCTAGTAAGCCGTAGGTATATTTTACTTTCTGCTTTTCTTGCAGTTGAGTACCATACTCAGAAACTTTTTTTCTTTTTTTAGCCAAACCATGCTGTCCCGGAGGATAGTTTTTCTTTTCGAAATGCTTATCTGGTCCGAAGATCGGCTCGCCGAACTTACGCGCAATTTTGCTGGTTGGTCCTGTATATCTTGCCATTTCTCTTAATTTGAATGATTAACAACGTAGGTTATACTCTTCTTCTTCCCTTAGGGCGACAGCCGTTGTGAGGAAGTGGAGTAACGTCAACTATTTCGGTAACCTCTATTCCGCGTGAGTGAATGCTACGGATGGCTGATTCTCTTCCCGATCCAGGACCTTTTACGTAAACTTTTACTTTACGTAAGCCTAAATCGTAAGCTACTTTAGCGCAATCTTCGGCAGCAGTCTGAGCGGCGTAAGGAGTATTCTTTTTAGAACCTCTGAAACCCATCTTTCCTGCCGATGACCAACTAATAACCTGACCATCGTTGTTCGTCAAAGAAATAATAATATTATTGAAGGTTGAGTGAATGTGAGCTTGCCCTACAGCCTCAATTTTTACAACTCTTTTTTTAGTTGTTCCCGGTTTCTTTGCCATTGTTACTTACTATTTAGTTGCTTTTTTCTTATTTGCTACAGTTTTCTTTCTACCTTTTCGGGTACGAGCGTTATTCTTAGTACTCTGTCCACGTACAGGAAGACTGATACGATGACGGATTCCCCTGTAGCATCCAATGTCCATTAAACGCTTAATGTTTAGCTGGACCATTGAGCGCAACTCTCCCTCAATTTTGTAGTTCTCGCCAATAATGCTACGAATAGCAGCAATTTGGTCGTCGTTCCAATCCTTAACTTTTATATCGAAATCGATACTTGCTTGGCTAAGGATTGAGCGTGATGTGCTTCTACCTATTCCGTAGATATAGGTAAGCCCTATCTCGCCTCTTTTATTCTTTGGTAAATCAACACCAGCAATACGTGCCATATTATTATTTTAATGTGTTTTTACTGAATTATCCTTGGCGCATTTTAAACTTAGGGTTCTTTTTGCAGATAACGTATAAACGACCTTTGCGTTTTACGATTTTGCAATCTTCACTGCGCTTTTTAATAGATGCTCTAACTTTCATTTTTGTTGTATTTGTTTGTCAGCCCAAAAAGGTCTAACCATTAAACAATTTACCTATACCTAAAGGTTATACGGCCTTTTGTTAAGTCGTATGGAGACATCTCTACCTTTACCTTATCGCCCGGCAAAATTTTAATGTAGTGCATTCTCATTTTACCGGAGATATGGGCAATAATAGTATGTCCGTTATCCAATTCTACACGAAACATTGCATTCGACAACGCCTCTACGATAACTCCGTCTTTTTCTATGGCCGATTGTTTTGCCATTCGGTTCTAATAAATTACTTAAACTTTTTGTTGTAATACTTCTTCAACATACTTAAAAGTGGAAAGCACATCGGCTTTACCGTCTTTTACAGCAACTGTTAGCTCGTAATGAGCCGACATTTTTTTATCGACCGTACGTATCGTCCAACCATCGTTTCCCATGTAGATTTCTTTCTTACCCAAGTTAATCATAGGCTCGATACAGATAACCATACCGTTAACCAGCTTCGTACCTTTTCCACGTTTACCGTAATTCGGTACATCCGGACGTTCGTGCATATCGTGACCGATTCCGTGACCGATCATCTCGCGAACTATCGAAAAACCGTGCGCTTCGGCATACGTTTGTACAGCATTTCCGATGTCGCCCATTCTGTTTCCTGCCTTTACCTGCTCAATACCTTTAAATAGGCTCGTCTTTGTAACTTCTAGAAGTTTTGCAACTTCGGGAGAAATCTCCCCAACCGCGAAGGTATAAGCCGAGTCGCCATAAAAGCCGTGAAACCTGGTACCGCAATCTACCGAAATGATATCGCCTTCATCTAAGCGGTGATTAGAAGGGATACCGTGAACGACAACGCTATTTAAGGACGTACAAAGTGTATTGGGAAAACCGTTGTATCCCAGAAAACCCGGTTCGGCACCATGATCGCGAATGAACTCTTCTGCCACTTTATCGAGTTCAAGCGTAGTAACTCCCGGTCTGACATGTTTTGCAACTTCTGCCAGCGTTTTTGATACTATGAGCGCATTCTCCCGTAGTATCTCAATTTCTTCGTTCGTCTTTAAATTTGCCACTAAGTAAAGAACTTAATAATCTATATAACGTAGGCTATGAGCCTGAACGTCCTTTTATTCGTCCGGTTTTCATCAAACCATCGTAGTGTCTCATCAAAAGATGGCTCTCGATTTGCTTCAACGTATCAAGTACAACACCTACCATAATCAATAGCGAAGTACCTCCAAAGAACTGTGCAAACTGAGGGTTAACGCCCAAAAACTTCTGTGCTAAAGCAGGCAGGATTGCTACTATAGCCAAAAAGATTGAACCGGGCAGCGTAATTCTAGACATGATAGAGTCTATATACTCAGCCGTTTTCTTACCGGGCTTAACACCGGGGATGAAACCTCCGTTCTTCTTCATTTCATCTGCCATGTTGGTTGGGTTAACCGTCACGGCAGTGTAGAAGTATGTAAATACAATAACTAAAAATGCAAATGTAAAGTTATACCAAAATCCGGTAAAATCGCTAAATGCTATTGCAAAGCTGCTGGTTGCATCAAATCCTGATAGTAACATCGGGATGAACATTAACGCCTGAGCAAAGATAATAGGCATAACTCCCGCAGAGTTAATCTTTAGCGGAAGATACTGACGCACACCGCCATACTGCTTATTACCTACAATACGCTTTGCATACTGTACAGGAACTTTACGAACGCCCTGTACCAACGCTATGGTTGCCATAAAGATAACAAACATCACAACCATTTCTACGATAAACATCAGGATACCTCCTGTAGTTTCGCTGAAGCGCGATACAAACTCCGAGAAAAGAGCAAATGGTAAACGGGCAATAATACCTACCATGATGATAAGCGATATACCGTTACCTAGCCCTCTATCGGTAATGCGTTCTCCTAACCACATGATGAACATGGTACCGCCAAGAAGAAGAATGGTTGATGTAACGTTAAACAATGTTCCGCTAACTAAAAACGCGCTTGGTAGTATTTGGTTATGTAAGTTTGCCAAATATGCCGGTCCTTGAAGTAAAAGGATACCAATAGTTAGGTAGCGTGTGTACTGGTTAATCTTACGACGTCCGCTCTCTCCCTCACGCTGTAGGCGTTGGAAGTAGGGCACCATAATTCCCAGCAGCTGTATCACGATTGATGCCGAAATGTATGGCATAACACCTAACGCAAAGATAGAAGCGTTACCAAATGCACCCCCCGAGAACATATTCAGCAGTCCTAGCAGACCTGAAGATGCCTGATCTTGCAATCCGCTAAGCGCAGTTGCATCGATACCGGGAAGCACTACAAAACTTCCGATACGGAAAATAATCAATATCAAGAAGGTATAGATAATCCGGTTACGGAGCTCCTCTATCTTAAAAATATTCTTTAAGGTTTCTATGAACCGTTTCATAGGCTATAGTTTTGTGGCTGTTCCCTGCTGTGCTTCAATAGCGGCTACTGCCGATTTTGAAAAAGCATGAGCGGTTACGTCTAGCTTAATGGTTAGCTCGCCGTTGCCAAGGATTTTTACTAGGTGATTTTTAGAAACAAGACCTGCATTCATCATAGTATCGATGGTGATTTCAGATACGCTTAACTTTTCGGCTAATGCCTGAAGCGTTGAGATGTTGATCGCCTTGTACTCTTTTCGGTTCATGTTGGTGAATCCGAACTTTGGTAAACGACGCTGTAACGGCATCTGTCCACCTTCAAATCCAGGTTTACGAGAGTAACCCGAACGAGACTGAGCACCTTTGTGCCCTTTGGTAGATGTACCTCCTCGTCCAGAACCTTGACCGCGGCCAATTCTCTTATCCTTATGTGTTGAACCCTTTGCGGGTTTTAAATTACTTAACTGCATGGTTGTAGTTTTATCGGGTTACTACTTTACTTCTTCTACTTTCACCAGGTGTCTTACCTTAGCAATCATGCCAAGTACAACAGGTGTACCTTCGCGCTCAACGCTATGATTTATTCTACGGATACCCAATGATTCTAGGGTCGCACGTTGACGTTGGGTTGAGCCGATTTTACTTTTTACTTGTGTAATTCTGTATGTTGCCATTGCAAAATCTCCTATCCTTTAAACACGTTGTTCATTGATATACCGCGAACATCCGCAATGGTGTAAGCGTCTCTAAGCTCCAGTAAAGCGTTAACCGTAGCCTTCACCAAGTTGTGAGGGTTAGATGAGCCTTTTGATTTTGCTAACACGTCGGTAATTCCAACACTTTCGAACACAGCACGCATCGCACCTCCTGCCTTTACCCCGGAACCGGGTGCGGCGGGTTTCATGAATACTCTTGCACCGCCAAACTTAGCGATTTGTTCGTGAGGAATAGTTCCGTTATGCACGGGTACTTTAACCAAATTCTTCTTAGCATCCTCAATTCCTTTAGAGATAGCTGAGGTTACTTCGCCTGCCTTACCAAGTCCATATCCAACAATGCCGTTTTCGTTTCCTACTACAACAATTGCCGCGAAACTAAAGTGGCGTCCCCCTTTAGTTACTTTGGTAACACGCTGAATTGCTACTAACCTGTCTTTAAGCTCTAGGTCGGTAGTCTTCACCTTACGTATGTTTGAATTTTGTGCCATATTCTCTATTAGAATTTAAGACCAGCTTCTCTGGCTGATTCTGCTAAACTTTTCACTCTACCATGGTATAGATATCCGTTACGGTCGAATACTACTGCCGAAATGCCTTTTTCTTGCGCTTTTTCTGCAGCTAGCTTGCCAACCATTTTGGCAACTTCTAAACCTGATTTTCCTTTTACTTGCTCAGCTACCGCCTTATCGCGCGATGAAGCTGATGCTAGAGTCTGACCTGCTACGTCATCGATAAACTGAACGTAAATCTGCTTGTTGCTTCTATACACAGACATGCGAGGTCTTTCGGCTGTACCGCTAACAACTTTAGCAACACGGTATTTAATACGTTGTCTTCTTTCTATTTTTGTAAGTGCCATAGTCTCAACCTCCCGTTATTTTGCGTTAGCAGACTTACCAGCTTTTCTGCGAAGCTGCTCGCCCATAAACTTAATACCTTTACCCTTGTATGGTTCCGGCTTACGAAGTGAGCGGATCTTTGCAGCAACCTGTCCAAGCAGCTGCTTGTCGTGGCTGGTTAATGTTAGTTTGGGGTTACCTTTTTTTTCGGTAACTGCGGTAGCCTTTACTTCAGGGGGCAGCTCGAAGTGGATATCGTGCGAGTAACCAAGGCTAAACTCTAGCATTTGACCTTTAGCTTCTACTTTATACCCAACACCTACCAACTCCTGCTGAATGGTATAGCCCGTAGATACGCCTACCACCATATTGTTCAATAGCGCGCGGTATAAGCCGTGCATAGAACGATGGCGGGGCTGATCTGTAGGACGTTCTACCTTAAGTTCTGTACCCTCAACGGTAATCTTAATATCAGGATCTACTGCCTGAGTAAGCTCACCGAGAGGCCCTTTAACCTTGACCACGTTGTCTGAACCAACCGTAACGGTTACTCCAGCGGGAAGGTTTACAGGTAATTTTCCTATTCGTGACATTCTATTCTTGTTATATACGTTAGTTTATACTAATTTTTCTAGTAAACGTAGCAAATTACTTCGCCACCAACATTTTGTTCGCGAGCTTCCTTATCTGTCATAACACCTCTTGAGGTTGACATAATAGCTATACCCAGCCCGTTAAGAACGCGAGGCATATCCTGAACGCCGGTATATCTACGTAAACCGGGTGTACTGATACGCTTTAACGTTTTAATGGCAGGTTGCTTATTTTCGGGATGGTACTTTAATGCGATTTTGATAGTACCTTGAGGTCCTTCATCTATAAATTTATAGCTGAGGATGTAGCCCTTTTCGTGAAGGATTCTTGTGATCTCCTTCTTTATTTTTGAAGCGGGAATTTCAACTACTTTATGTCCTGCTTTTACCGCATTCCTTATTCGGGTAAGGAAATCTGCAATTGGATCAGTCATTACGTTATTAATTTTTTAGTTTTATCGATACACGGTAGGGTGTGTAACCGATATCCAATACTATTTTACTGCACTATGTAAAAGTTCCGGCAGTACGGAACTGTATTTTTTTCTTCTCTCTACCAGCTTGCCTTGGTTACTCCTGGGATAAGACCTTTAGAAGCCATTTCTCTGAACTGGATACGGCTAATACCAAAGAGACGGATATATCCTTTAGGACGACCTGTGAGCGAGCAACGGTTATGCAGACGAATAGGGTTGGAATTTTTAGGAAACTTTGCTAAGCCTGCATAATCGCCTGCTTCTTTAAGCGCTTTACGCTTCTCTGCATATTTCGCAACCAACTTTGCACGCTTCACTTCACGTGCTTTCATCGACTCTTTTGCCATAACTTATTCGTTCTTTTTTGCGTTTTTAAATGGTAGACCAAAGCCACGAAGTAGCGCATACGCTTCTTCGTCCTTTTCGGTTGAAGTTACAAAGGTAATCTCCATTCCCATAATTTTAGTAATCTTATCGATATCAATTTCAGGGAAAATGATTTGTTCACGAATACCTAAACTGTAGTTTCCACGTCCGTCCAGCTTATCGTTGATTCCTTGGAAGTCGCGGATACGAGGAAGCGCAATGGCTACCAAGCGATCTAGGAATTCGTACATTTTATCGCGACGAAGTGTAACCTTCGTTCCGATAGGCATACCTTTTCTCAGCTTGAAGTTAGAGATATCTTTCTTCGAGAATGTTTGGATAGCTTTCTGACCGGTAATTGTAGTAAGCTCGTTCTGAGCAATCTCAATCAGTTTCTTATCGGCAACAGCGCTACCAACACCTTGGTTTACGATAATCTTCTCCAGGCGGGGAACTTGCATTACATTTTTAAAGCCGAACTCTTTCATAAGAGCCGGAGCAATCTCTTCAGTGTATTTCTTTTTTAGAGCAGGAATATATCCCTTTGGAACTGCAGCCTGAGCGCCTGCATCCTTAACTCCTTCACCTTTCTTTGCCATTATTTAATTTCCTCGTTGGATTTTTTTGAGTAACGTACTAACTTACCCTTATCGTTCAACCTACGACCGATACGGATGGGCTTACCATCTTCTACCAGCTGTAGATTAGAGATATGGATAGGAGCTTCTTGCTTAACTATTCCGCCTTGCGTGTTTTTCGCGTTGGGCTTGGTGTGCTTGCTTACCATGTTAAGACCTTCAACAATGGCGCGCTGCTCTTTTACAAGAACGCGAAGCACCTTACCGGTTTTACCTCTATCTTCGCCGGTATTTACATATACTGTATCGCCCTTTTTAATGTGTAGCTTCATCTCTCTTTACAGTTTTATCGGTTACAACACTTCAGGGGCAAGTGATACAATTTTCATGTAGCCATCGCGCAACTCTCTGGCAACGGGTCCGAAAATACGTGTTCCACGAATTTCACCCTGTGCATTCAACAGTACGCAAGCGTTATCATCAAAGCGAATGTAAGAACCATCGAAACGACGGATTTCTTTCTTCACTCTCACGATCACAGCTTTCGAAACTGTTCCTTTCTTCGCTTCACCTCCCGGTATAGCATTCTTGATGGTTACAACGATTTTATCGCCTATAGAAGCGTAGCGTCTTTTTGTTCCACCAAGCACGCGGATGCAAAGAACTTCTTTTGCTCCGCTGTTATCAGCCACTAGTAATCTACTTTCTTGTTGTATCATGGCTATTTCACTTTTTCTAGGATTTCAACTAATCTCCAACGCTTAGTTTTACTAAGCGGACGAGTTTCCATTATTTTTACGGTATCGCCTTCGCTGCACTCATTCTTATCGTCATGAGCCACGAACTTTGTCGTTTTATTCACGAATTTACCGTACATAGGGTGTTTTACTTTACGCTTAACGGCAACAACAATAGATTTCTCCATCTTATTGCTCACTACCACCCCTACTCTTTCTTTTCTTAGGTTCCTGATTTCCATGAACGATTATTTCTTTGTCTCGTTAATTTGTTTCTCGCGCAATACGGTAAGCATGCGAGCGATATCCTTACGTGCTGCCCTTATCTGACCCGAGTTTTCGATAGGCGAGATAGCATGATTCATTTGCATGCGGTTAAGGTTAGCCCTTTCTGTTTCTATTCTTTCAATCAAATCTTTTGTTGAAAGTTCACGAATTTCTGCTGCTTTCATTTGTTATATAGATTTAGATTGATTCATCAAAATCCCTTCTCACAATAAACTTTGTTGTGATAGGTAGTTTCTGCGCTCCAAGACGAAGCGCTTCTTTGGCTACTTCTAAAGGAACGCCTTCTGCTTCCATAATAATACGACCGGGAGAGATACAAGCAACAAACCCTTCGGGCGCTCCTTTACCTTTACCCATACGTACTTCGGCAGGCTTCTTGGTGATAGGTTTATCGGGGAATACTCTGATCCACAGCTGACCTTCACGTTTCATGTAACGAACGATAGCCTGACGGGCGGCTTCTATCTGCGAACCGGTCATCCAGCATTCTTCCATCGCTTTGATTCCGAATGAACCGAATGCAAGCTGGTTACCGCGTTGAGCATTACCTTTCATTTTGCCCTTTTGCTGCCTTCTATATTTAGTTTTTTTCGGTTGTAACATTTTCTTTCGTCTTTATCGAACCTATTACTACTTTTTATCTTTTCTGGGACCACGAGGTCTTCTATCGTTATTACGACCACCTCTGTCTCCTCTATCGTTACCCTGACCGCCTGAAGGACCGCTTAGCGCGGCAACTCCTACGTTAGGGGTAAGATCGCGTTTTCCGTAAACCAGTCCGTTACAAATCCATACCTTAATGCCAAGCAAACCTACTTTAGTAAGCGCTTCACCTAAAGCATAGTCGATATCTGCACGGAATGTGTGAAGAGGAATACGACCTTCTTTAAAGGTTTCGCTACGTGCCATTTCTGCACCGCCAAGACGACCTGAAATTTGCACCTTAATTCCTTCCGCACCCATACGCATAGTTGAAGCGATAGCCGTTTTAACTGCACGACGGTAAGAGATACGTCCCTCAACCTGACGGGCGATGTTATTGGCTACGATCATAGCATCCAACTCGGGACGCTTTACTTCAAAAATGTTAATCTGAACATCTTTGCTGGTGATCTTCTTCAACTCTTCTTTCAGCTTATCTACTTCCTGTCCACCTTTACCAATAATGATACCGGGACGAGCTGTATTTATAGTTACGGTAATAAGTTTAAGCGTTCTTTCGATAATTATTTTCGAAATACTTGCTTTTGCTAAACGAGCGTTGAGATACTTACGAATCTTAGCGTCTTCGACAATCTTACCGGCGAAGTCTTTTCCGCCGAACCAGTTTGAATCCCATCCGCGAATGATTCCGAGCCTATTTGCTATCGGATTTACTTTTTGTCCCATATACTAGTTCTCCTCTGCTACGTTTTCTTTTTTTGTACCTACAACGATAGTAACGTGGTTAGATCTTTTGCGAATTCTGTGTGCGCGTCCTTGTGGGGCAGGCTGAATTCTTTTAAGTGTTCTACCTTCGTTTACAAAAATCTGCGTAATATGTACATTACCGTTTTCAAGTTCTTTTTTCTCGCCTTCGTTCTTCACTTCCCAGTTAGCAATTGCTGACTTTAAAAGCTTTTCTAAACGAATAGACGTGTCTTTCTTACTATATTTTAGTACATCAAGAGCGTGGTTAACCTCCATTCCTCTAATCAAGTCAGCCATTAAGCGCATCTTGCGAGGAGAGGTAGGGCAGTCGTTAAGCTTAGCGTAAGCTACCTTAGCCCTTTCTTCTTTCAGCCTTTTGGCCATTTCTGTTTTTCTTGCACCCATTATATTCGAAATATTTCGGTGTTACGACTACTTTCTATTACCGCTATGCCCCTTGAACGTACGGGTAGGAGCAAACTCTCCAAGCTTATGACCTACCATGTTCTCGGTAACGTAAACAGGAATAAACTTATTACCATTATGCACTGCAATTGTATGACCTACGAAATCTGGCGAGATCATGGTTGCGCGAGACCAAGTTTTGATAACCGTTTTCTTGTTAGCCTCGTTTTGTGCAAGTATTTTCTTTTCTAACTTAGGTTCTATATATGGACCTTTTTTCAGCGAACGACTCATAGTAATTCTGTTTTAATCAAATTATTTCTTTCTTCTCTCGATGATGAACTTGTTAGAGTTCTTCTTCGGATTACGAGTCTTATAACCCTTAGCAGGAATACCCTTACGCGAACGTGGGTGACCTCCAGACGCGCGTCCTTCACCACCACCCATCGGGTGATCTACTGGGTTCATCACTACACCTCTTACTCTTGGGCGACGACCTAACCAGCGTTTTCTACCGGCTTTTCCGTGCGACTCAAGAATATGGTCGGGGTTAGAAACCGAACCTATGGTTGCTCTACATGTCGTTAACACCATACGAGATTCGCCTGAGGGAAGCTTAATAACGGCAAACTTACCTTCGCGTGCAAGAAGCTGAGCGTATGCTCCGGCGCTGCGTGCCATAACTGCTCCTTGTCCCGGCTGAAGTTCGATATTGTGAATAACTGTTCCAAGGGGAATTTCGGCGAGAAGAAGCGTATTTCCAACTTCGGGAGCAACTCCTTTGCCAGATGCGATCTCTTGTCCTACTTTTAACCCGTGGGGAGCTACGATATAGCGTTTTTCGCCATCGGTGTATGCTACAAGAGCGATGCGTGCGCTACGGTTAGGATCGTACTCAATGGTCCTAACGCGAGCGGTCATGCTGTCCTTGTCTCTCTTAAAATCTATAATGCGGTATTTTTTCTTATGACCGCCACCCATATAGCGCATGGTCATCTTCCCATCTTTATTACGTCCGCCGGACCTTTTTAATGATGTGAGTAATGACTTCTCTGGTTTCGTTGCGGTAATATCCTCAAACGAACCAATGACTTTATGTCTTGTACCGGGTGTTATCGGTTTAAACTTTCTTACTCCCATGGCTCTTAGATGTTGCTATAAAAATCAATTGTGTCATTCGCTTTCAGGGTAACGAAGGCTTTCTTGTAGTGGTTTGTTCTACCGGTTAGCAGACCAGACTTTGTAAAGCGGCTTTTTCTCTTACCGACGTAACTGGCAGTATTAACAGCCTCAACCGTTACGTTGTATAGCTCTTCTACAGCCTTCTTAATCTCTAACTTATTAGCCCTGAGGTTGACAATAAAACCGTAACGATTCAACTTATCGCCCTGAATCGTCATTTTTTCGGTTACTATAGGCTTAATAATCACATTCATCACTTATTCTTATTACTCGTTACCAATACCAAAAACGCCATGCAATACCTCTACTGATTTTTCAGTAAGAATGAGGCTTGATGCGTTCACAATATCGTAAGTGGTTAAGTCCGAAGCAACTACCGTTTTAACATTCGGTAAATTTCGGGACGACAAATATACGTTTTTATTTGCTTCCGGAAGCACCATAAGCAATTTTTTATCAGCAACTTTCAGATTTTTGCTGATATTGATAATTTCTTTGGTCTTTGGAGCATCCATTTCTAACGACTCTAAAACAATAAGTCCTTCGTTCTTTGCCTTGTAAGTAAGAGCGCTTTTACGGGCTAATTGTTTAAGCTTCTTATTCAGTTTAAAGCTGTAATCGCGGGGTCTTGGTCCGAATACGCGACCTCCACCAACATAAATGTTTGCCTTAATGCTACCATGACGGGCACCGCCTGTACCTTTCTGACGGATAACTTTCTTGGTGCTGTAAGCAACTTCCCATTTTTCTTTTGTCTTATGGGTACCTTGGCGTTGGTTAGCCAGGTATTGCTTTACGTCAAGATAGATAGCATGGTCGTTCGGTTCAATGCCGAATATGGTATCGTCGAGCGTAACTGTTTTCGCCGACTTATTACCGTCTTTAGTATATACTGCTACTTCCATCTCTCTAGTCTTCAATAATTATGTACGACCCTTTGGCTCCGGGTATAGAACCTTTTACCAACATTAGGTTGCTTTCAGGGATAAGCTTAAGTATTCTCAGGTTAAGCACTTTTACTCTTGCTCCGCCCATACGTCCGGGAAGCTTCTTTCCCTTAAATACGCGTGAGGGGTAAGATGATGCACCTAACGAACCAAGTGCGCGAGCGCGGTTGTGCTGACCGTGGGTTTGACCACCTACACCTGCAAAACCATGGCGTTTTACTACACCCTGAAATCCTTTACCCTTGGAGATGCCTGTAACATCAACCCAATCATTTTCTTCAAAATCAGCAACGGTAACAACGTCGCCCAACTTGAGCTCCCTGTCCCAGTCCATAATGGTTTCAACCACTTTGTACTTAGGGGCAGTGTTAGCTTTCTTAAAATGCCCTATAAGAGCATTGCTGGTTTGCTTTTCTTTCTTATCGTCATAGGCAAGCTGAACGGCTTCGTAGCCGTCTATCTCGTTAGAGCGTACTTGCGTAACAACACATGGACCAGCCTCAATAACGGTGCAGGGGATGTTTTTTCCATCTGCATCGAAAACGGAAGTCATTCCGATTTTTTTTCCAATAATTCCTGGCATGTTTAGTTTTACATTTCGATTAGAGACTAATAGATTTTTAGACTATTAGTCTTGTCCTCTATTAATACTAGTGCATAACCCCAGCAGAGGTCATCGACATCTTATTTATCAAACTTTGATTTCTACTTCAACACCGCTAGGCAGCTCAAGTTTCATCAATGCGTCAACGGTTTTAGGTGTTGAGCTGTAGATATCAAGCAAACGCTTAAATGTGCAAAGTTGAAACTGCTCGCGCGATTTCTTGTTTACGAAAGTTGAACGGTTAACAGTAAAAATCTTCTTTTGTGTAGGAAGAGGAATAGGTCCGCTAACAACGGCACCTGTTGCCTTTACTGTTTTCACAATCTTCTCGGCTGACTTGTCAACCAAAGAGTGATCATACGATTTTAATTTTATTCTAATTTTTTGGCTCATGGTTGATTATTTTTTACTCGTCATCATCTACTTTCTTCTTTCCACTCGATTTTTCAATGATTTCCTTAGCAATATTTGCGGGAACTTCATCGTAGTGCGAAAACTCCATAGTGCTTGTGGCACGTCCTGAGCTTAACGTACGTAGTACGGTAACGTAACCAAACTGCTCGGCAAGCGGAACTTTAGCCTTAACCACACGGGCGTTAGCCTTAGATTCCATACCGGTAATCTGACCACGACGCTTATTTAAGTCGCCGATAACATCGCCCATGTACTCCTCAGGAGTAACAACTTCGAGCGACATGATAGGCTCCATAAGCACAGGGTTAGCCTTTGATGCTGCATGACGGAATGCCGCACGTGCGCAGATTTCGAATGACAGTGAATCAGAGTCAACCGCGTGGAACGAACCGTCCTTCAGCGTAACTTTCATACTTTCAACTTCAAAGCCAGCCAACGGACCATTAACCATAGCAGCCTTGAATCCTTTTTCTACAGATGGTATATATTCTTTAGGGATGTTACCACCTTTAACTACATCAACAAATTGTAGTCCAAGCGTTTCCTTATCGTCGGTAGGTCCGATCTCAACAATAATGTCGGCGAACTTACCGCGACCACCTGATTGCTTTTTAAATACTTCGCGATGCTCAACCTTGCCGCGTAACGCTTCTTTGTAGTTAACCTGGGGCGCACCCTGGTTAATTTCTACACCGAATTCGCGTTTCAAACGGTCAACGATAATTTCGAGGTGAAGTTCGCCCATTCCGCTGATAATTGTTTGCCCGCTATTTTCGTCAGATTTTACGGTAAAGGTTGGATCTTCTTCGGAAAGCTTACCAAGCGCAACACCTAACTTATCCAAATCTTTCTGAGTCTTGGGCTCAATAGCCAATCCGATAACCGGATCAGGAAAGGTCATAGACTCAAGTACAATAGGATGCTTTTCTTCGCAAACGGTATCGCCCGTACGGAGGTCTTTAAAACCAACGCATGCGCAAATATCGCCGGCTTCTACAAACTCTATAGGGTTTTGCTTGTTAGAGTGCATTTGGTACAAACGTGCAACACGCTCTTTTTTACCGGAACGGGTATTAAGCACATACGAACCCGCATCTAGCTTTCCTGAGTAAGCACGAATAAACGCCAAACGACCTACATATGGATCAGTAGCGATTTTAAATACCAAACCACAGAATGGTTGCGATGCATCGGGCTTACGTTCTTCTTCTTTTTCGCTAGAGGGGTTTGTTCCTATAATCGCTTCAACGTCAAGCGGACTAGGAAGGCAACAAACAACCGCATCTAGCAAGTATTGAACACCTTTATTCTTGAAAGACGAACCACACATAACAGGTACAACTGTCATTGCAATGGTTGCTGTTCTGAGGGTGTCAACAATTTCCTGTTCTGTTATTGAATCGGGATCGTCGAAGAACTTTTCGAGCAACTCGTCGTTATGTTCCGCAATGGCTTCGATAAGCCTACCGCGCCATTCGTCAACTTCCTCCTTCATATCGGCAGGAACTTCTTCAACGGTAAAGTTGTCGCGAACATTCTTATCATCAAAATAGACAATAGCCTTATTGGTAATAAGATCGACAACTCCCTGGAAGTTTTCTTCTCTTCCTATCGGAAGAACTATCGGAATCGCATTAGCGCCCAACTTATCCTTAATTTCTTGTACAACGCCAAGAAAGTCGGCACCAATACGGTCCATTTTATTTACGTAACCAATTCGGGGAACTTTGTACTTGTCTGCCTGACGCCATACGGTCTCCGATTGGGGTTCTACACCTCCTACCGCGCAAAAGGTTGCAATAGCACCATCAAGTACACGTAACGAGCGTTCTACCTCAACGGTAAAATCAACGTGACCCGGAGTGTCTATAATATTAATCTGGAAGGTCTTATCATCATAGTTCCAGAAAGTAGTGGTTGCAGCAGATGTAATGGTAATACCACGCTCTTGCTCCTGCACCATCCAGTCCATAGTAGCAGCGCCATCATGAACTTCGCCTAAGCGGTGAGTCTTTCCGGTGTAAAATAAAATACGCTCCGATGTGGTTGTTTTCCCCGCATCGATATGCGCCATGATTCCAATATTTCTCGTTAGCTTTAAATCTCTTGCCATTAAATCTCTGATTTCCTCCCCTGAATATTAGAATCTAAAGTGAGCAAACGCCTTGTTTGCTTCTGCCATTCTGTGCATGTCTTCTTTACGCTTGTATGCAGCACCTTCGTTGTTGTATGCTGCCATAATTTCGCCAGCCAGATTTTCTGCCATTGAGCGACCCGAGCGTTTGCGTGCAAACAAAATCATGTTTTTCATACTGATAGAAATCTTCCGTTCGGGTCTCACTTCAATAGGAACTTGGAAGTTAGCACCACCTATACGACGACTCTTTACTTCTACCTGAGGCGTTACGTTTTCAATAGCTTTTTTCCAAATTTCTAAAGGAGCCTGTTCTGAATCTTTCATCTTTTCGCCTACAATGTCTAACGCATCATAAAAAATGTTGTAGGCAATACTCTTCTTACCATCGTACATCAAGTTATTTACAAATCTTGTAACCATTACATCGCTGTACTTAGAGTCGGGAAGTAGAATCCTCTTTTTAGGCTTCGCTTTTCTCATTTGTTCTTAATCGTATTATAAATAAGTATATTACTTCTTAACTTTAGGACGTTTAGTTCCGTATTTCGAACGACGCTGGTTACGACCTTCTACTCCCGAAGCATCTAGCGCTCCTCGCACAAGGTGATAACGAACTCCGGGAAGGTCTTTAACACGACCACCGCGTACAAGCACAATAGAGTGCTCCTGTAGGTTGTGTCCTTCTCCTGGGATATAAGCGTTCACTTCTTTACTGTTGGTTAAGCGAACTCTCGCCACCTTACGCATAGCCGAGTTTGGCTTCTTGGGCGTGGTGGTGTAAACGCGAACGCAAACACCACGGCGCTGCGGACAAGAGCCCAATGCGGGTGCCTTGCTGTTGTATGTGCTCAACTCGCGTCCTTTTCTTACTAGCTGTTGAATTGTTGGCATAAAGAATTATTCTTCTTTGTTTTACGTATAGTTTTTTGACAAAATGGGCTGCAAAGGTAGCGTAAGTTTTTCGATTTACAAACAGGTTTTCAACATTTTTTTCGTTTGGTTTCTTGGTAGTTAACGTTTACTCTTCAAAATTTTGTGTTAAATTATTCTTAATCATCGAGTTCCGGTATGATTTTAGAAAAATCATGCGAAGGTAATAAAATAAAGGAAAAGTGATTTTGGTGTTAAAATCAGATAGCTCAAAAATTTGGGATAAAGTGTAACTTTTAGAATCGGCTTTTCGTTATACATTTGAAAAACAAACAAAGCACCACTTCACCCGAATGACCAAGAAGGAATATAATACATGTGTTGACGAATATGCGGATGGGGTCTACCGTTTTATGTTAAGCAGCATAAAAGATGTGGAGAAAGCCAGGGATTTGGTACAAGATGCTTTCGAGAAGCTATGGCGCAAGCATGATGAGGTACAGCCGGAAAAAGGAAAATCGTTCTTATTTACAATAGCATACCATGCGATGATAGATATGGTGAGAAAAGAAAAACGAATGGGACAAATGAGCGAGGCAAATTTAAATACCCTCTACCATACCAAGCAGTATTCCGATTTAAATGAAGTGCTGCACCAAGCAATACAACGGCTACCCACCGAGCAACGAATGGTTATCCTGCTCCGCGACTATGAGGGTTATAGCTACGGCGAAATAGGAGAAATTGCAGGACTAACAGAATCGCAGGTAAAGGTGTATATATTTAGAGGAAGGCAGTTTTTAAAAAGCTACATCGGATCGATAAGCACCGTTATATAATAAAATAGAACACAGACAAAAGATATTATTTAAGGTATGAACAACTCTTCGCATATAAACGACAGCGATTTCCGCTTAATCCCTCGGGATGAAGGCTTCTCTTCTCCCGAAAAGCTGAAACGCTCTGAAATGGACGGGCTAGACGCCAGCCTATGGGAAGAGCTATGTATCGCTGCTGCTGAAAATGAGCAGCAAAACGACACCTTAATGAATAACGAAGTATTCCGACGGGAGGTTGACAAATATAAATCGCTAAAGCTAAAGTCCGACCAACAGGTGTTCTATCCAAACAAAAACTCGCTAAAGAAAAACTCGTTAAAAGCGGTATTGTGGATTAGCGTTGCAGCAGCCGTTATTGCTTTGCTTATCGCATTACCCGCCATTTTGAGGAATAACAATTCTGACATCGTAAATCCTCAAATAGCGACAATACCCTATGCGCCGACAGGCATTCCTAAAGAACAGGAGAGCCCTGTATCCATGGTCGAAGATCTCGAAGAATTACAAAGCAACAAAGCTATTGCTCAGGCAACCGAAAAAGCAGCGGTTCAACCAAAAGAAAAAAGAGAAGAAGCAATTCCCAGCAACGCAATAGTAGAAAAAGAAGTGGAAACTATAGCCGCCATGCCGGAACAAAAACGAACAAACTTAGGATTAGCCAGTATAGAACCTATTACATATACTGCAACTATTGAAACAGCAGAAGAGGTAAAGGCTACCATTATCCAAACCGATAACCAAAATGTCGTACTTTTTACTTCTGCCGACGAGATTGAGCGCATAGAGGTAGAACGCCCCAGCTTTTTCGACAGATTAAGAGAAAAAAGCATCGTGAACTTTAACAAACTACGGGGCGAAGGAACGATGGTTGTGAGAGAGTACGACAGCAATGGTAAGCTGACATTATATGCTGTACAATCGAAAGCGCTGAGCTTTGAGAAGGATTATACCCAATAAATATACACACTTGTCGCGACCACGTGTAAAGCTATATAAAACGACTTAAAAATAGAAATACAATAACGATAACTATGAAAACAACTTATTTAATTGTAACGCTAGCCGCCATACTTATATTTACCAGCGCGCTAAAATCTCAAGAGAAACCGAATGTTGAGGCGAACTACACCAAATTATCGGAGCTTCAGGAACACTCATTAGCAGAAGTGGCTGCCAACCCCGATACCGTAATCGTAAACATTAACGACAGGCATAAAGTTGTGGTGGTGGAAAGGGATAGCCAAGGCAGAACAAAGGAGATTGTTTACTATAAAAAAAACCGCAGTAGCTGGACTTCACGCTGTAATATCCTGTTCGAATTAGGATTTAATAACTACAGCGAAAAAAATCATTTTACAGGAAGCAGAGATAAAACAAATATCGGATATAACGATCTACATACCTCGAAATCTATGAACATAGCGCTATATCCCATATTTAGGACATTCCGTATAACAAAGAACAACCTGCTGAACATTCAAACCGGATTAGGCATTGATTGGGGAAACTATCGTTTTGAGGATGGTTGGACAATAGCCCGACAAAACGGGATAACTGTTCCGTCTGATAAGTATCGCCCAAACGGGGAGAATTTGCTATCGAAATCAAAGCTAACTACCGTATATCTAAACGTACCCTTTTTGCTTAAGCTGAACATTCCGGTTAGCGGAAGTTCTCGCAATCATTTTTACCTTAGTGCAGGTATTATTGGTGGAATCAAAATAGGCTCTCACACAAAAATAAAATACGAAGACGGAGGAAAAAAGGAAAAGGATAGAGGCTCTTTCAACCTTAATCTGTTACGCTACGACCTAACATTCCGCGCGGGTTACAAATGGATAGGCATTTACTTTAACTACCAGATGACACCAATGTTCGAGAACGGAAAAGCGCATAAACTGTTCCCCTACTCTGTTGGTTTGTCGTTTAAAATATAGCTAACGCATTCTAATGCGCCACTCGTTGGGATAAAGGTTATTGGTACGATTGCCGATATTTTTAAGCCAACCTAAAGGTGTGTTGTTGTGGCAAACAAGTACAAAACCTTTTTCTACATTACGAACAGAAATAGCATCGCACCGTAAATACGTTAACGCAGTATCAAGGTTAACATTAATAGTAGAATAAATAGTTTTACTAAGTTGTGTACTTAAAGCTAAGCAAGGGGAGGGAATAAAATCTCTCCCCTTTATTTCTCCCAGTTCAATACCCGAGTGCAAAATATACAGGTTGGACTCGACTAACCTATAATCGCTAGCTTTATTTAGAGGTAAAGCTTTTACCTTATTACCAAACATAGAAAAGTGGTAAAGACTTTCATCTCTAATCAGCCTTTTTAGGTGGGGAAATTCTTTCGGGAGGTTCTTTGCCTGCTGGTTAGAATGCTTAATCAGCTTACTGTTTACTTCTTCACCCTTTATAAATGCTGAAAGGAAAAAGCCTTCGCTCTTGGTTTTATGCGGATAAAAATGGTAACCGAAAATATCTTCCTCAACCTCTGCAATACCCCACTCTTTCTGCGTTACTATGCGCTCAGGCTGTAACTTAAATTCATCCTTCAGCCATCTTGCATTATCCTCGTTCTCTTTTCTATTATAGGTACAGGTACTATATATAAGCAAACCGCCCTGCTTTAACGCAAGCAAAACATCGGCTAGAATCTCACGCTGACGCTCTGCGCATAGCGTTACATTATTCTCCGACCACTCGCTTACTGAATCGGGATATTTACGGAACATCCCTTCGCCCGAGCATGGAGCATCCACCAGTATAACATCAAAAAAACCGCGCATATGGGCAAAATCTTTGGGAGCATTGTTGGTAACAATAGCATTTGGATATCCCCACTTACAAATATTTTCGTACAAGATATTTGCCCTGCTTCGTATAATTTCGTTCGATACCAGCAGGCTGCTTTCCGGTAGTAACGAAAGTAAGTGCGTGGATTTCCCTCCGGGTGCAGCGCACAAATCCAACACGTTTAAATCTTCTTTCGTGTCTAATAGCTGATTTATTGCCCGCTCAACAAACATAGATGCCGCTTCTTGTACGTAATATGTACCGGCATGAAACAGAGGATCGAGCGTAAACGTTGGTCGCTCCCTAAGGTAATAGCCATGATTGCTCCAAGCAACCCTATTCTCAAAAGATATGCTAGTCGGTTTTGCAGGATTCAACCGAATGCTGGTTGGCGAATCGGCCTGCAAAGCATCGAAAAAGGCGGATGCTTCATCGCCAAGTATATCTTGCATTTGAGAAATAAAGGGTTGAGGAAAACTCATCTCGAATAAGGATTAAAGAACAAAGATAAAAGACAGGAGCTGTTTAAAAAACTAAATTATTTAAAGATTTAAAGTTTCTAAAGACTTCGGACTACCTACATTTTTAAATCACTTAAATTAATAAGCCGGCTTATCGCAATACCATTAGCGAGTCTTTCGTTCTTATTCTTTTGTCGTTAATTTATTTTCTAAAAGTACAAAGTTGTGAAAAAACGTTGTATTTTTACCGATTGTATAAAACTATTTGAATGATGAAAATTAAGAAATGTTTTTTGGTCTTATTTGTAGCTCTATGCTCTGCCTTCTTCACTTCTTGCGACTCAATAAGCAACGTCGCAGGCTTTATTAACTGCGAATATTCGCTTGGAGGCGTTAGCAACCCAACAGTAGGTGGAGTACAGCTTAACAATATTACCGATATCGATCAGATCAACCCTCTTAGCATGGTAAAGTTGGCGGCATCCATATCTCAGGGCTCGCTGCCTTTATCGGCTACTGTAAACGTAAAGGCAACTAATCCGGGAAGAAGCTTGGCTCAGATAGAAAAATTAGAATGGGCTATCGATTTAGAGAACAAGCAAATTCTACAGGGTGTGGTAGATCAACGCATTAGCGTAGCAGCAAACGGTGGCAGCACAATAGTTCCGTTCGTTTTACAAGTTGACCTGCTAAAGCTAATTAACGACGGTTCTCAGAACGATTTGCTAAATCTGGCGCTTAACCTTGTAAATGCGGGAGATGCTGATTCTAAAGTAGGCATACGCGTTAAGCCGACAATAATAGTTGGCAACCAGCCTGTATCTACAGGCTTTATCCATATCAGTAAAGCGATTAAATCAAACTAAGATTTTTAATTTCTATATTACTAGAGTATAAGAAGCCCTTTTTGCTTCTTTAAAAAGCCTTATGGAGAAATGGGTAGCTGTCGGATTTCTTGTTGTACTTTTGATTTCTGCTATTATAACCAAGAGAAGAACTATTATTTTTCATCTTCGGAATTTATTCAAGAAAACAAAGTCAACAAAAAATCCGAACAGCGACTATAATTTTGACTTAATTGGTCGTTATTATCATAATAGCATTGAAGAAAAAAAGTACTACCCTACTATCAACGATAGCATTGCGAATGATTTAGACATTGACGATGCATTCCGGCTAATAGACAGGACATCCTCAAAAATTGGACAACAATTTCTCTATGCGGAAATAAGGACTATTGATAGTGTTGAGAAGCCGGAACAGTTTGATAGATTTACCGAACAGTTTCAGAAAGAAAAAGAGTTATCTGAATTTATTCGGCTACATTTAGAAAAACTGTCAGATAACAATGGGTACCTTCTCGAAAGGTTGATTCATGAACCGCTAATTAGCTATCCTCATATTAAGTTCGTTCGCCTACTTACTTTTTCTTTTGTTGTTATTTTAGGTCTCGGTATATTCTATCCTATCCTCCTGCTTTTTTTACTCCCAATATTCATTGTAAACCTTGTTCTTTACTATAGTAATAAATCAAACATAACTTACTACTCTTCGGCGGTTCAAAAGCTCTCAAAAACTTTACCGATTGCTAAAAAACTTTCAAAAAACACCGCCATAAATGAGCAATTCCCTGATTTGTTATTCATTGAGAATATAGAAAAGATAAGAAAAAAGCTATGGGTAGTAAACTCTGAGAGGTTGGAATCTAACGATCTGATGTTACCTTTAGTAATCGCTTCTGATTTAATAAAAATTGCTTCTAACATAGAGCCGCTTTCTTTTAGCAACCTCATTAACCAGCTTGAAACAAAGAAGGATGACATAGATAAGCTGTTTTGTTTTATTGGTGAAATAGATTCAGCCTTAAGTGTTTTCATACTAAGAACGGAAAACTTTCCTACATGTAAACCGGTATTTACCTCTCAAAAAGAAATAAATATAGAAAATATTATTCATCCGTTAATTGATGATTGTGTCCCAAATTCACTTGCGCCGGATAACAAAAACTTGCTTCTAACCGGCTCTAATATGTCCGGCGAAACAACTTTTATTCGTACAATAAGTATAAACTCTATTTTAGCGCAAACCATTTATACCGTTTTTGCCGAAAGATACACCGCTCCTTTTCTTAAGATCTTTTCGTCCATTCGTATATCAGATGACATAAGACAAAAAACAAACTACTTTTTAAAAGAAGTACTTACAATAAAAGACTTTATTACAGCATTCCATAGCGAAAAACAATGCCTTTTTGTACTTGATGAAATTTTTAAAGGTACAAAATACTACCGAAAGAATTTCTGCAGGTAAAGCTATCTTACATTATTTGAACAATAAAAATCATCTAGTTATCGTCTCGACTCACGATATTGAGCTAACCGAATTACTTGAAAATAATGGCTATTCATTATATCATTTTTGCGAGGAAATAGTAGATGGTAACCTGCTATTCAACTATCACCTGAAAGAGAGTAGGTTAAAAACAAGAAACGCTATAAAAATTCTAGAACTATATAATTATCCGAACGAGATTATTAATGATGCGAAGAATACCGAAAATCTCTTAGACTTAAGGTTTCTCTTACCTTCTTAGGCAGCTTTTGTACTATTAAAGTATAAGAGTCATCAATCCATTCGAGAATAAGAGGCGGTGGAATAGTATTGTCTAACGCGACGGTATTCCACTGTGCCTTATTCATATGGTAGCCGGGTATTACCGCCGGATATCGTTCTCTTAGTTCAATCGCTTTATCAGGATCACATTTAAGCGTAATAAAATCTGTGTCTAGCGATATCAACAAAAACATTTTATTGCAAACCTTAAAGACTAGCGTAAATTCGTCAAAAGGCATGCTTTCGGTTACTTCTTTTTTTGCAAGGCAATATTCGCGAAGGGTTTCTACTATCATAGCTGCGGATAAAATGCGTTAGGTATATATTCAATTTCTATAAAGCCTTTATTTCGCACCAAAGATATAATATCGAACTGAACTTCCATATCCAGCCCGTACTTCTCGATATAGGCATTAGCCGCCCGGATAAGATTTTTTTGCTTTTGTCTATTTACGCTTTGGTATGGCTGCATTATACTGGTAGAAGATAAAGAGCGAACCTCTACGATATGAAGCATGCCATTTTTTACTGCAACAATATCTATTTCTTTTTGCCCCTGCTGCCAGTTAATATCTCTGATAGTAAAGCCTTGTTCTTTTAAATAATCGACAGCTTGCTGCTCTGCCTGCCTGCCAACCTCTCTGGTACTCACCTGTTATCTATATTTATAACGCAAGATACAAATCTATCCTAACATACGACGCAAACAGCTATTCCTCATGCTTTTTTTGTACTTTTGTTGGTTTCAAAAGCCTCCCTTCCCTTAGAAGGGGAGTAACAAACCCTTCCATTTAGGAGGGTTGGGGAGAGCTGCCTTTGGAACCTTGTTCAAAAATTATTAAGTAAGAATATGTCAACCAGTAAAAAGCGCCACCTAATTACCTCAGCACTTCCGTATGCTAACGGACCAGTCCATATCGGACATCTTGCGGGGGTTTACGTTCCTGCCGATATATATGTACGCTACCTCCGTTCTAAAGGAGAAGACGTAAAATTCATTTGCGGATCGGATGAGCACGGCGTACCCATTACCATTAAAGCCCGCCAGTTGGGCGTAAGTCCGCAGGATGTAGTAGATAAATACCACGCCATTATTAAGGATGCGTTTGCCCGCTTTGGAATCTCATTCGATATTTACTCTCGCACTTCATCAAAAATACATCACAAAACGGCTGCCGATTTCTTCCGCAAACTTTACGACGACGGAAAGTTTATCGAAAAAGAAACCGAGCAGTATTACGACGAAGAAGCAAAGCAGTTTCTAGCCGACCGCTACATCGTAGGTACCTGCCCGAAATGCGGAGCAGAAAACGCCTACGGCGACCAATGCGAAAAATGTGGCAGCACGCTAAGCCCTACAGAGCTGATAAATCCGCGCTCTGCAATCAGCGGAAGCAAACCTGTTATGAAAGCCACAAAGCATTGGTACCTGCCGCTCGATCAGTACGAGGGCTGGCTGCGCAAGTGGATACTGGAAGAACATACAGAGTGGAAGGTGAACGTTTACGGTCAGTGTAAATCTTGGCTTGACGGCGGTTTACTACCTCGTGCCGTAAGCCGTGATCTTGATTGGGGCGTGCCTGTTCCGGTAGAAGGTGCCGAAGGAAAAGTGCTATATGTTTGGTTCGATGCGCCTATAGGCTATATCTCTAATACCATAGAGTTGCTGCCAAACGAATGGGAAACATGGTGGAAAGATGAGAATACCCGCATGATTCATTTTATCGGAAAAGATAATATCGTATTCCACTGCATTGTATTCCCCGCAATGCTTAAGGCGCATGGAGGATATATTCTACCGGAGAACGTTCCTGCTAACGAGTTCCTAAATCTCGAAGGAGATAAGATATCAACCTCGCGCAACTGGGCGGTTTGGCTGCATGAATATCTTGATGAGTTCCCCGGGCAGGAGGATGTTTTACGCTATGTACTTTGCGCAAACGCCCCCGAAACAAAAGACAACGATTTTACGTGGAAAGATTTTCAGACACGCAACAATAGCGAGTTAGTTGCGGTATTCGGCAACTTTGTAAACAGAGCAGTTGTTCTTACGCAAAAATACTTTGAGGGAAAAGTTCCGCCACGTGGAACAACAGACGGATACGATAACTCTGTGCTTGCCGAAATCCCCCTTATCAAACAGCGCATTGAGGAGAACTTGGATACATTCCACTTCCGCGAAGCATTAAAAGAGGCAATGAACCTTGCGCGACTTGGTAATAAATACTTAGCCGATACCGAACCTTGGAAGCTGGCAAAAATCGACATGAATAAGGTTGCCACCATTCTAAACATATCGTTACAGATTTGTGCAAACTTAGGTATCGCGCTTGAGCCGTTCTTACCGTTCAGTGCGGCTAAGCTAAACAGAATGCTGAATGTTGAAGCCAGACTATGGGCTGACTTTGGCAGAACAGACTTGCTTACAAATAACTATCTGCTGGGCGAACCGGAGCTACTGTTTGCAAAAGTTGAAGATGCTGCAATTGAATCGCAGCTGAAGAAGCTGCGGGACACAAAAGAAGCAAATAGCGCAAATCAGCGACCAGCTGTAGCGCCGCAAAAGGCACCGGTTACGTTTGATGATTTCGGTAAAATGGATATTCGTACGGTTACGGTGCTAGAAGCAGAGCGTGTTCCAAAAACCGATAAGCTGCTAAAGTTAAAAGTTGATACAGGTGTTGATGTACGTACTATTGTTTCGGGTATTGCAGAATTCTATAAACCCGAAGATATGATAGGTAAACAGGTATGCGTACTCATTAACCTTGAACCCCGCAAAATAAAGGGCATCGAATCGCAGGGTATGATACTGATGGCTAAAGATGCCAGCGGTAAAATGTGTCTGGTTCAGCCTTCGGAGGTAATGGTTAACGGTACAACAATTTCTTAACCCCCCGTCATTTCTCACTGCGTTCGAAATGACGGGGGGGGGAGTGATAAAAAAGTGAAGCTGCAAAGCCCTTAAACATTTGCTTACATGGTATCGGAGGTTACCCATACCAGCGCGTAACCATCGAATATTTTGTAGTCAAGTTCCAGTTCATATGTTGTACCACGTTGGCTTGTAAAAGTTGCTTCAAGCTCTCCATCCTCCTCGCGGGGAGTAAATTTTTCTACCTCAATCTGTTCGGAGAAGTCCACACCTCGTTCGCACATTAACTTATAGATGGCTTCTTTTGCACACCATATAATCCCCAGCTGTGTTTGACGATATTTATCCGATAGATAATTCTTTTCCCTCTCAGAAAGCACCTTTGTTTCTACAGCCGTAAAATCTCTATCGAGCTGCTCGATATCCACTCCCACGCTTTCGTTTTCGTGAATAAAAACGCAGGCATATTCTCCTGAATGAGAAATGCTGATTCCATAGTGGTTGTTCTTTAGGTAGGGGCTGTTATCCTCCTCATAACCTAAATATACTTTTTCATCGAACAAGGCGTTGAGCAATGCACGTACAGCATAACGCTCTATACGACGCTTTTCTAAGGGCGACAGGTCGATGTCTTCCTGCTCTTCTTCGGGGACAGAAGCAATGCTTTTCAGCTCTTCTTCAGACTCGGTAATGTGCCAAATGGCAAGCGTACCACTGTCGTCAAACCTATCAATACTATGTAATGGCATGGCTTTATTGATATATTGTTGTTATACGTTCAAAAAATTAAAATGATTTAAGAAATTCGAAAATCTAACCTCTTGTGCTATTCGAATCCTTAAAGCGCTCTACGGATTCCTATCTATTTTCTATTTAGAGTGCTTCCACTCCAATGTTTCCATTAAATACTTAATATCTTCTTCAAAATATTCGATAAGAGGATTCAGCGAATCTCTATTGGCCGAAGAATAGAAATACAAAGAACCTCTTAAGAAATTACGAATGCTATCGGTAACATAAAACTGAACGGGCGAAGCGGCATCGCCTTCAACTTCTATAAACATACCATAAACCTTTAAGCTATCGTTAATAAATATCCTATCCACAATGGCTTCTGCTTTTACGCTATGATCGTACGACAGTTTATGAGAATCTTCTATCAGCTCCGGAAGGTTATTGTTGATACGCTTGTAGCTAAGGTATATAGTAGCATTATAATGCGGAAAATTCAAGTTCATCCAGTACTGCTCTCCCGGTCTATCTAAAAACTCCACCTCGCCATACGTCGGGTACTCAAACTTATAGGGATAAGTGGTATCAAATGTTTGATAGCTTTTGTCCAACAAGCCTATACGAAAATACCCACGAGGCTTAGGGGCATATTTTTCTCCTTTACAAGAGCAGAATAATACCCCTACAAGCACTACTACCACAATACATATCTTTAGCCCGCTAATCTTCATTTGTATTCAGTATTACTTTAATCTTTTTTACACGGCGGCTATCAATATCTACCACCCTAAACGTAAACCTATCCAGTTGAAATTCTTCGCCTATGGTAGGAAATCCACCTTTAAGATGAAGCACAAGACCTGCAAGCGTTTCAATATCTTCATCAACATTCTTAAGCGGCTCGTCGTCCACTCCCAAAATCCGGCAAAAATCACCAATGGTTGTTTTTCCGTCAAATACCATAGAACCGTCTTTCATGCGTACGACAACATCTTCGTCGATATCCGTTTCGTCTGCAATTTCTCCGACTATTTCTTCCAAAATATCTTCTAGCGTAACAATACCGCTGGTTCCGCCGTACTCATCGACTACTATAGCCATGTGGATTTTTTTCTGCTGAAACTCGTTAAGCAAATCGTTAATCAACTTTCTTTCGGGAACGAAGTATGCGGGGCGTATAAGATTTTGCCACCCGAAACTACTATTTTCGACACCCAGATAAGGCAGTAAATCTTTAATGTAAAGCACGCCTTTCATGCTATCCATGTTGTTTTCGAATACCGGGATACGGGAGTAGTTCCAATCTACCACTTTCTCGTATAGTTCGGCAAAACTCAGGCTGATATCAACGGCAGAAACATCTACGCGGGGGCGCATTATTTCTTTAACATCGGTATCTACCATACCTACAATTCCCTTAAGCAGGCGTTTATCCTCATCGGAACGGCTTTGAACGATGTTGATGGCATCAGATAAGTCGTCGATAGAGTTTTCGTGCTTCCCGCTCCGCTTTACTTTTGCTCCCATCCTACCTATTAAACTGCTAATCGGTTTTACAACTACCATCGCAACCGATAGAGGCACTGCTACAAAACACGCAAAAGCAAGGCTACCATGAAAGGCAAGTATTTTAGGAATAACCTCTCCGAACAACAGTAAAATAATGCCTATAATAGCCGCCAGTACAATAAGCCCGCCGACAGAGAGGGGATATTGAACAAGCGGAAGGGCAAGGTAAAACGACAAAAGGATAAACGAAACGTTTACCAGCGTATTAAGCAATAGTATAGCGTTTAGCAACGAATCGGGCGTTTCTAGCAAACGCCGTACGCGTGCAAAGACCTTACTATTCCCCTCTTTAAGCTGTTTTGTATCGTTTTTAGTTAGAGAAAAATATGCAGTCTCTGCTCCGGATAGCAAAACTGATAGAATTAGTAAAATTGCTAGGATAAGAAAGCCCACTAAGTGAGCTGTAGTAAATGAGTCGAATATAGGTAAAGGGTCGCTACTACTCGGAGGTTCCAATTTCTATAGTTTTAGTTATACTTAAAAGAATTTTTGCAAACCTTTCTTTTTAAATTTAATATGCAAATATATAAAAAGATTAGTTGTGCAATATTTTATTTGAGCTATATATTATATTAAGCAAAAATTAAAGCGAAAGAAAAGGCATAAGGCATCTAAAAGTTTAAGATTTAGGAATTTAAAACTTAAATGTCTTCACTTTCCATTTTCCACCCTTAGCTAAGCTAGCTTTTGTTCTTTCATTTTTAAAAACCATCCTATCTAAAACGCTTTCAGTAAAATGTTTATATTTTGTGCCGTTGTTCCATGCTGCTTTGCAATATGTAAGTTGGTATGAATACCTTTAAGCAGATACGTGCCGTTACATATTCCTGGCTCTTCTTTTAGCAGCTGAATTGCCGAACCTACCCGCACCAGCTTAAGCAGCACCGGCATAAGCATGTTGCTAATAGCTGCCGATGCTGTATGGGCGGCAAGCGATGTAATGTTAGAAACGCAGAAATGAATTACACCATGCTTTTCGTAAATGGGGCTTTCTAACGGCTGGCTGGAAGTGCTGCTGAAACACCCGCCTTTATCTGCCAATACATCTACAATAACCGCTCCTTTTTTCATCCTCATTATCATGTCGTCATCTATAGAAAACTGGTCGCCATCCATTGGATCTACAGCACCGATAACTACATCTGCCGATTCTAAATGTTTAGAAAGGTTACCGGAGTATAGCATTCCGGTAATAGGTATTTGTCCTAATTCGCCCAGCCTATTAGGAGGCGTACCAAGCACCGTTACCGAAACACCCAAACTTGTTGCCGTTTTTGCAGCGGCATCCGCTATTGTTCCCGACCCCAGCACCAATACCTTAAGAGGTTCTATTCCAGGGACCTCACAAAGTAACAGCCCTTTTCCTCCATGCCATGTACTTAGCAGCTCTGCGGCAACAAGAATCGCCGTTTTACCGGCAATTTGCTCTAAGGTTTTTTGTATTGGAGCCAAACCGCTATCGTCTGTTATTCGTTCAAAAGCAATAGCTGTTATCTTTTTCTCTGCCATACTTTTCATGGTAGCGATAGCCTGTGGTGTATCGCAGTATATGTACGAGAAGAGAAGGCTATGTTCGTGCATAAGCCCAACTTCCAGCCTTTCCGGAAAAGCGACCTTAACAATAACATCGCTACAGAAAACATCTATCGCACTGACAGAAATCTTTGCTCCGCTTTTAAGATATGCCTCGTTGGTATAGCCGGCAGCTTCGCCTGCTCCGTCCTGAACAATAACTTCAATGCCCAGCTTAACAAGAATTTCTACCGAATCGGGTGTTAACGATACGCGCTGCTCTTTATCTACTGACTCTTTCGGAACTCCAATACTAAAGTGCTTCTTAGAATGATGAACTTCTTCCATTTCCTCTAAAATCAGAGGATTCCCTTGCTCATCCAGATATGATTGATTTGTATTTTCCATAGTCTTTATTGTAGATAAAGAACAAAAGTAAACGTGTTTGGTTTATTTCGCAATAAACCTGCTGTGTTAACAAGCAGCTATTTTATACGTTGATTCGTAAAAACATTTTCAAAGTTTCATAACTTTGTCAACTCGTTTTTAGCAAAAATAATTCCTAATCTTTAATTCTTAAGCAATGAAATTAAAATCAATTTTTCTATCATTAATCGCTCTCGGTTTTGTACTCTCAGCCGTTTCGTGTGGCGAATCTGGCGATAAAACTATTAAAAACGAAAAATTACACCCGTTTCTTCTTAGCGGAGTTTACACGCTTGGCGGGTATGGTGGTCCTTCCACACTTTTCTCTTACGTAGAACAGTATGCCACAGCACAACCCGGCTCAAGCAGCTTCCTAAAGCAAATGAGCGAAGCCTACGAAGAATACTTTGTTTTTCCCTATGGTACAGACAGTAAGAGAGAATATCAAAACGCACTGGAAGATTGGTGGGGTATAGAAAATAAGGAAGAGTTTATGGAAACTCAAGAAGAACTTCTGACCAACTACCACCAAGCTTCGTATGAGAAAGTTCGCAAAGCACTTGACGAAAACGGTGGCGCTAGCGCAGACCTTACTGCTATAGACCTGAATAAATACGGGCTTGACGAAGAAGATGCCCTTGCCGATTTACGTTTTGTTAGGGACAACTACGGCAAATTCTCAAAGGCAGGGATAAAAGCATGGGATATTGTACGCTACGTTAATAACGTAAACTTTGCTCACGCCGCAGGTTACCTAAATGATAGCGAAGCTATGGAGATGGCTAAAAAGGCGTTAACAGAAGCACAAAAGTATTACGATAGCTGGACGGATTATTTTAACGACTACAACTTAGGCAGAGGCTTTTGGGGAGGCGATAACTCTGCTGAATTCGATAGAATAGTTTCAGGTATTTTAGATAAAGAAAATGTCTATAATATATATAACTATATGGGTATTAAGTAATCCCTATTAACAAGGGGTTGTAAACCAGAGCCCCTTATTGTTATTCCTCTCTTTGTTCGGAATGACTTTTATTACTTAACCTCTTTCTTTTTTGCAGTAGATAGCATGCCACAGGCAGCCAAAATATCCATTCCCCTCGAAGCCCTAACTGTGGTAACTATCCCCTTCTTCATCAAATACTGCTGAAATCGGTTCATAGCATCATCTGTAGAAGAACGTAAATTACTATCGGGTATCGGATGAAAACGGATTAAGTTTACTCTGCACTCTAAGCCTTTTAGCGGCTGTGCCAGCCGTTCGGCATGACGGGGCGTATCGTTATAGCCATCAAACATAATATACTCAAAGCTAACACGTCGTTGATGGGTAAAATCGTACTTCTTAATTAATGCGATAACATCTTCTATAGAATAAGCCTTTTGCATAGGCATTAACTCCTGCCGTTCGCCTGCAAAAGGATTATGTAAGCTGATGGCAAGATGACATTTACTCTCGTCTAAAAAACGCCGCAACCCCGGAATAATACCAATACTTGATACTGTAATACGCTTAGGACTCCAAGCATAACCCCAATCGGAAGTGAGAATTTCGAGGCTTTTAAGCACTTCGTCAATATTATCGAAAGGCTCGCCCATACCCATATACACTACATTAGTTAACTGTTTACTTTCCGCCACGCTTGCCAGCTGATTAGCTATTTCGCCAGCTGTAAGATTATACTGAAAACCCTGTCGGGCAGTCATACAGAACTTACACCCCATCTTACACCCGGCTTGCGACGAAACACATAAGGTAGCCCTATCATCGTCCGGAATCATTACCGACTCTATAAAACAGTTGTTATTTACCGCGAACAAATATTTTTTTGTACCATCCGCCGATTGCTGAACATCAACAGGAGCAGAGAGCCCTACTTCGTACTTCTCGTCCAGCAAAGAGCGCCCCTTGACCGAAATATTAGTCATTCTTCCAATCTCAGCCTCTCCTTTTTTATATAACCAATCCGCCAACTGCTTAGCAGTAAAAGACGATAATCCTACTTCTTTAACTACAGCTTGTAGCTCTTGATATGTTTTGCCGAAAAGAGCCTCTTTTTTCATTTTATGAGGTAGTATAACCTTAAGCTATTGAAATTAACTTCACAAAGATAGGGAATACTCCTCCTCTTCACAATTAAATAGCATATCCGAAATATTTTAACTTATCTTTGCATGTTTTGTAAGCAAGCATATGCTACTTAGCATCAATTTAAAACAAGAAATATATTTATTATTGTAATATATCATATTGAAATAAGCATTACTTTAGCTTATCAAAAGTAAGTATGTTCTAACACAAAAAATAATAACAACAATGGTAAATCTTGATTGGAGTAAGCTGCCTTTTGGCTATATCCCTACAAACTGTAATACCCGTTGCTACTATAAAGACGGGAAATGGGGCGATATAGAAGTTTCGACTTCAGAATATATCAATATGCATATGAGTGCTACCGGCTTACATTATGGTCAGCAAGCATTTGAAGGTCTTAAGGCTTTCCGCGGAAAAGATGGGAAAGTAAGGGTTTTTAGATGGGAAGATAACTGGGAGCGTATCTGTTTCTCTTGCAAAGGCATTCTTATGCCTGAACTTCCAAAAGAAAAGTTTAAAGAAGCACTATTCAAAGTAATAAAAGAAAACGAAGAATTTATTCCACCTTACGGTACGGGTGCTTCGTTATACATACGTCCACTTGTTGTTGGTACAGGTGCAAAGATTGGTGTAAGCGCAGCGGAGGAATTCTTATTCCTTATTCTTGTAACTCCTGTAGGACCTTACTTCCCACAAGGGTTTAAAGGAGTTGACATACAGATCGTTCGCGATGCCGACCGCGCGGCACCTCATGGAACAGGTCGTTATAAAATTGGTGGAAACTACGCTGCCTCATTAGCATCCGGAGCCAGAGGTGCAAAAGAAGGCTACAAAACCGTTCTATATCTTGATGCTTGCGAAAAGCGTTATGTTGACGAGTGTGGTCCTGCAAACTTCTTTGGAATAAAAGGAAACTCATACGTTACGCCAGAGTCGAGTTCTATTCTTCGCTCCATTACTAACCTCAGCCTTTGTGCGCTTGCCGAAGATATGGGGCTGAAAGTTGAGCGTAGAAAAATTCCTGTAGAAGAGCTTGCAGAACTTGACGAAGCCGGAGCTTGCGGTACTGCTGCCGTTATTACCCCTATTAAGAGCATACAAGACCGTGAAACAGGCAAGGTTTATACCTTTGCTAACGAACCGGGTCCAACCTCTACAAAGTTGTACAAAAGACTCCAAGGAATTCAGTACGGAGATGAAGCTGATAAATTTGGATGGACAACAGAAGTTATGTAACCACTAGCTAAATCTATTTATACATAGCAAAAGAGACGTTCGTTTTTGAGCGTCTCTTTTCATTTTAGAATAACTGGGCTTTTATTCCAAACGAGAGCTTGAGATAATCTGAAGGTTTAAAGCGTCCATCCCTAAATGTCTCTCTAATAAGCAAATCGTTACTACTTATCTCATAATACGCGCTAACAGCACGGGCAAAAATCGCTTATGGGAAGGCATTGCTAACGTAAATCGTCGACCTAAATATATCGAAATCCTAAGCTTGGTGGAGAACCCATAATAACCGCTAGGGTAGTAATCGGGCTCCGTCCTCCAAAACTGATGTTCAAATATAGTTGTAAAATATATCCCAGTAACTAACGGCTCAAATGAGAAGTTTTTCTTGCCTATCGGTATTTTCCACGGAAAATAGTTCCGCTTTAGCGTCATAGCTATTTTTTCCTTATCGGTAGAATATTTTGGTAAAAATCCGAAAAAAATATTCGTCTCCCGCCGATTCTTTTTCCCATAATCCCAACCCGTACCAAAAGAAAGAAACCCCATAAGAACCGGCATACTGTATTTTAGTATGAGATGGTATTATTTTATTCCAAAAAGACTGATATTTCTCTACCCTTTTCTGATACGGATAAACATAGCAGCCCTCTTCATCCGCCATTATTTGCGCCATGCCCACAACCGGCAGACTTAGCAAGAACATGCTAAAAATCAATCGCCCCATAGGTATATGAATCTGGGGTAATAGTAAACAGTAAATAGCTGTGTTTTTTATATCGGCACATCCGTAGTATAACATACCATCGTCAAAAAAATCATTTACCGCAAGTGTATGGGTGTGCGCATAGGTACAAAACTGTAGCTGTGGAAATTCTTTAATGAATTGATGAAAAACGTAGATTTTATTTGCAATTAATTATCAATAAATTGGATGCACCACTGCTATTGAGGAGGCCCATCCTTTCGATCGGAATGACATCAACTGTTAACTTTGATACACTATTTTATACTTTTTATCAAGGCGTCCACTCCATTACGCCACCTGTAGAAAACTCTTTACACCAGAATTTAAAATCGTTGTATGTTCTCACTCCATAGTCCATAACAGCTCTGTAGTATTCAACCCCCCATAGTTTTTTCATTTTCGGGCATCTCGTATTTCAGCCGTAGAATTGCTTCTCTTTCTTCCTGTGTAATCCGTTTATTTATCCGTTCCGCAACTTTTTCAAAATAGCCATCATACTCGGAACCTCTTCGAATATGTATCATATCCAACTTCCATAAGCTATTATCTGCTCTTTTGTACAAAACATGCCATTCTATACATTCCTCTTCGGTATTAATACCATTTCCATACTCAATATGAGTAATAGCCATGTTTTCAGCAAGTCGTTCTATTACCGAAAAACTTTCCGATATCTTTAGCTCATCCGTATAAATATGAAGATCGATATCTTGATTTGTCGTCAAGAGCCAGGTCTTCAACGACCCAACAAGGTTAACCGTTGCACCTATCGACTCCCACAAAGAAATAATCTTTGTTTCCTCTATCACTTCGTATGCCTTCTTCTGATTTTGTTCGGCAATGCGTAAAACTCTTTCACTATTCTATCAGTTGATACTTTTCTACTGCAACCTTCCGGCTACAATGGTTAAAATGCCACCATTCGCTCGATATAGAAGTAAAACCCGCTTCTTTCATTACACTCCGTAGAAGTAAACGATTTGCCAGCTCTTGCTCCGTAATTTTACCTTCTGCTACTAATTCCTGCTCTTTATCGGTATGCGCCTCTTTTCCAAAATAATCGAAGGCCGTACCCATAGATAAAGGAACTCCGTTTTCATCTAGTATTGTTAAGTCCACTGCCGCACCGTAGTTATGTAAACCTCCTCCTTTTGCGGGATTAGCAACGTAATCATGCGACCAGCCATTCTTTTTGGCAACCTCCCACATGCGCTTCTGAACTGACATCGGACGGGCTGCATCATACACTACAAAACGATACTCCGGGTGTTTTTCTTTTAGCAATTGGTGCGCTTTTACCAATTTTTCTGCCGCCTCAGGCAGTAAATAAGCCTCGGTTAAATCATCGTATAAGACTTCGCCAACAAAGTTATCTGATGTTGCATAAATCATCTCAACTTCAATGGTAGAGTCTAACCCTTGAATATTAACATAGCCCAGAGAGTCGAGCCTTTTTGCCGATTCACTTAAAATAACTTCTTGCTGCTGAGATTCCTCATTGGCAGCAGAAACAACCTCAACATTTTGCTGATCGGCAGCAACTTGAATAGAGCGGTTACCTCCGCCACAAGCGACAAGCAAACCTACTATCAAAAGAAGAAAAAGATAACGAAAACGCATAATTTGTATGATTTAAGAACGAATTGAACAAAAATACAACTATTCTATGATTTCTTTATTAACTTTTTAAAAGGGCTGTCGGGCAGCTGAAGTAATAATAATGCGGCTGTAATTACGATAATACCAGCAATAGAAATAATATCGGGAGTTTCATCAGGTAACAATATCCAACTTAAAATACATCCGCTAACAGGTACTATAAATTTCCAGATATTAAGCTCCGACACCTTTACCCCTGGTCGTCGCAGTAAACCATACCACAACGAAAATGCGGCTGCCGGAATAAATGCGAGCCATAGTAATGCTAAGTAAAATTCGATAGGGTACAATTTAATTTCCGGCTTTTCTACTATAAATGCTGCGATAAGCAACATTAACCCTCCGGTAAAGTTAGCAAATGAAGTTAGCGCGACTGGAGAGATATTATCCGATCTCCTTTTTACTATCATTATATTAGTATAGCTACCTATTATATTGCTGAGAAGCGACAAGCCAATACCTGCGTAAAAAGATGGATTATCAGAAGTAATATCGCCTTTAGCAAGGCTGATAAAAATAACACCGGCTAGCCCAAGTATTATTGCCGTAACCTTTCGCAATGTCATTTTATCATCGGCTAAGGTAATATGCGCCATTATTGCAACAAACAAAGGTCCCGCGCCTATAATAATTGCCGATGTCGCAGCAGGCACTTTATCAAGTCCCATAAAAAAAAGTCCATACTGTAAGAAAGTCTGGACAAATGCAAATAGCAACATAAACCGCCAATGCTTAAGCTGAGAACGAAGGCTAACCTTCTGTGCTAACATAACAGGTATAAGCATCAACCCTGCCAATGTAAACCGCATACCCGAGAGATATATTGGTCCTACATACTCAAACCCTATCTTAGCCCCGGCAAATGCCGATCCCCAGAGTAAACAGGCTGCTATGGCTCTTAACTTCATTCTGCAAAAAGATTTCGATATGTGAAATTATAGAAAGGAAAGTTTACAAGAAGGTAATAAGCCTCTTTTATATAATAAAATCAGGCTACTTAGCAAGCTTAATGCTTACAGCGTTCATACCCTTTTGCCCTCGCTCAAACTCAAAAAACACGATATCTCCTTCTTTTATCGCTTCTAAAGCATTACTTACATGAAAGAAGTATTTATCGGTAGTTGCCATATCTTTTATGAAACCGTAACCTTTTGACCGATTAAAATGCTCAACCCTTCCCTTCAAAATAGTATTTTCTTCTATTTCTTCTTTTTTAGGTGTTGCTATCACAATATTTTCGATATCTACCTCTTCTTTTTGTTCTGTATCAGGAGGAGTAGTGGTAATAACTCCATTTTCGTCAACATATGCAAGCATATCTTCAAACGAACTTTTACCGCTAGCTTTTCTTTCTTCCTTGCGCTGTTGCTTCTCCAATCGCTTAGATTGTTTCTTTTTTTCGTTGTCTTTTTTGTTGAATGATGCGGGTCTCGCCATGTAGTTTTATTTAAGTTTAAATTGTAATACTATGTTATACAGGTATTGGAATTGCGCTTAGCTTCTTGCCTGTCAACTTTTGGATATCAACGACCATTGAGTATTCTTCGTGCGAACAAAAGGTAAGCGCAGTGCCCGATTGTCCCGCCCTACCTGTACGACCGATTCGATGAACATATGTTTCGGCAACATCCGGCAAGTCGTAGTTAATTACTAATTCCAGATCGCGAATATCTATGCCACGCGCGGCAATATCTGTTGCTATCATTACCCGTGTCCGTCCTGATTTAAAGTTGGATAAAGCCCGCTGCCTTAATGTTTGGGACTTATCGCCATGTATAGCTTCGCTTTTAATTCCGGCTTTAGATAGTATTCGTGCAATTTTATCTGCCCCATGTTTTGTTCTTGAGAATACAAGAACAGATTTTTCAAAACCTTCTCTAAGTAATGTTATAAGTAAGTCTTTTTTTTGAGGCTTCTCAACATAATAAATACGCTGCTCAATAGTATCAACCACAGAAGCAACCGGAGCGACCTCTACTCTCTTGGGATTATTAAGGATCGTACGTGATAAAGATACTATTTCTTTTGGCATGGTTGCTGAAAAGAACAGTGTCTGCTTTTTCCGAGGTAGCTTAGGTAACAACCGCTTTATATCGTGAATAAAACCCATATCCAGCATACGGTCGGCCTCATCAAGAACAAAATGCCTAACATGGTTAAGGTTTATAAACCCTTGATTCATCAGATCAAGTAAGCGTCCGGGAGTAGCAATTAAAATATCAACCCCGCGCCTAAGCTGGTCGGTTTGCTGTTTTTGCTTTACACCGCCAAATATTACACAATGACGTAAACTTGTATATTTTGAATAATCGTTAAAGCAATTATCTATCTGTATTGCCAGTTCTCGTGTCGGAGTGATGATTAGCGCTTTTATTTCTTTTCTCTTCGCACTTTCTTCGTTTTGAGAAAGCAGCTGTATTATAGGGATGGCAAACGCGGCTGTTTTACCTGTTCCGGTTTGGGCTGTACCCAACAAATCATATTGCTGAAGAGCTATCGGAATTGCCTTTTCTTGTATAGGAGTTGGAGTTGTGTATCCTTTTCTTGTAAGAGCCTTTAGCATAGGCTCTGAAATGTTTAGTTCTTTAAATGTCATAAAGTGTTAGCTGCCTTTTACAACAGCCGCATTAATTAGTAAAGTAACAAATAGCGGGGTAGAAACAAAAGGTCAGACCGACCACGAGATGTTATTATCAGCGCAAAGATACGAATAATAATCGGATATTCAATAAATCTAGCATAATCAACCACATCCATCTCTGGCACATCACATATTTTACCCTATTTTGATACTATCCCTCAAAAATAAAGCCCCTGAAATAAATTATATTTCAGGGGTTTATTGTATTTTATTACTCTTAATAATTAATAATGGGTGCCGCCAGGAAAAGAACCTTAATTGTATCTCTATTAATAGTCAGCCTTTTATGTTTTCTTAAATTTGGAATCCCACACGTTTAGCACACGATTATTTTTCATCGTTCTGCTCGCTATTAGCATGATTTCTGTTGTAAAGGTAGGAAAAATATCTATAATAAAGAAAATTCCTTTCAAGATTTTATACCAAATGAGCGCTGTAATCGACTGATTAACAAACAGAATTGTTGTAGTCAGCATAATAAACTAATAAGAGCACAACACAATAAACTAATGGATACATGATGATACCGTCTCATCGACTATTTTGTTTATATCAGCTTTTAGTTTATCATCCATACTAAAATATTATTTTGTCTTTTCTCTGTTCCGAAACCGTCGGTTCCGAAATGCACATTTCGGAACCGAGTTATTCTGTAAGTGAATCTACAAATTCTCCAAACCTTAAAATCTTCTCGCCATTTGCTTTGTTAAAAAGTAAGTGTTCAAAGTCTTTTTGCTTCTTCTTCAAATCGATTGTTTTCAGTAGTTCGGCGGTTGCTTGTTTGAACTCTTGTAAGTTATGTACTCCACAACGCTTTGAAAGAAAATCGTAATCGGGTTTGGACTGCGCCAATAAAAACATCAGGTCGTAAAAATCACGTCCTTTTGCGCGGGCTAACATAGCGGCAATTTTCATGCTGCATAATACGCCATCGGAAGGAACGGGGAACGGGAAAAAGAATCCGCAGCCTTTGATGTTTGTAATAACCGGAGGATAAACAATTCCTTGGTCTTGGCTTTCGACCTTTATCAAGAAACGTTCTTCCTTATGCCCGCTCAGCCCCAAATCGAATAGCAATTCCGGAAAATGGATATTACGTTGGAAAGCCGTTAGTTTCGGGTTTTCTTTATCCTTCGCTTCTACTCTCAACCCTGAACGTTCTAAAAATTGGATTACTCCGTTTGTCATTTCGATAAATTCGTCTTTCGACAGGTCTTTACAGTCGAAATCTAAATCTTCGGAGAACCGGTCTATCCCTTTTACCAAACGTAAGTTTGTTTCGCCGATAAAAACCATCTTTTGGATGTTTGGAGTTGAAGAAAGGTAATCCAGAATCATCAACTGCAAATACTCTTTCAGCATATGTTTATCGAAACCCGAATTTTCACGGAATTGAACCGGAAAATAATTCTTTATTTGTTCAATCTGTATCATAAATCGTAAGTTTTTAAAAGTAGTTTTACCCGATGATCAAGTGCCTTGTTTTGAAACTTGGCACAGTAGTCCATTAATAAATCCTTATTTAAATCATCGTGTAGGTAATCTTCATCCAACCGTAGTTCTTCCAATTCTTGTTCACTATCGTAGAACGGATAAAGATACAGCAAATCAAGCAACGCTTTTTCGGGTGTGGCAAACTGTATGGTGCGGTTATCTGCCATTGGCTTCAGCTCGTATCCGAACATTAAGCTTTCTTTGACATTCTTATAAGAGTATTCGCCAAAATCGTTATTAAAAGAGGCTGTTTTTAGTGATGTTACACTAGTAATCTGTACCACTGCCTCCGGTATCATTCCATAGAACGACAAAGCCGTATGTAGGCTAATATAGGACGGGCGGTAAATCCGATTCGCAAAATAGAAAGAATATTCGGGCTTGCTTTTATATTCTGGAAAAGCAAAATATCCCTGTCGTAGCCGAATAAGATACCCTTTCTGAACCCAGCGGGTAAGGTTATTCCGGTCAAAATCGGACTGCCATGCATATACCTGATAGATATTAAAGCATGCCAAATCGAACATTTTATCCTTAAATTCCAGAAAGGTCATTTCTTCATTTTGTTTCTATTATGCTGCAAATATAGTGCATTTCGGAAACAAAACAAAATATTGATTTTACTTTGCGGTATTTTTGTATTGTCAATAAAACAACATTTCTTCCTGTAACCACCGTAACTGTTACGGTGGTTACAGAGATAATACATTGCTACACAGAGATTTTTTAACGATATAGATGAGGATATGAAGAAATTTGTCCGTGCAAAACTACTGGCAGAAGTCATATCTCTGCTTCGGTTCTATAAAGAATTCCCTATTCTTGTATAGGGTATTTGAATGATACTCGAAAGGGGTAACGGAATATTACTTCAATTGTTATTGCAAATATTAGAAAAAATCAATATATTTGCAAAATATGTCAATTTACATATACAATGGAACAAATAAATAGACTTAAGGCTGTATTAGCAGAACAGAATCGTACGGGAAAATGGCTTGCGGAAGTTATGGGAAAGAACGAGGCGACCGTATCAAGATGGTGTACAAATAAAAGTCAGCCTACTCAAGCAACGATGCGAAAAATTGCAGAATTGTTAGATGTTGATGTAAAAGATTTATTGGTTTCTACGAAAAAATAAAGAAGCAAAAGAATGAAAAATGTTAGTTATAAAGCAATTGATTTCTTCTGTGGCGGAGGTGGCATGACTTGCGGACTTCGCCAAGCAGGCATTAATGTTGTTGCAGGAGTTGATTTTGATTCGGACTGTAAAGAAACTTACGAATATAATAATCAAGGCTCAACTTTTGTTCTCGCTGACATTACGAAACTTACAAGCAATTATTTTATAAAGAACTTTGATATACAAAAAAATGACGATTCATTAATCTTGGTAGGATGTAGTCCTTGTCAATATTACAGCATCATAAATACATGCCGTAGCAAATCTGAAAAATCGAAGAATTTGTTATGGGATTTTCGCCGATTCATTAATTATTACAATCCAGGATATGTTTTAGTGGAAAATGTTCCAGGATTAGAGTCAAGAGCAGATAGCGTGTTACCTGATTTCTTGGAGTTTTTAAAAAAGAAAAAATACACAGTCAAATATAAAATTATTAATATGAATCACTACGGTGTACCTCAAAGCCGTAGACGATTCTCTTTGATTGCATCAAGAGTAAAAGAGGATATTAATTTACCCTCTCCAGATAAAAAAGAAGATTATCTTGTTTTACAAAATGTGATCGGAATAAACAACGGTTTTCCCAAAATTGAAGCAGGACATATAGATCCTACGGATTTTTTGCATACAACAGCAGGATTAAGTGAAATAAACTTGAAACGATTATCAAAAACACCACACGATGGAGGTACTCGATTGTCTTGGAAAGATGATCCGGAGCTACAGTTACCGTGTTATATCGGTAATGATGAAAGTTTTGTAGATGTATTCGGTAGAATGAGTTGGAAAAAGCCTGCATCGACCATTACCACAAAATTTTTTAGCATTTCAAACGGTCGTTTTGCTCATCCTGACGAAAATAGAGCTATTTCATTGAGAGAAGGGGCTACTCTTCAAACGTTTCCTAAAAACTATATTTTTAAAACAAAAAGTGTTGCAGCAACAGCGAAACTTATCGGAAATGCTGTTCCGCCAGAATATGCTCGCAGGTTGGGAAAGTTGATTATAAATTCAAAATAAGATATTATGGACGATGGCAAATTGCGTATGAGCTTCGATCCCCACACGATCGAACATCTCGGAGTTAAAATGTATTCCAACGTACCTAATGCGGTTGCCGAACTTATTGCCAATGCTTATGACGCAGAGGCGGAAAACGTTTTAATAAATTTGCTTGACAACAAAAGCGGGAAATCCATTTGTATTACCGATGATGGGATTGGTATGGATTTTAGTGATATCAATAGTAAGTTTCTCCGGATCGGTCGAAAACGAAGAAGTGAAGATAAAAGATCTTTAAGTCCTAATGGTAAACGCAAGGTTACAGGCAAAAAAGGATTGGGAAAACTTGCTTTCTTTGGAATCGGAGATACTATAGATATTATTACGAAAAAAGACGGAAAACAAATCGCATTCACACTTGATTGGAATGAACTTCTCGGAACAGACAAGCCGGATTACGAGCCGCAATTTAAAATTACGGATTGTGATGAAAAAGAACACGGAACAACCATTGTTTTGAGAAATTTGAAAAGAAAATCCGAGTTTGACAAAGAAGCACTGGCCATTAGTTTATCAAAGTTATTCAATTTGTTTGATAACACTTTTAATGTAACACTCTCTTTAAATGGGGACGAAGCTTTAAGAATTGACGATAAATTAAAATATAAAAATATCACACCCCAGTTCAAATGGATATTTCCTGTTTTTGCCGGAACAGTTGTTAGTGATTATAATGAAAAAGGAAATATTTCTGGAGAAATTTTATCTACGGAAAAACCATTAAAACCAGGATTACGAGGAATTACACTTTTTGCAAACGGACGATTGGTAAATGCTCCCGAATTTTTCGGTGTATCGGAATCAAGTCACGGGTTTTCTTATTTTACAGGTTGGTTAAATATTGATTTTGTTGATGATTGGGAAAGAGATGTGATATCAACAGATAGGCAATCTCTCAATTGGGACTTACCGGAAACGGAAATTTTACGTGCATTTCTAAAGAAAACAATGTCCGAATTGGAGCGTGATTGGAGAAGACAAAGAAACGAAAAAAAGAGAGAAGATATAAAGGAAAAAACCAAAGTAGATATTGCCATGTGGTACGGAAAATTACCGCAAGAAGTCCAATCATCGATAGAGCCCATCGTCTCAGCAGTAATGTATGACTCCGAGTTACCGGCAGAAGCACAAACCTCTATAGTTCAAAACTTACATTCTCTGATTCCCGAATATCCGTATTATCATTGGAGACATTTACATGCAAATGTACAAAGTGCTTCAAAAACGGACTATAATAAACGAGATTATTACAGAGCATTTGAAGAAACCATAAAAAGATATATCACAGAAGTTCAAAAAAAATCAGCCGCTACCGAAACAGATGTATCCTTAATGGGTAAAGTGTATGGTAAAGAAACAAGTAAAGTTCTAAAAGTTGCTAAAAAATACAAAAAGACGGATGGGAATGATTTTAATACATCCACAATAGAGAATATTGAAGAAGGTCAAAAACTTTTATCAATGGGAATAATGACCGGAGCAAGAAATCCTGTCGCTCATGAAGAAATAGCCGAATTAAGAGATAGCGGATTATTTTCCGAAAAAGACTGTTTGGATGCCTTAAGTTTACTTTCGCATCTATTCAGAAGGCTAGATGACGTATAATACTATATCACAACATTCTAATGGATAAATACGGTCAATATTTAGATGCTTTCTTCTCATGTCCTTCAACGGAGAACATGTATAATTTGTGTAATTATCTGCGGTATGCTCCGTTTAATAAACTACACATAGCAGAACTAACAAAGCGGCTAGCTTGTAGTGGAAAAACTTTAAATTTTAATGCCGTTTCGACAGCTGATATTCCCTCTACGGGCGGGCCTTCTACAATTATTAGTCCTTTACTTTTAAAAGAATATTACAGTGTGCCTAAATCTCCATAATCGGCACGAGAAACAAAATCAGAATATAAGTTATTTATATTATTAATATTTTCTTTCCTTCTTGATATATAAACAAATGGTTCCTTTTAGCCCGATTTAAGAAAAATCAGGTTAGATAAATACTAAAAATAAATCATTGATTACCTGTAGTGATATCGGCTTATTCATTTTGTCAGCTGCGCACAAAACAAATAATAACAGGAACGTTGCATAAAGATATAATTAAACCCGAAAACGTTAAAAACCCTCCGGCTTTTTTGTATTTTTGCTAAATAAATAGTATACATAAAACTTAATGAAAAATTCAATCGCCTATCTGCCCAAAGACAAGCAGGAAGAACTTAATTATATTACGAAAGAAGTCCTGAAACGCTTACCCCAAGCGGAGTATATTATTCTGTATGGAAGCTATGCAAGGGATAACTATGTCCGTAGAGGAATAAGGGTTGAAGACGGCGGTATACCTACGGTTAAGATATCTGATTATGATATACTGGTGATAACAAGCGGAATCAATAGCAAAAAGGCTGAAACCGTTTTGGATAATGTTGAGGATATTTTCTTTGCGGGTAAAGACTTTGATAGGGATACGCCTGTTCAGTTTATCAACGACGATATTAAGAACTTCAATAAGTTTATCGAAGAAGGAAGATACTTTTTACGCAGATAAAAGAAGAGGGCATCATACTCTACAACAGCGGTAAATATAAGCTTGCCAGAAGAAGGAAGCTTAACTTTGATGAGATAAAGGAGCAGGCGCAGGAGTATTTTGATGAGAAGTTTCAAAGTGCAAATGAATTTTTATCTTTAGCAAAAATGGCAACTAAAGAAGATATGTATAAAAAGTCTTCTTTCTTACTTCATCAAGCCTGTGAAAATTACTACTATGCTATCCGGTTAAGTTTTACGCTACGAAATAACAAGCAGCATAATCTTTCTAAGCTATCAGGCTCAACTAAGCGTTATTCGGAAGAGTTGAAAACGGTTTTTCCACAGGATACGCCGGAAGAAAAACGGCTGTTTACTCTCCTGAAAGCGGCTTATGTGGATGCACGGTATAATCCGTATTTTATGGTTATGAAAGAGGATATTGATAAATTAATACCCAAAGTGGAATTATTAAGGGACATAACAGAAAGGATCTGTAAAGAGAGGATTAACAGCTATGTAGAGAAAAAAATGTAATATTTATATAGACTATCTTTTAATAAGAAGTATTTATTAGTTCAAGAAATATAGAAAATGACAAAAGAACAAGAGCGGGACGAGTTACATCGTGCCATATGGCAAATTGCAAATGATTTAAGAGGAAGCGTTGACGGATGGGATTTTAAATCCTATGTATTAGGAATATTATTTTACCGTTTTATTTCAGAAAATCTGACATCATTTATCAATCAGGAAGAACGGCGCGCAGGTAACGAAGGATTTGATTATTGTTTGCTTTCTGACAATGAAGCAGAATTCGGAAGAGAAGATACAGTAAAAGAAAAAGGATTTTATATTCTCCCGTCAGAATTATTTAAAAATGTAAGAGCCAAAGCAAAAAATGATGCTAACCTCAACGAAACGCTCAGCACGATATTCAAGAACATTGAGAATTCGGCAAAAGGCACTAACAGCGAAGACGACCTGAAAGGGTTATTTGATGATATAGATGTAAATAGCAATAAGCTGGGGGCAACAGTTATCAGGCGTAACGAAAAGCTGGTGAAAATTATCGATGCCATAGGCGATCTTAAGTTAGGCGATTACCAAAATAACTCGATTGATGCTTTTGGCGATGCTTATGAATTCCTGATGACTATGTATGCCAGCACTGCCGGAAAATCGGGAGGCGAATTTTTCACTCCGCAAGAGGTATCCGAACTTTTGGCTGAAATAGCTATTAATGGCAAAACGCAGGTTAATAAAGTATACGACCCCGCATGCGGTTCCGGTTCTCTTTTGCTGAAATTTGCAAAAGCATTGGGAAAAGAAAATGTACGTCAGGGCTTTTTCGGGCAGGAAGTCAATATCACTACCTACAACCTATGCCGTATCAATATGTTTCTACATAACATTAACTACGAAAAATTTGATATTGCGCACGGCGATACTCTTATTGATCCGAAGCATTGGGATGACGAACCTTTCGATGCTATTGTATCCAATCCGCCTTATTCCATAAAATGGGAAGGGGATAGTAATCCCATTCTGATTAACGATCCGCGCTTTTCGCCTGCGGGCATATTAGCACCAAAGTCCAAAGCCGACCTTGCCTTTACCATGCACATGCTTAACTGGCTATCAACTGCAGGTACTGCTGCCATTGTTGAGTTTCCCGGAGTATTATATCGTGGCGGCGCAGAGCAAAAAATACGTAAATATTTGATTGATAACAACTATATTGATACAGTCATACAACTGCCGCCCGATTTATTCTTCGGAACAACGATTGCTACCTGTATAATTGTACTTAAGAAAAGCAAGGCTGATAACTCCATTTTATTTATTGATGCGTCTGCGGAGTTTGTGCGAGGAGGCAATAAAAATAAGCTGGGCGATAAAAATCGTGCTAAAATATTAGATGCGCATTTTAAGCGTACCGATGATGATTTTTTTGCACGATTAGTGAAAAATTCGGATGTAGCTCTTAATAATTATAATATATCTGTAAGCAGCTATGTTACACCGGAAGACACCCGTGAAGAAATTGATATTAAAAAGCTCAATGAAGAAATAGCCGGAATAGTTAAACGGCAAAATGAATTACGCAAAGCGATAGATGGAATAGTAGCGGATTTAGAAGGAGGCAATCAATGAATAAAACAGAAAAGTTGATTAAAGAACTATATGCTAAAAGGATATCTTTTTTAGAATTAGGAGAAGTTATAGACTATAAACAGCCAACTAAATTTATAGTTAAGTCGACAGATTATAATGAATCTTATGAAACACCCGTACTTACAGCTGGGCAAAGTTTTATTTTAGGATATACTAATGAACAAGAAGGTATTTATTTGGCAAGTAAAGAGAGCCCCGTGATAATTTTTGATGATTTTACCACTTCTTTTCATTGGGTAGATTTTAATTTTAAGGTAAAATCCTCAGCAATGAAAATTTTATATCCCAAGGAAAATCCAAAAATAAATTTTAGATTCGTATATTATGCTATGAAATGCATTTTTTATATACCTCAAGATCATGCTCGACAATGGATTTCTCAATATTCCAAATTTCTAATACCTATTCATCCAATTGCCATACAAGATGAAATAGTTAATATCCTCGACAAATTCACTCAGCTGGAGGCGGAGCTGGAGGCGGAGCTGGAGGCGGAGCTGGAGGCGCGTACGCGCCAATATAAATACTATCTGAATAATCTTTTATCATTCAATGAAGATGAAGTTGAGCGAAAACCTTTAGGAGAGGTAGGCGAATTTGTAAGAGGAAAAAGGTTTGTGAAGAATGACATTCAGTCAGAAGGTTTTCCATGTATACATTATGGTGAGTTATATACTCAT